>JABDMH010000161.1 GCA_013001595.1 Saprospiraceae bacterium | reverse complement strand
TTCATGAGCCTTCTGGAGACCTCATCGTCCAACCACTATGTTGAGGTTGGGTATGGCATCAACTACATATTTCGTTTTTTGAAGCTTGAATTTGTTACCTCATTTGAAGATTTCTCCCATCGCGATTTTGGAGTGAGAATTGGTGTAGCCACAGATTTTGAGTCTATTTTTAACTAGCGGTACTTTCGATGGCATTGTTAGATCCCAAATGCACAAAGTAAATCAGCGAAATATTGTGTTTTAGTGATTGTCCAGTTGGATCCAGCCACGACTGGTGATTTGCCAGTCGGAGATTGCCAATTCAACTGCGTATTTTGCCTGCAGTCTTGTGGAGTCTAGGACCGGTAATGGAGAGTTCTGCTCGTTTATGATTAAAGGGATTTCTGTACAGCCGAGGATTACACATTCCGCTCCCTCAGTTTTGAGATCTTTAATACATTCGATAAATACATTAGTGGTTTCTTCTTTGATTATTCCCTGACACAGTTCATCGAAGATGGCGGCATTTATTTTTTGCCTGATGTCTTGGGAAGGAATAATTTTCTTGAAGCCATGTTTTTCGAATACGCGTGGATATACCGGTCCAGTCATGGTCCATTTGGTGCCCAGTAGGCCGATTTTTTTCCACCCTTTTTTCTTGATTTCAGCACAGACCACATCCGCAATATGGAGTCCTGGAATGCTTTGATCCCCTATTATTTTTTCCAAGACAATGTGTGATGTATTGTCTGGACAGTAGAAGAAATCCGCACCGCTTTTGAATACCTGATCAATACCTTTAGCATGATGTGTGCCTAATGTATGGTAATCATCGGTTTCCCAGGCTTCCATGCTTAGGCCCATTGGAATGGCACTCAGCACAAGGTTAGGGTGCATATGTGGACCAAGGAGTTTACCCCCTTCTCTACAGGCAGTAATCAATGAAAGGGTACCACCTTCATAACTATGGGCTACGATGCCGATGGTCTTGTAATCCGCAAGGTTCTTTTCCATGCTGAAAGATGAAGAAAAATTTGATGGCAACATTAGCAAGCGTTACCCTCACCCCTGCATGGCGATGGTATAGAGCTTCTGAGCACAAGTCTTTAGTACTTTCCTTAATTCAGGATAGGGATTACCATATCCATCCAGCAGACCTGAATGTTGGCGGTCTGTTTTTGAAGGGATTTGGTTGCTGCCATCTATCAGTCCGCAATAGTGCCAGCCCACAAACTCAGGCCTGGCAAAGGCACCTCGGAAGAATTCCGCTGTCCATGCTGCCCTTTGAATAATATTATCAGCCACGGGGCCATATGGACGTGGCATCGTATCGGTAATCATGGTAAAGGCAGCATCACCATTGATAAACGGCTGGTCCGTTTGTTTTGACCAGCGGTCCAGACTGCTGCTCTGTATGTCCCAACGGCCATACATTTGATAGTAGATTAAGTCGGTATATTGAGTGGTGGTGGGTAGGAGGGTGTCCAGAGTGTCGGTATTGGCGTTGATCTTATCACCCATAAACAGATGATTTGGGTCGTGTTGTCTGATGGAATCGCGCGCAGTCTGGTAGTATTTTGCCACCACTCTTTTTAAGAACTGTACATTGTCTCGGGTTTCGTAAGCATTCGACAGATCAGTGTCGGTGCGCCAATCTCTCGCAGCAGCGAGTTGGCCAAATGATTCGAATTTGGTGCCGTAGATTACGTTGAAATCGGCAATGTCATCATGATAAAGTTCTTGCATGGTATCCACATACGCTTGTTTTCCAGGTGCCTCTCCTCCCAGATTGCGTAGGCGTCGAGGCCAGCCAATCCTTGCCTTGCGCGGCGCTCCCCCGATTACGTCTGGCCGTGCACGACAGTCTTCTTCGGTAAATAGGGGACAATCCGTTAGGGCATAACCTAGTAGAAAGGGATCTTCTTTGACGGGTCTGGCAATCTCCTGGGCCATTTGATCACATCGTTGCTCAAAAGTATTTGAAAAAACATCCAAGAAATGAGCATCGGGCACATCCCTCTTCCAGTGAGGTATGTCAACCAAGGTGAGCTTTTGTACATAGGGAATAGCAGACTGTGGTCGATTGACGATCGACAACTGGTTGTGGACACCCACCGTATTGAAACCGTATTCCTGACAGGTGGTTAAGAACCATTTTCTCAATGCTGGATGGAAGTCAGGCCCGTGGATGTCCTTTATGTCTAAGCGCTTTTCCCAGGCTTTGCGGTTGTATTCTTGCTGCCACCAATTTGGGTGGAGGTGATTGATGCCATAACTCAGAAAGGCATGTCCTTCTGGTGTGACCAGCCACCATCGCTTCTCCTTTTCCAGACGGAAGAATCCGGTGGCTTTGAATTTCTTACCGCTCCAACCGCCAAAACGATCTAATTGATTTTGAGTCCATCCAGCACCTGGGATGGCTCCTTGCAAGCCATAACTGGTGCTGGCTGCCAAGCCAAGCTCAAGAAAGTCGCGCCTGTTGATCTTGTTCATCTATTGTATGCTTTACTTCAATCTATTTTTTATATGATTGATAGATCCACCACCCTGCATAGATCAATATGAGTTGCAGCAGTAATCGCACAAATGCAGCCGAGGCAGAGCCCATTACCGGATCTGCTCGTACTAGGTCCCAGATATGCAGTGGCAGAAAAGCGATCATCAACAAGGCAAAACCGAGTCCGCCCCAAAACCTGAAGCGGGGTACTAGGATGGCCACCCCTACTACCAGTTCCGCCAGTGCCGCCAACAGATTGGCCAATGAGGGAGGAATAAAGGACGGGATCATGGCCACATAGAATTCTGGCCTCACCACGTGTGCCACCGCACCGGCGATCAGCAACGCTGCCATCAGATATGAAACCAATGCCTTCAATACTGAGAATAGTTGAAAAAATTCAAATTACGAAAATGGCCGGTCGATGGGCAAATATGCACAGAGTGGGCCCGCACTGCATCACTCAGGACCAGTCATCGAGGAGGTCCGACTCTTGATGTGATCATGAAAGAGGATCGAGAATCTCTAGAGGAATGCATGATGTTTTACTATCTACCTTTTTTATGGTTGCAGGAGTCAATGAGCTGCTGATCTGATAATCGTCAGGTAGATCCCGGCTTAACCCAGGGTTACGAATGTTAGACTCTGACTGCGTCATATAGCACAAGTAGTATGCGTCCCTGGACCTAAATGTTAAATCAAGACAATAACGCTAGGGACTTTTTATTAACTGCAAGAATGAATGATGCGGAAATTTGCAACAGTGTTGCATTTGTGGTATTATTGCAACATTGTTTCAAAAATGAAGTATGATGAAATTCTACTGCTTCCTTTGCTTTATCATGCTACCATTGATCGCTATCGGTCAGTTAGATACGATCAGAGGAGTCACCATTACCTTTACTCCAGAAATGGGCGCGGAGATTATTGCCGAAGCCCAATTGGTTGGTGGTGGTTTGATAACCACTGGAGAAATCACAATGCAAGAAAGTACGGTCTACAATATGGCAGTCACTATTGAGGATGAGCAGGGTGACTTGACCAATCAAATTCTGCAAGTTGCATCCAGCTATCAGTTGTTTTATGAGTTAACTGAGGAAGTGGTAGCTGAACAAATAGCATATTTAGATATGGATTCTCTCGGTCTCCCTCTTGGCTTAAAAGTTAGGCTAACATCGAATTGCACTCAGGATGGTGATATCAGTGGAAATTTCGTCATTGCATTTAATGAGTTGGACATGAAATCCGATACATCCACCATTCAGGATGGTGAAACCCTATTTCGTCTATCGTGGCCCATTACAGTGGTTGATGATCCGGAGGCACCTGATTGTGAGAATGAGGAAGAAGTGATTGACCGCGTAACATTGACTTTTGCCCCGACCGAAGGTGGTGATACTGTGGTGGCGGTGGCTTCGGATCCTGATGGACCAGGACCCCAGGATCTGGTGGTGGAAGACATTGAGCTCAATGAGAGTGCTGCATATCAGCTGTCGATACAACTCGAGAACACCCTTGAAGGAGAAGACATCACTGAAGTAATTATGGAAGAAGATGAAGATCACCTCTTCCTATTCTCATTTGATGAAGACCTATTCGATGATCCCGATGGTGATGGGAATTTAGACAATAGGAGTGATCCGGTCAATTATCTGGATCAAGATGAAAATAGCCTACCGGTTGGATTTAGTACGATGTGGACTACCGCGTGTACGATGGATAATAATATCACCGGTACATTCAGAACCGTGTTGAAACACCAACCGGACATCAAGACCAACATATCAGGTCTTAATGATGGCGGGACCGACCTTGACATTATGTGGTCGGTTGTGGTGGTTGATGATCCGGAGGCTCCGGAATGCGAGAATGAAGAAGAAGTGATTGATCGAGTGACGTTGACTTTCGCCCCAGCCGAAGGTGGGGATACGGTGGTGGCGGTGGCTTCAGATCCTGATGGACCAGGTCCCCAGGATCTGGTGGTGGAAGACATCGATCTTATTCAAAGCACTACCTATCAACTAAGTATTAAAGTAGAGAATACCATTGAGGGAGAAGACATCAGTGAAGAAATTGCAGAAGAAGACGAAGAGCATCAATTTTATTTCGCCTGGACGGAGCAGCTTTTTTCAGATCCTACCGGAGATGGCAATATTGATAGCCGCGATGGACCAGTTAATTATTTAGATTTTGATGAAAATGCTTTGCCAGTAGGCCTCAGCACCAGCTGGACGACGGTCGAGGGTATGCAGTCTGGCACTTTCAGAGTTGCTTTGAAACATCAACCAGATATGAAGTCCAGTTCATCTTCTTTTGATGATGGTGGCACAGATATTGACATCGTTTGGAACATTAATTCGATTGTCACATCGGCATATGAATCCGATAGTCCAGTCATACGAGCTTGGCCAAATCCTGCTACGGATTATCTAAATGTCCGGTCTTTGGACAATGAGACATTAAGGGATGCTGCAACGATTTTCGATAATTTAGGACGAATTGTTCTTGAAATCAACCCACTTTCAGAACCCATTAACGTGTCAGATTTATCTTCAGGAACTTACTATATTCGGATGATGAGTCAGCCCACGCAGATCAGCAAATTTGTGGTCTTGGATTGAAACACTTTGCCAATGGAAGTTTAAGTTTGTTTCAGGAATAAAAAAATCTTTTTTGCATCGATATGTTGTACTGATTCATTTAGTTCTATGGGCCATTGTCAGCAGTGGCCAGTCGACTGATACTTGTCTATACTCTATTGATGGTAGGATATATGATATCGATTCGAAGGAACCATTAGCTTTTGCCAATATTCAGATGGAGGGGACTGGCTTAGGGACCTTATCAGATTCTGCCGGATACTTCCTGATTGAGCATCTCTGCGACGACGAATTTGATCTGATTTTTTCGCGACTTGGATACAAGACATTTCGACATCATCATGATTTTCATCATGGATCCATGCAGATTTATTTGGCTTCTGTAAGTATAAACTTGCAAGGGGTAACAATAGAAGCTGAACACAGTCATGCCGATCTAGAAACTGCTGAAGCGGACAAGCTCTCTGGAGAAGAGCTTGAGATGTTGAAGACAGATAATATTGGTGTCATGGCCAGTAAAATCTCGGGAGTAAACATGATCTCAACTGGTCAGAATGTGGCCAAACCAGTGATCCATGGATTGCACAGTAACCGTATCCTGGTCGTGAACAATGGCATAAGACACGAATTTCAAAATTGGGGCATCGAACATGCTC
>JABDMH010000153.1 GCA_013001595.1 Saprospiraceae bacterium | reverse complement strand
TAATTCACACCGCGACTCTGGTACATGATGATGTGGTTGATGATGCCGAAAAACGCCGGGGTTTTTTTTCGATTAATGCATTGTGGAAAAACAAGATAGCTGTACTGGTTGGTGATTACCTGCTTTCAAAGGGTATGGTAGTAGCATTAGACAATGAAGAATTTCAGCTTCTAAAAATTATTAACGAGGCGGTTAAGCAAATGAGTGAGGGAGAGCTTTTGCAAATGGCCAAATCCCGCAAGCTGGATATCAAGGAGGATGTCTATTATGAAATCATTGAGAAAAAGACTGCCTCCTTCATTGCTGCGGCCTGCAAATCCGGTGCTGCTTCAGTCATTGATGACGAAAGGACGCTGCAAAGCATCGGTGAATTTGGACTCAATATCGGTATGGCATTTCAAATTAAGGATGATATGTTTGACTATGGCAATGGATCTATTGGAAAGCCTACCGGGATTGATATCAAAGAGAAAAAGATGACGCTGCCCTTAATATATGCCCTGGGACAAGCTTCCCGGAGTGAACGTAGAGACATCATATATAAAATCAAGAATAAAAGCCATATCTCAAAGCACGTAAAGGAAGTGATAGATTTTGCCGTAGAAAAAGGAGGCTTGCACTATGCCAAAGACCGGATGAACCACTACCGGGACAATGCAGTAGATATACTAAATGCTCTGCCCAAAAATGAGGCACGGCACGCACTATTATCTCTGGTCAATTTTGTGACAGAGCGCCAAAAATAGGCACTATCCTTTGATGCGAGTGATTCTGGCGCCAATAGCATTAAGTCTTTGATCTATCTGCTGGTATCCGCGGTCTATCTGTTGGATGTTGTGAATTGTACTGGTGCCCGAAGCAGAAAGGGCCGCGATCAATAGTGCCACACCGGCTCGGATATCCGGTGAAGTCATCTCAATTCCGCGCAGGGGTACTTTTCGGTCCAGCCCAATAACCGTTGCGCGATGTGGGTCGCACAGAATGATTTGAGCTCCCATGTCTATCAATTTGTCTACAAAAAACAATCGGCTTTCAAACATCTTCTGGTGAATAAGAATACTTCCCCTTGCTTGGGTAGCAGCCACCAGGATAATGCTCATCAGATCTGGTGTAAACCCTGGCCAGGGACTATCATATATCGTTAATATCGATCCGTCAATAAAAGTCTGAATCTCATAGTGGTCTTGCGAAGGAACAACCAGGTCGTCACCATCTAACTGAATGTCAATTCCCAATTGGGCAAAAACCCTGGGAATCAGACCCAACTCCTGAAAGTGTACATCTTTAATTCGTATCCGGGACCGTGTCATGGCAGCAAGGCCAATGAAACTTCCTATCTCGATCATATCAGGTAAAATAGTATGAACAGTGCCACCGAGAGATGTCACCCCCTCTACAACTAGCCTATTGGATGAGACACCATCGATTTTAGCACCCATACTGATCAACATTTTACACAGTTGTTGAATGTAAGGTTCACATGCAGCGTTGTAGATGGTCGTCCTACCATCTGCCATTACTGATGCCAGCAACATATTGGCTGTGCCAGTAACCGATATTTCATCCATGAGAATGTCAGCACCCTTTAGCTTATTCCCTTCCAGATAATAATGGCTATTGTCATCATCATATTTAAATTCGGCTCCCAAATGAGTAAAGCCATGGAAATGGGTATCGAGTCTTCTGCGTCCGATCTTATCTCCTCCAGGCTTAGGTAAAAATGCCTTTTTGAACCGGGCCAGCATGGCACCCATCAGCATAACCGAACCCCGAATACTTTTTGCTTTGGATTGATACTCCTCAGATGCCAGAAAGTCGAGGTCAATATGTCGTGCCATGAACCGGTAAGATCCGGTTTTCAGACGCTCGACTTCACAACCCAGTCCTTGTATTAGATCGAGCAAGCGACGTACATCTTCAATTTCCGGAACGTTGTGGATGGTGACTTCCTCTTCCGTCAGCACCACGGCACAGATAACTTGTAGTGCTTCATTTTTTGCGCCCTGAGGTGTTAGTTCTCCTTCTAAGAGGTGTCCTCCCTCCACTTCAAAAATATCAGATGCCATGACAAAGATTAGTCATAAATAGGAAAGGCTGCTAGAGCCGGAGCATAAATATATTAAACAAATGCCTAATATCTGTTGGATTTTCTTTTCTTATAGCCGCCACTGCCGCGTTTAGAACCGCCGCTCTTTCTTCTGCGGCTGGTAGAAAAAGTATTGTTGTTAGGAATGTTCTTGGCCGAGTTGCCCAGAAGATCAAGATTACTACCATCGGGCAAACTTAGTTTGCCTTGAGACATCACCGAGATATCGGTCACTATGTTGTCGTCACTAACATAATGGTCTTTGTTCCAGTTTTTATATGCAAGCTTCATATAGGAAGCGATTGTGTGTATAAAACCGTCTTTAATTGGCCCGTCTTCCATGGTCATGGCCTTCTCGATCATACTCGTCACATTCTTACCATAATGCCTGAATTTAAGATTAGACTGGGTATAGGGTAGTTTGTCGAGGTTTAATTTTAGGGGATGCGGTACCGGTTTTTCTCCTGAAGGAGGGGTGACCTCTATTTCGTAATCGGCAATGCGAAAGAAATGCTTCCAGAGCTTATCCATGTAGTCTTCTTCCTGCTTTCCCTGAGGTACCATCTGATTCATCAGATCTACGATGGCTTCTGCCGTACGTTGTCTTTTCACCGGATCTTCGATGGTCTTGGCATACTCTATCATTTTTTGAATGTGCCGACCGTATTCCGCTATAATAAGATTGGATCGTTGAGAATTGTATTCGAAGACAGGCATTATTAAATGTTTTAATTAATATTAGAATAAGTCACTTTGAGCTTGGCAGACAACGCATTCGCTGATTTCCCATATAATATTGAACGGCTAGGCTGAGCTCCTTTATATAAGTTGCTGATAATCATTTTCTTTGTCGAACTTCCAGCCAGGACTGATTGCAGGTGCTCGGTAATCGTAAATCGATACCCTGCCAGTCCACTTTCGTCATCCAGTTCGAAGTCTCCCCCAAAAAAGGTCGGTATATCATTGCCACCAACCCGTTGCAAATCAAGCACATCGACTCGGGCCCCATCGTCAAGAAGCTCCTGAATGATCAATTGTTCAATTGGAGGATAGATCAATGTATCATCGAGCAAAGGTACTGCCAGATTAAGCACAAGTTCGGCAAAATTTATCGTACTTCCTGAGAGGGAATCCAGATTTTCCAATTCTAATAAAATATCCGGTCCTTGCATGGACTGGATGAATAACAGTGAATCACTGCCGGTGGAATTTTGGATGGCTGACTCTGCAGGACTTCCAGTTAAATCATTTTCGTAGGTGTTAAATACCACGTTACTGTTGCTCAACACCGGAAACTGCATTAATCTGGCTGTGTCACGCTGTGTATAATAGAGGTTGATCCGGGTGAGGCCGGTATACATGTCAAAAAAGACCATTCCTTCGCAGGAACTCTTCGGTCGCAGTGACAGGCCTTTAAATTTTTCCAAAAAAATCGCAACTGAAGCAAAATCTTCCTGCCGCAAACTCAACAGTTTTCCTCCGAGTGCGTCAATTCTAATTCTTAAATGAGGCTGATATGAAACGGTATCTGTACGGATGACCTGAGGCTCAACTACGGAAACGGTATCTCTGAAATTGGGCACGATGTCATTCACCTCTCCTACCGGATTAGGGTAAACTTTAGTGTCATGTGATGAATAGTAATTGACAGACCTGGAAAAATCTTCATCGAGTTCATAAACCTCAAAACTCACCAGTGAATTCGGTTGTCCGTACAATCCAAGTGTGGTATCATAGGC
>JABDMH010000142.1 GCA_013001595.1 Saprospiraceae bacterium | reverse complement strand
TGCTTGTCTCCTGAATGAGGTGATTGGCAATGTGCTTGTAGGCTTCAGCTATTAACGAATCTGAACTCGCAGGTGACTGGATTATGTTCTCCAGAGAATCTATAAATGCCTCGTCTTGGCTTGGAGCTAATATCGGTAACAGGAGCATGGAAACCACCAAGAGGATTCTCACTAATCGCATGCAGTATTTTGATGTTAAATGTCCTTATACTCAATCCTACCTAAACTACGATATTGTTTCTAGAAACTCAACATACCGATTGATAGCAACTAGAGATGATATATCAGAGACAGGTTTTACAATATTATGCCCAAGGAGAGAATAAGGGCTCCTCATTTCAAGCACGGCGTCGTATCCGATGCTAGATCAGTTGGGTGTTCATGGCCAAAATGATACCTATCAGGTATTATCTCATTTCAATTAGAATAGTATTTAGATACGGGACGCAGATCTACGGCTGCCATCGGCAACAATCCGACAGATAATGGTGCCAATTACAAAATTAATTTCATGCATGTTTAAAATCGATCCAAGTCGAGTGAGGCTTAAGGAGCTGCTAAGTAAGGATATCCTTAACCACTTTCCCATGAACATCGGTGAGTCTGTACCGGCGACCCTGATGCTTGAAAGTAAGTTTTTCATGATCAATACCTAGCTGATGTAATAGAGTGGCTTGAAAATCATGTACATGGACTGGATTTTCAGCGATGTTGTAACTAAAATCGTCGGTTTCCCCATATACCAAACCTGGTTTAATGCCACCTCCAGCCATCCAGATCGAGAAACATCTAGGATGGTGATCACGACCATAGTTCTCTTTGGTTAGTTTGCCTTGCGAGAAGCTCGTACGTCCAAATTCTCCACCCCAGATCACGAGTGTATCATTGAGAAGTCCACGTTGCTTAAGGTCAGTGACGAGAGCTGCTGATGCTTGATCACTTGACCGCGCCAATTGTTGGATTTGTGATGGTAAGTTTCCGTGCTGATCCCAGCCCATATGATAAAGCTGGATGAAAGGCACATCTCTCTCTGCAAGTCTTCTAGCCAGCAGACAGTTTGCTGCATAAGTACCTGGAGTGCGAGCATCGGGACCATACATGTCAAAAATATAATCAGGCTCATCCGAAAGGTCAGTGACCTCTGGAACACTTGTTTGCATCCTATAGGCTAATTCATATTGGTTGATCTTAGAATCAATTTCAGGATCTCCCCAGATAGACTTTTGTTCTGATTCCAGCTTCGTCAAAAAGTCTAGTTCTCGCCGTCTACTAGCGCGATCGATGCCGGCTGGGTTGGATAGATAAAGCACAGGGTCATGGCCCGATCGAAATCTGACACCCTGATGATGAGATGGCAAAAATCCATTGTTCCAGGCCTGCATGTTTAGGTTTTGTGTGTCGGACTTCCCTCGCGAGAGCAACACAATAAAGGCCGGTAGGTTTTTATTTGGGCTACCTAGACCGTAGCTCATCCATGATCCAATACTTGGACGTCCTACTTGTTGTGATCCTGTTTGCAGAAATACAATAGCAGGTTCGTGGTTGATCGCCTCCGTATACATGGAGTTAATCACACAGATGTCTTCAGCGATGTTAGAAATATTCGGCACCAGACTGCTAAAATGGCCTCCAGTGACGGGGTGTTGACGAAAATCAAATTTTGAGCCCACTAACGGAAAACTGGATTGTGCAGCCAACATTCCGGTGATGCGTTGACCTCCCCGCACACTATCCGGAATCTCTTTGCCCCAATGTTCATGCAACGCCGGTTTATAATCGTAAAGTTCAATTTGACTGGGACCTCCACTCTGGAAAAGGTAAATGACACGTTTAGCCTTGGCCATGTGATGCAGACCGTCCAATATCCCATTGGTACCTTGCATGTAAGGGTGTGACGACCTTTGACCTTGAACCAGATTAGGTAGCACCAATGAGCTTAGCGCTGCGGCTCCTAATCCTTTAGTCGTTGTTCGCAAGAAATCGCGCCTTGTTTTTAATAATTTGGCCTCCTGCAAATCTTTTTTATAATTCATTTTTCCTCACCTAAGTTGGTACTCTACCAAATTCTCTAATTCTTATAATGTGCTTCTGTAGTATTCATTATCGTGTTGGCCACTCGGGCTAGTGCCGCTATTTCTTTCTTTGGCAAGTCCTGCATAACATCCATTCTTCCAATATCTAAGAAAGCTTCCTGCTTGGACAACTGCCCATCGAAATAGGCCTTCTCCAGTTCGAATTGCTCAATGAGTAGTTCGTGTTCTTTTGTGTTGGGATTGCGGCTCGTCAAGGTTTGAAATATTTTACGGACAGCTTCTTTTACATCTCCTTTACTCTCTTGCCATGTTTTTACTGCGATCGCTCGACATCCTTCAATCATCTGTGGATCATTCAGCAGTACCAATGCTTGAAGTGGGGTATTGCTAAGATGTCGGCGCATTTGACATTCTGCTCGACTGGATGCATCGAAAACTAGCATGGCCGGAGGAGGCATATTTCTTTTCCAAAAAGTATAGATGCTTCGCCTGTAAAGTCCATTGTCATAATCCACGGCATATTCAGGAAAAAACTCATGCGCCATAACCTCTTTCCATAGACCTGGAGGTTGATATGGAAATACACTTGGGCCACCAATTTTATTGTTGAGCAGACCACTAGCTGCTAAAATGTTGTCGCGAATCATTTCTGCAGATCTTCGATAGCGTGGCCCTCGTGCCAACAATGTATTATCCGGGTCCATGTTTTGAAGATCAGGCCTAATGGCAGATGACTGTTGATAAGTGGCTGATGTCACCATCTGATGGATCAGGCGTTTCACATCCCAGCCATTTTCTTGAAAATCAGTGGCTAACCAGTCCAGTAACTCAGGATGGCTGGGTAGTGCACCTTGTGCTCCAAAGTCTTCGACCGTCTCTACAATACCTCGTCCAAACATCAGGTACCAAAATTGATTTACAGCTACTCTCGCAGTTAATGGATGGTCGGGATGTGTCAACCACTTACCTAATCCGTAGCGATTACGTGGAAGGTCTTCCGGCCAAAGAAGAATCGAAGTTGGGACATCAGGTTGTACAAGTTCTCCGTGTGCATCGTAGACACCCCGATCCAATACATACGTGGGACGCTGATGTTCCAGGTCACCCATCACCATAATTTCTTGTACGGTATCGATGGTTCTGATTTCACGATATTGAATCTCTCTGAGCTTTTTACGTTCACCTGCCAATTGCGGGTCAATAAACAGATCGAAAAAAGGTGCTAGCGCATTCGCATCATATTTCAGGGCATGCTGGAATTCTTGGACACCTGTTGAAGGTTCATGTAGATAAGCCGCAACAAACGACTCCCCTTGTCGATCGAGGATTCTTATTTCATCTATGAGGCCTCCCGTAAAGTCTTGGTCGTAATGACGGTTTCCAATGATTAAACCCTTATAAGGCATGTAGACCGTCGCCTCATCATACATATAGGGTTTGGTAGATCGATACAAATAGTTTCGATTGATGGCGAAGTCATGAGGTTTACCATTTTGATAGAGTTGCATACCTTCGGCGTCACTTGAACCATCATAAGTCCATACGAAGTGGACCCACTCATTAGTGGGAAGGGGCTCAGGTGTATAGATGTCGATGGATTGATATGGGTGTGCATGACTTAGCCGAAAGTGAACTCGATTACTGTCTAGCATGATATCCCAACCTCGGTAGCCTTGAATGCGATTATTTCCATTATAGAGTACATGGGCCTCTGCAAACATCTTAGGCACTTTAATCCAAAAACTGATGGTAAAAGGTTCGTTTCTTTCAAAAGTAGATCTGACTCCATCTGCCACAAACTGACCATCGGCATCACTCATTAGTGCTTGGCCTTTTTTGCCGTGAACAGGTTTTATGCTGCCATAATACTGTGCTTGATGGGCTCCTGGTGTTAGATCACTGCATTTACCATTGGCCATGTCATTAAACGTCAGGTGCGATACCGTGGATGTTGACACAGCCTTCTTCAATGCTTCTGCACTGAATTGTCTATTCAGCCATTGCTTGTAATCGTCCTCATTTTGGGTAGCCTTCCGCTCGATCACAGATTCTTGATCATCAATACTCTTAAGAAGAAAGTCATGTATGGCAGCGACTTCCTCTGATGCTAATGCCAAGACCGGACCCGCATTCATCGAATATTCGTGGGGCACTTTTTGACCGTACTCGATGGCATTTAAACTGAAGATGCCATCACCCCGTTCGACCGTGGAGTTAAAGAAACCAAAGAGCTCATAATAATTTTTCTGACTAAAGGGATCGTATTTATGATCGTGGCATCTGGCACAACCAACGGTGAGTGCCATAAATGCAGCTCCAACTGTATTCGTGCGATCGGCCACGTATTCTACCCTAAATTCTTCAGGAATAATTCCTCCTTCAGAATTCTGTTTATGATGGCGATTGAAAGCGGTTGCTAGTTTTTGCTCATCGGTCGCATTTGGCATCTGATCACCGCCAACCTGCCACAACACAAAGTCACTGTATGGGAGGTTTTTATTGAATGCATCGATGACCCAATCGCGATAAGGCCAAAAGGTATGATGAAAATCATCCAGGTATCCTTCAGAATCCGCGAACCGAGCTACATCAAGCCAATGAGCTGCCATCCTTTCACCAAAGGCGGGTAGACTCATTAAGCTGTCTACCAGTCTACCATAGTAGTTCTCATCAGATTTATTCAACCAAATGGCGAGGTCATTGAGAGACGGTGGCAATCCCGTAAGGTCAAAGAAAACCCGGCGAATTAACTGCTCACGCTTGGCAAGAGGCGCTGGATCGATATATTGTGCGCTGAGGCCCTGCAAAATGAACTGATCGATTTCATTGTTTACCCATTCTGAATTTGATGAGGGAACAGTGGGTTTTTTAGGTTTTGTGAATGACCAATGTGGTTTGTATTTCGCTCCTTGGTCTATCCACTTGCCTATTAATGCGATTTCTCGTTCATTCAATGACAAGTTGGATTTTGCTGGAGGCATCCTCACTGCTGGATCTTGGCTGATGATGCGCTGATAAGCTACACTTCGCCTTCGACTTCCTGGAACAATTGCTCGATGACCGTCTTGCAAAGCCTGATGTAAGGCACTTTCTGGCAGGTCCAGCCTTAGATCAGCCTCTATCTTGTTTTCATCTGGTCCATGACAGGCAAAACAGCGGTCAGATATGATGGGCTTAATGTGAAAATTAAAGTCCACTTGATCGGGAAGTGTAAAATCACTTGCTGAGTTTTCCATCTGCCCACATCCAATAATAGCTAAATAGATACCGATCAAAAGGCAGATGTCTTGAGGCCGAATTACAAACTTATTAGACATAGATCACGTAAATTAAGCAATATTCTACGATGCAGCATTCCGTTAGAAGGCATTACTGCAGGGAAGGTCCACATAAAATCTCGTGACCACTAAAGTCTTTATTGTGTTCAAAACCTTCTTGAACAAGATCAACATTTTCAGGGTGTATCCACCTTTGGCTTGGATCTTTTATTACTTTCAATTTCCATGGAATGCGATAATCGGTTGCTTCAGTGTCTTTTCTATGTTTGCTGTTTGACCTTCTTCCTTCAGGCCTGTAGTCAGAGGGTTGAGAATGCAGATGAAGTTGATCTCTCATCCTATCAAGAGCTAAGTCTTGATGAGAGACAAAGTCCCGCCCATGCGCTAGATGCAATGCAAACTTCCGAAGGATTATCGGTTCAACTATTTGCGGCAGAACCGATGGTGGTCAACCCAACCAACATGACTGTTGACGCAAGGGGCCGTGTTTGGATTTGCGAATCGCCGGCTTACGCTCTGGGACAGGATCAAATAGATTCAGTAGGTGGTCGGATCGTGATCCTGTCAGATACCTCTGGTGACGGGCAGGCAGATAAAAAACAGGTATTTTACGAGGGCAAAGATATTCATCTCGCACTAGGTATTGCTGTGCTGGGTAATAAAGTCTATGTAACTAGAAGTCCTAACTTATTGGTTTTTACGGATCCAGATCAGGATGATATCCCTGATGCAATAGACACTCTATTCACTGGAATGGGCGGTCCGGGAGACCACTCTGCGCATGCTGTAGTATTCGGTCCCGATGGAAGGTACTACTTCAACTATGGAAATGCCGGCAAGGAAGTGAGGTATGCCGATGGACGTCCAGTGGTTGATCTTGCTGGAAATCAGGTGGTGTCAAATGGCAAGCCTTATCACGGAGGCATGGTATTTCGATTTGCAGAAGGTGGTCAGCAGTTTGAAACATTGGCACATAACTTTAGGAATAACTACGAGGTGGCCATCGATGCATTCGGTAACCTTTGGCAATCAGACAATGATGATGATGGCAATCGGTCCGTTCGTATGAATTATATCCTAGAGTATGGTAATTATGGTTACCTAGATGAATACACCGGATTGCATTGGGCACATTCCCGCATAGGCATGCACGATTCAATTCATATGCGCCATTGGCACCAGAATGATCCCGGCGTTGTTCCCAATCTTCTCATCACGGGTGCAGGATCACCAGCAGGCATTACCATCTATGAGGGTACACTTTTACCAGAAATTTTCCATGGCCAACCCATTCATGCCGATGCTGGCCCGAATGTGGTAAGGGCCTATCCAGTCAAGACTGATGGTGCAGGGTTTAGTGCAACTGTCCATGACATCCTGCACAGTAAGTGGGACCAATGGTTTAGGCCGGTAGATGTTGCCGTAGCTCCCGATGGATCACTTTTTGTCGCCGATTGGTATGACCCTATTGTAGGAGGTGGAGCGGCAGGGGATCACACTAAGGGCCGCGTTTTTCGTATCGCTCCTTCTGGATCCAATTATCAAGTCCCACTGGCAATCGATGGAGTTGAGGGTGATATAAACCTTCTGCTTAGTCCAAATGAAAGTGCTCGATATGAGGCATATCAACGACTATTAGAAGGTGGTACAGAAGTCTTGCCCATACTTGAAGAGCGGCTTGCGCATGAAGAGGATGCTCGGTCGAAAGCACGAATCCTTTGGTTGGCTGCGCGCATATCAGCCGATGCAAGTAAATATATTAAGCTGGCAACCAGTGATCCCGATGATCGCATTCGCATCATCGGTATTCGGATTGCTAGACAACTGAATACTGGTATCATTCCTGATTTAGAGGCATTGGTCACCGATCCTTCTCCAGCTGTGAGAAGGGAACTGGCCATAGCTCTACGGTATGAGCTGGGGCCGACCATTGATCAAATCTGGGCACAATTGGCACTACAACATACTGGAGACCGATGGTATCTTGAAGCGTTGGGCATTGGAGCTGATCTAAATTGGGATGCAAGACTCAAGTCTTGGTTGTCTTATCTGGATAGTGATGCATATTCGCAAAATGAAAGAGAGATAATCTGGCGATCTCGAGCTCAGATAACAGGAGAACTTCTGAGGACCATCATCGGCAACAGCACCATTCCATCTCATGAACATGTCAAATTCTTTCGGGCTTTTCAGTTTCAAGATGCCACCCAAAGGCAACAAGCTTTGCTTCAAATCTTAAATCTGTGGCATCCTCAAAAAGAAGCAATTAATGTCATGACATTGCAGCTACTTGATCCAACCAAGGTGCCATTGACTCCCTCGTTTGTAAGGATACTGGATGCGGCATTAAACAGACTGAAGGGTACATGGCAGTTCGTAGACCTGGTTGAGAATTACCAGGTGAAAAATCGCCGTAAAGAATTATTGGAAATGGGTGCCGAATCTTTTGAAAATAAAGCTGCTTTTTCAGCCCTGCGTATTCTGGCAACTACTAATGGCTGGAATGGTTTGGCATTAATTGAGGAGGCTGTGGAGAAAAATGACAGTATGGCCGAAGCCATCGTCCATGGACTGAAGGGTATCACCGATCGATCAGTTCTACAATTCTTGAGTGATATCATGTGTGATACGGTACTCCAGTATCGCGTCAGAAAAAGAGCATTGGATGTTTTATCAAGTTCGTGGTCTGGCGAAGATGTGATATTGACGTCTGTTCAGCGGTCTGATTTTCCAGCAGACCTGAAAGAGCCAGCGGCAGCCGTCTTATTCAGCGTGTATCGGACTTCGATCCATCTGGAGGCCGCAGAGTACTTGGATCGCCCTGTAAACACAAATGATGATCCAATTTCTCCGATTCGCGTGTTGGTAGCCACACAAGGAAATGCTAACAAAGGAAGTGCTCACTTTACAAAGTATTGTCAAAGTTGTCATATCGTGAAAGGCCAAGGTGTTCAATTTGGTCCGGAGCTTTCACAGATTGGATCTAAGATGGATAAGGAAGGGCTCTATCGATCCATTCTCTACCCCAATGAGGGCGTAAGTTATGGATATGAAACCTATTATGTTATGCTAGACGACGGCTCTACAATCTTGGGTTTGCTAGAAAGTGAGACTACAGACAAGATTCATCTTAAACTGATGGGAGATATAAAACGAGTGGTTGAAAAGAAGCAGGTAGTAGAATTTGTGCAACTTTCTACTTCCCTGATGCCTGATCTTTCGGTGGCAATGAGTGAAGAAGAGATCATTGATTTGGTTAGTTTTCTGACCTTGGCAAAGTAGAAATGGACAGATGGAGAAAAGCTTAGATGAGTCCTATTGGTAGCAGCGGTGGATGGACGGATCCACAGTGTGGGATCTTTGAAGACCGTCTGCGCCATTAAAATATATTATTGGAGAATTGCGGGATAGGGACACTCCGGATCTTGGTACCTGGTGGGGGCAATAGTTATGAGGCAGGCTACCTTTTTCGCGAAGGTTTTCTAAATACCTATTTATTGGATTGGGCGGCCGAGCCTTTAGATAGTTTTGGCCTTGCCCATCCCGATTTTCCGAAAGACCATTGCTACATCAAGATTTCTTTGCACTCGATGATACCTTTGATGTGATTCTTGAACATACTTTTTTCTGTGCACAACACCCATCGCAACGGCATAGATATGTGACTCATATGTTTAACATGCTCCAACCATGGTGTCCTCACAGGTGTATTATTTGATCATCCATTGTATGCAGATCACCCACCATTTGGTGGTAATATTATCCGAATACGAGGTGCTTTTTAATCGGCTATTTCACATCGATAAGCTGGCACCTTGTGCCATTTCAGAACCAGATCGATAAGCTATGGAGTTGATTTTTCGCTAGATCAAACCGGAGAGGTGATCACATCAGGGTGACCTTGTCTAGGTTGCAATGGAGTCACAAATAAAGTCCGGAATAATTCCGGTCGCTTTAATATTGACTTTTACATTGGCGGTCCGAGTATTGCCAGAGAGCACCAAGGCAGTACTAATGCCAAACTTGTTTCCACCAAGTATATCTGTGTGCAGAGTGTCACCAACCATCAAAATGTCAGACTTTTCTATTTTTTTCTCTGCATTTAATTGTACAAAGGCGTGCATAAACATTTGAGAATCTGGTTTCCCAAAATGAATAAATTCCCGACCCAATGTCGCCTCCACTAATTTGGCAATTCCACCCGTAGCAATGGAAACCTCGTTTCGGGACACTGGATAAATCTGATCGGAGTTTGCCACAACTGCCGGTATGCTACGGTGCCGCAGTAAATTCAGTGATCTATTAATATCCTTGTTCCAATCAAAACCCTCATCATCTAAATATACCATTGCACCGATGGAATCAATATTGTCACCATTCACTTCACTGATGTGAATGGTACTCATTCCTGCATCTAAAATGTCTTGTGCTGCAGCCGGAGTGCCTAAGTAGGCAATGAGCCCTTTTGTCTTTTTTGACTGCAGATAGTGCTTCGCCATCATGCCTGAAGTAATTATTTCTTCCTCGACGACGTCCTTTAAACCAAGTCTTCGAAATTGTTCCACTTGTTTGGCAGCTGTTTTAGACGCATCATTCGTTAGGATCCGAATTAATTTTCCATCTGCCCTTAATTTTTCGATGGTGTTGGCTGCACCCATTATAACACCATGATGATTTTTGATGACCCCATAGGAATCAAGCAATACAGCTTTGTACTTTTTTACAACACTACTAAAGGACTTACTTCGCATGACTAAAGATTTAGAGCTCTTAGAATTCGCGCTGGGTTATATCGATCAATATTGGGTAGGTAAACTTCTATGGCCTCCCTGCGTAGTCGTGTCGCAAAAGTATCTTTGAAAAAATATTTTCCATCCTTGATCACATAGTTGAGTATAAAAAATCGGTAAGCTTCTTTAAATAACTGAACTTCTATTGGAAGCAGGGGGTAGACGGAATGGTAAGCCTTAAGGAAAAGAATAAATCGATCTTCCAACAAAGGATCAATCAAGTAGTGGAAGTATGTTTTATCACCCACATCTGAAACTATCCTGCTGAAAAAATAGAAATCGAGTATTCTCGGAGCGATGCGAAACCAATCATAGTCCCATCTGGAAAAGAGACGTAGTGATGGTGTTAAAGAAAAATTGCCGATGTTCCAATCCAGAAATATGGGAATGCGAGGCAATTCTTTGACTGGCTCGCGGCTTACGTGTTCGATAAAAAGCTCTGCATGTCGATTTACGAGATGAAATGAATCACCAAATTCTTCTTGCCCTTGGGTGGTATGCAAATAGACAAAGAGTTCACCAATGTCTGAGGTCATGGATTTTGAGTTGTGATCCAGCGTATTTCGAATTTCAAAGCAGGTTTTATGTAGCCTAGCAAACTCCTTGCCCATTTTTTGAATCTGTTCCATTGTCAATCTCCTCGGCAGTTTTTTCTTGACACGCACTGGACGATAGAAAATTACCCAAGTTAGGCGACCCTGTGCCTCATGTAAATAGGTGTAGATTTCTTTTCCCTTCATCAGGGCACGTGATAGGAAATTTTCGTAGCGATAGGGTAGATTATTAGAGACCGTATTTATTATGGTGTGATCTTCCACAAAGTCCTGGTATCTTCCATAATGAGAAAGTTTGGCAAAAATGACCTCGCGGTTGCTGAGGGTCACTTTGTAGACATGGTTGGTCGATACTTGGGCACTAAAGTCTCTTACGTCAACAATGCGGCGTACTGTATCGTATGCCTCCCATGCTTCGTGTATGCTATTGGCTGTCTGTCTCCAATCGAGATCAGCAAGCACATCTTTTTTGTCTGGACTCATACAAGTAATTCAAGTAATGGCGAAATATCGTGTTTTTTTATGCCATTTCGGAAGGAAGTGCCATCACAA
>JABDMH010000136.1 GCA_013001595.1 Saprospiraceae bacterium | reverse complement strand
GCACACCGGTCATGTAGAGATACGTGGTAATAAGCAATTTGGGAATCGAGAAGGACAGCAACCAATGACTCCTGGTATAACAACCGTTGCTACCCTAGCAAAATCAGCTGGATACCACACCGGCATGATTGGCAAATGGGGATTGGGAGATCCGCATACTAAGGGCAACCCTTCTAATCATGGATTTGACTACTTCTATGGTTATACCGATCAAGTATTGGCTCATAATTATTACCCAGAATATTTGTGGAGAAACGGAGAAAAGCAATTCCTAAAAAACGAAGTTCAATATTTAGATTCGACCGCCTGGCACGCAGGATTGGGAAGTCGATCGACAGGGAGGGTAGAATATTCACATGATCTATTTATAGATGATGCAGTGACATACATTAGTCGTCATCAACAAGAGCCATTTTTACTATACCTACCCCTAACCATACCTCACGACAATGGCGAACAAGTTGACAGCATGGTATTTGAGGTGCCTTCACAAGGAATCTATGCCAACAAAAATTGGAGTAAGAAAGAGAAGGATTATGCGGCCAGCGTTACCCGTATGGACGAAGGCATTGGCAAAATTATCAATCATTTGCAGCGAAAGGAACTCAGTAATAATACTATTATTTTCTTCACTTCTGACAACGGTCCAATGCGTGCCCATCCAACGACGACTTTTTTTAATAGTAATGGCCCACTGAGAGGAGGCAAAAGAGATCTATACGAAGGAGGAATCAGAGTGCCGATGATTGTACAATGGTCTGGCAAAATCCAAGGAGGTAGTACCTCTGATCATCTGGCTGCTTTTTGGGATGTCTTACCTACAGTAGGTGATCTATGCGGCATGGAGCTCAGTCGCCCCACTGACGGGATCTCCTTTTTGCCAACGCTCATAGGCGAAGGAGTACAAACTCAGCACGGTCATCTTTATTGGGAGTTTCATGAAAGTGCTGGAGCTCAAGCACTGCGACAAGGGGACTGGAAAATGGTAAAGAACAATGTTAAAAGCAATGCAGACCCACCGTTGGAACTCTACAATTTGTCAAACGATATTGCTGAAGAAAATAACCTGGCAGCAGATCTTCCGGAAAAAATAGCTGCACTCGAACATCTACTTGAAAACTCTCGAACGGTTTCTCAGCTTTTCCCATTACTCAATGTAGATAATTGATTTTAATTTTTTGCGGCTCAGCCTATGGTCCCGAAAGAGTCATACAGAATATGGTTTAGTCGGCGGAATGGCAGCACCTTACTGTGCAAAGGATTAAAGCACACGGGGATTGCTGGCATTCCAGGAGAGTACCTCAATCCCATGTCTGATCGGTCCCTATGTTATAGGTACGGGGTACAAAAATACGAGCAGTTAAAACTAACAGTTTGGGATTTGGGTACTACCCCGAATGGAATTTTCGGCGTAAAACATTCTTTCATAGTACCTATCCCGCCCATGTTTTCAAAGAAATCCGATCGCTAAGAGGATTGGCTCCTGCAGCTGACAGTGTTCGTGAAGAAAGTGTGGATGACCTCTTTCCCAATTGTAAGCACATCTTCCTGACACGAAGGAATAAAGTGAGGCAAGCCGTATCCTGGTGGAAAGCAATCAATGACAACATCTGGCATTTAGAGAAGAACCAGACACAAGAGTGTGCACCTGATTTTGATGAACGTCACTATGACTTTGATGCACTTGATCACCTACTTAGGGAAGCTGCATTGAGAGAATGTGCCATGCAAGAATATTTCTCTAAATATAGTATTGAGCCTTTGACTCTAGTATATGAAGATATTGTTAGTAATTTCACAGCTACTATCAGGCAGGTACTCGATCATCTAGATTTGAGCTATGCTGAGCCCATCGAAGTGAAAATGCATTATGTAAAAACCTCTTCCAAAGATTCAGAAAAGTGGGTTCAGCGTTTTAGAAAGGATTTACAGTTCAAAATGACAGATCGAATCTGGTAAGTGAAGAGCTCGATTTATTACCTGTTCTGAATAATTGTACACCGTTGGCCCAAACAAAAGGCAATCCCAACAAGCAATAATAAAATGCAAATAAAAAACTTGTAGATGGTAAGATATTTAATTAAACATCTCATACTTTTCCTAGCTGTTCAGCCACTTACAGCCCAAAATCTCTTAGACCACACTTCACCCAATATTGTGCTGATTGTTGCTGATGACCTGGGTTATGGTGACTTGAGCTGTTATGGCTCGAAAAAAATCCATACGCCACACCTAGATAAGTTAGCTGATCAAGGCATGAGACTAACGAGTTTTTATGCAAACGGACCAGAATGTACTCCTACACGTACTGCTCTTCTGACGGGTAGATATCAGCAGCGCGTCGGTGGTTTAGAATGTGCGATAGGACTGGGTAATCTGGGCAGATACCCAGAGGCCAAAACGCTATCAGATGCTGGAAGATTGGGCTTACCGCCATCATTTAGTGTCCTACCCTCCATGATGAATGACTATGGCTATAATACCGCACTCATAGGCAAGTGGCACTTAGGTGAGGGTGATGCGTATAGACCGGCAGCACATGGTTGGGATTACAGCATCGGACCCATGGGGGGTGGCGTTGATTACTTCCATCATACCGAACCAATTGGAGAGTTCTTAGGCACCATCATGGAGGGCAATCACGACTTCTATCGAAACGATCAGCCACATGATCGTGCTGGATATTACATGACCCATTTAATAACAGATGAAGCAGTTGAGTATCTCAATAACCAAAAGCCTACGACTCCCTTTTTATTGTATCTGCCATATACAAGTCCTCACCAACCTTTACAAGCTCCAGATGCATATGAGGAATCACCCATTACGATGAAAACCTGGCGTAATGGAACTGAGGACGACTATAAAAAAATGATCGAAGATCTCGACGATGGAATCGGCAAAATAATGGCAAAACTAGATGATAAAGGATTTGCCGACAACACCATCGTGATCTTCTTTTCAGATAACGGTCCTACGACCGTGGGAAGCACGGGACCCTACTCGGGAAACAAAGGTCATGTTTTTGAAGGTGGCATTCGTGTACCGTGCATAATCCGTTGGCCGGGAAAAATACCAGATGGAGAAATAAGTGCTGTACCATACATCAGCATGGATATCACTGCTGGGCTAGCGAAAGTACTAGGGACTGTCCCCACCAAAGGCCTGGATGGAAAAGACCTTTTTGGTCACTTGGTATCCGGTTCGAAACCAGATGAACGTGCACTATTTTGGAGAAAAAAACGCTCCGCCACCGTAAGGAGTGCCGTGAGAAAAGGAGACCTAAAATACATTCGTGACCAGGATACTGACCTTTTTGCTGAATACCTCTTCGACCTCAAGGAAGATCCTGGTGAACAAAGCAACTTAGCAGATAAGCGGCCAGCAGATTTGAAAAAGATGCAAACACTTCTACAAGAATGGGAAACCGATGTGAAAGGAGAGCGATATAATTAAAAGCCAACCCCTATTGGCATTCATTTTAAAAGTTTGATGTTTTGTAACACCAGTAAATTATGAGCGGCTTTGAATACTTTAAACTTGCGCTGAGCAAATATGAATAATTTGAGGGCAGATCTCGCCGCATTGAGTATTGGTACTTCATTTTGTTCTAAGCTGTATTTAGATTTGTACCGTGCCATTGGAGGCTGCATTATTTGGTACCATCATCTTTTGTATGATCGGTGTCCTTCTTGCCATTATCCCCAAGTGATCTTTAACTAGCATAACGATCCAACCAGCAAGTCTTCGTAAAAGCCCATTTTCTAAAATAGTTCCTACGTCAGAGACCATAGTTGAGTGAGACATCTGATATTTTAAAGGAAGCTACAAAGATGAATAACCCAGTTTGTATGATAGACATACATAATGTGTTATTGTGTGTAATAAGAGGGAGGAGACAATGTACAACTATGCCCTTATTGATGGAGCTCTAAGATGGAAAGATGACGCACCACCACTGACAATTAGCATGAAATGGCTATTTCCTTCGCTGCAGTCACCCAGAAAACCTAAATTCAACATTTGAGAGCTCATCAAAATCAGGACCATGCATCTAGACAAGCAGACCTTAAGCCTTCTTTCCATTATTACATTTATCTGCATTTATTCATGTTCATTTGAACAAGAAGCAAAGATCCCAGAAGTAGCGGAGGTCAACCTGCAACATGTAGACCCAACGCTTTTTTCTGAAGAAGAATGGTATATACCCTATTACCTCAAACACTTTGCAGCAGTCGCAAATAGTGTGGTAGATACAGGTGCTAAACGGGGATATTTCGATCTATCCGTATGGAGAGGTAGTCGAAACCACCACACCTATAACGCCCGGATTATGGAAGGCATTTTGAGTTTGGTCTGGTTCTATTGTACCGATCGAGAATGGAACATCTATTATAATGACCAAAATCTAAAAAAGAGAATTGAAGCCTCACTGCTATTCTGGTGTTCTATCCAACATAAAGATGGGCGGTTTAGCGAATATGGACCGGAGAAGTGGAGTCTTGCTCCTACTGCTTTTGCAACTAAATTTATTGGACGGGCGCTGTGGCTTTTACACAAAGGTCCCAAAATTGATCCTGACATTTACGAAAAATCACGGGCTGCTTTGCGAAAAGCGATCTACATCGGATTGACTCATGAAGGTCTCTGGAAACATGGCCGAAGTTATACCAACCAATATGCAAACCTTTGGGGTGGAGCATTGGCTTATTTATCCATTTGGCCAAATGCTGAGATAAGTGCGCTGTTAAAGGAAAGATTCACAGAGAGCATGACAGAATTTCAAAGTCCTGCTGGATTCTTTTATGAAAAGGATGGACCCGATTGGGGATACAACTTAAGCACCCATCACAGCGACCTGCAGGTAGCGTGGGAATACGCTGACGAAGCATATAAAAGGATGATCATCAATAAGACTAAATTATGGTATGAATGGCTTTCATACAATGCCGTCAAAGAACCTGAAAGCATGTGTTACTTCCTCAATAGGGCGATCGAAACAAGGCAACAAAAGGGGTGCGTCTGCAGCCTTGAGGAAATTGATCCAGCTTTCCAAAGATGGTCGCCTCAGACTGAATTCATTCCCACAGCCCATGCTTTTGAATTGAGCGAAACAGAGGTCAAAAGTTCAAGGAAGAAATCATATAGTAACATGTTGGAAGCATATCCTGAAGTCGCCAAGCTTGATGTCGGTGAATTTAACGCTTTTACACCATATGCTTTTTTACACCACAACATGGAACAGTGGCATCCAACCGACGAACAGAAACAAATATCTGTCAACAATCTGCCTTGCTTTAGCAGTTCTGATTTTATCCATCTCAGGTCTGATGAACGAAGTGATACGAAATATATCTATATAAAGACACCAGTATATTACGCAACTTTTAATCACGGAAAAATTGTCACAGACCAGCAAAGACTTGGTTTGGGTCTCCTCTGGAATCCGCGAATGGGAACGGTACTTCAATCTCAGTCAAGAACTGATCAGGCTGCCTATGGTACTAAGATTCTTGGAGAAAAAAATGTTTTTGAAGCAGATGATCTACAAGTAAAAATGAAATATGAGGATGAGCGCTTTGAGCAACCAAGTGAAACCTTTGATTTAGATGGTGGAACATTAGAAATCAGCTACAATCTTGGATCGACAGGAATAAAAAATATTGAATTCGCTGAGGGCGAAATTTCAGTTGATGTACAATGCCCAGGTGAATTCAACGAGTATCTTCCTTTGGTGCTCTCTGATGAAGACAATTTTACCATACAAGGTCAAAAAATAGAAATCCAAAACAGTAGAGGATCATGTACGATCAAAATCAAAAATGTAAATGATATTACGCAAGAGGACTTTGAAACTGACTTGATTTCAAAGCATTGCCGTGTTATCAAATTAAGTGCAAAGGGCAATCTAAGCTACAAATTGGAATTTTCAAATTAACAGGGTGAGACTCATTTATGAGGAAGATGACCTGTCAAAACCTAAGTGGAAAAAAGAGCTTAGCAAAGGATTAGATAACTAAGGCCCATCTAGCGATGTGTCTTGTCATCCACACGATCTAAATTCACATCTTCTGCAAATACACCGATGGTAATTACTGCAAAGGTAAATATCTCCGTCCCCGGTTCAAGGTGGCCTCCAAAAGACTCCATTTCATCGGCAAGGGTAATATGAGGATGTAGGCGCCCATTAATGACATAGCCATTCATACTTACTATGTCTGCATCTCGTGTTGGATCCTTGATCATAAAATTCTTGGATGGAAAATCACGATTACTGACCACATGAACGTGATAACCACGGACAGATCCGGCAGCCGCCAGGATAACACCATTTTTGATTCCCTCCATCTTTACTCCTTTACTTAATCCGGCAAGCAAATCGGTTCGGTGTTTGAGCCTAAGCACTACTATTCTTTCAAAGTTCCCTGAGATGGTATATACATCGGGTACAGCATCACTATTTGGGTTGGAATCATGATCAGTTGGTTTGGTGATTTCACTCCGGGAATATTGACTGAGGGCCGGAACAGCCAATGCAAGAAGCATCAGTAGAACAATTATTTTTTTCATAGCACAGGTTTTATTGCAAACAAAATCTCAAAAAACACTGAATATTAATAATCCGAGGAATTCCCCAAGCCCATTACAATGAATCTGTCATTTCGAAATCGAAATCCTGACTAATCCCTTAGCATATAGATACTGCTCCTACTGCGTGATCTGCCTAGAGCAGGTGCTATAACCGTAGTAAGCTCTAGAGGTGCACCGTAGCTTACATATTCTTTCATTGGCTGATCAAGAACATGTAAATGTAGGCGAATGATTCACAAATGCGGGAAGATAAGACTGATCGATAACGTCCAAGTGAAGGTGGAGTGCGACCGAAGGGAAGCATTCTGTCCTACACAGCGTGCACTCGTTCAACTCACCGTTGGTATTTCTTGTAGCTCCTTACCTAATTTCATCTGCTCCTCCTCTAAATCAAAGTCATTTTGAAGTCCCATCCAAAATTTTGCACTTGTCCCAAAATACTTTGAAAGTCTCAATGCCGTATCAGCAGTAATCTTTCGTTTTCCCTTTATGATCATACTTGTCCTCGTCTGAGGGATTCCTATGTCTTTGGAAAGTCTATATGCACTGATTCCCATTGGTTTCAAAAATTCCTCTATAAGAATTTCGCCTGGGTGAATGTTCTCTAATCTAGCCATGATAATCAATAATTTCTATTTCATATGCGTCAGATGATCTCCATCTAAAAACAATTCGCCATTGTTCATTGATTCTGATACTGTGAAAGTCCCTTAAATCACCTTTCAGTTTCTCAAGTCTGTTCGCCGGTGGAATTCTCAAATCATTAATGTTCGCGGCATTGTTGATCATCCTCAACTTTCGTCTAGCTATTTGTTGAATCTGGCTCGGCAACTTCTTGGATCTGGTTCCTTGCCAAACCTTTTCAGTTTCACTATCACTAAATGATTTAATCATCCATCACGTCATTACTAACGCTAAAGATAAGTAAAAGTTTCTAAACAAAATGATGAGGTACGACATAATTCTAGCTCTGCATATATACGCGATGTCAGTAGATAGATTTAGTCCAGATGATGAACTGATATGGCAACTTCCTTAATCATATTTTGTCCGGAGATGAGTTTTTGGGATAGTTAGGAGATAATTTAATGATGCCAAACATTACCTAGGCCATCCACCGGGTTGCTTGGTCGCTGAAGACTGCGTGTCTTGGTACCAACCCTTTAGTTGCCCCAACATGCTTTTTACTATCAGTGGTTCTTGGCCGGATAAATCAAATTTCTCTCCACGATCGCGTTCTAAATTATAGAGTTCAATTTTTTCATTATCAAAAGATCCCGGCTTTGCATCTGGGTGGTGCACCACTAATTTCCATGGCCCATCCAGCATTGCCTCGCTCCGGCCACCTCGGTTGGAAAGTGACGCCCAAAATAATGGTCGAGAGCTAAGCGGTTTGCCATGTAACAGAGTCGGTGATAGATCGATGCCATCGAGTGGTCGGTCAGATGGAAGATTAAGACCGGCCATACTGAGTAATGTAGGCATGATGTCCAAACTGATTCCTCTTGCCTCCGAAGTGGTACCGGGACTGACTCTACCCGGCCACCAGGCAATGGCTGGAACCCGGTGGCCACTCTCATATACTTGCCCCTTGCCACCCCTAAGACTTGGATCTCCACTCGGAAAATCATTTGCTGGACCGTTGTCAGAAAAGAAGAAGATAAATGTCTGCCGGTCTAATCCCAACTCAATCAGTAGTTGCCGTATTTGTCCTACGCCCTCATCGATCGGCAACGTCATTCCTTTGTACTTTTCTAATCGCTTCTGCTCGTTCTTGGCCTTCCAACGTCTCCAACCATCCTCTTCGGTCCGACGCACAGGGTCTCCTGGAATCTGCACTGGATTGTGGATGGCTTCATGAGCAACATACAGACAGAAAGGCTGCTCCTTATGATCCCGGATGAAATCCTGGGCATAGCGATTGATTAAGTGTGTGGTGTACCCTACTTCTCTTGATTCTTCTTCACCATGCCACCAATCATGCTTAAGATGGTCTCCCACATGACTGACAAAGTCAATGTTTCCACTATGGTACCCCACGAACGTATCGAAACCGTGACGTCTCGGATGATAGTCTACCGAGTGTTCGGGATATCCCTGGTGCCATTTACCTACCAGTCCTGTGGTGTAGCCGGCGGCCTTCAATGACTCTGCAAAAGTTCTTTCATTGAGCTGCAGTCCCTTGCGGTTTTCGGGATGATCCGAGTATGGATGAATGACTGCCTCGATCCCTGCACGCTGCTGGTAGCGGCCTGTTAACAGACCTGCTCGTGTAGGTGAACAAACTGTGCCTGAAGAATGAAAGTCTGTCAGGCGCATACCTTCGGCAGCTAATCGATCTAATTCAGGAGTTTCGAAGTATGGATTCCCAAAACAACTTAAACCCTGATAGCCCATATCATCGACCATGATGATTATGAAATTGGGGGGCGCTGCATCAAGATGCACACATGTTAGGAATAAAAACCCCAAGAACATGTTGATGAACATCCTAGTCATTTTAAAGTAGCTTGATTTAAAACTCTTATTGTAATTGACGAAGAATATAACCTAACTTTTAATCAGGACAAAACACGCCCCGGAATCCCATGATGCTACTCTCTTTAATCGGAAATTGGGTGGCTCCTGAAACAGCATCCACCGCCAAGGGCATGTCTAGCCATGAACCTCCACGTACCATGCGAAATCCATCCAATCCGATATGATAGGTGGTGTTGTACCAATCAACAGTCCATTCGGCCACATTGCCAGCGAGATCATTTATACCATAAGGACTGCCGAACTTACCGAAAGTACCCACCGGAGCTAGATTAGAATAACCATCCTCATCTCCATCATAATTACATCGATATATTCCTTTTGCACTAGGCAGTTCATTACCCCACGGATATTGACGCTCTGGAAGCGGATTTTTTTTCTCCTTGGCATCATCGCCGTCCAGGTAAAACCCTCCAACATAGGCCTTTTCAAACATCACTTCTGAGGGAAGAACTAACCCGCACCATTGTAGAAAAGAGCAAGCATCATACCACGAAACATAGGTGATCGGATGATCTTCACGCCCACTTCGGACCGCATATACAAATCCATTTAGTGTATCTGTAGGGATAATTCCACCGCGTCTTTCATCAGCCATCCGATCATGCCACCCTGAACCGTCGTTGCCCATTTCATTCAAGTACGATGTATACATGGATATGGTTGTTTCATTAACCGCCATATAAAATTCTGATATAATGGTGCTTGGCCTTTCAGATCTGAACGAGTCCTTTCCTCCCGCTGGAAAACTCTTCATCTTGAAATCACCAGCAGGAACCCTTGCCATATGAATACCCCTAACTTTTATCTGCGGATTATTAAGCCCTAGTTCTTCTGATCCCCACACGACCACCTTCTTTAAGCCAGGACTTGATACAATTCCTGCACCTTCACCTTGCAAGTACAATTGATCCAACAACTTCCAGGTAGTTCCACCGTCCCGGGAATATCGAATAAATACATAGGCTGGATGATGGTCGGTAATATCTTCAGCATTCAATTCGTAGCTAATTTCAAGCATCGGACCATTGTGTTCCGTCAAAATCTTATTGATGGTCACATCTGATACATCTAGCCACTGCGAGAATGCCGATTGGCCCAGTACAACAAGTGATCCGGCAAGAAGTACTGTTAGATAATTCATACCTATTTGAGGGGCAATTGCAAAATTATGCATTTTGAAAGATGCTCAACCCAGCATTGACACATTAATATTTGAGGTGGTCTGCAATCAACACCCATGATTAGACTTCTTCGGGAATGATCCAAGGTTCCCGGTCCTTTCGGCGAAGGTATTTGTTGGCCTCGGGTGAATTAGCAAATTGCTTCTTGTCCGGATCATAGATCAGTTTCTTATTACCTACCCTTGCCGATAGATTAGATAAATGCAGCAACAAGTCTGTGCGTCGGGCTTCTTCGACATCTGCATTCGGCAGTTTTCTGGAATGCATACAGTCAATAAAGTTTGTGATGTGAATATTATCAGCCTGCCGACCCGGTTCGGAAACCACCATATCTCCATGCTCGTTAAAAGCTTGCCAGCCACCACCCTGTCGACCTAATCTCAGGAACCCCTTTGTTCCATAGAGTTCGATTTTTGTACTGCACCATTCCCAATCTGGAAATTGATCTGAATCCCGCACGACAGTGGGTATCTTTCGAAAATTCGCAGCCCATACTGCTCCTTCAATTTTGAGCACTAATTTTTCATATTCAAGAAGGGTATTCATCGTGTCTGGAATCTCCCTGCCATCCTTAAAGTGGTACACTCCACCACTGCTAAATGCAGATTTTGGGGAGGTCACGTTCAATAAATATCTGGTAATATCCACCTGATGGAAAATATCGCCGTTAATGGCTCCCACATTAAAATCCCAGCGATTCCTAAACCAGTGGCCAGGTATATAGGGAAGCTTTGGAGCCGGTCCACACCACATTTCATAGTCCAAACCCTCTGGAACCGATTCTTCAATGGTATTATCAACACTGGCTTTCCAGTCAACTATCTGGTATACGCTCGCCTGATGGATATCTCCCAACTTGCCCGACTGAACATAATCTACCGCTTTAACGACATACGGTGCACTTCGCGTCTGGCAACCCACCTGCACTATCCTTTTATACTTTCTGGCAGCTTCAACCATCTTGATCCCTTCCCACGGAGTAACGGTCAACGGCTTTTCTACGTAGACATCTTTCCCAGCCTGACAGGCCATAATTGTACTTAACGCATGCCAATGCACCGGGGTGGCACTGACAATGGCATCCACATCAGGATCATTTAAGATATCCCTGAAATCCTGAGTTAATGTTGGTTGCTTATCCTGATACTCTGATACGATCTCCCTCGCATAAGCAAATCGCCTTTTATCTACATCACATAAATAGACAATGTCCACGTCAGGGCGTTGCACAAATCTTTCCGTAAGGAATCTTCCCCTGCCACCGAGCCCCACGATCCCCACCTTAATGGTCTCGTTGCTTGGCGTTGTTGATTTTGGTGAAATAATAGTAGCTGCCGATGCAGCTCCTACGGTACCGATAAATTCACGTCGATTAATTGATTTCATAATAACAATGGTATAACGATAAAGTATGTACAGCATCTACTGCAGGATTATACACCCATGCAAATACTAATCTTGACAATATCGGAACAATTCCTCAATGATGGCCATTTAGAATCCGTTCACTGAATAAGTACTTGAAACTATCCCATTTATGAGGAGGATAATGAAGGCATCTTAAGATTTGATCGATTCGTAGGATTTGACGCTGCCCCCATTAACAGACTATACGTATGTGACAAAACGAAATGCCCTTTCATCCAGGCCTGAGCCATCTTCGACGCTAAAGAAAAGTAATCCGTCCTAAGAAATGGGGATCTAAATGGAAGTTTAGGATGAATATTGGGTACCAAAAGTAGGGCAGGATCTGCCGACTGGAAAATGGCTTCCCAATGGCTCAATAAATCCGAAATGGTATGGTGAACAATCATCATTTTGTCGATTCTAAGTGAACGCTAGCAATGAAAATCCTGCAAAGTACCGCTAAGAATCCACGATGCCTAAACGAATCCAAAAACCAGCCAAATCCATCATTCAAAATCGATTGCTACTTCACAATCCACCACATGTGTCTCTACTATGATGGCATAGACAGAATCAGCATCTGAGATCACCGTTCTCGCCTCCTTCGATGTGATGACATTGGGTTTTCCAAATGCTTTATCGACCATGATGGTTTGTGTACCAGGGCGGATTACTTGATACACTAGCCCTTGAGCGTCAAGCTCGGTATCAGTTATGGCAGATGTGGCTGAAGTTATAGAAACCCCCATGCCCTCATTGGGTATGATGATGACCGCAAGGGAAGACTCTTTCTCTTTAAGGTCTATAGGGATCAGCAACTGATCCTGCGATAATGTATAGGGGCAATTCAAAGCTACCAGCATTTTGGTAGCATTCAGGTTAACTTCAACTTCTTTGGTTACAGGTTCGGAGGTAAAAGCAATGACCTGGCCGGCTGCGGCTTCCTGATTGATCATGCTATAAACCTCGGGTGAGTCACCCACATCCCCGGTTACCTTCGGATTTACATTCACCAGGTAGGGTAGGACTCTTTTTGATTGAGTCACCTGGTCTCCCACCCACTGGCGTTCATCCGCTGTCATCAACTTCAGATTTCCCCAGAAACCATGACCGGCCAGGATGGAATTATGGACATTATACTGCATCCTGCCGGTTAGATTATGGGGGTAACTAGCATAGGTGAAAAGTTCTAGTGGAATCAATCCTGCAAATTCGTTGGCGATGGTCCGCATCGATTGGGTCCGATAGGCCGTGTAATCATTGTACCAGCTTGCCCCGTTGTTCATCCAGAAAAACTTACCTTGACTCAAGGGTGCCAGACCAACCATGACCCGCCGTGCCTCTGTTAGGTCGATTTCAATGATCAGTTCTGGTTCATAATCGGTAAGGATCTTCATGGCCCTGACCACATAAATAGGCAGCAAATACTCATAACGGGCACGTATTTCTGCCTCCGGATACGCATCAGAACCGTGATGAAGATTGGGCAGGCTACTATAGAAAGTGTTGATGGCGTCCCACTTCATAAACCGGCACCCCGCATCAATCATCTGCTTGCAGTCATCGATGAAGACATCAACAAAGTCACTGACAAAATCGAAGGCCGGATGATCCCATTGAGCCAGGATGGGATTCCCTTTCGAGTCCTTTACCACCCATTCTGGATGATCCTGATAACGCTGCGTAGTTGAATCAATCCCCATGGGTGAATACCATAAGCCCATCTTCATGCCTAACTTGTCGAGTTTTTCTTTAATCGGAGCCAGTCCTTCTTTAAGTCGTCGCTTATTCGGAAACCATTCTCCTTGGGTATTCTCCCAACCATCGTCCAGGACAAAAATATCCACGCCCAGTTCGGCGGCATAATCGATTTCCTCAAATATCCGGTCGTAGGTTAAAATATCACGCAAAGGCTTGACCGGATCATTGCGTTGCAAGCCCCAGGTATTATAGTAGAACTCAGGCACCCGGGAGGCCGGCCGCTCGCAGATCTGGTTTAACAGGTAGTGGCGTAGCATGGCTTTACCCTCTTCCAAGCCAGTGCCTGAATAAAAGCCGGTAGCCGTCCACACCGTAGAAAAGGTGTGGTCTGGATCAATGATCTCTCCATCCAAATAACCACCTCGCAACATCTCCACAGCAATACTGACAACATCCTCTGATTGTTGCGAAGCTATACCTAAGAACTTGAAATCTTCTTCCGGGATAGGAAAATCAAATACGCCCTTGATGCCCTGCATGGCGTCGTTGATCAAATTACCGGGTCCTTGTGCCTGAGTATTTCTGAACATGCCATTCAGGTCATCTTGAGAGGCGTGTTCATAGGCGGTAAACCAAGTCATGGTGCCAATTGAAGCAATGGATATTGGTCCCTTGACTGACACCGGGTCAGCCGTCACCGCATACGGAATGAGATAGGGATAGAACATATGATTGCTCTGCTGCCGATCCCCAAAGGTGATGGGTTTTCTCTCAAAACTGGCAATCCGGACCTCCGTGGCTTGCAGTGCATTATTTTCACTATTTGCCATCTCGTAGGCAGGAAATATAAAGTGTAGTCTCTCATCCAGTTTATTCAACTGAAAGGCAGTCGATGCTGTCTGTAATACCAACTTTTCCCGCATCAGTGTGGAACCCGGAAAGTGCTGTTGCAGTAGTTGCACTTGCAGGCCAGTTACAGGAGGGACTGTTCCTTCAAAAATCAGCTTGCACTCCGTTCCACCATTGGCCATAGCCCTATCAGAACCGGACTTAAAAATCCAAAGGGCGTCGTTAGAACTTATCAACGTGTTGTTCAGTACGAATTCGAAGTATGGTGTGGCGGTACTGCTCGCTATAGACTTACCCTCTTGTTTATTTATCACTTCTACCAAAACAGGACCGGCCTGCGCCCGGTGGTAGGTAAACGTCTTGGAGAACAGATCGTTTTCCAATACGAATTGCCCCGTATCGGTCTTACAGGCTAGATGTAAGAGTACAAGAGCAAGGATAGGTAGGATAGAACTGGACCTCTTCATCTCAAATTAAAACTATTTCCCCTTAAAATAAGGGTTTGCATTTCATCTTAAGAAACTTAAAGGTGAAAAGTTCCAGTTGAAACCGCTCCTATAATTTGAATTGTCCAACGGATTCCTCACAACCCTGCCAATTAATCGCTATGTTGGATTCATCTAGCAATAGGTCTTCTGGGGTCAACAGATTAGGGTATCCATTCCAGCCTGCAGTTGGCCCGTAGAAGTTTCCAGATGTAGCTTCTGGATCCAAGCTGGCAAGAATGATTCCCGTTGCACCATCTTCAGCCGATTGGGCTTGGTTCATAAATTCAGAATTTCCTTCCATACCTCCATCAGATGCAGTAGTGACTTGCAGGTTTGTGGCAGCAAGACCAGGATGAGCAAGCATTGCCAGCACGTTTGTAATGTCGGCTTCTTCTAGCTTATTTTTCAAACCATAGTAAAAGTAGCATTGGCCAATTTGGTCTGATGATAGCGCGCCCACCTTGGGCCCTGGAAGCTCTGATTTTCTTCCTCCGTTCCATCGCCGCCAAGGTTACCTCCCCTCGTTTCGAAATATTTCTTTTCCAACGGTCCACCCAATCTCGCCATTGAGGAGTGATTTACAATTCGGCCCTGCTCACTTTTTCGGAGTAAAGGAAAGAGTTCCTTTGGTGATTAAAAAATGTGACAAGACATTGGTTTGCATTTGTACATCGTAACCATCTTCCGTTGCCTCATCCTTTAAAGCCATAACACCTGCATTATTTACGAGCAAATCAATGACTTCGTATCTTGACGTTATAGTTTCAACGGCACTTCTAACACTTTTAAAACTTTGTAGATCGCACTCGATCTCATCAAACTTACCACTCGGCACTGCGGATTGTAGCTGTTCGAAACCTTTCTGCGATCGCGCACTCTCTCGATTCAGTAAAATGACTGTTGCTCCTTTTCTCGCCAACTCTCTGGCGCAGATAAAGCCTGTACCTGATGTAGTCCCAGTGATTGCTGCAACTTTATTGGTCAGATCTCTTCCGTGGTTCTTGAGCACATCTTGTAGCTGTAAAGTTTGAATTTGATTCGTCATAAAATTCTCTTTATTGTATGGGTGAAGTAGTCCCGATATTCGAACAGAATTGTCCAGCACAACCTCGCTAAACAATCCAAATTCATAGATTGTTCACAGGTGAATGATCATGCAGTTGCCAATAGTGAAGCCACATATAGATCTTGCACAGGATGCTAGACGACCATGTCGGTAGAACCCATCGCAACTTGGACAGAGACACATGGTCCACATAGATGCACCCACTGCATAACGGGTGCCTGAGTCAAGCAAGTAATTTAAGCCAGACTATAGGCTTACATCCTCTTCATCAAATGACGACGGACTTATAATGTTCCATATAGACTAGCTCATCTAAGTGTCAGAGCCCCTAATAGTGCCATCCCAGTTGTTTAATGAGCCTGTACAATCCCTAAAAGCCATTGGTTCAATCTTGGACCCAACACCTCAGTAGCATAATACTCGACTGCCCTCTCCCTGCTCTTTCTCGCCATGGCAGAGCGCCTGTTATCGTCAAGTAGAAGCGATCGAACTGCTTTACCCAAAGCCTCTGGGCTTCTTTCAGTTAAAATACCCGTATCCGCATTGACGATCGAATTTACTCCCCCCCCTTCATAGGCGACAATTGGAACACTCCCGGCCATTGCCTCCGTATAAATAATTCCAAAGTGTTCGCGTTTCTCCGGTGCTGCAACTAGGAGGGTTGCAGCGTTAATCAATTGAGCCTTATCTTCATTTGAAACAAAACCTAAAAATCTGCCTTTCTTTCCCAGTTTTGTTTCAAGTTCTTCCCTCAATTCACCATCTCCAATAAAAATGGTTTCAGCTAGGTCTGAATACTGCGTGGAGGATTCAACCACATTTTGAGGCCCTTTAGATTTTGTCAAAGCTCCAGGACAAATCAGATACCTGGTAGGCAAGGAATATTTCTGCGCAATACCCTCCGTATTTTTCGGATTAAATTCCGTTACATCTACTCCACAAGCTTGGATAAGAAATCTATCCAAAGGCAAGTCCACCATATTTCTAACCAGCTTATCCCTTACGTATTCAGTTGTCACAATGACACCACTGGCCCCCTTTATGGCATCTTCGATTAATTGCCACACTTTATCCTCATATAAACCGTGATGACGGGGTTCTATGCCTGTTCCATGAAGAAATAAGACATATGGCTTGTTGTATCTTTTACAAACATTAGCTGTGGCAATAGCTGTCAAATTGGCATGGTGCCCAATGACGATATCAATTTCTTCGATAATTTTTTCTAGTGCATCCTCGTATGCAGGAACATAATCCAAGGCTTCTTCGTAACCCATAGAGGAAACTGCCTTCTGTGTACCTTTGGCAGAAGGTAAATACTCGTGAACAGGAACAACCTTTCCATTTAAGTGTACATCCCGATTTATTGCTCCATCTATTCCTTTGCCAACATTTGGATGTATGTAATAAACAACATGCCCCTGACCTAAGAGATATTTGCCATGTTCCTTAGCTACAACACCGCTGCCTCTTCCCTGATTAAGTAATAATATAGCAACTTTCATTTTTTTGATTTTTTATGGAATTATAATCTGCCGAACAATGCAATTGGAGCACGAACCCCTATTGAAGTCTAGCGAATTATTAAAACCCGTTATTAATTATTTTAAGCTATTTATATTCCTGTCATACATTTTATTAATCCGCGAAAATATTGCCTTATTTTCTTGAGTCATTTCTTGCAATTCTGCATTCCTTGATGCACAGTCTTAACAAATTCTGGGCAATTGTTCACCCGTCAACATATGTACCACACGCTTACCTCCAATGGCTGCATTTAATACCACCCGGCCTGCGTCGTCTTCAGTCACTTGTCCGATCACTACAGCTCTTCGGCCTTTGTCATGTTTGCGGAGAAATTGCACCATGGACTCTGCTTGCTGCTCTTTCACAATCGCTAAGAAGATGCCCTCGTTGGCCACATAGAGAGGATCCAAACCCAACATTTCACAGGCACCCTTCACCTCATTCTCTATCGGAAGGGCAGATTCCACCAGACGAATTCCTACCTTACTCGATCGACAGATTTCGTTGAGAGTAGAAGCCACTCCACCCCTTGTAGGATCTCTCAATAAATGCACATCCGATCCATATTTGTCCAACAACGGTAAGACAATATCGTGTAGCGAGGTACTATCCGTCTCTAGATTTGTTTCAAAAGATAGGCCCTCCCGTACTGAGAGAATGGCAATTCCATGGGTGGCAAGTGGTCCACTGACGATGACACGATCTCCAGGTTGGATATTCGATGAATCGATGTTTGCCTTTGGATGTACCTTTCCCAAGCCAGTAGTATTGATAAAAATCCGATCGCCTTTTCCTTTTTCTACAACTTTGGTGTCACCAGTCACAATTTTTACCTCTGCAGCTTCACACGCTTGCTTAATAGATTGTAATATTTCCCAAAACTCTTTCATCAATAGTCCCTCTTCCAAAATAAAGGACAAGGAAAGCGTCTGAGGTATCGCACCACACATGGCGAGGTCATTAACCGTACCATTGATCGCAAGATCTCCAATGTTTCCTCCTGGAAAAAAAATGGGATCGACCACAAAACTATCGGTGGTGAAAGCCATTTCCCCGCTGACATCCAAGAAGGCTCCGTCATGTGCAGGCCTTTCCGCATCGTCATGCAGTGCTTTGAAAATAAACTGATCCAATAATCGATAGGTTAGTAAACCACCACTGCCATGCCCAAGGACCACCATGTCATGATCGAATGTAGGCATAGGACAAGAAGGCGTAAATTTAGATCTGGCAGTCATTCGGCAAGTGATTCAGAAAATCCAGAAAAATGATAATAAGCAGCACATGCACCTTCTGAAGACACCATCGGTGCTCCCAGCGGATTTTCTGGAGTACATGTGTGCCCGAACATTGGGCAGTCCATGGGTTTCTTTACACCCTTTAGGACCAATCCAGCAATGCAGTCGCCGGTATCCTTCAGTGGTGGATGACTTTGTAAGGCAAATTTTCTCTGGGCATCATGTTGAGCAAAAGTGTCTCGTAACATCAATCCACTTGACGGTATTTTGCCAATGCCTCTCCAATGTTGATCTGTGACTTGAAATACGCTGTTGATCACATCCTGCGCAATGCGGTTTCCTTCCCTCTGCACCATCCGAGCATATTGGTTTTCTACCTGAGCAATTCCCTTCTCCAATTGTACCACTGCCATCAAAATGCCCTGTACCAGATCAACTGGCTCAAACCCTGTAGCGACAATGGGAATTTGATAGGTGCCCGATAGGGGGTAATACTCTTCCAGACCCATTATAGTGCATACATGCCCAGCAGCAAGCAAGGCATTAATTACATGATCATCTTCCTCCAAGATGGCTTTCACAGCTGGAGGAACGAGCACATGGGATGTGAGCAGTGAATAATTTTCAATATGCGCATGAGCTGCCCGAATGACAGACAGGGCAATAGCCGGAGCGGTGGTTTCAAAACCCACCGCAAAAAAAACGACTTCCTTTTCAGGGTGTTTCCTAGCCAATTGCAATGCATCAAGTGGAGAGTACATAATTCGCACATCCGCACCTTGAGCCTTAGCCTCTAATAAACTGCCGCTACTTCCCGGAACACGCAACATGTCTCCAAATGAACATAAAATCACTTGATCTTCATGTGATAACGCAATTGCATGATCGATTAAATGAACAGGAGTTACACAAACAGGGCATCCAGGACCATGAATCATCTTAACCTTATGAGGAAGCATTTCGACAATTCCATTCTTTACCAGACTGTGGGTTTGTCCTCCACATATTTCCATAATATTCCACGGTTTGGTGACCGTGTGATGAATTTTATCCAAGTACTTTTCTACAAGTGCCCTGTCTCTATACTCCTCCAGATATTTCATGACCTGCCTCTCAATTTCGATTCATATTTTCAATATTTTCTTTCACCATGGTGTTTCCCATCAGAAGTTCATCCTCAGAATTCATTGATCTTTGTGCAACTCATCGAGTTCTCCAATCTCTTCGAGATATCGAAGTGTCTTCAGCGCTTCCGCTTCGTCAACGACAGAAATGGCCACCCCAACATGCACCAAGACATAATCATTTACCTTGGCTTCTGGAACCATCATTAAACCCACTTCTTGAGCAATTCCGCTAAAAGATACTTTTCCCGACTTCAAAAATTCGTCGTCGCCTGATTTAATACTGATTATTTTTCCTGGTATAGCTAAGCACATAGATTATTTATCTTGTAGTGACATGATTGACAATTCTCTTTCTTCTTTCTTGATCCGTCGTAGAGACGCCATGGCCAGCTGACCCAATGCAATATTCTCATCATTGGGTGAAATCTCTCGATGCAACAGTAGTTTATTCTTTGCTCCCAGTCTTTCTAATAGCAAATCCACGAGGAGACGATTTTGAAATACACCGCCACTGAACGCAATTATCTGACAATCGTGTTGCCTTGCAATATACCCAATGAGCTCCGTTAAGGTCAAATGAAACCTATAGGCAATAGCAGGCTTTGGTACGTCATTTTTAATATCGCTAAGGACATATTGAGCGATCTGTTGCGTGTCCGGTGATGTTAATGGATACGGCTCTATCTCCTCTTGCGTTTGGTCAAATTGTTCGGCCATCGTCTGTAACCTCACCGCAGCTTCACCTTCATAGGTCGGCTTCTCACAAATGCCCAACAGAAATGCTATTGCATCAAATATCCTTCCCACACTGGAGGTCTGCAGAATTTGATCCTGCGACAACAATTTGTTATATAAATCCCACTCCTGGTCTGTAAAATATGGTTGCAAATGACCCTTGGCAAATGACACATGGTAAAGGACTGATAGTGCACTTAATCTAGGTTCTTTGACCATCTTGTCGCCAAGTAATTGATCAAAGTAACTAAAGTGATCAGTGCGGATGATCTCACCATTTTCACAGGTAAAGAATTCACCACCCCAAATGCACCCATCCTCTCCATATCCCGTACCATCCCAAATTACCCCCAAAATGTTTTCTTTGCTATTTAAATAATTATGTTCAGCCAGGACGGCAGCAAAGTGGGCCTTGTGATGCTGGACTTGAAGCAAGGTAGCTCCGAACGAATCAGCCACTCGCTTTCCCAATATAGTCGTAAAATATTCCGGGTGTTGATCCACCACAATCAGGTTTGGCTGACAATGTAACATTTCCAGCAGATGATTCAAGACTTGTAAATAGTTATCCTGAGTTTCCAGATAAAGGGTATTTCCCAAGTATTGACTTAGGTAGATATTGCCATGGCATTGTATGGCAAACGTACTTTTGAGCAATGCACCCATACACAGAATCTCATTTTCCCCTACGAAGCCTGGGATCCAATTTAAAGATGGCGCCAGGCCTCTAGATCTGCGCAATAATATTCTTTGTCCAAATTTGGGTGTAATTAGCACAACACTATCATCCTGCGGTATGGTGATGCGTCGATTATTTGCCACAATAAGATCAGCAATATCTGCCAGCTGCTCCCTTGCCATTTCATCCTGACAAATGATTGGTGCATCAACCTCATTAGCACTGGTAGCCACCAATGGTTTTCCAAATCGCGAAGAAATAATCTCTAGAATAGGTGCATACGGTCGCATGATGCCCAGATCACTTAATCCAGGAGCGATCAATGCTGTTTGAATTGGGTTTGCTGGATATTCTTTCCGACGGAAGAGCACAATGGGAGCTGCATCGGAATGCCATTCTTGCAACTCCAGTTTGCTATAGTATACGTCCTTATCCAATTCTTCGACATTATGGTACAAGAGGGCAAATGGTTTATGCGGACGATGCTTCTTTTCTCGCAAGGCCTTGATCGCTTTCATTGAGGTAGCATCAGCCAATAGTAAATATCCTCCGATGCCTTTGACAGCCACCAACTCTCCGCTGTGTAGTGCTCTAATTATACATCCATATATGTCTGTAGGCCTTGAGCTTGATGCTAAGGAGATATTCCCGTACAGGTTCATTGCTATTCCACATTGAGGGCAAGAGTTGGTCTGTGCATAATAGCGTCGATCAGATGGATCTTCGTATTCATTCTGGCATTCATCACAAAGCAGAAATGCTTCCATGCTAGTGCTCGATCGATCGAATGGTAGTTTATTGAGAATGCTATACCTAGGCCCACATTGCTCGCAGGAAGTAAATGCATAATCAGCTCGTCGGTCATCCCTGCCATGAACTTCCTCCAAACAAGCTTTACAAGTCGCAATATCTGGTGTCATGGTTAGTCTGGGATGTCCACTTTCACTACTCATTTTGATCCGTAGGGAATTGAATGGTTGATATTCTACATTACTAATGCTGTGTTTATTTACAATTGCTTTCTCGGGTGGATGATTTACGAGTGTATTGTAGAATTCATTGAGTTTATCCGCTGTCCCTGTCAACAAGAATTCAACACCAAACATGCTGTTTCTAATGATTCCCTTGAGATCATATCTAGCCGCCAAGTTGTAGGAAAATGGCCGAAACCCCACACCCTGCACCCGTCCTTCCATTTGTATTCGGACAGTCTTCATGGTGCATCGCGAAGTCGGTCATGCAACCATTTATACCAACTCTCCATGCCTTCGCCAGTTGTTGCAGATAATTCAAAGAATTCCAGATTCGGATTGACACGAAGTGCATATTCCTTCACCTTGTCCACGTCAAATTGAACGTATGGAAGCAGGTCTATTTTGTTAATTACACAAATATCAGCGGAATGAAACATATCCGGATATTTGATAGGCTTATCGTCTCCTTCGGTCACACTAATAATCACCACTCTGGCTGATTCTCCTAGATCGAACATGGCCGGGCAGACCAAGTTGCCAACATTCTCTATAAATAGTATAGAACGATTTTCCGGTGACAGCTGCTTATAGGCTTTCTGCACCATCTGGGCATCGAGATGACAGGCTTTACCGGTATTGATTTGTACAACGGGCACTTGAGTCTCTGCAATTCTTTGTGCATCATTTGAAGACTGCTGATCACCCTCAATAACATGGCAATTTACCTCAGAAGAGAGCGCAGTCAGTGTTGTTTCAAGTAAACTGGTTTTTCCAGAACCTGGTGAACTCACCAAGTTTAGAGCTACAATCTGCAAGGCTTCAAAATAGCCGCGATTTCGCGAAGCCATGAGATCATTTTTATGAAGAATATCCATCTCCAGATCAACGACGATCCTACTAGTTGGTACTTCATGGTGATGATGTGCTACAGTACCATCTTCGTGCACATGACGATGTGTATGCGCCTGGCCTGACTCGTGATGATGGTGGTGGTGAGCATGTGAGACTGCTTCTTCAGCGTGTAATGAAAAATGCTCATGGTTTTCCTCATCGCCGATTTTGGTAATGGTGATCATATCTGCGTGACCACATCCGCAAGTACTACACATAGGTATTATTTTTTAAAGAAGATTTAAATAATCTCGAGTGAATTGACTTTTAATTCCTTTCCCTGGATCATCGAATTGCGAAAACTTCCACATGCTGGACAAGCCATATAATGTTCCAACATCCTATACATGTAGCCGCATTCACTACATAACGCCTTGGCATCCACCGAATGAATGGTCAGTTTGCATCGTTCCAAGACAGATCCAGGGAGGGCGGCATCCCATGCAAAATGAAATGCATCCATTTCGATTCCTGCCATGGTACCTATTTCAAGTTCGATTGCGTCCACCTTATTGCCTGCATGCTCTTTTAACTGATGCTCGGCAATTTCCAAAATATTCAACACAATGCTCAATTCATGCATAACCAAATGACAATAGCTCATTCACAGTCGGCGATGAAATTACAGTGTCGAAGTGGCAATTCGGATGACCAAGATCATTCATCTCGATGTTCCGGAGCAACGTAAATTAATTCCTTGGGGACTACATTGATGCAATCTGACTAACCAGTAGTCAGGTATATAGGTGCAGTATTGAGCCATAAAAAATTATCAATTTTGAATAGGACACAAACTTTAGATGCTCTGTGGTCTTTTCAAAGATCGCATGGGTACTTGACAGATCTTTTTGTAAAAGAGTGCGCAAAAGATCTAGGAATCTCTACTGTTGAGTTGGAAGGAGTGATTTCTTTTTATCATTTCTTCAGAAGACAGTCTGCCGGAGAATTCACCATTTACATTAACAACAGTATTGTATCTGAATGCAAAGGATACAGACGTATCAAATCTGCCTTCGAACGAGAAACTGGTGCGACTTTGGGCCAGGTTGATCCCTCCGGAAAATTTGGCCTATTTGAAACGCCCTGTATTGGTTTAAGCGACCAAGAACCAGCGGCGTTGATTAATTTCTTTCCCTTCACCAATTTGACGACACTTAAGGTAAAACATATCGTTGCCGAACTTAAAAAAGGCACACCACTCCATACACTTTCTGACGATGTCCCAGATCATCTGCGATATACACCCCCAATCGATAAAAGCATCTGTATACGTGAATACCATCAGGGAAGAGCTGTCCTTAAACTAGCAAACTTGGGCGATGAAGGAGTAATCGAACAAGTCAAATTAGCCTCTATCAAAGGGATGGGCGGCGCCTATTTCCCTACGGGTTTGAAGATGGAGGCATGCCGATCGATCAAGGCAGAGATGAAGTATGTGGTGTGCAATGCAGATGAAGGTGAACCAGGTACCTTTAAGGATCGGGTTCTTATGAATAAATATCCTGGGCTGCTTTTAGAAGGCATGATCGCTTCCGGATATGCGGTGGGTGCACGTGAAGGCATCATCTATTTGCGTGCAGAATATTATTGGATGATGGAACACCTCAGAGCCACCATCCAAGATTTTTATAAACGCGGATTCCTGGGCAAATCTGTGGCAGGAATCATTGGTTTTGACTTCGATATCCGGGTCCAACTAGGTGCCGGATCATATGTATGCGGTGAAGAAACGGCCTTATTGAATTCCATGGAAGGAAAACGAGGTGAACCTCGGACCAAGCAATTCTATCCCACTGAGAGGGGATTTCTCAATCAACCCACACTGATCAATAATGTGGAGACTCTTTGTGCCGTCGGAAGGGTCGTGGAGCTAGGAGCACAACACTTTCTAAAAACGGGTACCAAAAATTCACCAGGAACAAAATTATTGAGCATATCTGGCGACTGTCACTTGCCTGGGATTTATGAAATAGAGTGGGGAACCAAAATATCAGACATTCTAAATAAATGCCAGGCCGATGATCCTTATTATATACAGATCAGCGGGCCCTCTGGTGTATGTCTATCAAAATCAGAATTTGACAGGAGTATTTCGATGGAGGATGTCAAGTGTGGGGGTTCGTTTATGATTTTCAATTCAAAACGAGACATTCTAAGTATTCTCCAAAATTTTACAGCTTTTTTCAAACATGAATCCTGCGGTGTATGCACTCCTTGCCGAGCTGGGAATTATATTATTGAGCGAAAACTCATAAGAATTGCCAATGGATTGGCCTACCCGGCAGATTATGAAGAGATCAAAAGATGGGGTGAGATTATGCGTATGACCAGTCGGTGTGGACTTGGGCAAGCTGCCACAAATACATTATCCATGGCCATCGACAAATTTCCAGAATTCTTTGCACAAAAAGTAGATCAAAACGGTGCTGGGCTAAATATGAAATTCAACATGGAGCAGGCCTTGCAACCCTACGAAAGATTTAAAGACTAACAATTGCCGATGAATAACGAGATCACCATTAAGATAGATGGAAAGGCCATCAAAACTAAACCAGGATTAAACTTGGTAGATGTGGCTACTGAACATGAAATATTTATTCCTTCCCTATGCTATTACAAACACATAGATCCTCCTCTAGGTACATGCAGAGTCTGCGTCTGCAAAATTAATGGCAATGCTATGCCCGCATGTACGAGGAAGACTTATGATGGTATGGAAGTGGAGTTGAATTCGGAAGAGTTGCTTGATACACGAAAGGCGATCGTAGAAATGATGTTTGCAGAAGGCAACCACTTTTGTCCGGCATGTGAAAAAAGTGGAGACTGCGACATGCAACACATGGGCTATGAAATGGGGATTTCGCACACTCGATTTCCTCACTTGTTTAAAGACCGCCTGATTGATTTTACGCCTAAGAGAATGCTCATTGAGCACAACCGCTGTGTGAAGTGTCGCCGCTGTGTCGAGGAAGTATTTTCCGATTCAGGAGAACGCGTGTTTTCCTTCTGCAATCGGGGCAACGAAACCATTGTAGGTATTGACTATGAGCAAGAAGCTACTCTAAGCGAGGAACAGGCATTTGCAGCCATGCACCTATGCCCAACTGGTGCCATCCTGGTCAAAGGAAAGAGTTTTGCACATCCTTTTGGTGATCGGAGATTCGATAAGACTTCAGCTCACAAATCTGAAAAGTCAACTTCGGCAGCTGCTCCCCTACCAAAGGACATGTCACCTAAAACGAAAAAAATCATTGCAACGACTTCACTTGCCGGCTGCTTTGGCTGTCATATGTCGTTGTTAGATGTCGACCTGGCACTCCTAGACATAATTAAAGTGGTAGATTTTAACAAATCTCCCCTCACCGACATCAAGGAATTTACCGAACAATGTGATGTCGGTCTAATTGAGGGTGGATGCTGCAATGCAGAAAATATTGAAGTACTTAGAGAATTCAGGAAAAAATGTAAGCTTTTAGTATCTGTTGGCGAATGTGCTATCTGGGGCGGTGTGCCAGCTATGCGAAACACTGTTCCATTGGAAGAATGCCTGGAAGAGGCCTATTTAAACTCCATGACAACAGAGCCTGGGGAGAATACAGTTCCTTATCATGAAGATCTACCCAAAATACTAGACAAAGTATACCCTTGTCATGAACTGGTGAAAATAGATCATCACATACCAGGATGCCCACCCACAGCCAACCACATCTGGAAAGCAGTTTCAAATTTACTTTGGGGCGATGAGTTTTCGGTGTTATATTCTGAATTTAAATATGATTAAGGTATAGATATGACTAATAAAGTAATCATTGACCCTGTAACTAGGGTAGAAGGGCATGGCAGAGTGACTGTGCATCTCGATGATGAGGGTGCGGTCAAGGATGCGTTTTTTCACATCGTTGAGTTTCGAGGATTTGAACGATTTATCCAAGGACATCCATACTGGGAAGCACCCATGTTGGTGCAGCGTCTATGTGGCATTTGCCCCGTGAGCCATCACTTAGCAGCAGCTAAAGCAATGGATCAGATCGTGGGTGTAGACCCGTCAGATCTATCACCCACCACTGATAAATTGAGGCGGCTTCTGCACTATGGTCAAGTCTTTCAATCTCATGCCCTGCATTTCTTTTACCTCGCTTCACCTGACCTTCTATTTGGACTGGAAGCTGCGAAAGAGCAGAGAAACATTGTTGCCGTCGCTATAGAGAACAAAGAATTGGCCCGCAAGGGCATACTCATGCGCAAATTTGGCCAGCGGATTATTAAAGCCATCACAGGAAAAAGGATCCATGGGATAGCTGCCATTCCTGGCGGAGTACATAAAACATTCAGTCCGGCGGAGCGGGCATTTTTTCTCAATGATGAGGAAATCCCTGGTGTGCAAACCATGATAGATTGGTCTTTGGAAATGGTCCAATTCATCAAGGATTATCACAGCAAAAATCAAGATTGGTTGGATTCCTTTGCGCATTATCCCAGCGGGCATTTGGGTCTCGTCACCAAAGATGGGGGTATGGAGCTTTATGATGGCTTCATGAGAGCCATTGATAGTGAAGGGGAAAAAACCCTGGACGATATTCCAAATGACACGTACATTGACTATTTCAATGAAGGGGTAGAAAAGTGGTCTTACATGAAATTCCCATATATAAAAGAACTGGGAATAAAGAAAGGATGGAATAGAGTGGGTCCACTGGCAAGACTGAACGTCAGCGAATACATCTCTACTCCATTGGCCAACAAAGAACTTCAGGAGTTCAAGTCCTATACGGGTGGTTATCCAAATAACAGCACCATGCATTCGCATTGGGCCAGGTTAATCGAGACGTTGCATTGCGCCGAACTGATGCAAGAACTGTTAATCGACGATACCGTTCTTGGTGATGACTTGATGCGCCAAGGAGAGCGAAGACCAGAAGGCATTGGCATCATTGAAGCTCCACGGGGTACACTAATCCATCACTATCGGGTTGATGATGACGGGAAAATCGTCAAATGCAACTTGATCGTCTCCACAACGCATAACAACGAAGCCATGAATCGAGCGGTTCGGTGGGTGGCAAAAAAAGTATTGGACAAACAACAGGAGATCACCGATGGCATGTTAAATCAAATCGAGATTGCCATTCGTGCCTATGACCCATGCTTAAGTTGTGCAACCCATGCAGTGGGCAGTATGCCTTTGAAAGTTGAATTATTCGATCATGCCGACAACCTCATTGACACACGATTTAAATCATAACCATACCCTATTAGTTGGTATAGGAAATAACGGCCGTGGAGATGACGGTTTGGGTTGGTCACTGATAGACAAACTAGAAAAAAGCGGTCTATATAGGGGAGATACTATTTTTCGATATCAACTGCAAGTGGAAGATGCTGAGGTGATCAGTCACTATAAGACGGTGATTTTCGTAGACGCCTGCCGCACCTTACTTGAGGATGGCTTTGATGTACAAATATGTAAACCGGCTCTATCTTTTGCATTCAGTACCCACGAGATCCCTCCCGAGTCCATTCTTCATCTCTGTCAAGACCTCTATCGGAAATCACCTCAGGCGCTTTTGCTACTGATTGAAGGCAAAGATTGGTCCTTAAATATGGGATTGAGTAAAGAAGGATCAGCTAATTTTGACAAGGCTTGGAACTATCTGAATACAGAATTCTTGTAGGCCAGGTTGATGAAGCGCAATCCATTATATTTGAACCCTGTTTGAAAATAATTAAGCATAGCTATACTTTCGATGACCATTGATTCCTAAGTCCGAAAGAGTACGTCTATTAAAAACTAAAAGACATTTCTATGAAAACATGTCCTAAATTCACCTTTGGCGTTGGTGATCGATTCGCTCAAAGTGCTCATGCACAACTAAAAGCCTTCATAGCGGCCAAAGAGCTGGGTATCGATATTGTTCCGGTCTGGAACAAATCCAACCGTGAGCATGACATCATTGGATCACAGCCACAGCAAACCAGAGATGCTGCTGACAAAGCTGTTGCAGATCTTGGATGGTCTAATGATTACTTGCTTGATGCAGATCACATCAATCTTGACACCGTGGACCGGTTTATAGCACCAAGTGATTTCTTTACACTGGATGTGGCAGATGATATTGGGGAGGCAGCAGATACCCTAGAAATAGATGCATTCATCGATCGACACCCCGAGCTAATCGGCACCATCACCGTAAAGGGTATTGACCAACCATTTAACTTGACCAAAGAAGATATCAGAAAGACCGCCAACCAATTTTTGAAAGCCACCCAAAAAGCAAAGCTAATCTACAACCACATTGTTGACGCAAAGGGTGGTGTGGATGATTTTGTTACTGAGATCTCCATGGACGAGACCGAAAACCCACAAACTCCTCCTGAGATGCTGATCATCCTTGCAGCGATCGCGGATCAAGGCATACCCATCCAAACAATAGCCCCAAAATTCACCGGGCGGTTCAACAAGGGGGTCGACTATGTTGGTGATATTGCCCAATTTGAAAAGGAGTTTAATGACGATCTAGCTGTGATCGCTCATGCCATCAGTACCTATGGACTTCCGGTAGGACTTAAATTATCTGTGCACTCAGGCTCCGATAAATTCTCCATTTATGAGCCCATAAAAAAAGCATTGGCCCGGACGGGTGCAGGCTTACACATCAAGACTGCCGGCACCAACTGGTTGGAAGAAGTGATCGGCTTGGCAGAAGCCGGTGGTGACGCGCTGGAGCTCGCCAAGGACATCTATGCAAAAGCATTGGATAAAAAGGCAGCCCTCTGTGAACCTTATGCGACGGTAATCGATATAGATGACGCCAACCTTCCCTCAGCGGAAGCGGTAAAGCAGTGGACAAGCGAACAATATGTAGCTGCCTTAACCCATGACCAAAAAAATCCGGCTTATAATAAGGATCTACGTCAGTTGCTGCATGTAGGTTTTAAAATTGCTGCCCAACTCGGTGATCGATATTTGGAGGCATTAAATGCAAATCAAGAGATCGTTGGTAAGAAGGTCACCGGAAATCTCCTGGACCGGCATATGATACCCCTTTTTGGTGAATAGTATACCTGCATATCTTTTGGTATTTACAAACAACAATAATATAGAAGCAAATCTTTGCTAGACAAGATGTGGTAGAATCAGTACAGTTGATTCATCAGCTGTAAATCACCATTTCTCTAGTAGCATCCCAATTCATTCCCTTGACATACACGTTATATATTCCGGGCTGAGAAAATCCATCCCAAACCATCTCGTGCTTGCCAGGTTCCAGGTCCGGAGCTTCCATCCGCCAAACTAATTCGCCCTTCTTATTTAGTATATCCATATACACATTGCCTTCCTCCGGCACGGCCACCTCCATAACTACATTGTCCCTTGCATTTGTGCCCAGTGCTCGGATGGATGGTCTTTCAACGGGATTCACATTGCCTAATCCCTTCCAGGCACTATAGTCAAAAGGTTCATCACATAAGTGATATTTGTCCTCATGGGTAACCTCATCACCTAACGTGAGATAATTTGTAAGTAGCGGAGTTCTTTTCAAAGTGTCCAACTTAATTTTTTTGGCTTTTCCATCTTCCCATAGATATAGCGGAATGTCAGATGGATTAAGTACGTCTGAGAGTCCTCTTTCAATACCGATGTGGAATAAGCCAAAGTTACCCGGTTCATGACCTGCCAACCAGTGCGCAATGATGTCAACTCGGAAAGCGTCTTTGCCAAAGATCACCTGGTTGGACTTGTAGGTTTTACCCCTACCTTTATGTGGACCACTTCCAAATCCGTTACCATCTAAACTGTATACACCCTCGATCATATTAATACCGGTAGGTGTTACACTGTAAGAATCAAGCATTCTTTGTACCCATTGCTCCATAAATACTCCTCCGCCAAATGAGGAACCAATAGGAATGGCATTCCAACGTGGAAGCCCCTCAGCCACATGTCTCTCATGTAAGGACTTAATTTTCTCCATATAGTCGGCATGAAAAAATTGATGATACCGCTTATCGTAGGATTTAAAAATATCAAAGACCCCTCCACAATACTGATGAAATTTTCGTGCGGTTATACCCTGAAGGTTCTTTACGGCACCAGTTATGCCCATCATATGCGCCTTGAATTTGGCGATGTTGATTAAAAAGGTATCTGGTGCCGTCATTGGTGCCATGAAGGCAACCTTATTGAAAACTACTCCATCAGGCACATCTCGAAATATTAAATCATCCTCACTAAGGTTCCAATAATCTTTAGAGGTAAGGTCTCTGAAATCAAAGCCATTCCTTTTTGCCATTGCTGTCCAACCATTGGCCTCCCAATTTTGCGGACAAGCACATTCCCGTAGATAAAACTGCTGTGGCCCTAGTGTTTGGACACCTTTCAGAAATCCCTCTACAAAGTGTATGTCTGTGGTAATGCCTAGCTTTTCCTCAGGATCCATTTCGGGTCCACCATTGCAAGTCCAGTTGGGCTTGCAGGTAACCTTTGTACTGTTAGAAAAACCTTTTTCACTTGAACTTTTCACAAACATCTCACCAGCCAATTTATTTGCGGCCTTATAAATGGTTTTATCATTGGTGATCTTCTTTACCCGAGTACGATTTATGAAAACAGCCTCAGGATGTTCTTTGATGAACGGATGTAAATCAAAACCATCCTCCTCTCCAACGGAACCACTGGCCAGGGGTAAGTACTCTGGTCCTACCATACCTGCTACCCCAGAGGCTGAAGACACTTTAATAAAATCTCGTCGCTTCATGATTGATTTTTTACAGGATTACGAACTAAGGAATGCTGTATCTATAAATATAGGGTTTTAACCTTCAACGGCAGCAACAATCTATGCATTTTGGTTGACGGGCTCTAAGACGACTTCATTCCATCGAAAAGTCCAACCTCGACAAATCCGATTCCGAAGTGATCTAAGTTTGATGGCTTTTTTTCAAAACCCTGATCGACCAGGCGACTAAAAGCAAAACTATTCTATTCTATAACGGCAAGATAAATGGCTGCTGCATGAATTAGATCCTGACCAAATGAACGTGCATTGTCCGCTGTCACCACCTGATCGTGATTTATAGCATAAGGAAACTCCAACGTTGTAGTAAGGCGTAAGCCCTTACCAAAAAATTGCCCTGCCCAGGCAGTGAATGGCTTACCCTTCTCGTAGTTGCTGCCCTTATTCCATGCTTCTCCAAAGGCCAAGAGACCGTGTTTAGTATCGAAGATTAGGGATCCGCGACGACTCTCAGCTAAAATCTGGGCGAACCGTCTTTGCTGTTCTTCAATCTCCGGATTTGCATTGCCGACAAGATATGCCCATTCATTATTCGTTCCTTTTATCCATGGATTATGCAAATCAATACCTATCCAAGGAAGGTCACCAGTCCATTTTGGAATAAATGATCGAATCTTTCGAGTGGTAGCATAGATGCTTTCACCGGAATAATCGCGATTATGGTCACGCGGAATTCGATTTTTGCCCTGATTACCGTTTTCCACGCCATCTTTGTCGAGAAAGGGAATGATCATAACCTCTGCCTTCTCTAGTAGAGATGCCATTGCAGGTGTACCGCTTAGCAATGCCTCAATAATCCCTTCAATTACATAGTTGGTCATCATCTCGCAGGCATGAGCCCTTCCAATAATCAAGATCTTAGAGCTTGCCTCGCTGCGAAAATTACTAATCACTAGCTGTTCGACGTTCCTACCTTGGTTGGATTGGCACAGGGATGAAAGATGGAGGCGCTCATCATCTTGGTAAGATGTTATGAAGCGCTCGAAGTTCTTTTGCGTATACGGTTGCGCAAAACTGAAACGAATGGCCTGGTCGAACCCACTGAAGGTAAAGGCAAAAACATCTTGCCCCAAATTATGCTGTTGATCAATCCACTGCCAGTGATATCCTCCATCCTCGGAAAATGCTGCACCCAATGCAGTCATCACATTAGGCTTGGTAGATTTGAAGTGCCAGGTTTGTGGTTGATCGCTAATGGCTCGGAAGTTCCAATAAAACCAATCCCCTTCGGTTCCCGTGAGATCTGGGTGGAAATAGACTGTATCTCCGATGATTGAATCGACAACCCCATTGCCGCCTGGGAAATCAGCATCAATATGAATCTGCCCTATGGACTGCAAAGAATTGCACAAGGCAAAAAATAAGAACACCGATAACCTAGCGACGTTAATCATATTTGCACATTATACCGACCAATTAAATATTCACCAAGATCATGAAATCCCTTCAATTTCAAGTATCTACCAGTAAAAAACATTGAAGGCAAGAATCCACTCAAACAATCATCAGTGTCAATATGTACTGGAGCCTTCAGGAGTCTTTGTAAATAATTTGATAACTTCTGCCGAAATTTTGATTATTTCAAGATATGACCAATCTGACAGTACTTAGTGACCCCAGAGTTGAATTGGTTTTTGAGAAATATCCTGAATTTGCCAGGACAAAGCTACTTCAGTTGAGAAATATCATCTTGGGGGTGGCGGAAGAATCTGCCAATGTTAGTGAAATTGAGGAGACACTAAAATGGGGCGAGCCAAGCTATCTAACCAAGAATGGAAGTACCATTCGCATCGATTGGAAATCAAAGACACCAAATCAGTATGCCGTCTATTTTAAATGCACCAGTAAACTCGTACCCTCATTTGAAGCGGTATTTAATGACACATTCAACTACGAAGGCAATCGAGCCATCGTTTTTCAAATGAAAGACAAATTGCCAGTAGAAGCACTTAAAAAGTGCATCGCTGCTGGTCTCACCTATCATTCAGTAAAAGGTTTACCCAATCTTGGACTTTGAGCAGTATAAGTAGCTCTTATTAAGTTATGGCCGAACCGCTTAAGAACGTCTTTAATGCCTCTTTCATAGAGAAGTTATCCGATACCCTGCAAGAGATTGTGCCCGGTTTAAATAGAAAATTGTTCGTCCATGATATTCTCGATACCACGTGGCAGGACCGGGAGCTAAAGGAAAGAATGCGACACATAACTGTGGTGCTGAATAGCCATCTTCCAGGAGCTTTCGAAAGAAAAGTCGAATTGCTGCTGACACTGATACCCATTCTTAAAACCAAAAGTAGCCAGCGGGACCTGCTCGGCTATATCTTTCTTCCTGATTTTATCGAAGTCTATGGCCTGGATCATTATCCAGTATCAATCAAGGCCATTGAAACCATTACCCAATTTATAACCTGTGAATTTGCTGTGAGGCCCTTTCTCATAAGATATCCCAAAAAAATGATGCATCAAATGCTAGCATGGTCTACACATCCTAATCCAATGGTTAGAAGACTATCGTCGGAGGGTTGCAGGCCGAGACTGCCTTGGGCAATGGCCATTCCCTTTTTGAAAGAAAACCCCAGCCCAATCATACCCATTCTCGAAAACCTGAAGAAAGACCCATCGGGTTCAGTTAGGAGAAGTGTGGCAAATAACCTAAATGATATTTCAAAAGATCACCCTCAAGTAGTTATTGACATTGCGGTAAAATGGAAGGGAAATAATAGAGAAATCGATGCATTGGTAAAGCATGCCTGTAGGACATTGCTAAAGCAAGGCAATCCCGAGCTCATGAAATTATTCGGATTCGGATCAATTGAAGAGCTAGACATTGCGAATTTCTCTATTGCAAAATCTAATATATCTATCGGGGAAGATCTTGAATTCTCATTTGTATTGTGCAATCAGAGCAGTTCAGATACAAAAGTCAGATTGGAATATGCCATCTACTACCAGAAAGCAAATGGAAGCTTGTCTAAGAAAGTCTATAAAATCAGCGAAAGATCTTATCCTAAGGACTCAAAAACCAAAATCCAAAGGAGGCAACACTTCAGAGTAATTACGACGCGAAAACTTCATCCTGGACTACATAAAATTGCACCAATAATCAATGGTCAGGAACTTGATGCTCACACTTTTAATCTGCAATAATACACTGTCAAAAGAAACCTATATGTACCGCACTTCATTTAGATGCAAATACTTTCTATGCATCAATTGCATGCTCCGTATACTGATCGCTTTTATGATAACTTCTGGATGTCTGCACGTGACCATTATAGCTCAAGACAGCCCGACTTCTTCCTCCGCAGAATCACACCAAACGGAAGAAAATAACAGCATCAATATAGCCGCATACATCTGGCCATCTTGTCATCATGACCAGCGCTTCGGAGACATGCTTTGGCCTGACAAAATGGGAGAATGGGAAGTTATCAAGAAAGGCAGCACTCGATTCGAGGGACACTATCAGCCAAAGGTACCGCTTTGGGGTTATGAAATGGATAATGACCCAAAAGTCATGGAGAAATGGATCGAAGCAGCGACAGCACATAACATAAACACCTTCATCTTTGATTGGTATTGGTTTGATGAAGGACCCTTTCTTGAGAGCACTCTGAATGATGGATTCCTGAAAGCCGATAATCGGGATAAAATGAATTTCTATTTAATGTGGGCCAATCACGATGTAAAACAAAACTATTGGAATGTCCATAAATATGAGGGCGTCGATACTTTGTTATGGAGAGGTGCAGTAGACTTAATGAATTTCGAGCGCGTTGTCGATAGGGTAATTAGTAGATATTTCAAAGAAGATAACTACTTAAAAATTGACGGCAGCCCCGTCTTCTCCATCTTCAGCTTGAATAACCTAATTGATGGCCTTGGAGGCTTAGGCCAGACAAAAAAGGCCTTGGAATACTTTAGGGAGAAGACAAAAGAGGCCGGTTTTCCAGATTTACACATCCAGCTCATTATCTATGGTAGAACTAATCCTGATAGGTTAAAAACCTACCAATCACTAAAGATAAATAGCCTTACCCAGTACAATTGGGGTTGGATGAGAGAACAAGATTATATTCACTGGGCTGAAAAAGCCATCGACATTCGCAATCACTGGGATCAAAGAGTATCGATACCCTTTTTTCCCAATGTATCCATAGGTTGGGATGATACGCCGAGGTTCCCCAAAAAAGGAGCCAAAGATATTGTTCGCTATCATCAATCGCCTGCAAGTTTCGCCGCCTATCTGCAGGAAGCCAAGGAGTATTCTGCAACACATCTTGATCAGCCCCAGATAATCACCATTTTCTCATGGAATGAATGGATTGAAGGTGGATACCTGCTTCCAGATAGAAAATATGGATTTCAATTCTTGCAAAAAGTAAAGCAGGTGGCTGAAGGATCCTATGACCCTTTCGTGGATAAAACCAGACGTTGACATTACCGTTTAATACTAGGGTTGGTGGCGATGACTGATGGAATCACCAGCCTCAAGGACCTTTTCATATCCATCTGGCTTAAGGACAACGGTCACTTGTCCTGCCAAGACTTCAACGGAAGTCCGATCAGAATACGCCATTGAAAAACGAGCCGACCCAGCTTCTACCGTGAGGTCCATGGTTTCTACTTCTAAATCTTTCGTTTTTACTTCACGATTCTGGGTATTAAATATCGCCGATCCCTGCAATCGCAGTTCCTGGGGATCCCCTTTATGAAAAGTTAGCTCCGAGGATTGCTGTAACGTCACTTGAGTGCCATCGGGTAACCGCAACTGACGTTCTTCACCTAATTCGGTACTTTCCACCACATCGCCATGCCAAATATCAACCAAAGCCATCACCCCGGTGATTAACATAATGACGATGATGATTCCCAAGTAAATATTGAAGGACCTGCGACTGGCCGGGTCTTCAGGTAATGTCATAATTGCAATACTTTAAGACGAAAGTACACATATCGACATCCCTGCCAAAAGACTGGGAACTTAATGTGAAAATGATCGGAAACGACATTGTATCCACCAAGCTCTCGTCCTTTCAACAAGCTACACACATTCTCATGGCTATACTAAGATCCATATTCTTGGCACTTTTACTGCCATTGCTTTTGCGCCTGTAGGTCAAATGCCAAGATCTTCCATTAAGATGGTGAGAGCCTCCGATGTGACAGGTTCTCTATCCAATTTCATTACCACAACCTTTATATTTGCAGTCGATGGAAAAAGCATCACTGATTCAGAAATACAACATTCCAGGTCCACGCTATACTTCCTATCCTACCGTACCATACTGGAAAACAGAGCGCTTCTCTGAAACTAAATGGCAAGTTTCGGCAGCAAGATCATTTCAAGAAAGCAACATTGACGAAGGCATCAGTATCTATATTCACCTTCCTTTTTGCGAATCATTATGTACGTTTTGCGCTTGCCATAAACGGATCACGAAAAACCATCAGTTTGAGCAACCATATATCGATGCATTGCTTAAGGAATGGCAACTATATCTGCAGCTCTTCGATCGCCGTCCGACCATCAAAGAATTGCACCTCGGGGGTGGTACTCCAACCTTCTTCAAACCCAATAATCTGGCTCACTTAATTAAGCACTTGCTGGCTCCCGCGAAGTTGTCTGACAACTACGAGTTTAGTTTTGAAGCTCATCCCAACAATACAACTAGAGCTCACCTTAAAACACTTCACGATCTTGGTTTTCGCCGCATCAGCTTTGGCGTTCAAGATTATGATGAAAAGGTGCAAAAAACCATCAATCGCATTCAACCTTTTGAAATAGTAAGGGAAGTAACTGAATGGTCTCGCGAAATAGGTTACACCTCTATTGGCCAAGATTTGATTTTTGGGCTCCCCTATCAAAATCTCGATGGCATCAATAATACCATCAGATTAACTCAAAAGCTAAAACCTGACCGCATTGCATTTTATAGCTATGCCCATGTGCCCTGGATTACAAATGTAGGCCAAAGGGGCTACAATGAAAATGATCTTCCTTCCGGTAAAGAAAAGAGAGCGCTCTACGAAACTGGCAAGGAATTGCTGAGTGAAATAGGATACCAGGAAATAGGCATGGATCATTTTTCGTTGCCAACAGATGCACTTTATCTAGCAGTACAAAATAACACACTTCATCGCAATTTCATGGGCTATACACCAAATAAAACTCAACTCATGGTAGGTTTGGGTATGAGTTCCATCAGTGATTCGTGGTATGCCTTCTCCCAAAATCTAAAATCGGTAGAGAAGTATATGGAAGAGGTCCATCAAGGAAATCTTCCCCTCCTTCGAGGACACCTACTAACTGGAGAGGACCTTATTGTCAGACGCCACATCCTAAATATTATGTGCCACTTTGAGACCACTTGGGATAACGATAAAATGAAATTTCCAGCTTTGAAAAATACGCTAACCCTTTTACAAGAAATGAGAGACGATGGCTTAGTGGTACTAATTGGAGATAAACTGATCATACCGGATCACGCCAGAGCATTCGTTCGAAACGTTTGTATGGCCTTTGACTTACATCTGATCCGCAACAAACCCCAGACCAGGATTTTCTCTATGACTGTATAATCAATTAATTCAGGATCCACCACCATCTGTTTTAAAGACGTTGCATGACTTCTTTGGCATAGATATTTTACCCGTTCATCATGCGATTGACAAAGTCTATAGAATGAGAAGTTCATATTTGAAATCGTTGTAGATATAATAATTATTGATGTCCATTCTACCGTGTAAATCTCAGGACGCAGCAAGGATCAACATTACAGAACCATGGATTTCAATCGATAATAGCTAATTCACCACAATTTCGATCGAGAGATTCCATTCCGATAAATGTATATTGTATCACTATGGTGATACACCTTTTTGTGCTTTCTCTATTTACTTTTTTTGCTTTGAGTGGTGCTCTACCGGAACTAAATCTGACCACAACAGAGAAGCCTGATATGATGACATCTAAGCAAGACTCAACAGTGATTGTGGTAGTCAAGGATATTGTCTATACGGGTCGGGAAGAGAGATCCAAGACTTTGATCATAGCCTATAACAGCAACAGCAACACACCCCGACCTGCCATCATTCATTTTCATAGTGGAGGATTGCGCAAAGGACAAGCATCGAGAAAAATTGCAGAACGTTGGGCTAGTGTAGGATTTGTCGGCATTAGCATCAATTACACATTGCGTGGAGCAGCCATTTTTCCTGCGGCAGTACATGACTGTAAAACAGCCATTCGCTGGGCGAGAGCACATGCAGATCAGTATGGCATCGATCCACAACGTGTCGGTCTAATTGGCGGTTCTGCCGGCGGCCATTTAGCCGCCATTACTGGTCTCTCAACGGGAGACAAATTTCTCGAAGGTACGAGCGCTTATACTGAGTATCCCAGTCATGTTCAGGCAATTGTCAACAACTATGGGCCGACAGATTTCCTACAGATGAATGATGCACCTGGCAAAATAGATCATGACGATCCCAACTCACCTGAGTCTGCATTTATGGGAGCACCGATACAAACCATACCTGAAAAAGTACAATTGGCAAACCCCATTCACTATGTAGACGAGGATGATCCTCCTACACTCATGATCCATGGTGTTAAAGACATGTCAGTACCCCACCATCAGTCCGAACTACTCAACAAAGCACTGCAGAAAAAGCAGGTGACCTCAAGGCTGATTTCTGTTCAAAATGCAGGGCATGGATTTAAGCCCGATCCACCTCACGCCCAAATAAATCCCAGCCGTGAAGAAATCGAAGCCTTGCAGCTTGGCTGGTTTATAGAACATTTGATGACCAATTTGATGGGCAACCATTCAAATGGCACGCATGCGGTTATTTCGCTTGTTATGTTCTACTTCCGCCAGCCCAAGATGTTCCATAAGTGGAGGAATATACATACCAAAGCGACCCCTGAAATTCTTCTTCAACCCATACCAACCTCCGATTGGATTATTAGCGGATCTTCCCCAATGCTCGACCGTGTCAGGCTTCGCATCAACCTTTTCGTCCTTACTCCCAAGCAACATCCAATCACCGTGCTTGATCAACATTTCATGCAAGTCGCTTAGGCATCGAATATCATAATGCAGTATGGTTTTACCGACCGTACAAACCAGTATTTCTCTTCCATCCTTCTCTCCTACATGCATGGTGTATTCCGAGGAAAGGGGTGGTGTCTTGAGCGTTAATGGATTTTCTTTGGTTCCGATTCTTTCCTTGTAATTCATAATTATCTACTTGATTTTTGTATGATTTCTGCTTCGCTTTTTAAGTCTCTCGCAAAGGCCTCAAAAGATGCATCAAAGGAAGGTATTTTATTGGCAAATAGTGGGAACATCAGACCACCAATCTTTTCATGCATGGTGAAAGTCACCCCATTCACAGAACCTTTATTCAAACTGAAGGTTCGCTGTCCCATGGAATCGCCCCACATTAATTTCTCCTCGGGCATCATTTCTTTGATGTGCAGCTTAAACGTTCGACTGGGGTCAAGAGTACTCTTCAATTTAATTTTAGCGTCAGCCATAATGTCTCCTTCAATGGAAATAATCGTCGAATTCCATCGTGCATAGTCTGCTGCATTGGTTAGCAGTGCCCAGACAATGGCTCGATCTGCATTAATGCCGATACTTACCGCAGTGGTCCGACTAAATGTCTTTCGAATGGTAGTGGCCTTGCCATCTGGCTGGCCATAAGTCATGCTCGTCATAAGTAAGAATATTAAGGTAGTGTGATACATGGATAAATCTTTACTCTTTTGACGGACGACCGAACAAAAAGGATAGGATATCCATGTCTTCTTTTCAGACACTGTCCATAATCGATCTAGTGTACAGTGGGGTAGTGAAGTTGTAAGTCATGTACAGATGAATGAGAAGAATCTGAATTTTGAGAAATATATGCTTCAACAAGCTATAATCCCGATTGCCAGATTTACGCTTTTTAGGGATTACTCTTTAGTCAAATTTGTCCTCATCAAACGACACTTTTTTTATCAATCTTGTCGTGATCTAAAGACAGTAATTTGGAAGAACTGCAAGCATACCCAGGAAATTCTCTTATGTAATCAGGATAAAAAATACCGCTTGTTCCTATATGGCACGACCAAATGGTCTCAAGACATTGTTGCGATAAGTGGATCGACAGGGAGAGGAAAGACGACATTGGAAAATCTAAACAAACTTCTATTCCTTCTCTTTCAGATATTGTTCCATCACCCGCCTGTTGTGCTCTAGGTGATGTAGTTGCAGGTCGTGTGCGGATGAATGATAAGGATCCAGATCTTTCAATACTTGCAACCTCAAGTCCAGCAATCTCTCCTTTTCCCCTTTTTCCGCCTCCTTTGCCATCTTAATCTTTACCAATTCTTCCTGTGTATTTTGTTTGGGATTGAAAATACCATTGATCTCACTACATTGATGACACACACCCTCTTTATTGATCAATGCACACCTGCCTTCAAAAACATCAATCATCTTCTTCCTGGCTGTATATAAATGATATTTGACACGCGCAGGTCTGGTGTCCAAAATCTGGGATACTTCCTGGATTTTAAATCCATAAACTTCTTTCAAGAGAATGCAGAGGTGCTGTTCGAGCGGAAGTGATTTGGCGATGCAGGTAAAGCAAAAGGCGATGTGCTCTTTTATTTCAAACTTCGCATGTGCCGAAGTTTCCATAATCTGGAGTGTTTCCTGAAAATGCTTGGGATTCTTCTTAGCCGCATCCTTGCAAATATCAGTTACATTTTCTGGCCACCTCTTTTTCTTGCGTAAATTGTCGATGGTAAGATTGGAGGCAATGGCAAATATCCAGGTCTTGATCGAGGAATCACCTTTAAAACTCGACAGATTCCGACTGGCTTTGATCCAAGTATCCTGCATGAGGTCTTCAGTATCTTCGACGCTGGCGGTCATTCGTAGGATATACGAACGCAATTGCGATACGGATTCTTCATATGCTTTTTGAAATACTTCTTTATTCATATTTTAATTTGGATCTATTGCCAACCATTGTAAAATAATGCAACTCCTTTCATCTATCACCTTGATCAGGTATCTCAATACCAAGGATGTTCGGATAAAGGAATGACACCATGTTCGCCTAGACTTTCGTGCATCCGTTTGGCTCGAACCATAGTTTGTAACCTATATTCATTAAAATTAGCATCTCCACGTCGCAAACTTTCTACTTGCACACGCCCGGATGCATGAATGATCTTTCCTTCACCTAAATAAATGGCCACATGGGTTATTTTTTCACCGTGCTGCGTTGATGCTTTTCTACCAAAAAAAATAAAATCACCTTTTTCCAAATTTATTAGAGTGGTATCGGTCTCAACCGGCTGGCCTACCTGAACTTGTTGGCTCGCATCTCTTGGCAATTCCAATCCATTGAGATAATAAACTGTTTTGGTAAATCCACTGCAATCCATCGCTTTGGGAGAAGTGCCTCCCCAGAGATAGGGTAGACCCATGAAATCATGTGCCACGTTAAGAATATTCTCCAGCAGCGGTTTATGTGGTCTAAGAAAAGACTGATAACCAGATACTGCATTTGCATCAATCCACCCTACCCTGCCATCAGGTAGGGATACTTCCAGAGTCAATCCAAGGTCTCGCTGCAGTAGCAGGATATTACCTGCGACGACGTCTGTAAGTATTTCTTCAGTATTAATCTGAAATACAAATTCATAAGGCTCAATGACCACAACCTTCTGAGCCTGCCCCCACGCGAGAGAATCTGCGGAAGATAATAAGTGGAGACCACCGGAATCTAGCCACCCCAGATAGCCGTCTGGTGTTTGCACCAGATACCAACCGCCATTCTTCTTATAGACGTTGAGACGAGTTCCCATCAGAGATTGTGTGGCCAACTCAGCACTATGTTTAGGATGGGACCTCATGTTACAAACCGATAAATTGACCAAGGCAGGTTGACCGTAGAGAAGGTGAATGCTGTCGACAAAGGGAATTTCTAGATCTTCGATGGTCCTGCGCAATTGATCCACTCCTTCAGGTTGATTGGATTCGCCGTAAAGCATCTGTTGCTTTGCATCCCAGAACACATCAAATATGGCCGTGCGTTTATCTGCGGCGTAGGTGTTGCGTTTGTTTTCAATTTCTGTAAGCACCAATTTACTTTGCTCTTCATGAATAGAGTCATTACAACACCATGTCCCGATCAATGCAACTGCTATGGCAAGAAAGCTTCTCATCAGGAGCGTTGCTTCAATTGTTCTCGTAAAATCTCTTGATCATGAATCCGATCTTGCAAGATGCTTACATAGTTTCTTGCTTTTTTATTTCCGTGTTGACCATATGCATTTTGTGCCCAGCTTAATGCAGTTGGAAGCATTCCACGCTTTTCATATGCCACAGCAAGATTGTAAGCAGACATACCTTTTACCTCACTACTTGTAGAAGGACGCTCGACTATGGTATGCCAAATATCTACTGCTTCATTCCAACTATCGGTTTCAAAAAGTCTAGCTGCTTTCGCCATTTCTTCCTGCTCTGGACCCTTGGCCTTTTTATAAAAGCTGCGATTCACTGTGATCCAGATGGGTGCAATGCGCTCTGCATATTTTCTTCCTGCCCGTTGACTCACCCGATAGGTCAGTGCCCGCGCATCTGCCAGGTCTTCTAACAACTCATCCTCCGTCTCAACACCGGATCTACTGTCATTGTCACCATCTGAGACATCAACTTCATCAATGATGCGCTGAGATTTTAGATCATAAATCCGCCAGCCCAAATGCACATCGACCTCAAGAGATCCATCATAAACGGTCACTTCTATTTCCTTATCGTCCCTTTTCACTTTCTTTTTTCGTGAGGTCACCTCACGGCGATTGTCTGTATCAAACTTTTCTATGGCAATGACTGCATCAGCATCATATTGCTCACAAATGGATGCAATCTCATCCCAAGGCAAAGGCTGTGCAAAGGTCGACCCCGTTTCTGTACCTGTATATTCCAATCCGGTATGAACGACCTTGAATCGAGGAGTACGACTTAATGCTTCTGCGAGGGCGTCCAAGGCATTTTTTCTTCCATCTCGATCTTGGTGAATGGATTCTCCCGTGACACCACCTTCTAGGACATTAATAAAACCACTGCTGGGCTTACTACGATCAATCGTAGCGAGCACATTTACATGATCTGGCAAAGTAATTAGAGCGGGTTGGACGACCTCCAACATGGTGGTCGGCTTGCATGCGGTCATGATGGCTAAAAGGCAGAGGATCAAATGAGATCTGGTCATGGCATTCGATTTTTTTTGTTTTCTCAATCTCAAACTATGCATTAACACTCCATCATGAGAGCTGTAACTGCAATAAAATAATGGATTTTCTGGTCGAGTCAGCACCGCTAGGTTGTGATCAGAAATTCAGTATGGTGTCTTATTTTACCCGCTCGAACAGCTTTCAGTTGAGCAGGCAGCTATTTCAGCCCGAAGTAGATTCTTAATGCAAAGTTTGAGTTAAAACGTAATTCAGATGGAAAGATAAGGGTTCCCATCCTTTTCAACTCAGTCAAGTACGAGAAGAATGGTATGCGGTGGCTTACGCTACCAACGAATCTGGTAGTGGTAAGATTTATCAGACTTATCCTGGGCATCATCCGTCTGCTTACTGTACGGAGATACCTCGTATTGTACCAATCGCTGCGCGGGCTTCTTGGGACGAGGTAGCTTAAAATGAATGCGGATCGTCTTGTGAAATTGAACACGAAGTTTGTGCGTCTTGGGCACTTGGAAGATGAGTAAACGCACCATTCGTTCGGCCTCTTCATCACAGCCAGCACCTATTCCGGAGATCACTTTGGTTCCGATCACCTTGCCCTCATGGCTGATGGTATAGCGAATGTGTACCGAGCCCTCCACCCTTTCTGTTAGTGCCTGTTCTGGATAGACCTGCTGCTTTTTGAGAAAGGCATTCATCGCCTTATTGCCTCCCTTGAAGAATGGCTTCTTTACAAAATCCTTATCCTTTTTAGTTCGCTTCATCTATTCAGTATCTTTGGTGATCTTATATGCTATTAATTCATTGGTATACAGGTATCAATACCGCTGACAGGTCAGGATCTTCCATGTCCTTTTCTAAAGGAAACATTGGACGTCGAATACGCTGATAGTCGAGTCTTTCTAGGTCTTGATCTACGCCACCCGGCGTGAGGGCCATGATCCAATCAGCCCGCATGTCGTAAAGTTCCGGAACCAAATATCCGATTTTAACGACCACGATATCCGTGTTGCGTGGGTCGAGATTCAATCTGGTAAAATCTTTTTCCTTGTGATATGGCTTCCGTTTTTTGGTAACAATTACCTGCACAGATCCACATTTGATCACCACTTCTATCTCCGCATGAACATCTCCATGCCGTATAGCTGTAACCTCTCCTCGCAGTCGAACTGGAGGAGCAAATCGATCATCAATTTCCGCTCCGGCTGTCCCATCTACGGTGCCTCCTATACCCACTTCTATTGCTTGAGTGACCAAGGCAGGACCTGGAATGGATGCGTAAATTAATGTAGGTCCATTGGCCGACTGAAATTCCTGTCGATCGAGTATTTGCTGCAGCGTCCATGTCACATCGCCAGCACCTCCAGCTGTCGGATTGTCTCCCATATCGCTTATGATATATGGTTTGACATTGCTAGCAATGGCCAGTTCAAGGCTTTCTTCCAGGGATGCCGTAGGTGCCACAAATTCAAATTTTGACCTAACTGTCCAAAAATGATTTGCCAGTTTCTCAGCACTCTGCACCACAACTTCTTTCTCATCACCCACCACCATTACCACTGCATGATTCCGTGGTTCATCAGCCCACGCATATCCAACCCAAATACCTGCGTCCAACACCCCTGGTTTAGCCGTGAGAGGTGCTACTTTTGCGTACAAACTTTTAGCCGGCTCAATTCTAGTACTAGTCTTCTCGCCTGGCAATAGTATGGGAACCGGAATCCACGCTTTATATGCCGGCTTCCCCAGACCATTTTCCAATCGATCCAAAAGAATGCGCACCGCACGCTCTTTTGATTCCATGGCATCTTCATGTGGTGCCAGTCTGTAGCAGGTCATCAAATCGGTATGTGCGGCCAGCGTTTGCGATACATTTCCATGCAAATCCATACAAGTCGAAATAAGGGTCTCAGATCCAATGACCTTTCTTATTCGTTTAATGAGGTCGCCTTCAGGATCATCCAAACCCTCCACACTCATAGCACCATGGATATCAAAGAATAGACCATCGTATGGCAGATTCTTCTCCAAAAATTGAAGGGTCTTACCTACCAAAGACTCATATGCTTCGCGAGTCACTATCCCTCCTGGAAGCGCATGGCCTTTTAAAGCCGGAAACCAATTTGCCTGCCTCCGCAATGCAGAATCAGCAGAAAAAAAAGGATAAATGTCAAAAATAGCGTCACCTGACTTTGCATGAAAAGCTTCTTCGTGGGTTTTTGCCGGGGAAAATGTACTTGATTCTATGGCCAGCCCAGCTATTGCAATCCGTGGCAATGCGCTTTGTTCTCTGCTTGTAGAAGCGGTTGTGCAACTGATAAGTAGGTAGCAGATAAAGAGCGCATATATACATCCAAAATCACGATAGTAGCTGAACTTCATAGTAGGCTATTTTTTCTCGACAGTTAAAGATAAGAACCTCACCACTCTCAGATAGTATCTTCATGCGAAGCTATCATCAACTTTAGTGCATAGCTCGTCTCAAAATGGTGTAATCTTAAGGGCCAACTCACTATCCGATATTCTTACGGGCACTTCAAGGATTCCCTTTTCAGATGCCATCTTTAATGCATCGGATTGCTTTCCAGTAGTTGGGTCAAGAAATTGCACAGCGTACTCACTAACGTGCACCTGAATATCAATATAACTGGAATCCACTCCATGGGATCGAACATAGATGGCATGCGTTCCAGCATTGTCAGACATAGTAAATGTCTGTAGGCCTGGTGATCGAATAACTAGGTCGTTGTTGGGAACCAGGGATGCAAGGTCAAATTCATGGAGAAATTCACTCAAGACTTTCAACTGAAACCGCAGTTCTACGCTGCCTCCACCGGGCGCATCGTTGCTACCTTTGCCTTCTTCCTCACCGACGTAAAAGGAATAATCTAGATTATTGAATAGGCCACCGCCACTCAGCATAAACTGCCATGCATGTCGTCTATAGACTTTATCAGAAGATCCAGCGAAACCGGATTCATCATAACCGATTACTTTGTCATAATTATAATTCCAAGTGACAGCCTCGGGCCAAGCATAGTGAAAGTTCAAAATAGAAATATTGGAAGAGACTTCAGGGATGGAAACTTTGAAATTGGCATAGTTCTGCGCTATCAGATGCTTCTTCGGTAAATCTTCTTCTGCATTGGCAATTATGGAAGCCATTTTCTCCTGCCAAGCTAGGGCTGATTCACGAGCATAATCGACGCGTTGTTGCCATTCATCAACTAACAAGTCCTCCTTATTCACGGTGTTGAGAACCGTCGTTGGATGATCGGACCAGGGTTCATTTTGTATTTCGAAAAAGAAGTGGTCATACTCATTCAATTCTTCAACCAACTTTCTGACGAAATTCTCCTGGTGAATGAGCAGTTCTCCATTATCCAAGGTATGTGCTTGAATCTTGGAGATTGGGTGATCGATATTGATGTTATTCTTTGGATTGCCCGGTAGAAGGCTCCAAGTATCTTCTGAATAAATTGATGAAAACAAAGTCACTTCAACGATGATGTCAAGTGTATCGGCAAGTTTCATGAAATCATGTAGTCGGTTGAAGTAGGTATCATTCCAACGAATCAGATCATACCTAATGAGACCCTGGGTGGGATCTAGGATGGTGGTCCACGGCAGCGTGCGGTCATCGGGAGAGGGGGCCAAGGTATTGTGCTGGATATTGAAAGCTCCAGGGATTTCAAAATAGGTACCCGCGAAAATTCGGGTATAGTTCATGCCTGCGGCTTTCAATGTTTGCAGATAGGTAATATAGTCAAATGCGCCATTAATCACGGCACCATAGTGCTCTGCTGAGGTGATCAATGCCATGGCCTTACCTTTATATAAGAAGTAGTGTGGATTGTCAGGATGCAAACACAGGGGGCCGATAGTGTCCATCAAGACCTCTCCAACAGTATTTTGATCCAGTTTTGGCTCTGATTGGCATGCAAGAATCATGAAGGAGGCCCATACAAAAATGTGCAATGCTAGTCTAAGTCGTTTAGGTGGCATAGTGTTCTGATAATGATGGATGCAATATAGACATCGTAAATAAAAAAGGACACGGCTCATTGCCATGTCCCTTTCAAATATTCACACTGTCAATACGGATTATGAACCATTATAACCTAGGCAAGGTGTTGATTGAGTCTCAATTTTGCTACTTGTACATCAACACTCTGCTCAGAAAGTAAGCGCTAAAAAGGATTTTTTGTACGCTCCGCACCGTTTCTCAACAACTGAAAATTGTCGACCTTAACCTCGGTAACGTATTTTTTCACACCTTCCTTATTCTCATAACTGCGGTTGGTAAGTTTACCACTAATCATCAGTTGAGATCCCTTACAAGCGAGGCTTGACATAAGTTCGGCTGTCTTTCCCCAGGCAACAAGATTGTGCCATTCTGTGGATTCGATTTTCTCACCTTCCTTATTATAATAGTAGTCGCTCGTAGCAATGCTAACTTTGGCGAGCTTCCCTCCATTACCTACATCTAAGATTTCTACGTCCTTGCCTAGGTTTCCAATCAGCTGTACACAATTTGATAAATTTTTCATGATTACATTTTTTTGAATTAATAATTGCTAAAACACTTGATCATCGATGTCGAAACAAAGATGTGGTCGTTTGCAAGCTTTATTCGTATCCTAATTACTTACATACATTTATAGATGTTTGTAAGCGCTTGTATTCGTTTACAAATCAATATTTTGCTCTAAATCAACACTTTATGAGAAAAGAATGGTAGCGAATTAGTGGTCATTTAATTGGTGACAAAGGAGCAATGTGTAATCCATCTGCATCAATTCAAATGCATTCAAGCAGTTCAAATTAGAAGTTACGGCCGTCGTGGATCATCCATTTGGCCTAACAGATGGTATGCAGATTCCTACATGTCCTTTACAATTCGTTCCCTTGTTGAACTAGAAGAAGTTGAAAACTTCCGGAGGATTAAATCTGCACTTCGTACTACCCGTGGATTGTGATACTCAATTGGTCAGTTCTTGGTGATTACCTCCTGAATGCGGTCCTAAGGGCACCATTCTATAGGTTGAACTATCTTATCGTACTTTCGTTTTCATAATTATAAATCACCACTATGAGATATCTCTTGGCAATCGTATCCCTACTTGGTCTCACTTCAGCAAGTACCTGTTTGGAGACTGCTTCAAAACCTCGAACAATAGAACAAAAACAGACTGCTGGATTACAGAAAGCCTATTTTGCTAGCGGCTGCTTTTGGTGTGTTGAGGCCGTGTTTGAAAGTGTAGAGGGAGTCGGCGAAGTAATTTCAGGTTATGCCGGAGGCACCCGCAAGAATCCCACCTATGAACAGGTGAGCGGCGGAGCAACATCACATGCCGAAGCCGTAGAAGTATACTACGACTCCACTAAGGTATCTTATCAAACCCTGCTTACTGTCTTCTTCGATTCTCATAATCCGACTACCCTAAATCGTCAAGGGCCGGATGCAGGACCGCAATACCGATCGGCCATCTTTTATCAGAATCAACGTGAACGAAGTCAGATCGAGCAATTCATAAAGGACCTCGAAGAAAGAAAAGCATTCAGTGGAGAGATTACTACTGAAGTCAGTCCCCTAACTCAATTTTGGGAGGCTGAGGATTATCATCAAGACTATGAAGCCAAGCACCCAAATAATCCGTATATCAGGGCAGTATCCATCCCGCGTCTCAAGAGATTTCAAGCCAAGCATCCAGAACTATTGAAAGACTCCAGCCATTGACATCGGGCTGTCACCCCACTGTCATCAGGCACATCTTTTCGACCAGGTATGTTGTACTTGGGGCGTGCCGTAAACGCCATATGGCGCTGTGGGTCACAGAGATTGAGAGTTAGTGCTCCACCAGTCGGCGTCCTGGCTAATAAGTCAATTATAAAAAACAGCGGTGTTGATCACTATTTGGAGCTAATCTGAGCAATCGAATCATTTATACATACGCCGTTTGCAATATGTAAAAAACTGACATTCAGACCATTAATTTATAATGCTTCAACTTACTTTCCCGCCAGCATGCCACATTAAGTACCTAAGTGGCTGGGGAAGTGAATGCTTTTCTCTCTGAAAAGCCCAAGATGACTGAGTTTCGCAATACTTTTTTTTACAAATTCTCAAATATAAACGGCAACAGGAACCTTTTCTTAGTGTATCTTTGTTTGCAAGTTGAGTTACGTTTCAGTTTAGTAGGGTAAATTGCTAGGATTGATTTTGCTACACTTAGGTACTCACGTTTTTTTCTTTATTTAATTTTTTATTATGAATATTTTTGTTGCAAGATTGAATTTTAGCACACGTGAAGGCGAGCTACAGGAAGCGTTCGAGCGTTTCGGAGCTGTAGACTCTGTCAAGATCATTATGGACAAGTTTACCGGAAAGTCAAAAGGATTTGGATTTGTTGAAATGCCCAACGATGATGAAGGTCAAGAAGCCATCAATTCTTTGAATGACACTGAATTTGATGGAAGAACGATCGTCGTTAAGAAAGCTGAGCCAAGAGAAAACCGTAGTCGCGGTGGTGGAAACCGCGGTGGTGGCGGCGGATATGGCGGCGGTGGCGGCGGCGGCGGTGGCCGTTACGATCGAAGATATTAGGATAGGCCCCTATAAAATGCTTAATCAAAGGCTGTCGTATGACAGCCTTTTTTTTGCAGCTTTGGGACCCTCTAAAACCTCATAGCTTCAAAGAAGATCCGTGGCGAGATTAGCCAGCTCTGATCGTTCACCTTTTTCTAATCTAATGTGCGCAAAAAGCTCATTGCCCTTGAATCGATCAATGAGATAGGAAAGGCCGTTACTTTGCTCATCCATATAGGGTGTATCGATTTGATTGATGTCTCCCGTAAAAACGATCTTAGTGCCTTCACCTGCCCTGGTTATGATGGTCTTCACTTCATGTGGAGTAAGATTCTGAGCCTCGTCAATGATAAACATGGCATTGCTTAGGCTTCTTCCCCTGATGAAGGTAAGGGCTGTGATCTCCAATTGACCAGATTGTTCTATATCCTCCAGCATTTTGCCTCTCTTTTCATTCTTCCTGAACAAGGAACGGATAAACTTAAGATTGTCCCACAACGGCTGCATGTATGGTGAAATCTTATCCTCTGCATTACCTGGTAGAAATCCAATGTCACGATTGGATAGCGGAACGATGGGCCTGGACAAGATGATCTGATCATACTTTTTCATCTGTTCTAAGGCTGCAGCAAGAGCCAATAGCGTTTTACCGGTGCCAGCTACACCTTGGAGAACTACCAAATGTATGTCGCTATTGAGCAATGCATCCATAGCAAAGGTTTGCTCAGCATTTTTGGGTTTTATACCAAATGCATATTTCTTTTCGACACGCTCTAGTTGGTCTGTTCGTCTATTATACCTGACCAGTGCAGACTGGGCACAATTATTCAAAATATAGTAGCCATTGGAAATTTTCGCTTCCTTGAGGATACCCCCTTCATCAATACTGCTATGCTGATACAAGTTCTTGATTAGTTCTGCATCTAGCTCATCAATGGTTGGTAGGCGTTTGTCTACTTGCAGCATGTCTTCGACCTTACCTGTCTTGTAATCTTCTGCTTGCAGACCTAACGCTTTAGCCTTGAGGCGAAGGTTTATGTCCTTGGTGACCAATATGATGGACTGACTCTCTTTTGCCATCATATGTAGTGCCACATTGATAATGCGATGGTCATTTTTGGTGGATCCGAAAATGGATTCCGCGTCTACCTCCATGTCTGCAGAGGATCCATGGTGCATAAGGATCTTCAATCTTCCCTTTTTTTCTCCCAGTGAGACCCAGGAGTCAAGCCTTTGGTCCTCAGATAAGTTATCCAGTAGCCGAATAACACTTCTTGCCTCAAAATTTTGTGTGTTGTTTCCAATCTTGAATTGGTCCAATTCTTCAAGGACGATAATTGGTATGATGATATCATGCTCTTCAAAATTTGTAATGGCGTTATGGTCAAACAATAGAACGGACGTATCAAGTACGAAGGTCTTTCTCATGGCGGAATCAGCTTGTTGATGGATCAATGTACATATATTAATTTCAAATATATATAAATACACTGTCAACGATGGGTATCAGGGTTTAAAGTACTTGGTCCGTCTAGTCAAAGAGGCAAGATCTCGTAGCAGTGAGACACCAATACTGCGAATGCTCTTTATCATATCTGCTGTAACGGGGACACGCTTACTCTCCTTACCGGTAGTTCCACTGCTCAGAGCAAAATAATCTGGATGACCGGGCAATGTGATGTCTGGATATTTCTGCTGTTATTCCCATCACCGCTCCTGCATAGTTCCATTTTACTAAACCCATAGTACAATCCAAATAAAGTATTAGATGCCCGATCCAGCATTGATTTAAGTTGAATCCTTTGGGAAGTCACAGGGTCTTGTCCATCTAGCGGAAGCTTAGCGGACACTTCCGTAAAAGATTTCATAAGGCTACCGAGAATGGCCACGGAACTCTATTTAGTAAAAGGTAAAAAATGGGAGACAACGTCTACCATAATAAAGTCCGCATAGTTCTGACGATCTATTTCCGTCGATGAGATCTAAAAAGGTACCCCAAGTTCACCGACCTTTTTCGCCCTATCCAATTTCTAAGAAGAGAATACAATCATGAAGTCTGCTTGACCAAGACCATCGCATAGAAAAAGTTTATTCTATCGTATTTAGGCAAACACGCTATCTCGATGGGTGCACAATTTCTTGAAATCGTGGATTTCTAAACAGTGTCATTAAATCTGGATCGTTTTCGAAGAGCCAATAATAAAAACGACATCCTTCTTGAATGGCCTGCTCTAATTTTAGCAGTGCCTGATCAGTCTTGCCCATACTGAGATAAACTCTGGCTTGCTGATATGGTACATCTCCAAATTGAAATTCAGCCCGTAAACCTTCCATCGTTAAGATCGCCCGTTCAGCATCCTTCAGATTTCCTAGCCTCGCTTGAATAATAGCCCTTTGTCCAATATTTGCAATGTGCTCAGGATTCTGAGCGATCAATACATCGAAGAATTGAATAGATCTTTCGTATTTACCCAGCAAATAATATGCCCTGGCAACTGTGCGATCAGGCCTGTGTTCATAAGCATCAATTGTCTTTTGCGCATAAACATGAACAAATTCCTCATTATTTAATAATTGAAAACACTCTGCTGCCAAATAATACAGATATCGATGGCTGGTCTTATCCTCCAATTGAATCTTTGCCCTCTGAATGATTTGGTTTACCAGTAGAGTATCACTTTCACGTGCAGCTAACCTAATCAGTCCTACAAAATATTTTCGGGATGGGAGCCGAGCAGGAAAATAAGTGGCAATTTCTTTAGCTTCTTCCACATCATCCAAACGCAAGTGGGCAAGTAAGCCCAAATGAACTCTTTCATTACAGTAAGAACATGATCCAAAATCCAAACTATCTAATGAAATTCTATCAAATATCTCCAGACATTGCTCAGGCTCATTTACAGACTCCAGTGCAAAAACCATTGCAGCCGTATTGGCAAATAAGTCCTGTGGATTTTCTGCATATTCTTCCAGACTATACCTAAAAGCATCTACATTATCACCGAAAATTCTAGCTTCTCGCAATTGCACTTTCAATTTCTGACGATCGCTCAACCCATTGATACTCCTTTTTAGGGTCTCCAATGCCTCTTTGGCTTCTACATATCTGCCCTCATTCGTATAATGCGTAGCCAACAAATCGTAGGAATCAAAAAAGGAAGAATCTTGCTGGATAGATAGAAGCAGATATTCTTCGGCCCGATCTCTGTCCTTATTCCAAGCTGCCTTTGCTGCGATGAAACTGCGGTAGGCACCGTAACTGGGGACTGAAGAAAGGTGTAGATTGCGACTTGCCCAATATCCCCTGAGGTGATTCAATATGGCATGAATCCCTGGCAAAGGATTATTCATCGAAACATAGATATTAGGAACGTCAAGAGACACAACCTCGCCCGTACTTGCCTTCTTAACGAAGGTGCTAAATTCTAATGAATCTCTTCCTCTTCTGGAAAATGATCCCATCACTAAGTTTACTGCGCCTGTGCTGCGACCAAAGTTTTGTAGTGAGGAAAGCGATGCCATGTTGACAGGACGTTCATCTTCTACAGACTCATAACTTACAACAGGCAATTCTCCGATATCAGAAAGGCCCTTGGTGATCCAGTGGGAAGCCATCTTTGCAATAAAGTCTAGAGAATCAATTCCAGTAAAATTTTCAAAAACTGGAACGGCTATGACTTCTTTCCTCTCCCTGAAAACATCATCCAGATCTCCATGCAGGAGAGATTTCAATTTACCCTGCTGAACAAGTGCTACGGCACTCAAGCCAAGAATCAAAAGACCCGCATAGTAGGGCCATTTTTGTGTTTGCTGCCATCGTTTGAAGAGATTTGGTTTGGGGGGGAGTAAAATGCCGGTTGCATCTACGGCATAGATCGGAACTCGAATTTTAACATTTTTAAGTTTAAACCAGCCAAGATACTTTGTCCGCAAATCTTTCTGATTTGTCAATTGCTGCTGCACGCGATCCGATATTAGAATGGAACCAGCGATTCCCTGTTGTTCAATACGCGAAGCAATATTTACACCATTACCAAAAATATCTTGACCACGAAGAACGACGTCCCCCAAATGAATACCAATTCTTACTGGGACCTTCGCCTGACGCAGCCTCTTCTGGATTTCTATTGCAGATCGCACAGCGTCAACAGCGCTTTCGTACATGCTTAAGCTACCGTCTCCGTAAAATTTGATTACTCGACCATGATATGCCTGCACGTACTCCTTTATCAGCCGCTCGTGCGTGGCCATGGTACGTAGGGCTAGCTGCTCGTCTTCCTGGACCATACCCGTATAGCCCAAAATATCGGTAAACATCACTGCTGCGAGTCTTCTGTTGCTCTGTTCCGTCATCAAGTGTGCATCAAATTCTCAGGTAAAAACACTGGGCTTCGAGTGCTGGATATTTATTAAATTTAGTGAAAATGCCACTCCGACTTCCTAAAAATTGAGTGATTGTTGGAATTCCGCTCCCCACCATCAATTTTGTTCTCATTTCTTAACAGAAAAACCAAGTTATTATGAAAATGAAAAAAATGCTCATTTGCACAGCCGTGGGAACCGTGTTCCTGCTTCTAATCGACTATCTGTGGTATGCCTTGATTACTATTGGACCTTATGAAGGTCTAGCCGACATCATGCGCGACACACCACTGTTTCTCTGGTTGGTTCTCTCTTATGTTATTTTCAGCTATGTATTCTGTAGATTATTTCCCATCAAAGATGGTAGTGGAATCATGGGAGGTATCAGGTACGGTGTGATGATTGGACTCATGGTGTATGTTTCTTATGCACTGATGCGACATGCTACCGAAACTCCTGGCTCTCTATCTATGTGGCTAATTGACTCGGTGTATAATATCATAAAAGTTGGTCTTTTAGGGGTGATCATAGCTGCTTTAAATGGTCAGGGTTCGCGCGGAGATATTTCAGGAGCCGGTGGAGGAGAGCGCTAAGCAAGCGGTCTAAAACAGATCTTGATATAGAGATGGGCGCTTCGATAAAGTGCCCATCTTTACATATACTACCCAATAGACGATTGGTGCAGATGATCCAGATTGCTCGCATCAGAAAACGAAGTTATTTAGGTCGATCATCGCTTCCTTTCAAATTACGGAGATCTCTTGACGGTCAAAAAGAGTGAAGTTTCCAGATACTTTGCACGGTGGATCTGCTATCTCACCTGAATTTAATGATCCTATTTGGAGTACGAAATAATTTATACGATCCAATCAGTATTTCTCTATTTCATAGGTATTTTGTTTTTGCTCCAATGGTTTAATTGATTTTTATGAAATTGAAATAATCCAATCTTGAAGCCAATATTTCTTCAGCTATTAACTCAACCTTGATCGATATTCAGATTATATAGCGCGGCTGGGAGACATGGCTAAGACCTACATTCAACTTGGATTGCTACAGAGGCCATTAACACTGACCGATGAATGATTTGGGTTTACCGATCGACGCTGACTTTCTTTATCCCATGCGCGAAGCCCGAAAATCATTGGATCCCTTTGAGCCGGACTGGCAGACTTTTACCATTACCATCTTGATTAACAACATCCAGTAATGCCTGTGGGGCGAAAAAGCAACTGTCGCACAAGAAACTAGGTTTTAGTGATCTTGGTGGAATATAGGGATCAAGATACTAACCCCCTTAAGGAAGAGGACAAGTGCAACTGTAACAGATTAAGAATCTAGCACCGTCATCCAAGAGCTCAATAGACAGACTTTTTTGTTGATGATTTCGCATCAGGGGAATTGTACGAATGATCGATTTTTCCTTTCGGTCAAGTAGTATCTTCGGGTTAACAAAAGAATTGTATCTTTCTCTACCTCCATCCCAAACCTGGAACATCCAGACTTCAGCAACCATATTGAAAATCTCCAAAAATGAGTGTTATCTACCTAGCTTTTGCAAACAGTTCTGACAGTGATTCTAAGCTGCCTTTTTTGAGCGAGGAAGAGGAATCGATTAGAAAGGTACTTGAGCCCCTGTCGGTCAACAAGCAGTTTAGCTTGATCATCAAGCCTTCCATTACTCCCGATCAGATCGCAGCGGATCTCACGAATTATCGCAATGAATTAATACTGTTTTTGTACAGCGGTCATGCCGACGAAAGTGTCCTTTTATTTGATGACCAAGCTGCACATGCAGAGGGCCTGGCCGGCTTTCTGGGCGCTTGTCCAAAATTACGCTTGGTCTTCCTCAATGGATGTTCGACGGGTGGACAAGTAGAAGGTCTTTTGAAAGCTAATGTAGCCGCAGTTTTAGCCACCAGTGCAAAAATCGATGATAATAAAGCTGCGAAATTTTCCATGCGTTTTTTCGAAACACTAGCTAACCAAGGTTCCATAGATGACGCATTTGCTGCCGGTAAGAATGAGGTTACCATGAGAGATCCCAACATTAAACCTTCGCTTAGTCATGAATTACCCGGTTGGGGAAGTGCTGCGCCAAGCTTTATCTGGGGCCTTTTCACCTTACCCGATCAAAAATCGGTGCTCACTTGGCAACTCCCTTCAAATATAGAGTTTGATACAGACGAAAAATATGAACCTAATAAGTTATTGATTCAGTCACTCCTGGAAAGCCTGTCACCTTATCGGAAGGAAATCCAGACCATCCTGAAGAGTGAGACTAGTACGGACGAGGGAGATTTTGAGGAAATGGGTGAATCCGAATTTCAAGTTGTAGATACAGAGGATGCGGTGGCAGATAAAATTGCATTGATCAAAGCAGCATTGCCGCGACCGATTTCTCAGCAGATCAATAAGCTCCTGGTGGAACCAGCTCCGGGAACCGCACAACGCAAACATTATCACAAAGTTGGTCTGGATAGGTTGCAGCAGTTTTATGTAATCTATGCCACGCTAATCGATATTGTGGCCTTCACAGCATTGTCCCAGATCTGGGAATTGACCAGAGTAAAAGATGAAAATGAAACTGACCAGGCAGTACAGATCACGGATGAACAGAGAAAAGTATTGCGGCAATATTTCCAATCCAGTATTACCAAACAATCGAATGTCAAATTTGGGGATCTGATGCATTCCCTAGAGGGCTTCTTTAGCCGGAACGGAATACACTATTTCATGGAAGAATTACCAGGTATCACTGAGAAAATAAATGATCAGACAGACTTTGCATCGGCAGTCCAATTTTTTGAAACGCTCGATCATAAGCTGCAAGGTCATATCGAGGAATCGGAAGCAAAGCAATTATGTGTCGTCGGAGAGAAGCATCTTTCCGCTTTTGTAAAAGAGATCGGTTTTCTTGCCAATTATTCGCTGGTATCCATCAAAGCCATTGATGTCGAAAAATATCCACATCGACCTACCCCCCGATTCAAACATCGCATCATCAATTTGGAACCCACCAAAGAAAAACTGGAGGAGAAATTCTTGGTAGGAAAGAGCTCGCTAGATTGTAATTCTGTGCTATTGCGAAAGGGCTTAGGTAAGGCAAACGAGTATCTCAATTTAAGTCCGTTTGTGATCGATCGAAGTGCATTTGTGGATAAGGCTTCTCGGCCCAATTTGTATTTTTTTGACCGCTATGACCCAGACAGTGATGCCTTTGCCTTTAAGCACGTGTATCAACCCAATGATCCACCACTATTAATCAGGGAAGGCGAAGATCTACAAATCATCAAGGACCAATTTAACGCTTTTACAAAGATCCTATTTGAAAAACCCCTTAGTCCGGCATGAAGAATCAAAAGAAAAGTCCTTTTCAATTTCTCGACGCTTATACCGTGGAGCAGAAAGACGCCTTCTTTGGCAGAGATACGGAGATCGAAGCGTTGTATGACATGGTGTTTAAAACACCCCTTGTTCTAATTTATGGTTTGTCAGGAACTGGTAAGACGAGTTTAATCCTCTGTGGACTGGCTGGCCGATTTGAAGGTCCAGATTGGTATCCCTTTCTCATTCGGCGTAACGATGATATAAACATTTCCACATCGCATGCGCTTGATATTGCCTTGCAGGGCAAGGATATGGGAGATTTGGTGTCAAACATTGCCTACATCACCAAACGATATTCGCGTCCAGTATACCTGATTTTTGATCAGTTTGAGGAGCTATTTATCATGGGAAGCGATGAAGAACAAGCAACCTTTATGGAGGCCATCCAAACGTTGATATCAGCGGATCTTTCTACCAAAGTGCTTTTTGTTGTACGTGAGGAGTATTTGGGACAATTGTACCCGTTTGAGCGGACCATCCCAGCACTATTAGATTTTCGATTGAGGGTAGAGCGGATGGGGCCTAAAGGGATCAAGAATGTGATCCAGTCCTCTTTTGATAAATATGATATTCACCTTCAACCGAAGGAAGAAGCGGATGATCTGATGTCCTTGATGATTAAAAACATCGGCGACAAGAATCAAATAGTGTCCTTACCTTATTTGCAGGTGTATTTAGATCAACTATATCAAAAAGATTACCTAGAGACTCATGGGCATCCTTTCAATGGCATAAAACCTCTGGAAATTACCTCCGAGGAAATTCAGGCATTCGGTGAAATTAAAGATGTGTTGGATCGATTCCTGGACGATCAAGAATTAGAGATTCAGACCTTTTTGTCTGAAAACCATGATGACTTTCCGGACAATGGAGTCGGGCAGATTCTGGATGCTTTTGCTACGGGTGAAGGCACTAAAATTCCAGTCAGATATAAGCTGGAGCAGGATAGATACGTCGTGCATAATGCTGAGGTTGCAAAAAAACTTGCCAAGTTTGGTCCGAAAGCCATCGCAGCGGCATTTGCGGCTTTGGATCGTTCTCGAATATTACGAATTTCGGAAGACAGCATAGAATTGGCACATGACAGTCTGGCACAGTTGATTAATAAAAAACGAACCAGTCAGCAACGCCAATTGATCGAGGTACGCAAACGACTGATGAATAGTTACACTGAATATGAGGCATCTAAGCAATTTCTCAATCGCAAGCAACATGCAGAATTTTCCGGATTCCTGTCTTTACTGGATGTCGACCAACATGTGTTGAATTTTGTCGATGCAAGTCAAAAAGAATTCATTAAGCAAGAACGTCGAGAAATTGAAGTGGAGGCCGAGAAAAAGCGAGCTCAATTGATGGCGGATAAGGCCGAGATGGAACAAGAGAAGATAAAGGCAGTCAAGGAAAAATTACAAGCGGAGCAAGCTGTTGTAACTGCTCAAAAAAAGTCACGAGTTCGGTTGTACGGTTTGCTTGCCTCTTTAGCAATCATCGCACTATTGGCCAGCGTTGCAGCTTTGAATTTCAGTGAGAAAAGGGAATTGGAAGAAGCCGCAAGATTAACGGCCGAGGGGGAAGCTGAAACCGCTATTGCAGAAAGGGATCAGATTAGCAGACTCAAAGATTCTATTAGTGACATCTCTAAGGAGCGGCAACAATTGATTGCCGTTATCGAGAATCAAATGCAATCGTTAGATGATGTAGCTGAGGGAAGAGATCCAGATGTGTATCAGGTGGTCTCCACTGTAATCTCAATTAAAGGTCTGCTGGATGGCGACGCCTCCATCGATATTGAGAATAAGGCTCGACATGCATTTATTAATGACAAAAAACATTTCTTCACCACCGGACAGCGCTCATTGCCTTCCAGGGGAAGGTTACCTACAGCAAAAACCAACTTCGGGAATAGAGAACCTATCTTTGTTTACGCTGGTATCAGATCAACCGTAACAGAAGATGTAAAATTTGAACTAAGACAACCGGACGGTTCCCTTATCTCATTTGAAGAGTCGCTTGAAGTTAAACGAAATACTTCTAACGTCGGTTACCGGGTATTAGCGCCAATTAGGGCTAGGTTTCGTAATCAAGCGGGAGAATATACAGTCGTTTTAAGAAATGGAACCGGTTACATTATTGGAGAAACGAAATTTACGGTAGAATAAGTAACTGCTGACAAGCAAAATCAAAACACACTCAATAGTTTATTCTATTGAGTGTTGCTCATCAGAGACTAGCCTTATAATCATGGAATGTTCAAATTTACTGGAAGCGGAAATTTAAAAAGGAGATGTCAGCAAGACTTTGTTCGCCGGCTCGTCTGACAAAGCCTCGGTGAGCGATCTACAGCGGACGTTATTTGAACTGGGTTTCCGTAAGGAATTAAAATGGGATCATTATTCAAGCCGATGGTGATTATGGAAAGGCTACCTCCGCCGCCCTGGCAGCTTTTGCACAAAAAAATAATAACCGCAGTGATGGCTCTTCCGTTTCTAATGCACTGCTTAAATTAATTTTACAGGGTCATGATTTTCTTCCAGGCATGTATATTTTATGGCGGGTTTATTCATCCGACATGCGCACGAAAAAATATTTTTCTCTGGCACCGCGATGAGCATCACTTCCATTCAGGTTTTGCTGCACACCTTTGGGTACGGTCAGCTACTCAACTTTGCTAAATTTGGAGCCGACGGCCTCTATGGCCAGAATACTAAAAAAGCAGTTATTGCTTATGCCAAAGACCATGGCATCCAATCGGATGGCGATTTGTTGACACGTCCACTTATTAATTTGATGCTAAAGCATATCAACCACTATTATGGGGCAATTGGAGCGATCTAGCGAGCAATAATTTGCCGGGTGAAGGATCACCACTGTTACTATTTGAAGGCTCGCGGTTCCGCGGTAATCCTTGCCGAGCCGATCGGCAGTTTGTACCATCGTTGAAAAAAATAAACGAGTATGCCGAACAAGCAGACATCTATCTGCATATTACTAGTTCTTTCCGCACCACCACCAACGTAAGGGGTGCCATTGTGCAATCGGCGATCTTTTCTAATCACCTGGCCGGACATGGCATCGATATGAATATTGTTTACGGAGATGAGAAGTGGGCCAACTCAAGAACCCTGGAGAAATACCTCGCAGTGGCTAGCCCGGTGCAACAATTCTTAAAATCCATCATTGATGATCCGAGTCTTCGCTGGTGTGGTAAATTTCGCACGAAAGATCCCGTTCATATCGATGACGGCCTGAATCAGAATAAGGCCAAATGGAAAAAGAGATACCGGGCCATGCAACGCGCCGTGCAACTCGGCAAGTAAAAATCGAATTGACGAGGTCGGGTTCTCAAATGACAATCCTCATTCAAGCAATGCCAGGTGTCCGTAAACAATTGCTATATCGGTTGCTTGCGGGAGATTCGAATCCAGGTCAATTTAGAATTTCCCGGTGTCCCACATTATTTCTCCAAAGCACTGGTTGCCAATTGCTCCAGGACATCAGGATTAGTGAAATAACTATAATGGTGGCTGGTAACCGTTGGCAATATTTGGGGTTCTGGCGTTCTATTTTTCCAGCCATTTATATTTTGAGCACTGGTTACTGAGCTAAAGGTGTCGTGACCACGATCGCCTTGAAACAGCGCTCCTAATTGCAATTGTGTTTTTTCAAAAAAGCGTTTGACGCCACCGCCTTTTACCTCATAATCTCGAGCATCACCTGCAATCAAGGTATAGGAAATACCTGGGTCTGGACTCTGATTAAGCGTACTGAGAAAATTGGAACCGGTAGCCACATCTCCTAGCGTACCCGTTAACTCGCCAACATTTTTGAGAAATTTTAGGACATATCCTGAAAATGGAATGATGTTGGGTACAAAGTTGATGGCAAAATCGAGCACGGTGGTGCTCCATGATCTTGCCTGATCGATTTTGCCAAAAGGAGAGCCATCATTAGGCACACCGACCAGTATTAAATGATCGATGTATTGATTGCCCCCTTGACGTTCGATCAGCCACCTTGCTACCAAGCCACCAATTCCATGTCCGATGACGACCACATGGGCCTCTTCGTTTTCATGTAGACCATGGGTTTCCAGTGCTTGTTTTAGTTTATCCGCTGATTGATCCAAAGGCGTATTTAGATTCTCATAATCAAAGGTCAGCACCGAATCAAATTGATCGATCCACCTTTGTCCTTCCTCATGAGCGTCTCCTTCGACCAAGGGTTTGAGCATAGCATCGCTGTCACCAAATAATCCTGGAACGAGCAGTAAGATGCGTTTGCCACTCGAGACTTTTCCCCTCAATCCTTCTGCATGAAGTTTCATGGATGCTGGCTCTGCCCAGCGTAGCGTATGTACTGCATCTTCCCTTTTTAGGACAACCTTGAAAAAAGCCATCTTCATGGCCGAAAATAGACTCCGGTCCTGGGGGGTTTCATCGAATGGAGATGCCACCATACCTTCAGGAGATTCTTTGAGCTGAATGCTGGGCAGCTCCCCAATCTTCACCGTTGTCTTATCATTTTCTGCATCGCCCGTGCCGATGGCCTTGAAGTGGTCACCATCAAATGTGAGGGCCACGACTAGGTCATCATCCGCCTCTAGTGCGAGATCGATCTGTAGAGGATGTTCAACCAGCATGCCTGGATCATGTATTTCAAGGTCGTTTAACTCCAGAATGTTTTCAGCAAGTAAATCTCTTCTGGCATTAAAATGCAACATCTCCATATCTGGTGAATCAAACAGAGTCAGCTTGGCACCAGGATCGCCATTTCTCGTTCCCGTGGGTGCATTGGCAAGACTGACCCCCGCTTTGACACTTTCATGTGGCCTGATGATTAATTTCCCATCGCCTAATTCGACCGCATTGGCACCTTGGATATTATTTCCTTTCCATACCAGGGTCACGGCAATCATCTTCGCAGTCCAATCATTAAATATCTTGTTGTGACCCCAGGCCCTTCCGCCGGAATCGCGGTCGTCTCCTAATCCCATCTGCTCAAGGGTATGGTAATCCAACTGTTCTGATGTTGCAATAAGTTTAAAATAAGACTTAGTTTCATTCTCATCTAGGTCTGGACCCCATCCGCGGATTTCTTTATTTTCTTCGGTCCACATAGGTAATGTGATCTTTCCAGTTTTTGGATGATCAGCGGGAATGTAGACGACTTCTCCCTCATAAGAAAGAATGCTATAATTGGAACGCAGGTGAAAAACGTAAAAGTAGAGTCGTTGTTTGAGTGGTTTGAATACGACCTGTGGCTGAAATCCCAGCTGATGCCCGACAATATCACCGGTGCTTTCGTCCTTGATTTCCATGCTGTTGTCTGGCGTTGGATAAATTTTGATATCGGGATTTGAATAGATGGTTGCTCCCTGCTCCGTATCGTGAACCAACAATTCAAAACGGAATAGGTCTGGCATACGCGACTTGGGATCCTGATTTGCTAATGCAACCGTTCGCCGCCATCTTACGATTCTCTCCAGGCTCTGCATGATTTGTTTGGCATCAGCGATGGTTGCCTTGTTAGTTGCATAAGCTTGCTTGCCAAGCTCGTGATCCAGAATGCGATAATGGCCGTCCTCGGCGAGCACTTCCAGATTCGGCTTAGGCTCTGTCGTCTCTGTCACTGGAATGATGTTCTTTGAATGATCCCAAATCGCCCCAGAATCCGTGGTTAGTTGTGCGACTGCGTTGGGGTCACCATGTACCCAAACCGCTACTGGAGGTGCCGGTAGATGTTTTATAACACCACGATAAGGGTCTGCTCCTGGGTCTAGCATGTCCAATAGCTGCTTCCATTTAACTTTTCCACTTCGGTCTATTTTACTCTTCTGGGCACCCACACTGACAATGGTGGCTAAGCCCTTGAGTTCATTGTCAGGGATTGGTTCCCATATTTCAATTTCAATGGGTTCGTCAAATTGAGTAGGTAGGCCATGAACAGCTCCACACATAATGTACCAGCCGTCGTTAAACTTCCTAACCTCATGCATGTCCGGCGATCCATGTGGAGAACCTTCGAGAAATTTGGTATACGGATTAAAACTGCCGATGGTCTCAAATTGGGGAGTCTGCTTACGATTGATCTTCTGCACAGACGATCTCGCCCGGAGAAAGAGGTCTGCATAATTGATATCGCCTCTCGTTTTCCTAAGGGCTCCAACCAGCCCTGATGAAAATGCACCTCCCGAACTGAGGTCACCAGCGAGTTGTACTGTTTCACAGGCGGAGAAGGCTATGTGGGGTGCCACCGGAACACTCAATCTCTTCTCAGCCTTCCACTGCGCGCTGTAGTAGCCATCGACGTATGAGTCCAATGTACGCCCACCTCCACTTGATGGTGCTGCTCGTGTTTTAAATAGATCGGGAGGGTGATCCCTGGTACCAGATCCGGAATGGCAGGCATCGAGAGATACTACGATGTGGGGTGGGCCTTCGGGTCTGTTTTCTGTCAATTCATGCAGCAAAACTGCTAGTTCTTTGTCTGCCAGATGATGCCCACCCGATAGTCGTGCATTGTACACAACCAGTGTCTGATCTTTTCCACTGGGTTCAATCGTATTTTTAAATTCTTCGGCAGTAGTCTCTTCAGATCCGTGGCCACTGTAGTGAAACCAAACCACATCATCTGATTCTGCTTGTCCCAAATGAGATCGAAAGGTGGTAATGATTTGCTCATATGTGGCCTCCTTATCAATCAATCGTTTAATGTTGATCTCATGAGTTCCCGCTAAATGATCCTTGACAAATTTCTCCAAATTGTCAACGTCCTTGATGCAGCCGCCAAGCTTTGAAACGGGTGAGGGGTAGTCATTAATTCCGACGAACAAAGCATAGAGTTTTTTCTTCATTTTATCTATTTAATTTGAACATGCTGAGGTTTCGCTTAGCATCAATCTGATGCCATGTAAGATCCCATAGCATTGCAGTCAACGGGTGTTCATGTGACGAGTTACAAAAGATACAAAAGGTAAATTAATCGCTGGTCAAAGGCGTCAGTAATCTAATCCTTTCGAATTCTTTCATACAATATTGCAAATGCTGAGAATCGAGACGACGGTGCTTGGGTAGACCTTTGACGATCGATTCTAGGTCCATGGGCCGCTTAGTACCGTCATCCGTGACCAGGGTAAAGAGAATTTCCAACGGCAGTCCCTCGGCATGCTCTACTCCTTGTTGCTCCAGCCGCAACTCCAAGGCTTCCATTTCCTTGTCCAGAAAATCGGAGAGCACATTTTGAATACGCCCTGCCTTTTTCACTAACGCCGGATCAAATCGGGCAACGTAATTCTCATCCGGAAGTTTTTGACCTCCAGTCTGCCTTTCCATATCTAAATCCCAAAGTTCTTTCAAGTAGACCTGTAGATTAGTCAAGTCGATCCCTTCACGTTTATCTCTAATGTTGTCAAGAATACCATGGACGGTAACTTTGGGTTCAGCGATCTCAATACTACCCTCCTGGGCCGTGCCCAAAATGACTTTGCTTAAGCCAAGATTATTCATCCGCTCAATGCGCAACCGATTGTCAAAGAGGGATGGTACTGCTTTTTCGAATCCATCTAGGGAAGCCAGATACTCTTCTCGCATGATCAGCAGAACTTTGCATTGAACGCCCGACTGAAGCAAGTCTGCGATTGTCGCATGAAAGGCACCCTGTTCTTGCCTAGATCCCAAGATATAGAGCTCTTCAAATTGATCAAAAAGGAGGTAAACGGGCTTAAATTGCTCGCGATAGATATGACGGATTCGTTGGACCAGCGTGTCATCCTTGCCGGTGGAACGGACATATTTAGAGACCGCAAGATCCAAGCTCTGATTTAAGTCGCTGTTGCGCCGAACGAAAATGGGTAGCCAATCCGTATCGTGGAATTGATTGGCCAAACCACAATTGACCAAGCTGGTTTTACCGGTGCCTGATGTGCCATAAAGTAAAATGAGGTTAGAAGCATGTACCGCGTTATAGAGTTGGGCCACCTCTTTAGTCCTGCCAAAGAATTTATTCTTGTCTTTTTTCTCATATGCAGCCAAAAAGAGGAAGGGACTTTCTGCCATGAACTAAATTTTTTGGTCTGCGACCAACTGGTCATACTGATCCTTCAGCAATTGAAATACTTTCGGGCTGTCCGCTGGTTGCACTGGATCCATATCCAGGCCAAAATCGTTGGGTTCTACTTCTGGAATGGTTCGACCCTCCACAAAGTCATCTAAAGTCATTCCCGTATGAACTTGGTCCGAAACTTTTTTAGCCGCGGTAAATATGCTGTGTTTTACATCCAGATAGTGCAATTCTCCATCCTCCTTCCAGCCCATGACAAAGACATGGGGGATCTTATCCTGATCGGTGGATTCACTCTTTTTCACTTGCGCGAAGGTATTTTTATCCATTATAAAGGGAGATAAATTGAGTGAATGTTCCATGCTGTCTTCACTGGGAACAAGCACGATTGAAGTGCTGTCCGAGATGGTCGGTTTTTTTCTCCGGTCGGCATCTCTATAAAGGCTCAGGCTCGAATCATGGGAGGCATTGAGTGGTCCCATATCCAGTTCATATTCTGGGGCAGCGAAACGTGGCCTAAAAATACCCACTTGACGAACGGTTAACATCCGGTAACGGGAAAGAAATGTGGCTGCCTTGAGGATGTGGACCAAGGCTTGCTCTGCCTGCAGACATAAGGTGTCAACATCCCGTTGCGGCGTTTGGGTTAATAGCGTTTTCTTGAGCGATTCCAGGTGCAAATGCGATTTCTGGAGCAGACTTCCCTGTTCTGTTAAATCTCCAACGATTTTTTCATATTCATCTACAAATGGGGTACCCTTTTTGAGCACCTGTTCATAGAGTGGTTTAACCTGCTGCAGAAAATCAAATTCCAAATAGGTCGACTTGTCCATGTCAATACTGGCCCAAGGGATAGGCATTTTCTCCTCACGACACTTCATCCATAGATCGGACAGTATGATATAATACAAGACCTGAGATGTCAGCACATACGTGCTGACGAGGTGCTCCAATCGCTCTAAGGTGGGACCCCGAAATTGAAATAGTTTGAGAATCTGAGCACCTATTGGCCAGGGAAAATTTTCAATCAGGATCCAGGGGTATTGGCTGCTGTCTTTTTTTACACGTTCTCCGGCTTTCGCTTCATACATATCGTTCAGAATATCTGGATTGTCGTTGCACATCTCTTCGAGTACGTATTGAACGATATAGCGATTGCTGGGAAAACTCTCCCGGATGTACTGAATCAAATCTTGTGAAAAACTCACTGGCTTGTAATAGGGCAGACGCCAATACGTGATATCATCCTTTGCATTGGGATTCATGTACAACCCCCAGGGAATGCTATCTACAGGTTTACCCCATGCCGGTAGTTCATACAAATAGTTGGCGGAGATCGAACCAGGGATGGTCTTCAGATACGCCTGGGCGTGTCTGAAAGCTTGACCGATCGTGCGACCATTAGAGAGCCCTTTGTAAAAATACCGGGCGAAGTTCAAGGCCCAGCTATCCTGAACTTTAACAGAAGTGGCTATTACGGCCGGCACACCGGCATCAAATAAACATTGGACCTGCCCCTTAGAAGCACAGCCGTTTAGAAATACCAGTTTGAGATTGGGCTGCTGTCCCATCAATTGTGCCAGTCCCTCCGCATGACCGGCATCTCCCTCAAGTTTCAGATGGGTTCCATTCGCATGACCTCCATAGTGAAAGATGGCAATGTCTTCTTTGTATTTAGAAAACCGGTCGAAGATCTTATCAATATCGGCACTTTCTTCACGATGGATGGAGATAAATCCCTTAATTTTTAGATCTTCCAGACTATCATAAATTTGGGTACTCTCCTGCTTGAGCATGGCCAGGTACTGATCCTGGTCATTGGCGAAAGAAAAGAATAGAATCGGCGGATTTTTTTTCAAAACTATGTGATCAAATTACTTTAATTACCGAGGCCAGTGGCTTCATTTAAGCCTGAATGTGGTGCTATCCTCAGAAGTCAAATGTGGTATATCTGCTTTCTGTAGCCATTCGAAGGTCTCCTTAGGTGTGGGCCGTTCCCCAGCAGTCTGCATTTTCAGAGCAGCAAATTCCTTTGATGACAAGCACTTTTTCAGCACCTCATCCACTTCCGCGAAGGGTAAATCAGGAAATGTAAAAAAGCCTTGTACCCACCATGCTATTCTTAGGACTCTATTTTTAGGCATACAAATGTCATATGCGGCCTGACTGAGCCGGAGTGACATAATTAGGTTGCCTGTGTTAAGAGCAATTTTGGCTTGATCTACAAGCTCAATAGCCTGTTTCTCTGCAGTTTGAGCCATCGCGTAGGAGAAGGTAAGCAACGCCCAGCCTAGGACGATGACGAATAATGCCCCAATAACTACATAACCAGTAGTCCTGAGTATCCTCGCCCTACGTAGTGTCTTACTCGCATCGACGACAAATGCCTCTTCATCGTCAGTTATATTGACCTGATTCAAAAAGGATTTGTAATGATCAGCATTCTCTTGGGTTAGGCTTGCTCCTCGCTCCTGAAAATCTAGATGTGCCTCTTTTATCGCTCGCTCGATCTTCCGTCGCTGTAGGACCTCGCCAGACGCCTTGTCGTAGATTTGTTTGGCGATGGAATCGTGGGTTAGCTCGTAGCGCATGCTGTTGACTGGCTTATTCCATATAAGATAGCCTTTTTTGGTGATGCTCATTAAATGAGTACATATTGTAAGCCAATGGTTCTGTCGAATGTCTCTTCCGGGGAATCTCTTAACAAGAGTTAACCGGCATCCATTTGGATCACACCTAAAGTCACTGGACAGCAGATTATCAAAGAAAAGTTCACATAGCTACATCCGTTCAGCCCTTGGCCGTAATCTGCTCTAAAACGGATAACCCAATGCGATATTCAATGTGAGATTATCCTTAAACCAACCTCTATTTCCCATTCGACCAAAGGTCCACCTTTCACCAACCTCCAAGAATGGTTTCTTCAACGGAACACCAAAATCCAACCGCAACACCACATATTGTATATCAACTCGAACACCGGCTCCGGCCCCAAATGCCAACTCGCTAGCAAAGCTATTGGTATTAAAAACCTTCGCCCTATCTGCCTCTAGTTTTTGTGGATCCAGGAGCCAAGTGTTGCCCACATCCAGAAAAAAGGCACCCTTGAGATACAGTGCAGATAAAATATCAAATCGATATTCAATATTTCCCTCCAACTTCACTTCACCAGTCTGCTCAAAACTAATGGTAGCAACATTATTCTCAACATCTGGTGTATAACTACCCAAGAGACTCCTGATGGGAAATGCCCGCATACTGCTGGCTCCACCCAGGTAATATTGTTTGATGTAAGGCAAACTTGTGGAATTAAGGTATGGTATTCCGATTCCTGGCACAAAGCGCGTAACCAAGCTGCTGTTCCTTCCCACCCAATGGTAGCGCACATCGAAATCGAATTTTGTAAACTGCGAAAACTGGCGCCCAAACATCCGATATGGCTCCGGACTAGTACCCTTAAACATCCTAGATGCCAAGTAACTGGTATTTCCTGCAGCCTCTAATTGTCCTAGGAAGAAAAAGTAGTCCTTTCGCTTGTCGAGTTCTTGATTAGTGTAGGTATAGATATAGGTCGAACCTAAGATGAGCAGATTTGATAAACTTCTTTCCAGTCTTGTATTCTCATCCAGCAACCGCTGGAATGGCTCCGACTTCTGAGAAATATTAAAGATGTTAAAGGAGAATAGATCTATTTGATGCCTTTTCTCTCGCGTTTCTTCCCAATCGTATCCAAATGTAAATTTGTAATTTCTCGATGTAAATAAGCTCCTGCGGCGTTGAAAATTTGCCAGGATGCCAATCTTAGTTCGTGGGATATGGAATGTTGATCCTTGATCAATTCTCACGAAGGGAACGACAAATCTTGGAATGGAAAGATCCACCCTGGCCGTCAACTCGACCAAATTATTGCGTAAGGTATCATCACCCACCTGTATTCGCCCACCATTCTCAAATCCAGTAGATAAGCTCAAGTCCAACCTTTCTGCACCATGGAAAAGGTTTTTATGTGCATAGCTACCTTTGATCGACATACCCAATGTATTGGCTCGCGTAGTAGCTTCCAATTCTGCGGAAATAGTCTGCACTTGGCCCGGTGTCAAGTAAATGTATCTGTCAAGGTAGTTGGTGTCTCCAACTTCACGGATTCGATAATTCAGATTGACAAATTTGTAAATGTCCAGATCTAACAGATGATTAGTGGTCGCGATCTGCCGCTCTTCTGAGTATATATCGTTATAATTTTGTGTAATGGACTCATCCAGTGTCTTGGGTTTTAGAATCTGCGTGTTTTGAAAAATGCGCAAGTCCCCGTATACCGTGGAGTCGAAGAGCCCTTCGACTGAGTTTAAACTCAAATCATAATTTGGATAAATATAGCTATGGCCGATTCTGTATTGTTTATAATTTTCCCCTTCCCTCGGTGCCCTTATCCTCAACCAAATATCAGCGTATAAAGAATCGGTCCGATTGACCGCATTGGTATCCACAAAATAAAAGATGTCCTCATCCGTGAAATGATAAAATCCTTGATTTCGTGCCTCGGTGCCTATTCTACTACGCTCCTTGACAAGCCTTTCGAGTGAATAGTATGCATCGGATCTCAGTTCTGTATGTTGCCTTAGATTTTCGACCACCCGAGCCATGGCACTACTATCCCTAGGAAAATGGACGTCCCGCATACGATACCGACCAGTCGTTCCTGCGACATACCGCACATGTACACGCTGATCTCGGTGAATACTGTCGTATTCTACGGTAGCATTAAAATAACCCTGATCGTAAAGGAACTTGCGCATACCCAGTTTCGACCGTTCAACTTCATCATCACTGTAAAAAACAGGTTCTTGACCGAACTGCCGTTTAATGAAGTTTCCGAAACCTCTCTCTCGCTCTGGATTTCCAAAAGCATAATGAATCCATAGAGGAAATCCCCTATTTTTCTTTGGTTGCGAAATATCTAATAAGTCAGCCCTTACCGAGCCCGCATTAATAAAATAATCAGGCTCCCTCAACTCCACTGATGCTCCTCCGTAGAGACGTATGTCATCATCAATATACTTACCCACAGTACAGCTACTCAATACCAACAGCAAGCACAGATATGATATGACTCTTAACATAATTTTATTAAAGCAGACCGATTTTATTCTGATTTGCTACCTTCCTCAATCTGTAGTTGATATTTCTTACTATTGAAAGATCGTGTAAAAAAGACTGAGACACCTGTTTCAGAATAGTTGGTTCCAGCTTCAAAAAGATTCTCTTCATTGCTCAATGATTGGAAAAAACGCAATCGATAATCACCATCTCCTGTCAATTTATACTCCAGGACAAAGTCACCAGAAAAAGTTGAATTTTGATTGGCAGCCAGATCCTCCCTAGAACTATTATCAAACTGCACATTACCACCCAACTTTACCGTAAGCCTATCATTGAGCAAACTCTTACTTAGTCCCACTTGAAGCTCGGTAATAAGGGAATTTTCATCATCAAAAGCACTACTGTAGGAACCTACACCAAAGTCGAGATCCACACCCTTAATGTAGCGTTTGGCCAACCGATTCAATTCGTTCGACAACAGATTGCTCACACTGGTTAGAATCGCTGATTGGCCAGCGTCAGCAATTAGAGATGCCGCTCCTACGCTCTGCTCCTCGGCGATAAAACTATTGAAAATCAATAAACCAAAAACTTGCTTGTTCATCGATGACTCATCCTCCCTCAATTGCAAAAGCTTGCTACTCACACTGCTGGTGACACCCGCACCGCTATTCTCTGAAAGCACGATATCAAATTTTGCCTCCGGATCTTCCAAGTTCCCTTCCAGGTCCAATTTCACAAAGACTTGACGACGTTGCCTCGACCTAGACTCTTCTGCCGGACTCAGCGTACTTTGATTTCTGATCAATTCATAGGTTGTAGTACTGACCGAGTACCTCGCTGTAATGTCAAAGCGAGACTTCAGAGGATCACCAATGAATGACACCGTACTGCCAGGTTCAATTTCAAAAGTACGTTTGAGTACCCGCTGAAAATTAAAAGCATACTGCCCCTCTGTTATCGAGTAGTTACCAAGAATCGATAGGTTCCCCTGGGGGGTCACATCAACGGTTAAATTGGCACTACCCCGGCACACCAATTTGTCTCCAGTGGTCGGGTCCACCACAATGGTAAGTTTCGCTGACGGTGTCAACTCGAGGTTGGCTGTTAATTCAATACCATATTCAGACAACTTATACAAATCTTGAATGGAGACGGTGGTATCCAGCATATAATCATCGGGATTGGCAAAAATGATGAAGTCTTCCTGTTGAAAACTAGCTTCATAAGACAAGGGTCGTATAGCGAGGTCTGTCCCTGTAAGTGTGCGAACATTCATGTCCAAGATGGGTTTCGCTGAAGTACCACTGATGTCTACGTTGGCACGCACAACCAACTTTCCATAAAATAGATCATTGTCTTTCAATGACGTATTTAGAATGGTAAACTTATCCGTTGTGGCTTTTAAGCTCAAGCTATACTCATCCACACTCTCGATCACAATCTTACCGTTGATTTTAGCGCTTTGATCTTCAGGATCTGTCAATGTAAAATCTTCGAATAAAATTTCATTTTGTCTGATCTCCAGTTCTTCGTTGTCCAAAGTATAGCGTCCTTGCAAGTAGTCAATAATTGTAGAGACGTTTTCCAACTCTATGCTGCCATTTATTTGTGGCAATTTTGTGGTGCCTTGAATATCAATAAGTCCCGATATTTCACCCTCGCTTTGCTCAATGTAGTCCCTGAAAAAAGGATCTAGATTCTTAAGTCTTAACCGATCTACTTCACCCTGAATATCTATAGCAGAGGACTGAGGGTTATAAGTTCCTCGTAGATCGACCCCGCTTATTCCACCTTCCAATTTGACCATCAGGTCGATGCGTTGTTCAGATTTCTGCTCTGAACTTATCGTCAGATCACCCACAAGTTCATCTTGAAAAGTAAGGTCTTTCACAGCTAGGTCTGCCAGATAACTCACTTTACGAGTGACATCCTGAAGTACTAGTTCACCATTGAGATCACCGTCATAGGTGGCATCCTGCAGATCCAAAAAATCGCTGATCTCCCTCACTCGGAAATCCTCAAAGTACACCCCTATTGGTGTGTAGTCTTTATCCTCTACCCGATCTTTGGAGAAAAACTTGATTACTTGATCACTATGACTCATGGTGAGGTCAGAGATCGATAAATAATTGTCCTTAAACTGGATTCGATTTTGTGGATTCACCTGCCAAGTCTTATTATTTAGGGTGATCACATCATTTAGGGTTGCTGAATAGAGATCTTGCTCACGCACCAGTAAAGCAGCCAAACCCAATTTCTCAGGGAAAGAATCACGATCCCCCTCCAAGAGTATACTAAAGTATGCACTGTCATTCTCCAATAAAGCATCGGCATACAAATATGGGAAGTGAATATCTCCAGACAAACGAGTATCCTTCACCTCTAGCACATTATCCAGCATATGCTCATCTCCTCTACTTCGTAAATTTATCGGGCCTAGTGAGATTGACCCATATTCAAGTCGACCAAGGTATCCATCCAAAGACATTTCTCTCGTAGATGCATTCATTCCCCCAGACAACAATACGGTATCTAGCACTTGCAAATCAAGGGCTACCAAAGCAATTACTGGCTGAGTATTTATCAATGATAATTCAAATGCGAATGACTGGTCTGGTAAAATGGTGTCTTCTTGCTCAGAGAATAATGAATCTGTTGCTACTACAACCGAGTCTATTCCATTTATTGGAAAATAGTTATTCACATAACTTTTCATCATGCTAGGTAGGTCTCCAATGGTGAAATCACCTTTGATAAAACCATCGAGAATATCAGATTCGATTTTGATTTCCCTTCCTTCACCTGGAACCATCTCAGCAGTAATATCAAGCGCATCAATGCGATAAGAATGTGTCAAATTAGATAAAGACAGACCAGTGGCCTTTATCCCACCATCCATACTATAGAGATCAGGTCCTCTGAAATCGGAACGTAGACGCGCACTAAGTCCCAACTCTGTATCCAATAGGTTGAGCGCCTTAAAGTTAATCGTATCCACCCTTGATTTAAACCTAAACTTACTAATGGAATCGCTGAGACTTATAACACCTTCAAAATCGAAATCAATATTTTCGTCCGATATTTCAGCATGGCCACTAAATTGTTTTTTATCAAATCTACCATCTAACTCAAGACCTTCATATGCATACCCCAACAAATCTAAATGCTCAACATCACCAATGACCACTGTTTTTAAGTTTGACTCATTTAGGCCCTGCCCATATGAGTACACATCCATGGACAAGAATCCCACATGTTCATCGGCTAATATCTTTCCCAAATCGAAAGAGTCTGTCGAAATATCTCCGCTATATATAGCGTCGGTGTAGTCTGGTGCAAATTTGATATCAAAATTAGTACTGACATCACCTGCCTCAGATATAAAATCGCCTGCTACCGTAAACTCCCGAAAAGTGCCGTGGAAGTCTCCTCTAAAGAAAAATGCGCCTAAGCTATCCACAGCATCTGGCATTCCTCCATCTACAAAACCATCTAGATCCTGGGAGATGCTGCGAAGTGCATCTACTTCTAAGTCAAATACCGCTTGATCTACCATTGGCAATCCGCGGATGCGAAAATCTCCTATAAATCCTGTAACTCCACTGGTTTTCAATTGTATATCTCTACCATATAAATCATTAATGCTGCCTTTGAAATCACCGGTTAGATCAAAATCCCCCCAAGGGGCAATTCCTTCTGGCAGGGCAACATCTTTTGTTAGTGAACGCAGCGCATCATACGATGTACTAAAATCTGTCAAGGCTATGTCAAAATCTATTTGCTCACCTGTGAGATCAGTAACCTGACCATTCGCAGCAAGATTCAAATGGTTTGGCACCTCAATTTTCAGATGATCAATGTTCAGTTCCGACAGCGTGCCTTTTACACCACCATCAATACGAATGATCTCTTTCAATTTATTATTAAAAAATCGTTGCTCTTGCAACACTGGCAGTAAATAATTAAGGTCCGCCAACCCTATCTGTGCATCATCAAAATATGCCGTTATGTAGACCGAATCACTAAATTGGGACAAATCACTAAAAGAATTAAAGTCAAGAGCTGTGTTGCTTTCGATGGCACTATATGGCGTTTCTGCCTGAAAATCATTGATATGTAGCATTTCAGGATTTATGTAGAGGGTAGCTTTGACATTTTTGATTGCAAAACCACTATGATCAGTTAGACTAGCACGTCTCAAAACAACATCCAATTGCTCTGCAGACCATACCAACTCATCCAAAAAAAGGTGACCTATATCTAGGTCTAAATTTCGAAAGTCAACATGTTCTTCATTTCGATCGGCATGCCTTTGCGCAAAAACAAATCCACCATCTTCCAATCGCAATTGCTTTAGCGCAATATCCCAGGAAGTACCGGGAAATCTGGCAGGTGCTGCCCTTTGGGAGAGTGTATCTACAGCAGGCACCTCAGACCAATATTCATACTTAATCATCGTACCTGAACCCCCAATCTGATTAAGTGCTAGTTTACGTTCAGGTAAATTAATTTCATCCACATATACGCGGAGTCTTACCAAGTCTGCTACAAGGTGGCTAGAATCAATTTCATCCAATTGCGAAAAAAACAAGTCATCTAATTCCACTTTACCTATTCCTAACTTCCATGCAGATCTGCTGGTATCTTGATCGTTTTTTGAAAAAGCGTCGAGTATAAATTCGTAATTAAAAGTTGAGTCTCCCTGTAACCTTTTTAAATTGATCTTAGAATTCCGCAGGGCTAGGTGGTCTATTTCAATTTCCTTTCGAAACAGGTTGAATAATCCAAGATCTATATCTAATTCTGAAATGTGAAGCAGTGTGTCACCATTAAGATCTTCGAGATAAATACCATCTAGTGAGGCGGTCTTAAATAATTTAATTTTCACCTGATCCACGCTGACTTCTGCATCCAATTTCTTACTCAGAAATCCAGTCAGCTTGTGGACGACAACATTCTGCACGGTAGGAATCTGAATGGATAGATACAATAGCATAGGCATCAAGAGCAGCGCACCCACTCCAAAAAGGAGATATCTCCCGAACTTACGTATCCTTCCTCTCTCCATATGTCTACAAATGGGCCATCGCAGCGAACATAGAATAATATGTTTAAACCATCAATCAGATCCCATACTTTGCACCGCTGCGAGACATCATCCTAGTTAATCTTACCACTTGCTGATAAGACAACGTTCGCACCACTATTGTCTTTTACAGTCAACTAAATTAACCTTATCTTAACGCCTCTTTTCCACATTTAAATTACACAGCTTCGCCGTCCCACCTATGTTGCTCAGCCCTTATCAAAGAGTGTTGTTCTTCTTAGCACTATCCATTGGATTTCGCTTCTGGACCTTCTTCCCTGCAGTCATCGACCATGATGAATCTACTTACATCATCATTGCTGACCAACTACTGTCTGGGCAGTGGCCCTATGTACATAACATCGATGTAAAGCCACCAGCAATCTATGTGCTTTTTGCCGCCATCTTGTCGATATGCGATTCCATACTTTCCATTCGCTTGCTCACAACAATTGTAATAGGATTTTCCGGGCTGCTTGCATATAAATCACATAAAAACCTGTTTGGTATGGAAACAGGTGCCATGCTGACAGGGGTACTATTTGTCTTCTGCGCTTCACTACACAAATGGAGTTGGTCCGGCAATACCGAAATATTTTTTGTCTGTTGCTCTCTGTGGTCGCTTTACTTAATGACAAGAAGTAAATCCATCCGGGATTTTCTTTGGGCCGGAATTATACTTGGTATTGGATTTTCATTTAAATATCACATCCTATTTGACATTGTGCCCTATCTAGCAATTATCGTCTGGGTAAAGATGCTACCATTGAACAGACTAGTAAAATCGCTCCTAGTGCTAGGTATGTCGTTCCTGATTCCGATTTTAACGATCACTCTATGTTATTACTTTTATGGGCATCTCGACGACTTGTTGCAAGCCACAGTCCTAATCCCGTCAAGATATAGCAATCAACATTCGTTTGCTAAGGCAATCGGACTATTTGGTGAGTTTTACCTGTCCTTTCTTCCAATATCTTTAGTATTTATACTGGGTATTTATAACATATACAGCCAAAGCAAACAAGGTAACAAATGGTTTTTTATCTGGATTATTTGGATATTGTCTACCTGGACCGGCATCCTAGTAACCGGTAAATACTATTTTCACTATCTATACCAAGCCCTGATACCATTTACCTTTTTAATCGGAGCATTTGTCAACCAACAACCCAAATTATTTCAAAGAATACAACACATCTCTAAAAGACAAATATTGGTGGCCTTTTCTGTCGCATTGTTATGCACATGGGTCAATCAGTTCTTGCAACTTTATCGAAAGCCAGACCACATCAGGGAAATTGCATCTTTTATAGAAAAAGATTTGCCGAAGGATAAACTGGTCTATACTAATGATAAAAACATTCTGTACTATCTATGTGGCACAGATCCACCGACTCGATATGTCCATACGTCTCTGTTATATAAAGAAGATCTGATCAAATCTTATGGTATTGACACGAATAGGGCTTTTCAAGACATACGAGCTAAGCAACCTCTTTATTACGTCATTCGTGATAAAGTGCCTAGTCCATTTCAAACGCAGATATCCCAATCATATAATCAGGTGAAAACCTTTGGAGAAAACACCATCGTTTATCGTCGAAGAGACTAATACTTTGCTCCTCAAGAGAATGCAAGGAGAGCAAAATTTAAATCGGTATCTTTGTCAGGCTTTGATAAGCTCTAATACCATTTATGAAATTTACAGAATTAGCACTAAACGATCAGCTCCTTGAGGCGATCTCTTATATGGGCTTCGAGGAAGCTACACCGATCCAGGAAATGGCGATTCCCATCATCCTTGATGGTGGAGACCTCCTTGCATGTGCTCAGACGGGTACTGGTAAGACTGCAGCATTCCTACTCCCGATTTTGAATCTGCTCAGTATGAAGAGTGACCATCAAATTAGGGCTTTGATTATTGTTCCCACGCGCGAGTTGGCCATGCAGATAGATCAACAGGTTCAAGGGTTAGGGTATTTTGTTCCAGTAGAATCCATGGCCATCTATGGTGGTGGGGACGGCCCAGAATTTGAGCAACAGAAAAAAACCCTAACTAGGGGCACAGATATTATTGTAGCTACCCCGGGAAAACTAATATCGCACCTCAATTTAGGGTATGTAAAATTTGATCAAATACAGCATCTAATTTTAGATGAAGCTGATCGCATGCTGGATATGGGATTTCACGAGGATATTAAAAAGATCATTTCTTACCTTCCGAAAAGGCGACAAAATCTGATGTTTAGTGCCACCATGCCTCTAAAGATTAGTCAACTCGCTAAACAAATCATGAATAATCCGGCAGAGATTTCCTTAGCTCTGTCTAAACCAGCAGAAGGTGTATTGCAAGCAGCCTACCTGACCTACGATCATCAAAAATCACCCCTAATTATTGAACTTGTTAAGGGGAAAGAGGAATACAAGAGCATACTGATCTTCAGCTCAACCAAGAAGAAAGTTGGCGAAATTGTCAGGGCGCTCAAAGGAAATAATTTTGAGGTTGCGGGTATTTCATCAGATCTGGAACAATCGGAACGGGAGAATGTACTGGCACGTTTTCGATCAAAGCGAACCAGGATTTTGGTAGCTACCGATGTATTGAGCCGAGGTATTGATATTAAAGACATCAATCTAGTGATCAATTATGATGTACCTAATGATGCCGAAGACTATGTTCATCGAGTTGGCAGGACAGCTAGGGCGGATACGACCGGAGTAGCTTTGACATTGATTAACGAAGATGACATGTATAAATTTGGTCGGATCGAAAACCTGATTGAGCGTGATGTCATGAAAATCCCGCTACCGGCAGACCTGGGCGAAGGTCCCATATATAACCCTAAACAGCGACCACCATCTCGCTTTGGAAGAAAAGGAGGTCATGGTAGATCGTCGGGCCAGAATACCAAGTCGGGCCGTGGCCGAGGACAGTCTCGATCCAAAGGAAATCGTCGAAGAAGTAAATAGCGAATATGCTTGCTCATCTTGTGTTGACTACCCAACGACTCAAGCTTCAGCCCTTTCGAAAGCAAGACTTTACAATACTGCATCAAATGTTTACAGATCCATTTGTGCGCAAGTACTTATGGGATGATGACGAGATCGCACAAGAAGAGAGTAAATCCATACTCGATCAAAATGAGCTTGATCTTAAACAAGATGGTTGGGCCTTGTGGAAGATTTTAGCCAAACCCGAATGGGAACCAGTGGGTTTTGCTGGTCTTTGGCCTTTCTTCGAAGAACCCCAACCTCAATTATTGTATGGCTTGCTACCCCTCTTTTGCGGCAAAGGATATGCTACAGATGCTGCGAAAGCGGTTGTTCATTATGCCTTCCGTCATCTAAAGTTCAGTTACATCGACGCGGCTGTTGATGAACCGAACATCCGGTCCATTCGTTTCAATAATCGTCTGGGAATGCTGCCAATAAAACGGATTAGCAAAGATGTGAATACAACCCTATTCCATCGAATTTTGAACACTGATCAATAGTTCATCATTTTAATGCAGCAGAGTTTGTGCCTAGCTATCTTTAAAGGCCTGAATCAAGTAGCATTACTTCCATAAAGCACTTCACGAAGGATGAAAATATTGACCGACAGAACTCCGATTTTTTATGCTACAATCGCTAGTATATGGCTGGTGCCATATATCTCTTCCGCACAGATGGAGCAAGATGATTGTATAAATGCATTAGAAGTAACTTCGATAGGTGGGTGGTGCTCTGACTTAGGAAGTTTTTCTAATGTCGAGGCCGCCATCAGTGACCAGGAGATGACTTGCCAGACTGGTGCCAATGTTCAAGTTTGGTTTACTTTCGTTGCAGCGGGTAGTAGCTTATTCATTGCGACGTCCTCCAAAGACGATGACCAAAATGGTCTGACGAAATTTGCTACAGCCTTGTACAAAGGTTCTTGTGCAAATCTAACGCTCATCGACTGTCAAAATACTATGCAGCACGGTCCAGCAGTTCATTGGATTCAGGATATCCGAAAAGGTGAGCGCATCTATCTTCAAGTTGGCAGTGAGATGACCCAGGCAGGTAATTTCGGTATCTGTATCAACTCATTTTCACCTCTTATGGGTGACACCCTAGACCAAATGGATTGCGGATTACTAAGTGTTAGCACATCAGAAGACGTCTTAATAGAGAAACCTCAAATTGTTGAGCTACAGGCATATCATTCACCAGCAGATCGTAACGTGACCTATTCGTGGTTTAAAAATGACAGCCTCCTGTGCACCAACTGTTCCTCCATTAACGACTTGGCTTCAAGCACTGTTCCATATAGCGTAAGAGTGGAAGATGAAAATGGTTGTATTGCGGAGAAGGAAATAGCTGTAGTCCTCACCACTTTCGGTCGCAAGAGATTTGCCTACGTACCCAATGCATTTAGTCCAAATGGAGACCAAAACAACGACTACCTAACCGTTTTTGGTGATGCAACGATGGTCAATATCAAGTTTCTCAACATTTATGATCGTCATGGCAGATTGGTATTTCGCAAAGAGGACATAACTCCTGGTCTAGCACAAGAAGGATGGGATGGTTCCTCGGATGGACGGCAGCTGTCTACGGGTACCTTTGCCTATCTGACCGTTGTAGAATATATTGATGGTGCTTCTAGAAGATTTTTTGGCAATGTCCACCTGATTCGCTAAGCTCTGCGGTCATATCAACTTCCATTCATTCTGATGGTCTTGTACTTATTTGTTTAGAGCAAAAAACATTTTGTGGGATTCGAACGATATCCTATCTTCCCCCAGTTCAATTAAACACAAAAAAGACATGACGAGAAAAATAACGCTGTCAGAGAAGGAAATCCCTGAAAACTGGTACAACATTGCTGCCGATATGCCCAACAAGCCACTACCTCCTCTGCATCCCGGCACGAAGGAACCAATTGGTCCTGAGGCACTTGCCCCATTATTTCCCATGGAATTGATCAAGCAGGAGGTATCCGCTGAGAAATGGATTGAAATTCCTGACGAAGTTAGAGACATCTACAGTATTTGGCGTCCCACTCCTTTATATCGTGCCAGAGGACTGGAAAAAGTGTTGGATTCTCCGGCAAAAATATTTTACAAATATGAGGGAAGCTCACCCTCTGGGTCGCATAAACCGAATACAGCCGTTGCACAAGCTTTTTACAATAAGGAAGAAGGAGTCAAACGAATTACAACCGAGACTGGTGCAGGCCAATGGGGAAGTGCACTTAGCTTTGCTTGCAACCTCTTTAATATAGAGTGTGAGGTTTATATGGTCAAACTCAGCTTCCATCATAAACCTTACCGTAAAGTGATGATGAATACCTGGGGCGCATCTGTTATACCTTCACCCTCGGACCAAACAGAGGCGGGAAGAAAAATATTGGCAGCAGATCCTGACAGTCCTGGTTCGTTAGGTATTGCCATTTCAGAAGCGATTGAGCGTGCTGCCATGGACGAACACACCAAATATTCGCTGGGTAGCGTACTTAACCATGTCCTCTTGCATCAGACCATTGTAGGTCAAGAAGCGGTATTGCAGATGGAAAAGGCTGGTGAGTTGCCAGATGTGGTCATTGCTCCATTCGGTGGTGGCTCTAACTTTGCTGGATTATCATTCCCTTTCTTACGCTACAACCTGGAAGAAGGCAAACAGATTCGTTGTGTTGCCAGTGAACCTGCTTCTTGTCCTAAACTGACCCGAGGCGTCTTTCGCTATGACTTTGGTGATACAGTGGGCATGACCCCACTACTGCCCATGTATACCTTGGGACATAACTTCATCCCAGCACCGATACATGCCGGTGGATTGAGATACCATGGTGCAGGTGTTATGGTGAGTCAGCTACTCAAAGACCAACTAATTGAAGCACAAGCTCATGACCAACTCGAGGCCTTTGCAGCAGGTGTCACCTTTGCAAAAGCGGAGGGCATCATTCCTGCACCAGAAGCAAACCACGCCATTGCCTCCGTATTTGCAGAAGTAGAGCGATGTAAAGCCGAAGGTTCCAGAGAGACCATATTATTCAATCTTTGTGGTCATGGCAACTTTGACATGAAGGCCTACGAAGACTACTTTGCCGGAAAATTAGTGCGCCACGAATTATCTGACTCAGAAATTAGCAATTCTTTGGCCGAACTACAAACACCAGAGATTGCATAAATTTTAGCATTGTCCAAAAAGAGAGCTAGGCGAACTTACTAGAGATTCACAAACACTAAATGTAGTTGATTGCCATTTGTAGTTGCTGGTTACAAATTCAAAAACTATGATCACTAAACCCAGGGTAATTAAGGATTTTGAAAAGCTCGCTGAAGAAATTCAAGAGCAGATAAAGCTAAAATATCCTCTTGGATTTAGCAGACACCTGATCACCTTCACCAATCAGCATGGCCAGAAGGTGAGCGCGCTGCCTTTCGAAACGGAAGAGAAATATTTCCTCGTCCGTATGACTGCTCCAGAGGCCAAAAGCATTATCGCTAAAGATGACGATTACAATGCCAAAGGCGTATTAAAACCTGGCATTCGTGAAGCATTCGAGGAAAAGTATTCAGATGATGACGAGGATGAGGATGAGGAGTTAGATATTGATAAGTATGAAGAAAACAGCATGAAAACTGACGACGATCTTTAACCAGGACTATATATGGAAGATATCTCGTCATCTGATGACATTGCACGTCTAATGGAGCGGTTCTATAAAAAGATGTTGGCTGATCCAGACCTTGCGATCATCTTTCATTCCATTGCTAAAATTGATCCGGCTGCGCATCTACCACGTCTAGTAGAATTCTGGAATAGTATTCTATTTCAAACCGGATCCTATCGTGGAAATGCCATGGAGATGCATTTGGTCTTGCATCAAAAGTATCCACTAACTGCAAAGCACTTTGATAAATGGCTATACTTCTTTCGCGAGTCCATTGATGAATTATATTCCGGTCCTAAAGCAGATTTAGCCCTTGAGCGTGCACAATCCATTGCACTTCTTATGCAACATAAGATTGCACAACTCGACCCAAAGTGACGGTATCATCGTGTCTGACCACTTTTGAGCATTGATCAAAAGTAGAGTTCACGAATCTTATTTAGGTGCCAATTGGCATGTCCAATTATAATAAATGCTGCTGCCCGAGCTGACAAGGGTGCCCCAGATGAAGTGCCAATAAATTCGAGATGACTATCGGAAAAACCATTGAGCACACTAATGGTGAATTGCCTAGTTACCACGAATTCTTCGATAAGCGCAAGCAGTGATTTTTCATCCACACTTTGATGATCAATATATAGATCTTGATTGAAACCACTCAATAGGTGTATCATCTCTACGGCCCAAACGAAATAGACGATGGACAAAAATTCGTTCAGTATCGATCATATGCTGAAACACTTCCTTAATAGACCACTTGTCAGCAGCATAGCGCAGATCACCCTGGTCTTCTGATAGTTCTGAAAAAAAATCGACAATGGGCTGGAGTGTACTTCTCATGCCCTCCCTAAGGTCGAGTGTCTGATCTACGGACTCCATATAGCCCGTGAACAATTGTGCATATTCATTGGCGTGTACTTCCTTGACTGTCATAACGTAAAAATAGGCAATACCTCAATGACGGATCTGCT
>JABDMH010000132.1 GCA_013001595.1 Saprospiraceae bacterium | reverse complement strand
CTAGTATCCTCTTAACCGCTTATAATTAAAAAAATACAGTAAACGCCGAGTCGGGAAAGGTCATAACCATATTTGGGGACAATGGCAGGGTGGATCTAAATAAAAATCTGGGTGTTGATCCCGATTCTATTTGGGTGAGACCTACCTCGCCAGGCATTATTTACAAGGACCTCTTTATTATCGGAGGTGAGGTTTCGGAAGTGTATGGTGCAGCTCCCGGCCATATACGCGCCTATGATACCCGATCTGGAGAATTGGTATGGACATTCCACACCATCCCGCATCCGGGCGAAGATGGATATGAAACCTGGCCACCAGAAGCCTATAAATATGTGGGTGGAGCCAACAATTGGGGTGGCATGTGTCTCGATGAAGAAAGGGGAATGGTATACGCCCCATTAGGCTCTCCAACGTATGACTTTTATGGCTCTGATAGACATGGAGAAAATCTGTTTGGCAATTCAATAGTGGCTCTGGATGCAGCTACCGGCGAGCGCATCTGGCATTTCCAAACCATACACCATGATATCTGGGACTATGACCTACCAGCCCCACCCACGCTAATCACGCTGCGACAAGCTGGTAAAGACATTGATGCCGTTGCACTTCCATCCAAAGTCGGCTTTTTATATGTTTTTGATCGGGTAACTGGGCAGCCCCTGTTTCCGATTGAAGAGCGCCCCGTACCCACATCTCGAATACCGGGGGAACAATCGTGGCCTACCCAGCCTTTTCCGCTCAAACCGGATCCTTATGCTAGGCAGTATCTCACAATCAGAGATCTTGCCAATAGGTCGCCGGAACTACATCAGGAAGCAATAGAAAAGTTTCAATCCTTGCATTACGAAGGGCTTTTTACTCCACCAGACCAGCAAGGCACACTTCTTTTTCCCGGTACCCGTGGTGGATCTGAATGGGGAGGAGCAGCTGTAGATCCATATACTGGCTGGTTGTTCATCAATGCCAATGAATCTCCAGAAGTCGCGACCGTACGACAGTCTGTGTCAGATCGACCAGCTGGACAATCCGATGCAGCATTTGGAGCAAGTCTGTACAGCATACATTGCAGTGGATGTCATGGAGTCAAACTCGAAGGAGGCCTAGCAGATATTCCGGCCCTCAATGAAGTGACCACACGGCTGACTCCACCAGAGCTATTCACACGCATCAAAGAAGGGAACGGTCGCATGCCTTCCTTTGCACATCTACCCAATGAAGCCATTAAAGCCCTGATAGTTTTCCTTGAGAATGGAAATATCGATGAGCAAGTAAAAAGACACGAAACCCTATCCTCCACGACCAATGATTTTCGCAACACTACGGCCTATAGTTTTTTCAATCTCTCCGACGGTCTTCAGGCCATAAAGCCACCTTGGGGTACCTTACATGCCATTGATCTCAATAGTGGTGAGTTCAAATGGTCTATTCCTTTGGGAGCGCACGAAGGTGCCCGGCAAGCAGGAGATACAGCAACAGGCACCTATAATTATGGTGGTCCCATTGTTACCGCTGGAGGACTGCTGATTATTGCCGCTACCAAGGACGAGAAAATGCGCATTTTCAATAAAACCACGGGAGAATTAATATGGGAATATACACTACCCGGACCTGGCTATGCTTCACCTTCAACCTATATGCATGATGGCCGACAATATCTCGTGATCAGTGTTACCCAAGGTAAAGAGCAGCCTGAAGGCTCGATCATCGCTTTTGCACTGCCGTAAGGTTATTTGGCGTATTGGCATGCTCATGTATTATTGGTATGTTGGTTCACCCATGAGTCAACTGTAGTATCGATCTGTATCTTTGCTTGCATCTAATCAACAAATAACTATGAATAGGTTGATACTTTGCAGTTTGATTTGTTGTAGTTTCCTAACTGCGCAAGCCAAGGTGCTGTCCATCGAGATATTGGAGCGAGACACCATCGTGCAAGGCAGGCACTGGGGTCCTGCAGGTCCATATGAATTGCTCCAGGGAAAGGTCTTCTTTGGCACAGATCCAGAAAATGATGCGAATGTCATCATTACCGACCTTGCCTTTACACCTACCGACGAGGATGGTCTGGTCCGATCAAGCGCGGATATTGTCATACTCAAACCGATCGATCAACGTAAATCCGACCTAGCCATGGTGGAGGTAAGCAACCGCGGAGGAAAATTCATACCCGATATCTTTCTCAATGGACATGGTCGTCTTGAAGATCCTAATGATACCTGGGCCTTTGGTGATGGACTATTGCTTAGACAAGGGGTCACGTTCATTTGGGTGGGCTGGCAGTTTGATCTACCTGAGGATACATCCTTACTCAGATTCCATACGCCGATTGCAAAATATCCAGAAGGGGCACCGATCACGGGACTGGTACGTAGCGATTGGACTGTAGATGAACGGACACAGAACTTGAAACTAGGTCATCATCGACAGGTGGGATATCCTGCATACGACCCAGCATCCAACATCCACAAGCTGACTAAAAGAGTAGGTAGGAATACACCCCGCATTGAGGTTGACGATCGATTGTGGGACTTCGGCAGAATCGAAGGCGACCAAATCATCCAGGATGAACACTGGATTCATAGCGAACCGGGATTCGAAGCGGGAATGATCTATGAACTGGTCTACCATGCTGTGGATCCGCCGGTAGTAGGTTTGGGACTTGCTGCCGTCCGTGACATCATCTCCTATGCAAAATATGACAGCACATGTCTGTTCTCAGTCAGTAAAGGAATTGCTGTGGGGCTATCTCAAACAGGCCGGTTCTTAAGACACTTCCTGTACCAGGGTTTTAATATCGATGAAAGCAGTCGCCAAGCCTATGATGGAATGCTAATCATCATCGCCGGTGCAGGTAGGGGAAGTTTCAATCATCGCTTTGCGCAGCCATCCAGAGACGCCCATCGCTATTCCGCTTTTTTCTACCCAACAGATTTATTCCCCTTTACCGGACGCAGAATCGAAGATAAAATGCTGCGTATTCGTGGAGGCTTGTTAGATAAAGCACCCAACCATCAACCTAAGATCTTCTATGTCAACACCGGTTATGAGTATTGGGGGCGGGCTGCCAGTCTCATCCACACCTCGCCCGACGGAGCTCAGGACATACCTCCCCTTCCCAACGAACGCATCTATCATGTTGCCAGCGCTCAACACTACGTTCCCTCGTTCCCACCAGAGGAACCGTATAAGGCAGATCATCATCTATACTTAGGCAATCCCTTACAATTCAAGCCGAATCTCAGGGCTTTATTTACTGCACTCTATGATTGGGTCGCGACCAACACTACCCCTCCCGCCAATCGGTTTCCTACCATTACTTCTGGGGAGTTGACGGCCATCGATGGGCTCAGTTATCCAACTATGCCTGGCTTTGAACGGGCTAAGGTCATACACGAAGCTTATCGTGCAGACTATGGGGCCAGTTTTACCGATGGCATTATTACCAAGCAACCTCCAAGACTCCGTGATGCCTATGTATCTCTAGCACCACAAGTGGATCAACTCGGCAATGAAATTTCAGGAATTCGAAACGTAGAACTTCTTGTACCTCTTGCCAGCTATATTCCTTATGCCATCCGTCGCGGATTTGCAGGAGGCAATGGTGAACTGCATCTCTCCAAAGGCACCTTTATTCCCCTATCGAAAACCCCGAACGCCAACGATGCGCGGATGGCCATATCCGACCTCTATAATGACAAGAATGACTACATGCTCAAGGTGAGAAATGCAGCTGAATCTCTAGTCGCTGATCGCTTCCTACTCAAAGAAGACATTCATCGAGTGAGCGAGCGTGCGAGCAGCTATTGGTCCTGGATTCATGGTAAAAAAGACATTTTATCGTCAGATCCCATCGAAGTGATGACTTTCAACATTCGCTATGACAATCCCAAAGATGGTGTAAGTGCCTGGCCCAATAGAAAAGATTTTGTGGTAGCGCTAATTGAAGGGTACGATCCAGATTTTTTAGGCTTACAGGAAGCTTTGCACCACCAATGTCGGGATGTACGACGTGGTATAAAGGGCTATCGTTGGATCGGTGTGGGAAGAGAAGATGGCGATAAAAAGGGTGAATTTGCCCCCATATTTTATCAGAAAAAGGACTGGGAATTACTTAATTCTGGACATTTTTGGCTCAGCTCTACACCAGAAAAGCCTTCAGTTGGTTGGGACGCTGCTTTGGAACGCATTGCTACCTGGGGCAAGTTCAAACATCGCGACTCCGACAAAGAGATCTTTGTTTTTAACACACATTTCGATCACCGAGGGGAACAAGCACGCCTCGAAAGTATTAAGCTGCTGAGGGAGAAGATCCAAAGCATGACAGCTGAAACTCCCTTTCTGCTCATGGGTGACTTCAATTTCGACACACAATCGGAGCCTTACCTGTGGATTACGGAACCAAGAAATGAATTTACCATTGTGGACAGTAAGGTGATTTCAGAAAACATTCCACAAGGGCCTCCTGGAACATTTTCGGGCTTTGTAGTAACTGATAATTTGCCACAACGTCAGATCGATCACATCTTTGTCGACAAGGACACCCAAGTACTTACCTTCGAAATAATTGCCAAGTCTCGGGATGGAAGATATCCTTCCGATCATTTTCCTGTATTTACGCAAATTGTGCCGAAGTGGGAGTAGTTAAGGAGGTGAAATTCAAGGAAGATATTTTCAATAGATCTGAGATGGCTTACAGTGTACCAGTTCGTCTAATCCTGATCCCATTCCGAAAGCTTCTCAAGCTGTTTAAAGGCACCTTGCTGTCCCAGATTCTCATAAAGATCTTTAGACCATTGATATGTCTCAGGTAATTCACCCAATCCCAAAATTTCATTAGGATACATCATTCCCACTACTTGCGGCAAGTCGGTAATGCGAAGGCAATTTAACATTTCTGTGGCAGCTCCCTGGCCGCTGGATTCACTGGCCATATTCTGGGTGGCAGGAGGATTCTTTAGAATTAAAGCTTTAATGTTACCATCTAATAATGCAGCATAAGGCGCTATGGCCGCCATCTCATCTTGTGCTGCAAGATATATGTTGTCTGGATCAACTCCCGGCATCTCGCGTAAGACCTGAATACACCTCAACACGTCATAGACCTGCATAGAAGCGATCGTTCGACCAGTCCATGCCGCGGCCCTTCGAATATGCCATTGTAGTGAAGGATCCCAACCGCTCTCCCCAACTCCTCGAGTTTCGAAATAGACGATATTCATATGATCGGCAGCTCCAGAGGACAAAGCATTGGATGCCCAGCGCTTCTCACCCGCATTTCTCAGCACTAACAGCAGTGGTGCTTTGTCTTGAGGAGATCGTCTGCGTCGTATGGAGAATTTTAATCGCCATCCCTTTTCTGATACAAAACTATAGTGCTGGGTTCCAAACTCACCAAAATCCGTGGCTCCAAATTCTAGGCGGACGTTTGACGGCTCGACAACATCCGGAAACGCACCAAATGTCTTCCGCTTTAAAAATGCTTTTACCTGAGATCGGTAAGACTCCAACTGCTGCAAAGTTTCGATTACTGGCGGTTCTGCCAGAGATACGAACCGATCCTGGATTGTTTTAGTGAGGTCGTTCGGAGGTGCACCTATCACATAAGCTTTTAGTTGATCATTAGTCCAAGGATCTTCGATTTCCATATTCTGTAAGTCCTCATTCCATGCGTCCTTTCCCATGAGTTCCTGCTCAAAGAAAAATAAGATGCTGGATCTAAACTCATTGTTGGCTCCATAACTGTGTCCCCCAGGTGCCTCGATCATTGTGAGATTCTGCGGGTGCCCATAATGCAAATAAATCGGTCTAATCTTCTGGTAAATGGTGCGAACCGCCTCAATGGAATAATAACCATCACCCGTAGTCTGGGCGATCATAAATGGCCTGGGAGCTATCAGTGCTCCAATATCTGAGAAGTCTATACCATACGTGTTGATTGGCATCATACAATCGCAGTGGTCATCAATGGTACGTTGGCAAATCTGCCCTTCCAATGATGCTGCTCCTGCTACGGCTGCAACCGCCTTAATGCGCCCATCAATCGCTGGTAGATACCAGCTTTGGGAACCACCACCTGAAATGCCGGTCACCCCGATTCTTTCCTTATCTACTTCCGGAAGATCTGCCAGAATATCTATGGCCCGTATGCCATTCCAAACTTCGACTCCAGCTGGATTGTATCCCCTACTATACCAGTGAAACCAGCCGAGTGACTCCGCACCCAGATGCTCTCCTTTGACCTCGCCTCTCTGAATAGTTTCGATGATTATGCAGACAAAACCATGTTTTGCCAAGGTTCGGGCATGTGACTGGTAATGGTGCTTTTGCGTATGCGCATGTCCACAGACATAGAGAATGGCCGGCATTGGTTCAGAAGTTCCTTCTGGAATATAGAGATTCGCTGGTACGAACAAATCTGGCAGGGATTCATAATAAAACTTCTCAATTCGGAATCCATCATCCTGAAGTGTTCCGGTCTTAGTTATTTCCGGTGGTTGGCGATCTGTTGCGACCCCATGATCTTGCAATCCCAACATTTCGACCAAGTCCTTGACCCGGTCGTCACGATTCGTAGTCCAATCTTCGAGATCAGAAATCTTGGTGAGGGCTCGTGCAGTCATGTGGCTGGCTTGGTTGCATAGATAGCTTCTGATGTTATTAGGATGATCGTAATCTTGAGCCACAGAATCGGTGCCTTCCTGCGCAAATAAAAATGCACTTGTGCACATTACCAGCAATGTGAAAATCTGTTTATTCATAATTTAACTCTAAAATAAAATAGGCTCTTTTCATTCTTGAAAATCATCCAGGTCTGGGCTAAGTGGCTTTGCCTTTTGTTGAAAACGATCTGAAATTCAATATGTATAGATCCTCCAAGACCTTGACCAAATTTCGGACTTATTCTTTAATGGTAATTTTTCCCATCTCATACCAACCATCGGGAGTTTCCCCTTCAATAGCGAGTCTAATTATTGGGGTGGGTGCCCTATCCAGCTCTTGAATTCTTTCTGCCAAAGCCAGCTCAATTTGATATTTACCGGGAGGCATATCGGCCGGAATAAAAAGAGAACCATCATACAAATTGTCTCCGGGCAACCAAGTAGTAATGTCCGCTTCGGTCAGAAAAGTAATTGTGTCAATTTCATTTCGAAGTCGTATGACCAATGGATATTTCTGATAACAGGGAGCCACTCCTTTATTTTCCCACCAGCTTTCAAATGTCAACTTACCGTTCCGATTTGCAACTGAGGGATAACTGAATCTTCGCAAGATGAATCTATATCCCATTTTCTTCAACCAGTCATCTACCAGATATTGCCATTCAGATGGTACTGGAGATGATTTGGCATTAAAAGAGGAAATGTGCCACTTCAAAGTTTGATCAAAAATATACTTTACATCCTCTTTCTCATATCCCTCTTCATCTCGCCAGCGCAGAAAAGTACCGCATATTTCCAGACTAACTGGAGCGTATTTCCAATCGTCCCTTACTCCATGCGTAATGATAGCCTGAGGATAAAAATCATACATATGTGTCCAGCCATTCTGGTCATCAGCCCAAAAACCTAAATCCCCAATACAATCTACCCTCCAGCCCACTTTTCGCTTGGTTCTGGCGTATTGATTGGTTTGCTCATCCATTAATAAAGCAATCAATGGGGTTACCCGAAACGCCTCAGTATAAGCATCTACGAGAGCCTCGCGGGTTTTCTTCGTCAACAAATGCGAACCAGCGCCCTCACCCCAGGCTCCAACAATCGACAAATCAACTGCTTCCAATCCCGGATGTCCGTCATACCGATCACCCATTGCCCTGATCAAATCTCCGAAATATGCAGCGTATTCCTCGTCTTCAGGATCAACAGCCCACTTGTCAACGGGTTTGCGTTGACCCCACTTGATCTCATTTCCAACAATTTTCCGGTACCAGTCCGGCACATCCCTTTCTGTTCCGGTACCATAAGGAGCAATTCGCAACATCAACCTTTGTCCTCGTTGCATGGCAGTGACCAGTGCCTGATCAACCAAATTCCAGCGGTATTCATGCTTTTCTGGCTCTATAAATTTCCAATATACGCGCCAATAAGCAATCGTACTTCGAGGTTGTCCATGCACACTTAAATTGCCATCGAAGGACTGGTACTCAATGGGAAATCCCTCTGTCCAACCAGCACCTGCGTTTAAGGTGTCTCCGTTAAATCGCTGAAAGGTGGTAAAGCCTATTCCCGGATTCACGAGAACATCATCAATCTCCTTTGGTCGTACAACAACGGTTTCTGCATCGATTTGACTTTGAACCAAAATGGGAGTCAAAATGCAAATCGACACCATAAATACCGGACACAGGAGGGCCTTCAGATTGAAATACATACTTGAATTTCTGATAAAAAAAATGCCTGACATATTACGTAGAATCCGGTAGCTAGCTAAAAATATTTATTTTATGGAATAATAACCCACAATTTTTTCGGCTCGAGCCATGATCAACCCATTCTCAACATACGCTTAATAAGCAGATCCAGCCTTCGATGTGAAAGAAAATATCTCGGTATGGTCCACTTGGTAAATTTATTATTGAGGATGGCATACCTGGCTCTCGGCGATCTTTTTTGAAAAATTTCAAATAATTCTTTCGCAAAGTCAGAAACCTCCAGGCCTTGATTCGCCTCGTTAATCAAACCATTTCTGAATCTATCGATGACATCCGTATATACTGAGTTACGAACAGCTTCACGGGTATCCTCAACTTTGTCCCAAATGGGTGTCTTGATACTGCCTGGTGCAATAATGATCACATCAATTCCGTAGACCATGAGTTCCCGTCTGAGCGCATGGGAAAAACCTTCCAAAGCATGCTTTGAAGCCGAATAGGGGCCCATAAAAGGATATACCAGCTGTCCCGCCACAGAACTAATGTTGAATATTTTTCCGGGTACAAATTGACGCTCAACATCCGCGCCCAACAATGGCAAGAAAGCTTTGGTGGTTTCAATTAATCCAAAGAAATTTACTTCAAATTGATAACGGTATTCTTCAATATCAATGAACTCTGTAGGTCCGTTCACTGCGACTCCCGCATTATTAATGAGCAAGTCGATTCCATCATGTCCTAGTATCTCCTCGACCTGGCTCGCTGAACGATAAATCGCCTTGTGATCGGTGACATCAAATTGTAACGGATGGCAATGCTCACCAAACCTCTGCTTCAACATCACCACATCGTCTTGCTTGCGCACACTGGCAAAAACGCGGAATCCCTCCTCAATGAATTTGTTTGTTGCTGCATAACCAATGCCGGAGGATGCGCCTGTAATTACAACATTACCTTTATGGGACATGGCTTTTATCTATTTACCAAATTTTTAATTTTTTCTGAGCGCAGCTCAAATATGTTGATCAAAAAATTCGCTGGCTCTATCTTCTAAATAGGAGTGGGGTAGCCCAGGATACCAAAAACCAACATGGCCGCCCCGAGTTGGTATTTCTAAAGAAACATACGGGTGCGCTTCGCACAGCGCATAGGGATAACTAGGTGACTTCAGAAAGGGATCATTCGCTGCATTAATTAGTAAAGTGGTGGTTCGCACACCAGCAATATAATTATTCGCTGAACCTTGGGTATAATAATAATCAGCACTGTCAAAGGAAGTCAATCGCGTTGTATATTTACTGTCGAAATCATACCAAGACTTCACCTTTTCAAAGTCTTTCAAATCTAGGGTTCCGGGAAACATGCGATTCTTTAATTCGAATTTCTTCCTTAGGGATCTGCGAAATCTACGTGTGTAAAAATAGCTTGACCAACGGTCTAAAGCCTGAGACGATGATGCTAAATCACAGGGTACCGAGACAGCCATGGCACTACGGATGATCAGTGGCACTTTAGATCCCTGTGTTCCTAAATATTTTATGATAACATTACCGCCAAGGCTAAATCCACATAATGAAATGGCCTGGTAGTCACGCGTCTGTATCACGTAATCTATAACAGAAGTAAGATCTTCGATTTCTCCGTGATGATACATACGAAGCAATCTGTTCATTTCTCCACTGCAAGAGCGAAAGTTAATGGCTAAGACATCCCAACCTTTTGCATGTAGGGCTTTAGCCATACCCTTCATATATTGACTATCGCTGCTACCTTCCAGACCATGACACAGGATGGCCAGTCGCTCGCGTCCCTCCTTTAGCCAATCTAAATCGAGGAAGTCCCCATCTGTCAATTCCATTCGTTCGCGGTGATAGTGCACTGATATTTCTGGTCTATATAGATAGGGAAATATAGTCTCCAGATGTCCATTGAAGAGTAATGGTGAGGTGCGATAGTTGCTATCAATTAGTGGCATGGCGAGGTCAAAATTTTACAAAAGCCCGTACGGGGAAGGATCCCATGCCACGCAGCTTAGGTGGGACTGCTGTAAAAAATCCGCCTTTGGGAGGAATTAGATGCAACTGACACATATGTTCCACGATGCAGATGTTTGCTCCTAGTAGTGTAGTATGTACCGGTCGATTCTTCTGATTTGTATCATCAATATTATGAGAATCAATGCCGACAACCTTGGCACCCCCTTCCTTTATCAGTTCGGCAGCTTCTGCCGTTAAGAATGGATGGTCTTCGAAATAACGATCGGTTCTCCAGTGTGTCGACCAACCGGTATGAATGAGAATCGCCTTATTTTCAAGATTCAGTCCTTCAAAATGAGATCTACCAATGGCCAGTCCTTCTTGGTAGGGCGCATCTATCCGCAGGGAAACAAGATCAGCCAGATCTGAGATAAACAGGGTAGAAAAATCTTTACCATCGGCAAAGCGATGAAAAGGACAATCAATATAGGTGCCTGTGTTACCCACCATTTCTACCTGACCAATCTGAAAAGATGTTTCTCCCTCATATTGCAGCCGAGAATCCGATCTGGATAGGAAATCACAAATCAGGGGTGCGGGCAGTCCTTTATAAGTGATCATACCATCCTCGATTTCATGACTTAAATCAACGTATCTCATATCTGGAGCTGCTATCAGACTGAAGTGAGGGAGAAATTTGAGGCTCGATTTTCGACCTTGAGCCAGTATTGTGTAATAAACATTTTCGTTTCATTCATGTTTAATTTGCGTGTGAATTTATAATAACTGGCAGCATCAGTCAAATAAGTTTTAAGGCTGATCTTCATTTGCTATCTTTCGCATTCTAAACAACTTTTCGATGAGACAACTAGCAACTTTCTTGGTATCAATAGGTGTGATGTTCTTAATAAGCTGCGGCGGTGGAGCAGACAAAAGCGCTGATGGAAGCCAGACTACCGCACAGGCTCCGGCCAAAGAAGAGCCAGCCGTAGTGGCGCCAAATGGTGATAAGATTTTTAAGACCTACTGCATCACCTGTCATGGATTGGACGGCAAACTGGCACTGAATGGTGCAAAGGATTTGTCAGTCTCGGAGTTGACAATGGAGGAGCGAATCGAGCAAATCACCAAAGGAAAGGGTCTGATGACACCCTACGAAAGCATCCTCTCCAAAGAAGAGATAATGGCGGTAGCTGAATATACCGCGGCCTTAAAGAAGGAGTGATGGATGTCCTCGGACTGATGTCAGGAAGCTCGTTAGATGGTTTAGATTTAGCCCTCTGCTCCTTCGAGCTCAAAAAAAAAATTCCCACGCAGTAATTTGGCAATTTTTAGCCTGTAAGACAGAAGCTTATCCCCAAGCATGGGTAGAAAAGTTGAGAGCTGCTTCTAAGTTTTCTGCTAGAGATCTTTATCTGCTAGATCATACATACGGAAGATTAATTGGAGATATGGTTTTGCACTTCTGTCAGCGAGAGGAAATTAGACCCGCTCTCATCGCTTGGCACGGGCACACCATCTTTCATGATCCAAATCAAGGAGCATCGCTACAAATTGGGCATGGAGCCGAGGTTGCAGCTAAATTAAACATACCTACTGTGTGCCAATTCAGGCAAATGGATATGGCGCTTGGTGGGCAGGGTGCTCCGCTGGCTCCCTTGGCTGATGAAATGCTATTGCCAAAGGCAGACTACTATATCAATCTTGGCGGCATTTGCAACATATCCTTTATCGAGCAGGGTGTACGTAGGTCGATGGATGTATGCGCATGTAATCAGATACTAGATCGACTCGTCAATCAGATTGGACTACCCTATGATGATAAAGGAAAATTAGCAGCGTCAGGTCAACTCAATCAAGAACTGTTTGCCCACTTAGAGCAATGGTCCTATTTACAACATCCATATCCGAAATCTCTCGACAATACTCAGGTGATGTCAGATTTATGGCCGATGGTATCCAAATCTGGTGCTGGTTTGGAAGATATGCTCCACACTTTTTGTAGGCACGTCGCCTCCCAGCTCAGTCGAGTTATCAATAATTCTCGATATCCCAACTCCAGTTCGGTCAAATTAGCCATTACTGGTGGAGGTGCTTTCAATGAATATCTCATGAACTGTATTCAGCTAGCTCTTGCTGATCTCGACCCTGTCATCTTGCCCCTATCACGAGAAGTTATTGCATTTAAAGAGGCGGCGCTGATTGGACTTATGGGATACCTACACATGAAAAAATTACCAAATGTAATTGGTAGCAGTACTGGTTCCTATACAGATCATATTGCTGGCTGCCTATATCCCACCTGGTCGACAACTCACCAATATGAATAAACAGTTTAAAATTATCATTACCGGTGGTTCAGGGTTCATAGGGAGCTACATCGTGAGACAGCTATTGGAAGCTGGCTACAAAGATTTGCATTGTTTCAAAAGAGCATCCAGCGACTTACGCCTCCTGGGAAATCAAGTATCGAGTGTGTCTTGGCATGACGTAGACCTCTTGGATATCGTCAGTATCGCAAACCATATTGAGGATGCTAGTATCATCATTCATGCGGCTGCACTAGTATCCTTTGCACCCAGTGACAAACGTGAACTATTGCAATTTAATATTGAAGGTACCTCAAATCTCGTCAATGCCGCGCTAGACGCCAACATTGAGAAGTTTATTCACATCAGCTCCATTGCTACCCTTGCCCGTAATAAACTTGGGAAACCAATCAATGAATCGACTGATGCCATGGGCACCAAGGTGAGCAGCCCCTATGCCATTTCTAAATTTCGATCGGAAATGGAGGTTTGGCGAGGAGGTGGCGAAGGGCTTCCCATAAGCATCCTGAATCCATCTTTGGTTATTGGCAGTGGAATCTGGAATCGTGGTAGTGCGAGCATGTTCAAACAAGTATTTCAAGGTCTATCCTTCTATCCGTCCGGAACAACGGGCTTCGTAGATGTGCGAGACGTAGCCAGAGCCGTACTGCATCTCATGGAGAAGGAGGTCTACCAGGAACGTTTTCTTATCTCTGGAGAAAATCGATCCTACCAAGAAATATTACAACTGATTTCAACTGAACTTGGGGTGAGGTCGCCTTCAATTCGACTAAACGCAATACTGAACGAAGTGGCTTTTCTCTTTAGCAAAATGACCTCGATGCTTACTTCAGATGCCAAGGTGATCACACGGGATAGCCTGCGCAATGCTTCCAAAACTTACTTGTTTGACAATAGCAAATCAAAGGCAATGCTGGATTTGAACTACATTCCAATTGCTCAGACGATCAGGCAGACCTGTGAGCAGCTCAAAGTAGCGGCAGATAACGGTTATCCACCCACTGCATTACCGCTGCAGTAGCAGAGTCCTTTTTTGCATAAAACTTGCCAATAGCAAGGAAGGCACCCATTCCCAATAATAAATCTATGGCAAGTTTTCAGCATGCAATCCAAATCGTACTAACGAGAATCTTCATCGGACAGTGAGTCACATTAGAGTATTTCATCATTGGTACTATGCTGGTTTAAAAGGGATCACATATTCACCATAACATCATCTAAAAATTTGCTCGTTGAGCGTTTCAAATACTAGGTTTAGAAATAGTAAATACCTATTTTGACTTAGGCATTGCCAGCTGAGCTGCAGGTTCTAGGATTAAGTTGCGTGCACATGTCAGATTGTGACTGCTTAAGAAATCCAAACCTTGTCAAGGCCTACAGAATTTCTGCGTGCTCAAAGACCACTTAATAATTTTCTTACCTATTTAAAAAATATGTAATGACGCTAGAGACTAAAAATATTAGAAACGTAGCACTGTTGGGACATTCTGGTAGCGGTAAAACTACCCTTGCTGAAACTATGTTGTTTGAATCTGGATCCATCAGTCGCAGGGGCTCGATAGATGACGGAAATACGACTAGCGATTTCACCTCGATCGAGAAAGAGCGAGGTAATTCAATTTTTAGTACACTCATGCATGCAGACTGGCGTGACAATAAAATAAACATCATTGATACACCAGGTCTCGACGATTTTGTGGGTGAGGTCATTTCCTCCTTGAAGGTGGCAGATACAGCCGTCATTGTCATAGACGCCAGGTCTGGTGTAGAAGTCGGTACCGAATTGGTGTGGGAATATGTAGAACGCTACAACGTTCCAGCCATGTTTGTGGTCAATCAACTAGATCATGAAAAAGCAGATTTCGAGAAAAGTCTAGATCAAATCAAGCAAAGGTTTGGAGCAAATGTCATTCCTGTCCAGTACCCCCTAAACGACGGAGAAGGATTTAATACCATCGTTGATGCCTTAAGGTTGACGATGTACGTCTTTCCTCCAGATGGTGGCAAGCCTGAAAAGAAAGAGATTCCGGAGAGTGAAATCGGTCGAGCTCAGGAGCTCCATAATCTGCTTGTAGAAGCAGCGGCTGAAAATGACGAGGAATTGATGGAGAAATTTTTTGAGGAGGGCTCTCTATCAGAAGAAGAGCTTGCAAAAGGACTCACGATAGCTCTGGCCGCTCAGGAGATGTATCCAGTCTTTTGTGCCTCCGCTCAGATGAATATGGGAAGTGGTAGAATCATGGGCTTTATCAATGACATTGCACCATCTCCCGCCGATCGACCAGCTGCGAAGCTCACCGATGGTTCTGAGCTGGCTTGCGATGGCGATGGCGATCCAGCTCTGTTCGTATTCAAAACGATGTCCGAACCTCGTATAGGTAATGTGAGCTATTTCAAGGTGTACAGTGGTACAATAAAACATGGCGATGAACTATACAATGAACGCACTTCGACATCAGAGCGGTTCAATCAGATCTTCATTTCCAATGGAAAAAATCGGGATTCCATCGATACACTTGTTGCCGGAGATATTGGTGTTACCGTGAAGCTCAAGAATACACACACCAATGACAGCTTGGGTATTAAGGGCAAATCGAAAATAATCGAACCCACTCATTTCCCCGAACCTCGCATAAGAACAGCTGTCGCTGCGCCCGCTAAAGGTGAACTTGAGAAAATGGTCAAAGCATTGCACACTATTCAAGAAGAAGATCCAACAGTGATTGTGGAGCAGTCGAAAGAACTCAAACAGACATTGCTACATGGTCAGGGGCAATTGCATCTTGATTTAATCAAATATCGACTTGAGAAGGCCAACAACATTCATATTGATTTTATGAAGCCGAGGATTAGTTATCGAGAGACGATTACTAAAACTGCCAATGACTCCTATCGCCACAAGAAACAAAGTGGTGGGGCTGGCCAATTTGCTGAAGTGCACATGCGCATTGGACCCTATACAGTAGGGATGCCCCCTCCCGACGACCTCACGGTTAGAAAAGAAGAGATAGTAGATTTGCCCTGGGGTGGTAGGCTCGCATTTCTGTGGTGCATAGTCGGCGGTTCTATTGATGCCAAGTTTTCAAATGCGATCAAGAAAGGTGTGATGTCAAAAATGGAAGAGGGGCCTTTGACCGGATCTCCCTGCCTAGACATAAGAGTCTGCATCTATGACGGAAAAATGCATCCAGTGGATTCGAATGATATGGCCTTTCAGTTGGCCGGGACCATGGTATTTAAGAGCGCCTTCGAGAAAGCAGGACCTAGACTCCTTGAGCCCATCCACGACGTAGAGATACTGTGTGATGATGAGGTGATGGGTGATGTGATGGGTGACTTACAAACGCGGCGAGCTATGATTTTGGGTATGAGCTCGGAAGGTCATTATCAAAAGATTCAAGCCAAAGTCCCTCTGGCCGAAATGTATCAGTATTCCAGCACTTTGCGCTCCATCACGCAGGGCAAAGCCAAGTTTAGTAGATCTTTCGCTGAATTTCAGCCGGTGACGCCAGACTTGCAAAAAGACTTGGTGAATAAATATCGGGCCGAATTGCAGGAAGTGTAAAAGGACTGAAACCAAATCATCAATACGGTCGTAAGTAGACAGAACATTGAAATCATCGATTTGTCAGCGGTTTGAGTAAGATCTTCGCTACTTCATGAGCTCGTTCGCCAGGTTTAAAGTTGGCTAGGTTGCTCAAAATGATGATGGTAAGTTTATCGTCGGGAAAGCGTGTGAATTGAGACCGATAGCCACCTAGTGATCCACTATGCCCGACGACTTGCCGACCTAAAAATCGATCCCGGCGAATGGCAAATGCATAGTTGGTATCTGTACCATCATTAAGGTGACCTGTGGTCAACAGCTTGTCGAGGAATTGCGCTGAGCCCAAGGTAGGCTGATCAAAATGATTGTTCCATTTGGCAAGGTCTCCTACTGTGGTATACAGACCTCCCGAACCAACCAAATCAAAGCGCATGATCATATTTTCAATCTGATCATTATAGTTTTGCTCATATCCCCAGGCGCGATTTGGTACCAGCTTGCGGGCATCATCCAGAAACATGCTACATGTCATATCCAGCGGATCAAAAATCTGCTCTTGTACAAAAGTGGAAAATGAACTACCTGTAATTTGTTCTATGATCATCGCCAACATCAAATAGCCTGAATTGCTATAGCTATACTTCTGTCCCGGTGGAAATTGCAGCGCATTTTCTTCAATGATGAGCCGGTAGACCTCTTCTTGGGCAATCTGATTGAGGTAGTTATGGCCACGATCTTCAAATATGTCAAAGTAATCTTTGATCCCGCTGGTGTGATGTATCAGATGCTGAATGGTAATCGCAGAGCCATAGCCAGGGAAATCAGGAAAATATTTTCCGATTGGATCTGCCAAATTAATCTTACCATCTTCAGCAAGGAGTAGGACACAGCTGGCTACAAATTGCTTGGAAACGGACCCGGCATAAAAAACAGTCTGAGGCGTAATGGCGACATGTCTTTCCAAATCGGCCATGCCATATCCTTTTTCATAGACCGTAGTGCCTTCTTGCACGATTGCCAATGCACAGCCAGGCATATCTGTACGGTTTACCTCTTTAAAAATCGCATCGATTTGTTCAATCTGAACTTCTGAGATCTGACCTAAAACCGGGGCCAACAAGTTGGATAAAATGAACAGGATAACGGCAATTCTCATCAAAGAGAGAGTGGTTTTAGAATAACGTCAGCACGTCGATTTTTCAAACGCCCATGATACGAATCATTACGATATGTGGGTAAGAATTCACCAAAATCTTTGATCTCAATAGCTTCAGGCAGCAGACTATAATTTATCAATCTATGAAATACCGATCTGGATCTGCCTTCAGATAGCCGTTGGTTAAATTCTCTACTGCCTATGTTATCGGTGTGACTTTGTATGATGATTTCGTATTGCTCAATATTCGGAAAACTATCTAACCAGTTGTAAAGTTCTTGCTCCTGAATGGGATCAATGTAGAAGCTCCCTCCCCCAAAATAAATGCTACGAATATGCATGCTTGTATCCACCTTCTGAGCGAACAACGACGCATGCGCAATTAGGAGACCTCCCACAATTATGACCAAGCGAAAACCCATGACGATTAAAGTTAGCGAAAAAACCAAGTTGATGACGGCACTCCCACATGCTCCATATAGATGATCCTTGCCGAGATGTGCTAGTAATAGGCAGAAATCCTACTTTCGCAAGAACCTTATAGATTAGTATGCGCATAGGTTTCGATGCAAAACGTTTATTTCACAACCACACTGGTTTGGGCGTGTATAGTCGGCGGCTTGTCGAAGGATTGGCTAAACACCACGTCGAGCATGAATACTTACTTTATGCGCAAAAAGTTGAGCAGAGTCGATATAAGGCAAAATTCAAGGATTTTAGCTTGCGACCAGGTAAAGGATGGGCATGGCGGACCGTAGGATTAAGCAAAGATATTGTGTCCGATGCCTGCGACCTCTATCATGGCTTAAGTCATGAATTGCCACTAAACTTGCACAAGAGGGGTATAAAGACGGTCGTCACCATGCACGATGTCATATTTAAAGTCGATCCCGACCTGTTTCCCTATGTTGATCGAAAGATCTATGATTTAAAATGGAGGTACAGCTGCAAACATGCCAACGCAATAATTGCAGTAAGTGAACACACTCGATGTGATCTCATCGAGTTATATAATGTCCCAGATGAAAAAATTCGGGTGATATATCCTCCAGTGCCCCCTCCTCCTATCCCAAACATCCTGGTCGATCAAAGTGTAGAAAACAAGTATGGTTTGTCCGAACCTTTCTGGCTTTTTGTAGGTGCCATCAATCCCCGCAAGAATCTGCTGGGAATACTGCGGGCGATGTTGATTTCCAAGGGCAGCATGCCACTAGTGGTAGTGGGCTCAGGCGGAAGCTATGAAAAAAAAGTTAGGCAATTTGTCGTACAAAATGGATTGTCCCCAAGGGTGCGCTTTATGGGTCATTTACCCAATGAAGAATTGCCCATCTTCTATCGTAGGGCCACGGCGTTAATCTATCCATCCCACTATGAGGGTTTTGGAATACCACTGGTAGAGTCACTCCATAATGGAACACCGGTTATTACTTCTAACTCAAGCAGTATGCCAGAAGCCGCCGGGCCAGGAGCCATTCTGGTTGATCCTGACTCTCCAGAGGACATCGCTGAAGCCATGTCCAAAATGTCGAGTAGTCCTACACTTCGCTCTGAGCTTAGTACTGCAGGACGATTGCATGCACAGCGTTTCACCACAGAAAAGGTTGTGCAGCATACTATGAATCTGTACAAATACTTATCGACATCCCAATATTGAGGGTGTGGTTCGCAAGGAATCTAGCAGAGGAAAGTTGATGCTCAATCCAAGTGTCTGCCTGCATCTGAGGGAAATAACATAAATCAATATACTATTTAGCTTCAGATGACAGGCCAGACATGGGATTAAAGTGGGTGTGGGTGCGCTCTCTAAAAACGGTGTAAACTTTAGTTCAGAGCTTCCTACAAAGGGCACTCATATAATCAATACAAATATATATAATCTTTCCTAATATGATCAATCTTGAACATCTTTTTACTAGATTGGTTATGCTCATTTCACTTTAAGATCGGGGTACCGGCGTCCTTTGTCGTACATTCAGCTGAATGTTAAGAGCACTTTGAAGGAAGCAGAGTGGATAGCCTACTTGTAGCGGTGGATCAGTATGCTCGGTTTATTCGTGGGACTCTGCCGTATTTTCAGCAGACCTTGCATCCAGGTAAACGGTGACCGGGCCATTATGATGTTGTATTTCTCCTCCTCCTCAAGATTCATTCTAGTAGCCAATCTCTTAAGGGTAGATCTGCTCGGATTAAGGATCTTTCCGGTTCGTTCTTTGATGGGCATACCTGGCACGAAAGGCGCACGAGTGATGCGTTCCAGCCTAAGGGAATAATCGTTCAAAGCCGTTGCCTTTAAGTTAGATGAGTTCAAAGTGGGGGGTTATCTACTCAAAGGTACATATTATACTACTTTTTTATCTATGAAATCTAAAATATGTAATCATATGTGATACAGAAGAAAATGGCTGATTTTAAAATCATATGCGTGATAAGCGCATTGTATAAGTAAGCCCAATTCGAAGGAAAGGAATGACCATAGACCAAAATTCGTGCTTTGCATACACCTCTACAGAGATTCGTTCTACCTATTTGGTGACTCCGTAATCAACAGGTTGTTCAAGAAGCACAATGTTTTTATAACTTAAACAGAAGTAATAAGACCTATTCTTACTTTCTGACTATGATACTACAAGTAAGTCATGATCGATGATGAGACCCTTCTAGCATCCATCTTGGAAGGAGGGGATGCGCTACATCGAGATATGAGACAATACTACCAAGAAAGCCAATGTAGAACTGAGGTACTGAACCTCCTCAAGAAACGAGGTGCATCTACCATCGAGGCCGAAGATGTATTTCAAGAAGGTATAATTGCCTTTATTTTTAATGTACGCAAGGGCAAGTATCGAGGAGAAGCATCAGTCAAAACCTACATAGCCGCTATCTACGAACGTATCTACAACAATCAGGTAAGAAAAAAGAAGTCTGTCACACAGATAGAGGGTAACACTTTGCCAGATGTAAATGACTATAAAACACCAGAGTATCTGTTCATTGAACAAGAGAAGAGACAGAAATTAGATGAACTCTTGGCTAAATTGGGTGAAAAATGTGAGAAGATACTCCGTCTTTGAGCATTAAAATATAGTATGGAAGAAATAGCCATTGAACTTAATTACAAAAGCGCTGCTATGGCAAGAAAGAACAAACACCAATTGTGGACATTTTATCAAGACCTTTTTTGAACTATTCTTTCACAATCCTGCCGACAATATCTGAAGTACTAGGGTAGTACCTAACCAGATTTGAGTAGATTAAGGCTCGAAAACCAAAATGGACTAGTCAATTAACCCACCAAATTCAACCATGTGCTTCGTATCTTTAGAAAATAGCGGGTATAAATGATCACTATTAGATGAACTCGGTATTACGAAAAGGAAAATTTAATCGCCGTTTTATGATTTTGGAAAACAAGAATAGATTGATCTTCTCAATTGTCCTGTACCTAATTCCCTTTATTTGCGGTGGGCAGGTCATCAATATTGATGATATCGAAAAAATGCGCCTGAGTTTTTATCCAGCTCAAGGATTGACTTGGCAAGGCGAATCTGTCCAGAACACGAACTGGAATAAGATTACGGAGACACCCGATGGCAAAGTTTGGTACAGCGGAGGAGATCACTGGGGTACGGATGCCATTATCGGACCATTCGACAAAGCAGAAAAGTATGAGAGGCCTTGGGGATTTGGCAACACTACCGTCATGTATTATGACCCTGAACGGGACACTTCATTTGTTGCATTAGAATTGAACAGGGCAAGTGCATTATACTCTAATGCTGAAACACCAGGTCACGGAAAAATCCATTCTAACATCGTTTCAGACTCAAAAGGCTTCATCTATTTCGCAGGTTACATGGGGCTATCCTACGGTCATGAATATACCCGGGCGTACTATCCCAAAAGTTATGCCGGAGGAGCACTCATTCGCTATGATCCGGCAAATGATGATGTTGATTATTATGGGATACCATTTCCAAATAGTGGTATAGTGGCCCTATATTATGATGAAAAACGCAATTGGTTAAATGGCATTACGGTGGACCGGGCAAAGTTTTTCCGAGTCAATCTTTCGACAATGGAGCTCAAGCGGTACGAGTCGGTGGCCCGCATGAGTAGAGTGGAAGATCGAGTAAGGGAGATGATTTTAGATAGAGATGGCTACGTATACTTTGCCAATGACATCGGAAGTCTCACTAGGTTTGATCCGGATAATGAAAAATTTACGGACCTAGATGTTGAACTCCCCGGAAAGCTAAAGGACTTTCGTGCTTCTGTGGTATCTTCCGAAAACATTATTTATGCGATATCAACAGATGGATTTGTCTGGAGTTTAGATCCAGGATCAAATATAATTGAAAACTTTGGGCATATACTTGGGATGCCTGATCAAGGTCACTACACACCAAATATAGCACTGGATGAGGATTGGGGTCGTCTCTATTTCATGGCAGGAAACCATGGAGGCGCCGTTCTTGAAAGTGCCCTTGAAATTATTACAGTTTTAGATCTGAAAGAGAAGAAATTCCACTGGATTGGACAAGCAGAGGGTGTTGAAGGATGCTTCGGATCACTGGTAAATAAAGACCATACTGTATTTTTCAGTTGTTATGGCAATCTCCATCGAGATGACGAGCAGTTGTCCAAAGCAAATGATGAACGCGCTACCCGACCTTTCCTAGCTAAATATAATCCCCCAAGATATCTCGATTAAGCAGGAAGGGGTTAGGATTAGTTAATCTAGAATTTTAATGATGAGAAAAATTAGACGGTTTGTTTGCATGATTATCATGCTTTTGACCCTATGTGATTCGATGACGCTATTTGCACAACGTTACGGAGGGCTTCCCCGTCAAGCCATCACGAATCGCCTCCTGATTTCTAACGGACCCGATGGGCCGATTCAGGGCGGTGAAAGTGCTGTAACTGATATGGTACTATTTGAGGATGGCTGGATTTATGGTAGTACGAAAGCGACCTGGGGAGCTGAACAATGCCATATTTTCAGGACCAATGGAGAAAAAATAGAGCATGTCCTCAATGTCACTTCAGAAATCAAGCAGCAGACGGCAATTAGTGATCTCATCATGGGTCATGATAATTTACTGATAGGTTGTACGTCCACCTACGACCAGATCTTCGATGAAGAGGACATCGACTATGAGGGTGGTCACCTCTTCTCGTTTGATCCTGAAACAGGGCTCTTAGATGACTTAGGCATCATGGCAGCAAATCAAGGAATAAATTGTATCGCCGTCGATACAGTTCGATCTCTGGTCTATGGTGTAACCTATCCGGCAGGACACCTTTTCTCATTTGATTTGAAGCTGAAGACCGTAAGAGATTTTGGCGAAGTAATGACTCCCTGGAGAATAAAAGACTTCGGTCGAATATCATGGAGGGGTGTTCCCAAGGTGCTTATGATCGATGATGCCGGGACGGTGTATTTTTCGACCTACTTACGTACAGAGATCGAAATGGCAAAACAAGAGCAGATGAAAGGTGGCTCCACATCTTATTCCTCACTGAAAGGGGGTCGCATTTACCGACTCAGTCCCGGAGATGATCATCCTGTGTTTACCGGAGCTGTAATTCCCACACAAGTCGGCATGGATTCCGATCCACTTTATGAAAATGGTATAGCCTCTGCTATCAGAAGCCATGATGGTGGGTTCTGGTGCGGCACCATCAATGATGGATTTCTTTTCAAGTTCCAGCCCTCTACTTCCTTGGTGATTAACAAGGGCAAGACATTCCAGTACTGGAACCTGAAATCACTGGCATATGGAGGCGATGGCAAACTATATATGTTGGGTGGCAGAGACGAAGACAACTCCTGGATCATGAGCTACGATCCCACGATAGGATCTCTGGCATGCCTTGGCTGGCCGGAAAATACAGCCCAATGCAATGTGATTTGTGCAGACAAAAACGGAAGAATTATTATTGCCGAAAACCTGCGCCATTCTTTCATGTGGGTTTTCGATCCTTTCAAAGTCAGTCGGTGAGCTGTCTTGCAATCCAGGAGTAATCCGTTCCGGCAGGGTCAATAGTAAAAAACGCTGAAAAGTTTAAGGTGGTTTATGGTGAAACGATTGAGCATATTGAAACTAAATGATTGTCTTATGAATAAGTCGATTTTAGTAGCCCGACGATTTATGCTGTGAGTGAGTCCAGGTGAATATTATCGAAGTCGCCTCAGTCCAGGGATTCAGTTGCCCACAACAAACCTGTTCAGAAACTACCCTGTAGGGCTAGACCATCTCTTTCGGATTTCTCTCCTTTTACTTCTACCAGTTCCCGTCCAGTCCTCGTATGCTGTAATATCATTCAGCAAAAGCTTCCGCATTGCCAGGTTAATATCGGACTTGCACCTTCAAGTATCACGCTCTGCCGGGCTTTCCATAAAGAAGGGCCAGCAATCCTCATTACCGGCCATGATATCTATAGTCACTAAAAACTAGTTCTCCAAAACCATCCGCTTGGTAGCTATAAACTTGTCCGTATCCAACTGATAGTAGAGCATGCCACGCGTATTAATATCCCTAGCATGTACCTCCACCTCCTGATAGCCCTTTGCATAGTCTCCTTCGATCACTTTCAGTAACCTGCCCGTCACGTCATAGATGCGCAGGGTCGCTGAGGCAGCCTTCGGCAGATAGAAGCCAATGCTGGTCTCCTCCTCGAAGGGATTGGGCCGGTTTTGATAAAGCTTAAAGCCTCCCCCATTTTCTATGCGATTATCCATCAAGCCAACATCTCCCATACCATCTAACACGATCACTCCATCGCTGTTGAGGCGCACGTCTACTTGTTGCTGCACCTGCATTCCATCGCTCACCTGGATTGTATCCGTACCTTGGCTACTGACGTCCCGGCAAGCACCCGTATTATCATCTACTTGTAGGATCACATCGCAGAAGTCAAAGCTGCCTGATGGATCGATTACCCACAGACGTACCGGCACCTGCGGTATGTTGTTACAATTGACCGTAATAAACGTGGTATCATCTAAATATGTATCATCACCCGTACCATCCATGATATCTATACGGAATGCTAACTCATCCACTTCTCCGCCACATGCTGGCAGACTGCTGGCATCAAATTCCTCGGCCCAGACTACGGCCATCGCCGTGTCGATCACACCGTCATTATCCAAATCCATCGCATTGAGGGTCGCAGTAATGGATGTGACACAAACTGGAGCGGGTTTTTTGCCCGTGATTAATACAAAGTTATAATGACAATACCCTTCATTCTGACAGCCATCTGTCGTGCGCACACGTAGTTGATAGCTGCCCGAGGTCAGTTTAGGCAGTGAAATCTCTAGGGTATTTGCACTGGACTCAATGCTTCCGCTGGCTACGGTGACGGGATCTTTGCTGATTTCCATCAATTCATATGCATAAGCAAGTATGCCACACTCATCTGTCACTTGGACCGTGGCTACAAAGTCATATGCACAGCCTGCAGCATCAATGCTTTCGCCATCTCCTACTGGTCCGGTAATGATGCACGCTGGTGCAAATGTATCTCGTACAATGATCTTTTGGATGAAACTATCGACCACCAGATCTCTATCCTGCCACCAGTTGCCATTCTCTGGCTTGCCACCACACCAATCTGCCACATACCAGGTTCGGATGATCTTGAAGCATGCTTCATCGCCTCCCACCACTTTATAGACTTTATCGTTGCGAGCTAGTCCCACGATGCGGCAATCGTCATCAAAGAGATATTCCGGTATGCCTGTAATCGATGGATCAGCGCCACCACTTACCAGACCATTGCCGTTTCCGTATTCGATGGCACATGCGTCGATGGTGGTGTCCCCAGGCATGCTGAACATGTATTTGCTTAGATCGCAGTTGTTGCCTACCCAGATACGCTGCACTCGCGTGATCGTATCAGCAATATGGTTGGAAGGATGCGACGGATCAGGTGGACAGCCTTGCCACATCTTCCACTTTCTGAAAATGTAACCCAAGCCGCAGTGATCGAACTCACTCCATATCTCTTGGGTACACTGCACATTGCTGCCGCAGTTTACAGCTACAATACCGGTGTTGACCGTCAGGGTATCAGGTGTATAGTAGCAGTCACTGGTTACACTATCTTTCCAGATGTAACCCAGGTGATCATCATATGCTCGCACCTGAACCATTTCAGTGGTACATGTACAGGAAGCGACATCTACATACGTGATGCTCCTTTCTATTGGATTCCCTTCAGCGTCCACATAGTTGCCATATGGATCTACCCAGCCTTTCTCATATCCACCAAAGTAGCTGTCGAGTTCTGCCATCGCTTGCTCGTCACCACTTTGGGCGAGGTCTACCAACACATCCAATCCCTCGCTCTTATAGGTACTACAGCTAATCTCAACTTCCGGATCCACATCACGCACTATCTTTACCGGTGTCTTGTCTTCCACCCATACTTCGGTCCAGGATTTGCTCCAATTGCACCAGTAGTCCATAACCAGTAGCTCCACAGTCACAGGGCCACAGGCATCACTACAATCGAAGGGAACCTGATCACTCCATCCACCACCTATCTGTTCCATCTGGTCGATCAGCTCTTTTAGCTCCTCTTCCATCAAGTCTTTGATGGATAGCTCGCCTTCACAGCCAATGCGATGACTGCTCACAGGCTTGAATTTCTCCGCAAAATCGTCTACCTGCATGGCCTCCTCAAACAAATGGCGGAAAGCACTATTGTCAAAGTCATTATGGGGTGCTTGACAATGCTGAGTGCCATAACGCATCAAGTCATATTGCCAGGCATTCCATAATATGTTGCCACATTCGATGCCATCATTCTCCCACCATGTAAGCTGCTTGGCATAATGTGCCTCTATTGAATCTCTGTGCTTATCTTCTTCAAGTACAGCTCCCCATAAAGTGTCGCCATGCTCTCCAACATAACAATACGCCAATGAATCACAAAGATCTACACAGGACGTAGCCCAATCGGCACGACGAGCCACTAGCAAGTTGACACCGCAATTGTCCCAACTAACTCTATCAAATACCTCCGCCTTAACCCATACTTTCTTACTACTGAGGGACACCGTCACCCCTTTGTCTGACACGGCAGTCGGAGCAATCCGATCTTTTACCAAGATGTAACATGTATAGGTCGCCAGGTTATGGCAGCCGTCATATACTTCATAGATGACAGGAATCGGCCCTTCTGATTTTGGCAAAGAAATCGACTCTTCTGATCCGTAGCAAATACCTTCATAGATAGAATCAATTAGACAGCTATCTGTAGAAGCATGTAATATATAGCTACCCACTCCTTCGATCCTGGCTTTTACCAGCTGGACACCTGACCAATCTTCGTACACACAGATCGGAGGCAGCAATGTATGTGCCGAACAATCATGATCGCTCGTGGATACAACAATCACCGGCTCATCTACATCATAGCAATGGGTGTTAAGCCCAGGCGCCAAGTCATCCTTCATAGCTGGCCACAGCAGATTCTCATCGGCATAATGATCATACTTGCAGGCCAATCGTGGTGCCAACGTATCGATATCCGAAAGCCAAAACTCGCATACTGCATAGATGGGCTCTCCGATATCCCCATTTATCTGAATATCTCCAGGTGGTACCACACAACCGCCATTCATCGGTTGTCCCATACCGTAACAAGATTGCTTGATCTCTACCCGGTAGCGACTTTGTTCGGTGCAACCATCAGATCCGAAGGACCGCTTATCCACATGAACCAGGAGGCCACATTTATCATCGAACCTAGCAGCGGTACCATCTTCATTCAAGAAGTAAATGGTATCACAATCCGTTTCTCCATCCTCCGGACACACATCCGGTAGTATCAGGAAGGGTCCAAACCTGCCTATGCCACAATAGAGTGTGTCAGCATCCCGACAGAACGTATTCTCCACCGCAATGGCAGGTGGCCGGATCACCACGATGGTATCAAAGGCAGAGGTACGAATTCCATCTGTGGATATGGCTGCCCATTCTCGATAAATGACCTTGACCGTATCCTGATCGCCCAGGCTGCAATCGTAGGTTTCTACCCACTCACCGGCAAACTGTACCTCCAAAGCACTGCTACCACAGTTCTGGCTCGCTGTGGGTCTCGGATAGTCTGCGTCTGTCGGAACGAGGCTTAAAAAAGGATCTAGACAATACAGGGTCTTACTACCTGTACCCTTTATAACAGGTCTCTTCTCACCAATGACCATAATTTCAGTGTAGCATGAACCACCGGGGCAGGGTCGATTCTGTTGGGTTACGATGGCTCTAATCTTTTTCCCGATATGTTGTCGAGTCAATGTATTTCCGGGAATACGTATGCCATTACCATATTCCAATACGACGCTATAGACATCAGGAAGATGGTCATATAGGTAAGTATCGGTAATTAGTAAATCCGGAGTGATTTTTCTTTCGCAATTCTGATTCAAACTCAATTGTAAATTCGCACGGCAACTAAGAGTAGGACAATCAAACTCTGAAAACACCATGATTCTGGTGGTGTCGCAGATCTCAAATCCGAGCATGTTGTAACAATTGACCACCGACACCATATCTATCCCATCAAAGAGAATGTAGGGAGTGATGGAAACGCTGGTATCATCAGGTGATGGCAATAGTATCTCCGTCAAATTGGGTGCATCATTAACCAGTTTTGCATCGTTATAGTCCATCCCTAGTTGTAACATATCTGCAAAATCAACGGTGTCTGTCGTACCTGCATCGATATTAACCATTATAGTATCAGTCGGTGGAGGAATTACAATCATGATCAAAGTCGTATCGCAAATAGTCTGCCCAACCGTGTCATAACAATGAATCATACAAACTGCATCAATTCCGGAATATCCAACATCGGGTTTAATAGTGAGACAAGTATCACCTGGTGAGGGCAAGATCATATTCGTATTGTGATTACCCCCATTGCAAATCTCGACATGATTGTAGCTATAGCCTAATTGCAGTTGATCAGCGACACATACCGTATCGGTATATCCCGAGGGAATCTGCACGATGATGGTATCTGGCGGAGGTGGCCACGCTACAATAATGATCGTTGTGTCGCAAATCTGCATATCTAGTGTATCATAGCAATGGACCAGGCAGACAGACTCTAATCCATTGATCGTACTGGAAGTCACAATCTCTACACAATTATCATCTGGCATTGATAGAAGGTTCGCTACCACATCTGGTCCACCAGGATCGCAGATTGAAGCCGAAGAATAGTTGTTGCCCAATTGCAGTAAAACATCCAAACAAAGTGTGTCAGTAGTACTCGGAGGTATAGCAACTACAAGGGTATCAGTTGGCGGAGGTACGACAGTAACAAGGTAGGTGGTATCACATACAGTCGGATTGATATTGTCGCAATGCAAAACACAAACTGTATCTGACCCAAAGAAGTCGTCAGGAACTTCGATGACCACACAAGTGTCGAAAGGTGAGTCCAAAATTGAATATTGAATATGATCTCCAGGATTGCAAAGGCCTGTGAATTCATATCCCAATGGCCATTGCAAAACAGAATCGATGCAAATTGTGTCGGATTGACCCGGAGGAATCAACGTTATCACGGTATCTGCAGGTGGTGGTGCAAATACGATGACAATTGTAGTATCACAGAGTTCTATGTCACCAATTGTGTCACACAAGATTAAGCATATTGTATCAAGACCAAAATGATTTGGATCCATCAACGCTGCCGTCATACAGCTATCCTGTCCTATATTTAGTAAAATATCAGAATCACTCTGACAGATCTCAACTCTTTTGACTTCTGGTAGCTCAAAAGTCATCGCATCCAAACAGGTGTCACCGAGCGGAATGAAAATTGTGTCTACATCTGGAACAATGAAAATGCTCACTGTAGCTGTATCACAATTCGGAACCGGATAAATGCTATCGCAGATCGAATACATAAAACTGTCAATGCCGGCAAAATTTGGATCAGGTGTATAGTCAATCGTGCCATCTGCCAACACCATCACCATGCCATTCTCTGGCTCTTCTCCCGTCACCATCTCCACGCTGGCTGTATCTAATCCAACCAGTCCTGGAATATCATTCGCCGCTACAGGTATGTTCACCAGCGTATTCTCAGGAGTCATCGTCATATCGTTCACCGCTACAATCGGTGTGGAAGTCACCGTCACATACACCGTAGCTGTATCACAGTTCGCTGCTGGCATGATGCTGTCACAGATCACATACATAAAACTGTCAATGCCCGCAAAATTTGGATCAGGTGTATAGTCAATCGTGCCATCAACCAACACATTCACCATGCCATTCTCTGGCTCTTCTCCTGTCACGATCGCTACACTGGCAGTATCTAATCCAACCAGTCCGGGAATATCATTCGCCGGCACAGCTACGTTCACCAACGTATTCACTGGAGTCATAGTCATATCGTTCACCGCTACAATCGGTGTGGAGGTCACCGTCACATAAACCGTAGCTGTATCACAGTTCGCAGCCGGCACGATGCTGTCACAGATCACATACATAAAACTGTCAATGCCCGCAAAATTCATATTCGGCGTGTAGTCAATCGTGCCATCAGCCAACACATTCACCATGCCATTGTCTGGACCCTCTCCCATTACAATCGCTACACTGGCTGTATCTAATCCAACCAGTCCTGGGATATCATTCGCCGTAACAGGTACATTCACCAGCGTATTCGCTGGAGTCATCGTCGTATCGTTCACCGCCATAATCGGTGTGGAGGTCACCGTCACATAGACCGTTGCTGTATCACAGTTCGCAGCTGGCATAATGCTGTCACAAATCGCATACATAAAACTGTCGATGCCTGCAAAATTGAGATCAGGCGTATAGTCAATCGTGCCATCAACCAACACATTCACCATGCCATTGTCTGGACCCTCTCCCATTACAATCGCTACACTGGCTGTATCTAATCCAACCAGTCCCGGGATATCATTCGCCGGAACAGCTGCATTCACCAGCGTATTCGCTGGAGTCATCGTCGTATCGTTTACCGCTACAATCGGTGTGGAGGTCACCGTCACATAAACCGTAGCCGTATCACAGTTCGCAGCCGGCACGATGCTGTCACAGATCACATACATAAAACTGTCAATGCCCGCAAAATTCATATTCGGCGTGTAGTCAATCGTGCCATCAGCCAACACCTGCACCATGCCATGTACTGGCTCTTCTCCCGTCACAATCGCCACATTGGCTGTATCTAATCCCACCAGTCCGGGGATATCATTCGCCGGAACAGCCACATTCACCAGCGTATTCGCTGGAGTCATCGTCGTATCGTTCACCGCCATAATCGGTGTGGAGGTCACCGTCACATAGACCGTAGCCATATCACAATTTGCAGCTGGTACAATGCTGTCGCAAATCGCATACATAAAACTGTCAATGCCTGCAAAATTCATATTCGGCGTATAGTCAATCGTGCCGTCTGCCAACACCTTCGCCATGCCGTGTATTGGCTCTTTTCCGGTCACTATCGCTACACTGGCTGGATCTAATCCAACTAGTCCCGGGATGTCATTCGCCGGCACAGCTACATTCACCAAGGTATTAGCTGGAGTCATCGTCGTATCATTCACCGCTACAATCGGTGTGGAGGTCACCGTCACATAGACCGTCGCGGTATCACAGTTCGCAGCCGGCACAATGCTGTCGCAGATCACATACATAAAACTGTCAATGCCCGCAAAATTCATATTCGGCGTGTAGTCGATTGTGCCATCTGTCAATACTACCACCATGCCATTGTCCGGACCCTCTCCCGTCACAATTGCTACACTGGCTGTATCTAATCCAACCAGTCCCGGGATATCATTCGTCGGCACAGCTACGTTCACCAGCGTATTCGCTGGAGTCATCGTCATATCGTTCACCGCTACAATCGGTGTGGAAGTCACCGTCACATACACCGTAGCTGTATCACAGTTCGCAGCCGGCACAATGCTGTCGCAGATCACATATATAAAACTGTCAATGCCTGCAAAATTCATATTCGGCGTGTAGTCAATCGTGCCATCAGCCAACACATTCACCATGCCATTGTCCGGACCTTCTCCTGTCACAATCGCTACACTGGCTGTATCTAATCCAACCAGTCCGGGGATATCATTCTCCACTGCAGGCACGTTCACCAACGTATTCACAGGAGTCATCGTCGTATCGTTCACCGCCATAATCGGGGTGGAAGTCACCGTCACATAAACCGTCGCCGTATCACAGTTCGCAGATGGCACGATGCTATCTCAGATCACATACATAAAACTGTCGATGCCTGCAAAATTCATATTCGGCGTGTAGTCAATCGTGCCATCAGTCAACACCATCACTATGCCGTTCACAGGCTCTTCTCCGGTCACAATACCT
>JABDMH010000013.1 GCA_013001595.1 Saprospiraceae bacterium | reverse complement strand
TATGCCGCCACCTGGCAAAGACATCGGAATGTCGCAGCTTACATGGGTGGAGGACCTGGCTCAGGACTACATCGTAGCACAAACGGCGGCGACACTTGGGTTCCACTGACTACAGGTATTCCAAAATCGAATTTGGGAAAAATCGGGCTGGCTTTATCTCCTCAAAATCCAGATGTAGTTTATGCTGCCATCGAAATGGACCGTCGCAAGGGAGGTATTTTCATGAGTACGAATCGGGGTGCCTCCTGGCAAAAACAGTCGAGTGCTGTCTCCGGTGCCACAGGGCCACACTATTATCAAGAATTGTACGCATCACCCCATAAAGAAGGTCGAATATATCTCATGGATGTACGCGTACAAGTTTCTGAAGATCATGGCAAGAGTTTTCGCAGGTTGTCTGAAAATAAGAAGCACTCCGATAACCATGCTCTGGTTTTCAGGAATGATGATCCTGATTATCTTTTGATGGGTACCGATGCTGGACTATATGAGAGCTTTGACCTTGCGCGCAATTGGCGTTTTATAGACAATTTGCCCCTGACCCAATATTACAAGGTGGCGGTAGATGATGCCAAACCATTTTACTTCGTATACGGCGGAACCCAGGATAATGGCTCTCATGGGGGTCCGTCTCGCACTGACAACATCCATGGAATCCGCAATGCTGATTGGTTTAAAACACTGGGAGCTGATGGGCATCAGGCAGCAACAGAGCCAGGAAATCCCAACATACTTTACGGGGAATACCAGGAAGGTGTCTTGCATCGTATTGACCGAATTACGGGTGAACAGGTAGTGATACAACCTCAGCCAAGAGAGGACGAACCGTATGAACGATACAACTGGGATGCACCCATCTTAGTAAGTCCCCATGATCCACAGCGTCTATACTTCGCCTCACAGAGGGTTTGGCGTTCGGATGAGCGAGGAGATTCTTGGACGTCCATTTCGCCCGATCTTACCAAAAACCAAGAGAGAATGGCATTACCCATCATGGGTAAAGAGCAAAGTTGGGACAACCCATGGGATGTCTCTGCCATGTCCAACTACAATACGATCACATCTATCACAGAGTCACCCATTCAGGAAGGTCTCCTATATGTCGGTACCGATGATGGCATTATTCAGGTCTCAGAAAATGGAGGCGAAAAATGGCAGAAAAGCGAGGTGGGCGATATTAAAGGTATTCCCGCCACCGCCTTCGTAAACCATATCTACGCAGACTTATTCGACCCAAATACGGTTTACCTAGCCCTTGACAATCATAAATATGGAGATTTCAAACCCTACCTTTTAAAAAGTACGAATCGGGGCAAAAGTTGGGTTTCGATCGTAGCCAATATTCCCGATCGATCACTAATTTGGAGGTTGGTCCAAGATCACATTAATCCGGATTTACTTTTTGTGGCCTCCGAATTTGGCATCTATTGTACCCTTAATGGAGGAGGTGCTTGGCACAAAATGCAAGGAGGTGTTCCAAATATTTCCTTCCGCGATCTTACCATCCACCGTCGAGAAAATGATTTGGTCGCCGCATCATTTGGAAGGGGTTTCTACATCCTGGATGACATCTCCCCACTTAGATCTTTGTCCAGTGCAACATTGGCCCAAGAGGCGCTGCTTTTTCCAGTCAGAAATACATGGTGGTATGTGCCGCGAACGGTAGTGGGAGATGTTGGTGCTTCTGCTTATGTCGCAAAGAATCCACCTTTCGGAGCAGTTTTTACCTACCATTTGCGAGAAGATCTACCGAATCTCCAGGCACAGCGGAAGCAATCAGAAAAAGCCCTGAAAGATAAAGATATTCCTTTCCCTGGCTGGGATGCGCTTGAGGAGGAGCGATCCGAAGAAAAACCAAGAATTGTCTTCACGATCAGGGACAGGCAGGGCCAAATTATTAATACGATTAATGGTTCAGTTAAAAAAGGTATTCATCGAACAACCTGGAATCTACGTCATGCATCAAACGATGGACTTCGGTTGAACGGACGAGGGAGTGGTCGCGGATTTCTCGCCTCACCTGGAACCTACACTATAACCATGTCCAAAATTGTTGGCGGAGAAGTGACCGAATTGAGTAGTCCGCAGACTTTTGAACTACTACCGCTGCGGGATGGAGCTTTGCCTCGCACGAATGAAGATGACATGGATGCCTTCCGAGAAGATTTGGATGCATTTCAAGAAGACCTCACCGCGACCTCACTGGTACAGCAGGAAAATAAAAAGAAAATAGCGGCTATGCAGACAGCGCTATTAAGGTCTGCCAAACATGACCAAACCATTACCGCAGATTTACATAGCACCAAACAGCGGCTATTGGCCATTGATCAAGAACTTGTTGGCTACAGAAGCAAAGGCGAAGTCGGTCAACAAAATGATCCCACACCAAGTACCAGGCTCAACCTGAGCAAACGTGCACTTTCTACCACGTACGGACCTACAACAACCCAACGTGAGCAATTGGAGATTGGGATTAAACAGTTGAAGAAAATAAAAGCTAGATTAATCCTCATTGTCAATGAGGATATCCCAAGGATCGAAGGAAAACTATCTGAAATGGGGGCACCGTGGATCGAAGGTCAGGGCTTGATCAATAATCGATAGGCCAAGCTTTTTTCCTAGTCATGGATCCTTGCGAGCCAAATAGCCATGTTTCCGTAGCTCATCTTTGCTCTCAACTTCGCTGAGGATTCCTCCTTCCATCACCATATTTTTCGTGCTTATCTGCCAAACATCTTCGTAATAATGATCGGTCACCAGGATTCCCTTTTGCTCAACAAAGACTTTGATGTGAGCCTTAATGTGATCCTTATAGAGTGGTTCAATCATCGAGAATGGCTCATCGAGTAATAGAAAAGCATGATCTATATTTCCAACCAAAAGAAACTCGAGGTAACGCCGTTGCCCAATGGATAAGGTATTTATTTTTTTGGCAGAAATCTCAGGAATACCTGCGGCGTAAAAGACCTTGTTCTGGTCTCCTCCGTCATAAAGGAAAAATGGGACCACGTCTCTTACTCTTAAATCCCCTGGCAAAAAAGAGTGCTGAGGCAGATATCCGATTAGTCTTCGCTTTCGAATATCGTGCAGATTGAGAACCTTATCATTGATCCTCATATCAATCTTGTCTGGCGCAAGTGTTCCAAACAGGATGTTCATGAGCGTGGATTTGCCACATCCATTTCTCCCGAAAATGGCGAGCACTTCACCCGAATGTAGTGAACAGCAAACATCTCTCAGTACTTCCTTAGATCCAAAAGCCTTGCTACATGTTTCTAGGTTTAAGACATCCATTGGACCATTGTGAAGCCTGACAATATTATCAGGGATACCAGTAGATTGACCGCGAAGACAGAGGTGTTTAATTTTGCCTTGGTCCACCCCAGATTATAGTACATATAGTATTGATTCTGCTTGATCAAGGTATATATCAAAATCCCCACACCCAAACCAATCGTGGAGAAAATTATGCACGCCCAAAATAGATCTTCATAAAGGCCTATTATTATTGATAGCAATAGGTTAAATATGTTCACATCTATGTAATATTTCCAAAATGCTTCCATTCAATGCTCCTTCGAAAGTTACAGGCCCGAAGTTAGCTACTCAGGTAGAATCAATTCCAATTATTAAAGAGTACTTTTTTTTGGTCCTCCTGCAATTATCATTCTGGCCGAAATGCAAATTGTCAGAGATTAATAGTG
>JABDMH010000078.1 GCA_013001595.1 Saprospiraceae bacterium | reverse complement strand
GATATGAGCAAATTGATTCATCGCGGCATCCCAGTATGCATATCTTGTGCCAGGATCAAAGAGGGGCATGGTGTCAGGTGTGAATGGTGTTTTACTGGAGCCGTGGGTATAGCCACTTGTCGCTGTGTCGCCGACTGATTTATATCCGCTGGTCATGGTGGCAAAATGTGATAATTGGACATTGGGATATGTCTTTTCCATTTCAGGAAGAATTGTTTTGGCAAGCGTACTTAATTGAGCTTTATTTTCATCAATCAATAACCCTAGTACAGTGCTGGTAAATGACTTTGTACAAGACCATATGCCATGCACTTTTTGAATGCTGTCGCCCTTGTAGATTAATCTTCCAGATAGAACGATCATAAGTTCTTCACAGCCGTCTCTACCTGAATGATCACGTAAGAAGTTTATGGCTTCATCTAGCGATCGTGAATCTATACCAACCTCTTCAGGAACTGCTTCTGTCCATTTTTCCGTTGGAAACACCATTCCTACTGGTTCGAAGCACGCGCATATTAAAAACAACGCTGAAAAAGCTAACCATTTTTTCATCTCATATGTCCTGTTTGTTCCCGACTGGAAAGCCCTCGCATGTACCTGTTGACTAGATCTAATTCTTCGCATATGAGTGGTAAAATTGTTTTGTAGTCATATTCAATTTTTCTTTCGCGCATTATAAATAAAGACAAGCTCACTGCATACGTTACAACGTGGTCTTCTTCTGCTCAGTCATTATCCATGCTTGATTTTTGAGATTGTCTGTCAATAATTATATATTCCTAATATACCACCTCCGTCTCAATCATTTCTAATCTAAAAATGATACCATCATCATTCTTAATAAATGCAATGGGGTCAGCAATATGGGAAATGTCATTTGCCCTTACACCAAACTTGTCCCTTATGTACTTCCCCCCATTTTTAAACCAAAGACTGTGAATATTTAGTTGTGACAAAATAGGTTTTATTACCATAGTATTTTTCTGCGGGTGTAATGTTGAAGATCGAACTGTGAGTTCTTTGATGGTTGTAGTAGTCTATGTATTCTTTGGTTTCGTCGTATAGATGTTTACCACCATTTGGTGTATTTAGATATAAGTATTCATACTTGTAGCTTCGCCAAAAACGCTCTATGAAGACATTGTCAATTGCCCTTCCTTTGCCATCCATACTAATTCTGATGCCATTGTCTTTAAGGCATTCGATCCAGGTTTCAGCGGTGAACTGAATGCCCTGATCCGTATTTAGTATCTCTGGCGTGGGGTGAAATAAGAGAGCTTCTCCTAAAATATATTTGCACCATGCAGCTTTCATTGTGTTAGAGATATCCCAGGCCACTATCATCCTCGAAAATAAATCCATAATTGCAAAAAGATACATATAACCAAGGTGCATAGGGACATAAGTGATGTCTGCAACCCAGACCTGATTTGGATATTCAATCCTTAAATTTCTCAGTAAATATGGATACTTATAGGTACTGGGGGACGATTTACTTGTGTTGGGATTAGGTCCTAAAGCTCTGATATCCATAATCTTGTAAAGACGTTCGATTCGCTTATGGTTGATGGGGCCTAGACCCAATTCATTTAAATACCTAGTCACTCTAGGTACTCCATAAAAGGGTGTACGCTGATATTGCTGATCGATCAACTTGCTCAAGCGTAAGTTCAGAGCACTCATTCCTCTGGGTCTATAATAGTGTTTTCCACGTGGTATCTTCAATAGTTGAGCCTGTGTTCTCATACTCAGCAAATGATCTGGGTCTAGGTAAGTATATCGTACCGACTTGTCCACTAAATCAATCTTTTTTTTAGATAATCATTCTCCATTTGCAAACGGCCAATCTTCTCATACAGCTTTTTAATCTCCTTTTCAGCATGATCACTCTTCCCCTCTTTTGGCGTCGTCATGTATTGAGAGGCATTTTCGATAAAATCACTTTTCCACTTAGAGATTTGATTGGGGTGTAATGAAGTGTACCCACGAAGTGGGACCATTTTTTAATGAAGTTAATATAACTTCATTACCAACATCATCAATTTTGCTTCTTTTAATTTGCACATTTTTTTGTGGATAACTTTATGCCGCCATATCGAAGACATCTTCAGGCGTTTGATTATTTAATTTTCTCTGTCTCAGATCTGAATTATAATATTTTATATACCCATCGAGTCCCCTGTACAGTTGTAAGACGTCGTTGGTGGGATTCAAATAAATATGCTCGTATTTGATGCTCCTCCAGAATCTCTCGATGTAGGCATTGTCTGTCGCTCTTCCTTTCCCATCCATACTGAGTTTGGTGGTATATAGTTTTGAGACATAGTCGGTAAATATTTCACTTGTGTATTGGCTTCCTTGGTCGGTGTTAATGATTTCTGGTGCACCATAAATTTCAACAGCCTCAGCAATAACGTCTCTACATAATTCGGCATCCATTGTATTGCTTAGGTTCCAAGCTAGAATGCGACGACTGAAAACGTCAATCACTGCAGTTAAATACATGAACCCGTTGGCCATAGGTATATAGGTGATATCTGTTTGCCAAACTTGATTTGGGCGAACGACCTTTACTCCATTTAGCAGGTAGGGATACACCTTATGCTCCTTATTACGCTTAGAGGTGTGAGGCCCTGGCAATAGACTTCTCAAGCACATGAGGCGATAGTATAATCGTTCAATCCTATTCAAGCTAACATCATAACCCTTGTCATATTTTAACCAAACATGCATGCGCCTGGCTCCCTTGTATGGGTGCTCTAAATAATGCTCGTCTACCAGCCGCATTATCTCTAAATTCAATTCTGATTCACCCACTGGCTTGTAATACAATGCAGACTTATGGATCCCAAGGATCTCACATTGTTTGCGTAAACTTAACCTAAGATCACTGCGATCCATCATCTTTCGTCGTTCCGCCAGAGGAGTTACATCAAGTTTTTTTTAAGAAAATCGATCTCAACCTTCTGCTGACCGATCATCCTGAGTAGCTCATCTTGCTTGTTTTCTTCCGCACTCTTCTTACTTTTAGAATTGCCGCCAAAAACCTGATCCGCATTCTCCAAGAACTCTCGCTTCCATGTACTGATCTGCTGTGGTGAAAGCTTAAATCGATCTGCCAACTCTCTAGCGCTGTGGCGTTCCTTCAAGGCCTCTAGAACGACCTTGGTTTTAAATTTTGCTGTGAATTTCCGTCGTTTCATATTCCTAAATTTAGTTATTAACAAGTTATCTTAACCGCCAGTCCTAAATTTTGGGGACACATCATAATTTGTGTTTCTGTGCTAATTCTGAGACACTCTGACGTTCACTCAGTGATTCCAGAATAACCTTTAGTTTGAACTGCGTGCTAAATCTTCTGCGTTTCTGCTTCATAATTAGAGACTTAAGTTAAGTTTTACCAACTTAGCCTCTGGTTCGAATTTTGGGGGGAAGCTCATTAAGTAGTCGTGAAATTCGTCGTCCGCCCTAGTTCGCCTTTGAACATTTTCATCACCGAAGCGAAAGTCAATGAACACATAATAGTCGTGTATTTTTTTCCTCAGTTGATTATTTCTGATTTCTGAATAGAGCCCAAGGTTATTTATTTCAGTTATAGCAGTGCGATCAATTGTTATATTGTTGAATCCGTGCGTAAACCAGCTGAAGCCTGTCCTGATAAAATTGATATCTAAACTATCAGGATAAGATCCCTGCCAAATGAATGTGCTGTCGGCTTTCGGTAGAGAAGGTCGAGGTTGAAATGTTTCACTTGCCCTCTTAAGTAGATATTTAAAAGAACTTGATCTAAATTCATTGATATGTAAAGTATGTAGCCCACATAGCACTATCTGATTTTAAAGAAGCAACTAGATTCAGCAACTGACTTTTGACTTAATCTTGTTTTTTTCTATGTTCATTCAAATTATTTACCTGCAAGGCAAGCAGTATGCCAATCATTACCAGCAGTATTTCCCCAACAGCATATGTGAGATATCCTTTCAGATTTACCGCAGCCAGTAATTTCTGTCCTATTCTGCTAAAAAAATTTAGCATAGGTTTTTCTTTTTGTTGTTTGCTTTGAGGACCATTGACGACTTTGTTGAATATGCATTTTTATCTTTTGTAATAAACTCTATTCATTCATTATCGTTGGTTCATCATGAATATGTCTTGAAAAAATGAGAATTTTTTTCTCCTGTCCTAAACAGACTCTTAACAGTATTTTACACTGGGGAGATGGGTAGAAGTACGATGCTTTGGACCGTCGTGCGTCACTACGTCAGAACTATTGGACGAACAGTCTTCGTAATATATAAATATTATACTGCACTGATGAGACCAAAGTGAGAAACCTATCGTCCACGATGATTGGACAGCTCAAGGTATGATCAGATATTGGCATCCAACCTATTTCAATGCGGTTAGAGCCAGTCCTAGATGGCCAGAGTTGTGATCGTGATCATTAGAGTTTGACACATTTTTCTTAGATGCCGGTGAAGGGCTCATAACCGGCAGCGTACACACACCCAACCACCGATGGGTTGTCTGTTCAGTGCTGGCACAGTTGTACGCCATATTTAAGGACAGAAGATATCTTGATAGAATCGATGAATGGTTGGCAGAGGGTATATTTATTAATGAAGATGGGCAATTTCCAGAGAGAAGCAGAAATTATTCAGCTGTAGAAAATCGGGCGTTCATTCATCTTGGCGATATTCTAAATCTGCCAGAATTTTTTGATCCTTTAAGGAAAAATCTCAATGCTACATTTTACTATATGGAACAGAATGGTGACCTGGTTCCCCTGGATTCCAGACGGCAGGACAAATATGCTCCGATCACCATTACTCGATTTTATCACCTCTACAGATACATGGCGATCCGAGAAGATAACGGTTTTTTGCCGCTGTGGCCCATAAGATAGAGGGCATGCAAGACTTCCATCGTTTGGTGCTGTCACGTGGACTGCCCTATTTTCTGGAGGGCTCGATGTTAAGTCAAAAGCTACCGCAAAGCACAAAGCTGCCGGTTCAATACACCAAACATCTCAAAGAATCTGATCTAGTCAGACTAAAGAGGGGAGAACTTACGGCATCAATATTTGGCGGTACGGACAAGCCGTTAATTGTTGCCTCGGGCCGCGCAACCAATCCAACCTTCTTTACCTTCAGAAAGGGCGCTGCCATCCTTGAATACGCACGGTTGTCTTCTTCCTTCTTCAATATGGGCTATTTCAGAAGTGACGGTCTTCACGTAGAAGGGGATGAATACGTGCTGTCGGAGAAAAAAGAAGCCTACTATTACCATCCACTTCCTGAAAGTGAGCGAATCCAAGGGGGCGATTACAAACTCAGCGAATCCCTGGATGGACGTTTCTGGAGTAAAATGAATTTTGATGCCAGGGCAAAAGATACGTTGCAATTCAATTCAGTGATCAGAATAAAGGAAGACAATGGGTCCTTTAAAATTGACCTTGATATTGATGGTGTAGACAATGTGGAGGTCACACTGGAATTGTGTTTCAGGGAGGGAGGCCAATTAGAAGGCGTATCGAAAGGCCGCGATGATGATGATTTCTTTTTGGAAGACGGCCATGCAACCTATACTTACGGTGGTGATACCATTCGCATCGGCCCCGGAAAGTATGAGCACCATAATCTAGTGTAGCAAACATAAATTAAGTATACTTATTTTGACAGGGGTTTGCCATCATAATTCCAGCTAAATGGTTTCGCTCTCGTTTTATTGTACGTGTCGATGTACAGGATTATTTGATCAATTAATTCCTGTTTGGATTTCCAGACCCCTCCTTTAAGAACATCTTTAGTCATAATACCGAACCATATTTCAATCTGGTTGAGCCAGGAAGAATAAGTTGGAGTATAATGGAAGGAAATATTCTTCTTTGATTCAAGCCATTCGATCACATCGGATTTCTTGTGGATGGAATGATTGTCCAAGATGATATGGAGCTTCTTATTCTTGTATTCTTTGGCTATTCCTTTGAGAAACTTCAAAAATGATTCTCCATTAGCCCTTTCTTCTGTTTTGCCTATTATCTTCCCGGTATGTACTGATAAGGCAGCAAAGAGGGAGACTGTCCCATTCCTTTTATAGGTTGAAGTGAGTCTCTTTGGTTTTCCGGGTTTGAGAGGCAATAGTGGTTGAGTTCGATCAAGCGCCTGGATCTGAGTCTTTTCATCAACACATATAACCAAAGCATTATCAGGTGGTTCCATATACAAACCCACAATCGATGTCATCTTTTTAGTAAACTCTGGATCCGTACTTTTTCCGCACCAATAATCCGTTTTATGGGGTTTTAATTCAGCCTCTGCTAATATGGTTCCCACCTTTGATTGGCTAATTCCAAAATGCTCACCAATTCGCTTTTGAGTCCAATTGGTGTATCCATCTTTTGCTTTACTACAAGCAAGCTCCATAACGGCAGCCTTCGTCTCCGCTGTAATCACAGGTGGCTTTCCAGCTCTTGGCAAATCGTCCAAAGCACTCAGGCCACTCTTCCGAAATCGATTCCTCCATTTATTGACCGTAGCTTTTGTGACATTTAGTGATTTACTGATATCTTCTAAGCTCATACCTTCCAAAGACTTCAAGATTATTTTCGCTCTTGTAGCGTATCTTGATTCAATGGTGTGACTGCGAACCCAAGAATTAAGTTCATTGATTTCTTCATATGAAGCTTCTATTTTCTTT
>JABDMH010000060.1 GCA_013001595.1 Saprospiraceae bacterium | reverse complement strand
GTCTGCGATAAGATTAAGAAGAAGTTACTTCCTCATCTGGATTTTCTGCTGGATCTGAATGATGAAGAAATGCCAAGGATGATACCTGGCAGTCTATTTAGACTCGGGTTGGAAAAGGCCACTCACCGACCCTTTCGCGTCGTGCCGTTCTTTGATCCGGGAGTATGGGGTGGTCAATGGATGCGGGAAATATGTGACCTACCATCTGGTGCCATTAATTACGCCTGGTGTTTTGATTGCGTACCGGAAGAAAACAGTTTGTTGCTTGGTTTTGGTTCAGAGCGGGTGGAAGTTCCTGCTATAGATCTCATTTTTCATCAACCCAAATCATTGTTAGGCGAGGTAGTATTCGAACGGTTTGGTGCTGAATTTCCGATACGATTTGATTTTCTGGATACCATGGAAGGGGGCAACTTGAGCCTTCAGGTACATCCAGTGAAGACGTATATGGCTGAGCATTTCGGATTGCCCTATACACAAGATGAGAGCTACTATATTCTTGATGCGGGTGACGATGCAGTCGTTTATCTGGGACTCAAGGAAGGCATTGACAGGGACAAAATGCTGGATGAATTAGAGTTGGCGGAGAAGGGGGAGCTATCTTTCGAAGCTGATAGATACATTCAGAAATGGCCAGTGAAGAAGCACGACCATTTTCTCATCCCTGCCGGCACCATTCACTGCTCTGGAAAAGACAGCATGGTGTTGGAGATCAGTGCGACCCCTTATATTTTTACCTTTAAGCTATGGGATTGGGGCCGTGTAGACCTTGACGGAAAACCAAGACCCATTAGCCTAGAGCACGGTCGCAATGTTATTCAATGGGACCGTACATCAAAGTGGGTTGGAGCCGAGTTGGTAAATCATCTGCAAGAGATTCAACAAGGTGAAGGATTTCGTGAAGAATGTACAGGATTGCATGAGACGCAATTTATTGAAACTCGCCGCCACTGGTTTACTCATAAAGTTGATCACCACAGTCATGGCAATCTGAATGTTTTAAATCTTATCGAGGGTGATGAAGTAGTCGTTGAAAGCCCTGATGACCGATTTGAACCCTTCACGGTACATTATGCAGAGACTTTTATCATACCGGCAGCGGTAGGGGCGTATTCAATTAGACCTACGGATATTTCTGAAGGTAGCAATTGTGCTACCATCAAAGCCTTTGTCAGACCTTGACTTATTCAATAGAATCCAATAGCATATTATGAAGGATGGAACCATCTCACCTACCGAAAACATGAAGTTTGTCTATCTGATTTCGATGGTTGCAGCCATCGGAGGCCTGCTATTCGGGTATGATACGGCGGTGATTTCTGGCGCCATTGGAAATCTACAAACTAAATTTAGCCTATCTGCTGAAGCAATGGGCGGAGCTGCTTCTGCGGCCATCTGGGGTTGCGTTTTCGGAGTCATGTTTGCCGGTTACATCAGCGATCGATTTGGTAGAAAAAGGGTCTTACTGGCATCGGCTGTGCTCTTTGCATTGTCTGCAATTGGATCTGCAATTCCGACCAATATTGGTCAGTTTGTCGCTGCTCGATTTATTGGTGGTCTTGGAGTTGGCATGGCTTCAATGTTATCGCCGCTATATATATCTGAAATAGCACCGGCACATAACCGCGGTATGCTGGTCACCCTCTATCAGCTCGCCATTGTGCTAGGGATTAATTTGATCTACTTTGTCAACTTGCTGATAGCCGGTATGGGTGATGAAATGTGGAATGTTGAGATGGGCTGGCGGTACATGCTGGGATCAGAAATCATCCCCTCTCTCCTATTTTTTCTACTACTTTTTCTGGTGCCTGAAAGTCCCCGTTGGCTGGCAAAGCAAGGTCGTGACGATGAAGCTTTAGCGATTCTTTCGAAAATAAATGGCGATGCCCGAGGGCTTGAGGTGCTTGAGGAAGTCAAGGATACGCTACAAGAAGAGAAAGGAACGATTCAGGAATTGTTTGCCCCTGGTCTTAGATTAGCTATGCTCGTCGGAGTGGTGCTTGCTGTTTTTTCTCAGATCACCGGTATCAATGCCATCATCTACTATGCTCCTGAGATCTTTAAAAGTGTAGGATTTGGTGCTGAATCGGCTCTACTTCAGACCGTGATCATCGGCCTCACTAATACGGTCTTCACCTTTGTGGCAATTTGGTTAATGGATCGCGCAGGAAGAAGAATGTTGTTGCTCTATGGAGTTACAGGTATGATCATATGCTTAGCCGGCATGGGCGCTTCCTTTTATTTTGAATTGAGTTCTGGTCCATTATTGCTGATATTTATTTTGGGTTTTATCGCCTCTTTTGCATCTTCTCTAGGCCCCATCCCTTGGGTCCTGATTGCCGAGATATTTCCTACGAAAAATCGGGGTACTGCGATGTCTTTCTCCATCGTCATGCTTTGGTTAGGAGTAGTAGCCATCACACAGTTTTTTCCCATTATGCTAGAACAACTCGGTGGAGCTTTTACTTTTTGGATATTTATGGTAAATGCCATCATACTTGTCGTTTTCGTCTGGAAATTTGTACCTGAGACTAAGCAGAAAACACTAGAAGAAATTGAACAGAGCTGGAAGGAACGATCCTAGTACTTTTAATCAAAAAGGGAAGTGTGGTCATTCTCATAATTGGATCAAGTTTTTTTATTCGAACTTAATATTAGACATGATTGGCAGAAGAATATTAGAATGGACGATTAATTATTATCAGCTATTTTTTTGGATGATTTGCTTTATGCAAATTGGATGGGCATCGTCAGATAATATTGCTGGCGATGCAAAAGTAAGCACTTCTTCGGAGTTGGGAGTGGACTTTTCAGCTAGTGGAGCTATTGATGGGTTGATCGGACTAGATGGTGTGGGAGAATGGGCATGCAAAGGCGAGACTGTCTTTTGGGGCTATATTAAATACCCTTGGCTTAAGCTTCAATGGCAACAGAAACAGTCAATAGACAAGATTCTACTCTACGACCGGGTTGCAGATGACGCGCACACTGCTGGAGGGACCCTCATTTTCAGCGACGGAAGTGAGGTGGTAGTCACGGCCATACCAAACGATGGTACGGCGAGGCTGGTGACCTTTGCACCGAAGCATGTAGATTGGGTCAAATTTCAAGTTACGGATGGAGATGGGAAAGACCTGGGCCTCTCCGAAATTGAAGTATTTCCAGCGACCAAGAGCTATAAGGACCTTGTAGAATGGGTAGACCCATTTATAGAAACAACAAAAGGGCGCTACTTCTTTTTTACACCCGGTAGTACACCTTTTGGAATGATTGCAGCTGCTCCACATACACGAATTAAGAATCAGTGGGGTGGAGGCTACAATTATAATTCGATGGAGATTTTGGGCTTCGGTCAACTGCACGGCTGGATGATGAGTGGTTTGGATATCATGCCGACAACTGGGGGCATCGATCCCACATATGGTCGTCAAGCATGGAAGTCAGGTTTTAGCCATGATGATGAAATTGCACAGCCAGGATACCATAGAGTGTACTTGAGAAAGTATAAGATGTGGATCGAAAATACGACCACGGAAAGAGTAAGTTTCTATAAGATGCATTTTACGGAAGCTGATCAGGCAGACATCCTAATAAACCTCGGTGGATATATCGGTAGCACGACCATGACCAAAGCCAAAGTTACTAAGAAGAGTAACTTTGAATTCGAAGGGTCATTTGTTTCAGCCGGGAGAATGTGGGGTGGCCCAAATGAAATCAAAGTGTTTTTTGTTGCGCAATTTGACAAGCCTTTTCAATCCTTTGATGGATGGGTTGATTCAGAAAATATGCACAATATTACCCAGCTAACGGGTCCATCAACAATGAATAGGATGGATTCGATGACCTTTGGAAAGGTTACCCAAAGCTATTGGAATGCACCTTCTGCTGGCGTAGTATGCAATTACAAAGTAGACCCCGGTGATCAGCTTAAAATGAAAATAGCCATCTCTTTCACAAGTATTCACAATGCTAGGGCCAATCTCGAAAGCGAATGTAACCATTGGGATTTTGATACCGTACGCCAGGACACGCGGAAAAAATGGAACAATTGGCTAGGTAAGATAGAAGTGAAGGGAGGAAAGGTAGATCAAAAGGTGAAATTTTATACCGATTTGTGGCATGTGCTGTTAGGTAGGCAGATCATCGATGATGTGTCGGGCGAATATCCGGATTATACTCAGGGAGAAAGAGATTGGAATTTTACGGATGCAAAAATGCAAATCAAAAGATTGCCGAAGAATACCGATGGTATGGTAAAATACCATATGTACAATTCGGATGCCTTGTGGCTTACACAGTGGAACCTAAATATTCTGTGGGGCCTTGCTTGGCCCTCAGTGTTAGATGATTTTTCTGCGTCAATGGTGCAGTATGCTGATAACGGTGGCTTGCTACCTCGTGGACCTTGTGTAGGTGGGTATTCCTATATTATGACAGGATGCCCCTCCACCAATATGATTGTCAGTGCCTTTATGAAAGATCAACTCACCAAGGTTGATGCTGAACATGCCTTTTCTACCATAGTGCGAAATCACCAAGTAGGAGGTATGATGGGAGAAGAAGATGAAGTAAGGTTTTATTTGGAAAATGGTTGGTGTCCGGACAATGCCGGTAAATCGATAGAATGGTACTTCCAGGATTGGTCGGCAGCTCAGATGGCGAAAAAATTGGGTAAAGAAGAAGAACATAATGCATTTTTAAAGCGATCAGCTGGTTGGAAAGATATTTATCATCCTGATCATAAATTATTATTTCCTAAACGGAAAAGCGGCGAATGGCTACATGATGACCCTCTCAGTGGAGCTGGATGGGTAGAGGCCAATGCTTGGCAAGGTACTTGGTCGCTTTCTCATGATATCCCCACGCTGGCAAAGATGATGGGAGGCAATGAGGTATTATGCCAGCAATTAGACCATGCTTTTGAGCAAGCCGCTCCTGATGATTTTGTTTTTGGCTATGGCAGTGGCTATGTGAGTTATGCCAATCAACCTGGTTGTTCCAATGCCCATGTATTCAATCTTGCCGGTGCACCGTGGCTATCCCAATACTGGGTCCGCAGGGTGAATGAGCAAGCTTATGGAGGTACAACCCCTGACCAGGGATATGGAGGCCATGATGAAGACCAGGGACAGATGGGGGGAGTGAGCGCCCTAATGTCAATGGGCTTGTTTAGTGTCAAGGGAAATGGGTCACATACTCCCATTTATGAGATCACCAGTCCTGTATTCGATGAAATTATAATTCATTTGGACCCCGTATATTACACGGGTGAATCTTTTACCATCAAAACTTATAATAATTCCAAGGAAAACATGTACATCCAAAAGGCAAAATTAAACGGTGAGGATCATCAGGCAGTCTGGTTTACTCATGAGACCTTTTCCAAAGGAGGTCTACTTGAATTATGGCTGGATGATACTCCTAATAAATCCTGGGGTAAGGAGCCATTTCCGAATTAAATATGTTACAGATGCGTCTAGGGTTAGGTCTGTATAAAAGTCTGTTGAATGACAATAATTTCCGGTTTGCCAAGCAGGCAGGAGCAACAGATATTGTTGTGCAATTGGTAGATTATGTGAAGGGAGGTGATAGTCCCAGACTGACTTTAAACTATTTGGACGGTTGGGGTGTGACCAAGAACAAGGGTAAATATTGGACCTACGAAGAATTAAGATCACTCCGAGAAGAAATTGAGTCTCATGGACTGAGATTGGCAGCAATAGAGAACTTTGATCCGGCACATTGGTACGATATATTACTCGATGGGCCTGAGAAAACGTCACAGATGGAGGCGCTCAAACAAATGCTTAGAGATATCGGACGAGCAGGAATTCCAATGATGGGTTATTATTTTAGCCTGGCAGGTGTATGGGGTTGGTCTAGTAGAGACTCTGGTAGAGGAAGTGCCAAATCTGTAGAATTTAATCAAGCTGCAGTTGTAATTGACAGGCCCATTCCCAAGGGGATGGTTTGGAATATGCAATATGATGAGGATCAATCAGGAGAAGTATCGCCAGTAGGGAGAAAAGAGATGTGGGAGCGATTGACTTATTTTCTAGGTGAAATGCTGCCTGTGGCAGAAGATGCTGGCGTACGATTAGTAGCCCACCCAGATGATCCTCCTGTGCCGAAATTGCGAAGAACGGCCCGATTATTTTATCAGCCGAATGAATATGAAAAACTATTAGATATTAGTTCGAGTCCAGCAAATGGTTTTGAGTTGTGTATGGGTACCATTCAGGAGATGAGCCAAGGTGATGTATATAGTTTTTTGGATAAACATTCTTCTATGAATAATATCGGATATATTCATTTTCGGAATGTTGTGGGAAAGGTTCCTCACTATCGAGAGGCTTTTGTCGATGAAGGTGATATAGACATGGTCCGGGCACTTCGAATTCTAAAAAAGAATAACTATAACGGCATACTGATTCCCGATCACACACCCGAGATGAGCTGCAATGCACCTTGGCATGCAGGCATGGCGTTTGCGCTAGGTTATATGAGAGGGGCCATGCAGGCCATTGAAGACTAGGTTTTTATTATGCCAAGAGAATAAGAAAATGCTTTTTCCACAAAATAGATGCACGATTTCTGATGAATGGACGCTAAATAATATGCGGGTAGTTTGGATGGAAAATGACCTCATCAAAGTGGGTATATTGGTGGGTCGAGGAAGCGATATCTTTGAATTTAGGTTTAAACCCGTCGATGTCAATCTCCTGTTAAGACTACCGACTGACATCATCAATCCTCAACAAATAGTCAGTCAAATTCGTAGTACGGAAAATCAAATGGAAGACTATTATTATGGAGGGTGGCAGGAAGCATTGCCTAATAGTGCACCATTTACCTATCGTGGTGCACAACTAGGACAACATGGTGAGGTCTGGATGATTCCATGGAAGTATTCCATAGTAGAGAGAGGTCCAGAGCAAGTTTCGGTGAAGATGTGGGCCCAGCCCCTTAGGGTACCTCTGTTGATCGAGAAAACACTGAGCATCGACCAGAATTCAAGTGCATTAATGATTAGCGAAAAATTGACAAATGTTTCACGCACAGATTTAGATATCATGTGGGGACATCACATTGCTTTTGGTCTTCCCTTCCTTGCAGAGGGTGCTGAAATAAACAGTAATGCCACTAGCTTTTTGGCAGAGCCATCGATGCCGGCGCATCGTCGATTCTTAGCTGGTCAGACATTTGATTGGCCCCAAGTGAAAGATATCGATGGACAACCTGATGATGCCAGCATGATTCCGCCAAGGGAGGATCAGCCGTACAGTGATCTGGCGTATTTATCTGGTTTTGAAAAAGATGCCTACTACACCATTAGAAATAGGGCAAATAATGTTGGATTTGCCGTTAAATGGGATCCAGGCATATTTAAATACTTATGGTATTGGCAAGAGCGATACGCTACACAAGATGCTCCTTGGTGGGGTAGCGCCTATGCTGTTGGATTAGAGCCGTGGACCACGCGATATAGGACAAATGCGGAACAAGCTGTGAGAAATGGTGAGTTCTTGAAGATCGCAGCCGGTCAGTCGATTGAGACTGCACTTACTGCTGTAGCCTATGTTGGGCAAGAAGATGAACAGACCGTATTATCAAATAATTTGCAATAATTAATTGCGTTTATATGCATCCATTATTAGAGAGAGCAACGATTTTTTGTGAAGGCCTAGATCACCCGGAGTGCATAGCTGTCCATCCAGACGGCAGCATTTGGGCTGGTGGTGAGTCAGGCCAGATTTATCGGATATCATCCGATGGTTCATCTGTAGTGGAAATGGTGAACACAGGTGGATTTATTTTGGGAATTGCCATTAGTCCAGGAGCGGAATGGATGGCGATTTGTGATCTAGGTAAAAAATGTGTTTGGAGGCTAGACCTGGAAAGCCTTCGATTATCGATGCTATCTCAGGGAGCGGAAGGTCACACCTTTCAAATACCAAATTATCCAGTTTTTGATGCAGCAGGTGACCTTTACGTGAGTGAGAGTGGGGCCTTTCGTCAAATCTCAGGTAAGATTCTAAAAATTCATCGGGATGGCCGTGGGCAAATCTGGCATAATGGACCCTTTAACTTTGCCAATGGGATGGCGATGGGTCCCAGTGGGAGCGAATTGTATGTCGTCTGCTCTTGGCTGCCAGGCGTAGAACGGGTATCCATTTCTTCCGATGAATCCTCCGGTGGAAGGTCGGTGTATTGTACATTGCCCAAAACAGTGCCTGATGGCTTAGCTTTTGACCAAATGGGCAATCTTTATATTTCGTGTTATGCACCCAATGCCATCTATAGGGTGTCTGTAGACGGTACTGCGGTTGAGTTGATCGAAGATTGGGAGGCACATACCCTTTCTAATCCTACAAATATAGCGTTTGGCGGTCCTGATTTTGATCAATTGTTTTCTGCTAATTTAGGTCGCTGGCACATTACAAAAATTGACCTTGGTTCGAAGGGATTGCCTTTGGCCTCGCATAAACCTAAACCTACTAGCAATGAATCATAGACACATTATCATAACCGGAGGTGCCAAGGGTATTGGGCTCGGCTGTGTAGAAGCTTTTGTTCGAGGAGGTTGTCGAGTGACCATCTTAGACATTGATGAAAGTGGCCCGAGGCTAGGCGAACGTCTGGGCAAACAAGTTCATTTTATCTACTGCGATGTAGCCCAAGAGCAGATGGTTAGTGATGCGTTGTCCGAGGCCATTGCTCGATTTGGTGAGGTGGAAGTATTGATCAACAATGCAGGTATTCAGCGATATTCTACAGTGACGGAGACCACGGAAGAGGAATGGGACCTGGTCATGAATGTAAACTTAAAGAGTGCCTTTTTTTGTGCCAAGCATGCTATACCTTCGATGCAGAGAAGGGGCGGAGGCATAGTGATAAACATTTCTAGTGTACAGGCTTTTGTCTCCCAGGAGAAGGTAGCCCCTTATACCACCTCCAAGACGGCCATGCTTGGTTTGACTAGAAGCATCGCCATCGATTATGCGCCACAAATTCGATGTGTTGCCATATGTCCAGGTACCGTTGACACGCCCATGCTGAGAAATGCCATTGCACTTTCACCTGATCCAGCAGAAGTGTACAATGAATGCGTAGACATGCACCTGCTTAAGAAAATAGGTGTGCCCTCGGATATTGGTGAGCTTGCATATTTCCTTGCGGGCGAAAATGCTGGTTTTTTCACCGGTCAGGCCATCCGTGTGGACGGTGGGCTCGGCATAAGGGTCGATGGCAGTAAAAGGTCATAACTCCAGTGTTTTTCCTGGTAGTATTTTGACCCATTATCTTCTATTTTGTTGATTTGTGATAACCGGAGATGGGGTAGAAGTGCCAAAGTAAATTTTGGAAAGCAGTTCACTATTTTAGGCCTAGCATAACTCCTTCAAAAGACCAAGGTTGACAAACGTTATAAGACATCCTTTGATATTAGCTATGGCTATCAAAGAAATCTTTTCCCGATATATCTCTTCACCATTTTCACAAAGGCAGAAGATATTTCCTGCTTCATTCTCGGTGATGTCTAATATACGGATGGCCCCTTATTTATCAAAATCGAATCTTGCCAAGAAATACCCTTGTCATGGCTTATTTTCAAGGTAAGATTTTTGCGATTATCAATTCCTCCAATGCTAGCAATAGCAGGATTTAGCAAAAGGAACTTGCTATCTGACGTAACCAACATACTTCCTTGGCAAGTGGGATCAACTAAGTCGAGATTTAGCTTCGGTGCCAGCTAGGTCTGACCTTCAGCATCAATATCTAAGGGATATTAAATCCACCCAAAACGTCGCTAAAAAATTTTGGGTGCTGACCATATTTCAGCATCTTCGTTACTGCAAGTGTAGAATATTTCTAAGTAATCTTTGCTGTACAAAAGGTGAATCTTGCCATGCTTTAAGTCGACAATCGGTACGGGATTTACTATGTTGATATTTTGACTGCCACCTTCCTCGTGAACCACCATTTGATTTGACCACGATCTACCGAGGTTGAAGCTCCTTTTTAAGAGCAGATCTATGTCACCGGTGTCTTTATGTCCATTTTTCCTTCCTTCACAGAACGCGAGCAAGACGCTCTTTGCGGAGCAAACAAGCGCCGGAATTCGATATACACGATAGCCATCGCGACCATTGATGAATACCTCGCTTCTATACTGAATTTGGTCATCCTTAGTAAGAGATCCTACACAATGGTTGCCCATATTTACTAGCCACACCAATGCCATAATCATTGCAGGTAGAAGATAGTTATGCATTCAAGAGATCAATGTTAATGATGATAAATGAAGTGTGTTGTGATAGATATTGGTCGAAATTTTTGTAGGACTGATTTGTACTATTAAGGGGGCTCCGGATAAATATTCTTAAAAGTATATGTAATAGAAATCTAAAATGTTGACTTTAAGCAAAAAAAGTCAAACGAAATCAGATGTTAATTGTAGCTTGAGTATTACGTATGTTATTTTGAAATGTGACCAAATTACCAATAGATATTTGTTAATATGCCCTTTATTCCCTACTTTATGATTGAAATCTAATTTCTACTGTGTTCCAAAAATAAACACATTATGATGCAATTCTACAATCTATGTGGATTGGGCAGTTTTAGTTTGTATGCTGTCCTAAACAAGCGGGCGAAATCAAGCATATTGCTTGTATGTCTGGCTCTTCTATCCGCAGTGCCAGTCTTTGCGGCTGTGGACTTTAATGTGCCGATTCAAGGCAGAGTACTCGGTGAGAATGGCGAGGCACTCTTAGGTGCAACCATTTTAGAAAAAGGTACAACCAACGGTACGGTGACGGATTTTGAGGGTAATTTTCAACTGGAAGTTAATGAAAATGCCATTTTGGTAGTTTCCTATACGGGGTTTACTACTCAAGAAGTTACTGTTACAGGAGCGATGTCTTCTTTACAGATCACGCTGTCTCCTAGTGTCGAAGCATTAGAAGAGGTGATTGTAACCGGCTATGGTACAACAAAGCGAACCAACCTCACAAATGCGGTATCTAAGATAAATAGCGAATCACTACAGGACAGGCCTATCACCTCGCTGGGTGAGGCTTTTTCTGGCCAACTCGCAGGTGTATATGCTCAGCAATCTTCTGGTCTACCGGGAGCAGAGTTTGCAATCACCATTCGCGGTAGCAACAGCATTACCAGTGGTTCAGAACCGCTATATGTCGTAGATGGCATGCCAGTGCAGAGCATGAAGGACATTAACATTGGCGATGTACAGTCAATAGATGTACTCAAGGATGCATCGGCAGCAGCCATTTATGGAGCACGCGGAGCTGGAGGTGTGGTTTTGATAACTACGAGATCGGCCAAAGAGGGACAAACTCAGATCAACCTGGATGTAACAACGGGAGTAAGGCAAGTGCCGAAATCCAATAAACTTGACATGCTTAATGGACCACAATATCGAGAATGGCGTGAATGGATCAGAAATGAATCGTATCTTCTAGATGGCCGTGATCCAGCCGTCCCAGTGGCTGATCGTCCCGCACGATTCAGAGGACCTGATTTTTGGTATACAAATCCGGAGTACATCACGGATACAGACTGGCAAGATGCCATCACACGCAATGCATTGCGTCAAAACTACCAGGTATCGGTGTTGAAGGGTACTGAAGGAGGCAGTTTTATGATTTCTGGCAACTACACCAATGATCAAGGAGTGGTCGTTAATTCAGGTTACGAACGGTTTAGCTTTCGCGCCAATGGCCAATATCGCATCAATGACAAATTTACCGCTGGTCTAAATCTGTCCTCTACTTTTTCGGAGCAGAGCGGATGGAGGGAAGCGGAAAGAAAAGAAGGTGCATGGATGCGGGCTATCGTAGCAAATCCTACCGTTCCAGTTGGACTAAATCATCGAAGTGGTCCACTGGGATTGGTGGAAGCAGATCCGGATCCGGTATTGCAGATGAAGTCGATCAAAGATATTGGAAACACGGCCCGTACCATTGGTACGGTTTATTTGGGATTCGAGCCCATAGCGGGATTAAATTTCCGAGGTCAGTTCGGCCTAGACAACCAAGATTGGCGTTACGACTATTTCAAACCTCAAGATGTCAATAAAAAAACCAGGCGCGAGGCACTGGACCGTACATCTCGAGATACCCGTTTTCTAACGCAGTTTACAGCAACCTACGATCGTGATTTTGGTAAGCACGGCCTAAGTTTGTTAGGTGGAACTTCTTTTGAAAAAACTGCCTACGAATTCACCAATCTAGATTCTTGGGATTTTGGTAGTGACGATATTCAGACTTTTAATGCTGCAGCAAGCTTTAGAGGGTGGGATGATTTTGAGCGAGAAAGCGCGTTGGCATCTGTGTTTGGTCGTGTGCAATATAATTTTGCCAGTAAGTACTTGCTATCAGGAAGCATTCGCTATGATGGAAGCTCTAAGTTTGGCGCCGATAATCGCTATGGCATTTTTCCTGCAGCTTCATTTGGATGGAGGTTAAGTGAAGAGGGTTTCTTAAAGGGGGACCCAACAATATCTCAATTGAAACTTAGAGCCAGTTGGGGACAGTCGGGAAATGATCGGATTGGTGCATATT
>JABDMH010000031.1 GCA_013001595.1 Saprospiraceae bacterium | reverse complement strand
ATGGTGACCTGGATTATCTATCCACCGGGCTTTGATTCGACCAAAACTTATCCCACATTGCTGTATTGTCAGGGTGGGCCTCAATCACCGCTTTCGCAGTTCTACTCTTTTCGCTGGAATTTTCAGCTCATGGCAGCACATGGATACATCGTGGTAGCCCCTAATCGTAGAGGTATGCCGGGTCATGGCGTAGCTTGGAATGAACAAATCAGTTTAGATTGGGGAGGACAGAATATGCGGGATTACCTCTCCGCCATTGATGCGGTTAGTCAACGACCCTATGTAGACCAGGATCGATTGGGGTGTGTCGGTGCCAGCTATGGGGGGTATTCAGCCTTTTATCTTGCGGGGCATCATGAGGGTAGATTCAAGAGTTTTATTGCGCATGATGGGGTATTCAATACACGTAGTATGTTTGGCACCACGGAAGAGCTGTTCTTTGTGCTTAAAGAAATGGGGGGACCCTACTGGGAAACACCCACACCAAAGGGATATACCGCTTTCAATCCCATCGAGTATGTGGATCAATGGGATACACCGATGTTGATCATTCAGGGAGGTCGAGACTATCGCGTACCCATTGGACAGGGCCTGGAGGCCTATCAGGCAGCCCAAATGCGGGGGATAAAAAGCAAATTGTTGTATTTTCCCGAAGAGAACCATTGGGTGCTGAGCGCTCAGAATGGGATCGCCTGGCAAAGGGAATTTTTTAAATGGCTGGGAGAGACCATACCGTAATTTTGTTTAGTAAAAACTGAAAGAGATGGAAATAAAGAGACGATCATTTGTAAAGAAATCATTGGCTACCGCCACTGGATTGACCTTGGGTTGGACTGCACAAAGTTATGCTCGAATCATTGGGGCTAATGACCGCGTAAATGTTGGTGTAGTAGGATTTTCGGGCAGATTTAATGGTTCACTACGCAGGGCTTTTTTGAAGCATAGAGAAGCCATGAATTTCGATTTTGTCGGAGTATCAGACATCTGGAATAAACGTAGGGAGATGGGGCAGGAAGTTTTAAGCAAAGACGTCGGTCATGCGGTCAAAGCATATCGCAACAACGATGAACTCTATAGCGATGATCAAATCGATGCAGTGATCATATCTACAGCAGATTTTCAGCATGCCTTACATGTGGTGCAGGCCGCAGAGGCTGGAAAGGACATCTATGTGGAAAAGCCCTTCGCTGAGACCATGGATGATAATCAGGCTGCTCTCAAGGCGGTGAGAAAAGCCGGTGTGGTACTGCAAGTAGGTTCGCAGCGTCGCAGTGGGGGTAATTATCATGCCGCTAAGCAATTCATTGATTCAGGTAAGTTCGGAGATATTGTGGCTGTGGAAATGACTTGGAATGTCAACCAGCCTGGCCGATGGAGAAGACCAAAAGAGGTGGCAGAAATAAAAGAAAGTGACACAGATTGGAAGCGTTACTTGATGAATCGACCGTATGAGCCATGGGATCCGCGTAAGTATTTGGAATATCGCTTGTTTTGGCCTTATTCATCAGGCATCCCGGGGCAGTGGATGGCACATCAAATAGATACCGTGCATTGGTTTTCCGACTTACCGCACCCCAGGAGCGTTGCTGCCAATGGAGGTATTTATTTATGGAATGATGGTCGGAAAAATTTCGATACCATGACCGCGGTCTTCGACTATGGCCCATTGGATGATGCCAGCAAGGGATTTCAGGTCATCTATTCATCGAGGTTTACCAACTCGGCAGGTGGCACCAAAGAAATCTATTATTCCAATGGTGGAGAACTTAACTTGAAGACTAATATGGTCACTCCCAATGGAGGTTTACAGAAAAAGCACGCCAGCGCTATGGACATGAAACCGAATCTGTTGGATGAATTTAAACTCACAGACAGCGAGGTGAAAGTGGTGACCAGTGCCAATACCGGAGCGGACAATACGACAAGTTTGCATATGCTTAATTGGATGGAAAGTGTACGCAGCAGAAAAGTGGCCAATGCACCGGTCGAGGCTGGATACAACCACTCTATTGCTAATATCATGACCACTGCAGCCTTAAGAACAGGTAAATATGTCACCTTTAATGAAAAGGACCAACAAGTGATGGCTGGTGGAGAAGTATTTAAATACTAGTACTAATCATCTCGAAAGGAAATTCATTCTTTAGAAATAAGTTGTCAATCGTTTCAAATTACGGTATGTTGAAAAATAAGTCCCTGTACTTTATTGGTTTCATTTTCTGCACCTTGGGTTGTGCTGCACCTATATCCGAACTACCAGCCACTCCACCTAATTTCGTAATCATTTTTACCGATGATTTGGGTTATGGAGATCTGGGTTGTTTTGGAAATCCATTGATTAAGACACCTCACCTAGATCAAATGGCAGCAGAGGGTCAAAAGTGGACGCAATTTTATGTGGCCGATCCAGTATGTACGCCCAGTAGGGCGGGCCTGCTTACCGGGCGCTACCCTAAAAGGAATGGAATGACCTCAAATTCACGGGTCGTTTTATTTCCCGATTCACCGGGGGGCCTGCCTACCGGTGAAGTAACCATCGCTGAGGTGCTCAAACAAAAGGATTATGCAACGGCAGCAATTGGTAAATGGCACCTCGGCCACTTGCCTCAGTATTTACCTACCAATCAGGGATTCGATTATTATTATGGCATACCCTACTCCAATGATATGGATTTTGTGTCCGGTTCACCGAATTATCGGAAAGAAGCCGATGATCCCAATTTTCTAGCAAGTATAAAGCATTATAATGTACCCCTGATCGAAAACGAGCAGGAGATCGAACGCCCTGCTGACCAAAATACGATCACCAAGCGATATAGTGAGAAAGCCGTGCAATACATTAAAGATCATAAGGATGGCCCTTTCTTTCTCTATCTGGCCCATAACTTACCCCACATCCCACTTTTTGCCCATGCTGACTTTATCGGTTCTAGCAAAAGGGGACTTTATGGCGAAGTCTTACAAGAAATTGATGATGGCATAGGTCAGATTATTCAGACCTTAGAAGAGGAAGGCTTAGTTGAAAATACGATCGTAGTATTTACTTCAGATAATGGCCCATGGCTGTCCTTCGGTACACATGGAGGATCTGCCGGACCCTTGCGTGCTGGCAAGGGAACAAATTTTGAGGGGGGTCAGCGTGTACCCACCATTTTTTGGGGTCCTAGTTATGTAAAGCATGCCGTGATTGATGAAATGGGCTCAACGCTCGATCTCATGCATACTTTTGCCACCCTGGCTGGGGTAGCCATTCCATCGGACAGAAAGATGGATAGTTACGACCTTTCTGGCCTGCTTAAGAATGGCATGGGTACTTCTCCACGTAAAGAATTTTTCTATTGGAATCGTGGAGAATTGCATGCTGCCAGAAAAGGGCCGTGGAAAATCCATCTTAAGCAACGAGAGCCTGTCAGTTATGGAAATGAAGTGATTTTAGATCAGCCAGAATTGTATCATGTTGAGTTTGACATTTCAGAAAAACATGAAATTGCTCAGCATTACCCCGAGAAGATTAAAGAATTATTGGAACTCTGTGATGTGCATCAAGCAGATATGGCCGATGCACTGCCCGACAATTTAGCCGGCAGAATAGGAGAGTAAGACACTTATTTAGATAGCGCTGATTTTCATGATAACAGCAACAGCTAAGTAGCCTAACTAATGGCTAAAATTATGCCCTCCGCTATGATGCAAAGATTGATTTATTGGCTGTTGACCTTCATGCTGTATGTTCCGGCTGTGCATGGTTTGGTACAAGGGCAATCTCATGCTGGCACTAGGAATAGTCCACCAAACATCGTTTTTATCCTCGCCGATGATGCAGGTTGGAATGAGATCGGATTCAATAGTGATACAAATGACTATACCCCGAATATTGACGCCCTTCGGAGGGAAGGGACAAGCTTTACGAACTTCTATGCTCATGCCGTATGTGCACCTACGCGTGCTGCATTCTTGACCGGGCGTTATCCATTTCGCACCTGGACTGACTGGAGGTCCGAAGATTTTGGCAAACCCAGCTATCTGGATATGTTAGGACTCACAGTTGCTAGGAATGCCGAAGGTGAGGAGACCAGAATGATTCATGGGCTGGATACGGAGGAGAAAACGATCGCAGAGGCCCTGGCAAATGAAGGTTACTTCACTGCCATCACCGGCAAGTGGCACTGTGGAGAGTGGCTCGACGAGCACCTCCCCATGGGTCAAGGCTTTATGCATCAATATGGGCATTATGCCTGGGGCATCGATTATACCAACTATTCCATTCCCCATAATGCACCGGCCAAATTTGCGGTCTATGATTGGCATCGGAACCAACAGCCCATCTACGAGCAGGGATATACCACCGACCTCATCGCCAATGAAGTGGTTCAACTACTATCGACACATGATGCATTACATGGGGATCAGCCCTTTTTCTATTATGTGCCTTTCAATGCCATCCATGGGCCATTGGAAGAAATACCTCGTTATGTAGATCAGTTGGGCAAGCGCTACGCGGCACTAAAATGCTTGGATGATGCGATCGGTAGGATTGTAGGAGCGCTGGATCAATATGGCCATGCACAGCAAACCTTACTCATTTTTACGAATGATAATGGTGGGATTCGGCAAAATATGAATGCGCCCTATCGTGGCACAAAGAATACGAACTATGAAGGTGGTGTACGAGTACCGTGTGTAATGCGCTGGCCGGGCCATATTAAGAAGAACAGCAGCAATGATGCACTGATGCACATCATTGACTTGTACAATACATTTATTGCCATCGCAGGAGGAGAGATTGCTCAGGACCGAATGCCTGATGGCATCGACATGAGTCAAACCATCCTATCGGGACAGGGACCAGGCCGCAAGGAAATCGTATTTGAAGTGAAAGGAAGTGTGCGAACTCCATGTATTCGTCAAGGAGATTACAAGCTAATTGGAGAAGAATTATTCAACATCAGGGAGGACCCATTCGAGCAGTTGAACATAGCTGGAGATCATCCACAGATCGTGCAAACATTGCGTCAAAGAATAGAAGAAATCTCAGCTGAACGTCCCAGCTTGCCTTCCTTGGATAAGCTAATGTCTCCGGCGTTGCCATGGGTCTACGGCCAGGCGGAAAATGCAAATGCACCTGCTTGGTTGCAGGAGCATATCACGGCGATTCGTGCTAAACAACCGCAAAGCTGGCCGCCAGGAACTACACCTTGGCCCCAAGCTCCAAAAGATGGCAAAATTATCTATACCGGCGACGGGAGATAAATAGCAATGCTATTCAGGTAAATTATATTCGGCGTTGCTCGTCTTCCAGGCCCGTACTACGTCGACGAGCCCCTTTTACTTGCTTGTTGCCAAATAGATACGTGAAATTGAGTCTGACTTGCCGCGATTCCCACTGACCTCCTCCACGCATGTATAGTGCTCCAAACTCACTTTCTCCACCCCAACGGTTGGTATAAAAAAGATCACTGACACTGAGCTTAAGGGTAGCGGTTTCGTTCCAGAAGGATTTTGCCACACCAACTGTTATATCATATTGAGACTTGGTAACCCAGTTGCCCCATAGGGTAGGAGCGTTGTACCAACCTGAAAGTTCGGCCTTAAATTTCTTCGGTAATGTGAATGTATGCTGGCCATAAAAAGTAAAGGCATGAGCGGTGAGGTCGATTATTTTGCCTTCGATGCTGGCTTGATTTTTTAATTGGAAAGCGGTAAATGTACTGTAGGTGTTCCACCACTTTGCAATGCTAAATGGATAACTGATGCTAAGAGCTAGGTTTTTCTGTTGTGATAAATTAACCCAGCTTAACGTTGCTGCATTTTCGCCCAATGCATCAGTGATCTGGGTGTACACATCGTTGATCACCGTGTAACTCAATGAGCTATTCAGGCTATATTTATAGGTGTGAGTCAATGAATAACTGTTGCTGTACTGGGGGTTTAGAAATGGATTTCCCCTGGCAAAAGTTAATTCATTCAGCTTAAACTCAAAGGGATTTAGATTCTGATAATTTGGTCGATCGATTCTCCGCGAATAATTAATGCGAAAACTGTGATCTTTATTAGCTTGATAGGTAATGCCTCCCGAGGGAAAAAAATTCAAATAGTCACGTTCAACTACTTCATCATCAGACTGTTTTGCACTTGTGAGATCACCCTTGCTGTGCGTGTGTTCTGACCGTAGACCGATCATAAAGTCAATCTTTTCACCAAATTTCTTCTGCCAGGATAAATAGGCTGCATTGACATTTTCCTCATAAATAAATTGATTGCTTCGATCTAGGTTTTTAATTCGCTGTCCGTCCTCAAAGTCGAAAAAGTCAAAGATGTTGTCTGTGATGACGAGTGAGCTCTTGGCACCAAATCCTAATTTACCACCAAAGGCTTTTTTATCCACATCAAACTTTGCTGTATATATATCAATGTCGGTTGGCGTAACGTTGCTAAAGGTGCGGGCAAATAATGTGGCCTCCTTGCCTGGTCCTAAATACCTATTTGGCTGAAAAGAAGTAGCATTATTGCGATAACCCCCGTAGTCCAAATCTATATTTACGGTGCTGTTGTCACCATTGTCGAAAGAATAATTCAGATTTATATTTAGGTTGTTGCGGTCTCTTACCTCATTATTTTCTGCTACCAAAAAACTGTCGATGACCTCATCAGCTAATGCGCTGATTTCAGTATCACTTTCTATAATTTTGTCAAAGTCATTGACGTTGCCATTGATCTGAAATCCAATGGTATTTTTCTTGTTGATGAAAAAGTCGGTACCAAACTTGTAATTGTGTCCCAGGCCCTTGGAGAACTCTTTGTTTATCTGGTCGTAAATATTGCCAAATTGTTCCCGATAGAGAAAGAATTCATTTTCAAACCGATTCCTGAAAACACTATAGTTTCCGAAGGCGTTGAATTTTTCTTTCCGATAGTTGAAATTTATGGAGCCGTTAATTCTTGGATTCATAGCATAAGCAAAACCCAGGTTCGTAGAGCCATTAAATCCCAGATTTTGATTTTTCTTTAAGCGGATATTGATGATGCCTGCATTTCCCTCAGCATCATATTTGGCAGAAGGATTGGTAATGATTTCAATCGCATCTATTTCTGTGGACTGCATCGATTTGAGGTAATTGGCAAGGTCTTGAGCACTCAGTGGAGATGGTTTTCCGTCAATGTATACTTGGACGCCATTTTTGCCCTGCAGAATTAGGTTGTCGTTGTTGTCTACGACTACACCAGGAGATTTTCTCAATAATTCTAGGGCTGTATTTCCGACGGCATTTATGGATCCTTCCACATTAAAGACTGTTTTGTCGGGATGTACTTCAACGATGGGACGAGTTGACTTAACGACCACCTGTTCTAAATCTTGAGCCTGTGCTTGCAATTCAATGGATGGCACCGTGTAGCTGTCACCATTATAAGCGAAAGCTGAACTTAAATAGTCCACAAAGCCTAAATAATTAATTTTGACCATGTAGCTTCCATCCACAATTTTATTGAATCGATAGGTCCCTTCGAGATCGCTGACTTCCACTTTTACAATGGAGCTATCTGAGCTTCTAAGCAAGATGGCATTGGCAAATGAAATATGCTCTCCCTGCCCGTCTGAGATTGAACCAGAGATTTGAGCCCATGATTGAGTGAATAGGAACAAACAGAGCAAGAAAGTAACATTGATTCTTTGGTCAATCATTTCTATTGGTATTACTAGACTCCAAGCAAATATTGGTTATTGCCGCTACTTCACTTGCATTATTAGACGATTGCACCCTTTTAACTGATGAAATAACGAACAGATAGCTGTTAGACGCAGCACTTGGACGTGGAGTTACAGATGTGTGGTCTTATTTCTTTGCAACCCTTACTTTTTCTATGGTATCGTTCTGATAACTGCTCATCAGTCAGCGGGCGTACCTTCATCCTCAGCCTTCAGACTAGACAGGTATGCCATCAAATCCACCAATTCATCTTCATCCATCAGTTGGTGAAGGTTGGCCGTCATTAGCGATTCCCCCATGGGTTCTTGCGATACAATCTCTTTAAGAGAAAGTGTGTGGGTAATGCCGCCCATCATGCGTAAGGTCAACTCCAATTCTGTCTGACTCTCAATGAAGCCACTGTACTTGGTTCCGTCCTTCGTCTCGATGTTAAATCCTTCGAAGCCAAAACCTATGCCTTGACTGGGATACACAATGGCCGACAATAATCCTGTAGGACCGAGTTTGTCACCGATTTGGGAAAGGTTGGGTCCAAAATTGACTCCTCGTCCTTGCACTTGATGACAAGCCATACAATATTGATCGAATACCATTCTACCTGTCATTGGATCGCCTTCTCTTTCAGCTAGGGCATCAAGATCGATAGGGGCGGCTCCTTTCTTTTCGGACAACCAGCTTATGGCGCGCTGGCGCACATCATTGCGGCTGGCTTGAGTTAAAAAAGTAGCGATTGCATCCGCTTGTACACCCTCGATTGCTCCTGACTCTAGGCGGTCAGCGAGCATGCCCATTCCATTCCAATCTTTACTTAATGCCTTGGCGGCCTCTCGGCTCAAGCTCACTGCATTTTCTGGATCGTCAAGGATCGAAAACAACCAGTTGCGATTTTCTTCAGACCGAATGCGGGATGCTAAATCTAGGATGTTGATTTTTTCATCCGCTTGGGCCCTTTCGTAGGCCTTTGTGATCATCTCATGACCACCAACTTCGACCACCAAACCAGCGGCCTCATTGCGAAAATTCTGATCCGTACTCGCCAAGGCACTGTCCAATAGGGCAGGAATCTCCTTATTCAGTTTGGCATTGCGAATGACCATTGTCCACATATCGGTGCCGCGGAGATCGGGAAGAATTTCATCTACCCGCTGCCGGATCTCCCTACTGTCCTGCAGTAGCTTGGGTGAAAGACTACCCAATGCATAGCGGGCCATGGCCTTCTGCTGCGGATGCTTCCGTTCTGCAAGTGCCTGTGATAGATACCTCTTTGTTTCTTCCGGGGATAAGAAATGCATAGCTCGAAAATACCTTACCATTTCTTCAGCGGTTTCCGATTCTTGGATCAGATCAAAGAGGTGTGGTAAGGTGAGGTCACTCCTGCTACGCCAAATGATGTCTTGTGATCCAGGTAGGTCGCTCTTCTCAAGCGCACGCATGTAGGCAGTCATACGCGCGTCGGCATAAAGGTCGGCACCGATGCCCAGAGCTTCGAGGTACCAGCGATCTCCACCAGTGTATTTTTTGGCCAATTTGACCCATTGCTCATTGGCTTTTGTACCCGAAATGAATCGTAGGGAAATGGCAGCTTCACGTAGCACTTGCATATCGGTACGATTTAATGCCATCTCATTGACGGCCAGCACATCAGCCGTGCTTAGAAACTGACGGGCGATGCGTAGACCGGTCATTTGCAAGTTTGGATCTGCTTCATCAAGTGCTCCTTGGGCCACTGCTTTCACATCGCCGGGCAAACTCGCGAGGCACCAATATGCCCGGGCTTTCAGCCTGCTATCATTGGACTGTTTTATGAGGTCGTTGAGTACTTGCTGAGCATCCAGCGATTGGGAAACTTTCTGAAATGCCAGATAGCGGGTCTCCTGGTTGGGATGATTTAGGTGTTGTGCAGCAGTCGCAGATGTGGACAAATCTGGTGCTTCCACCGTGTACTGCTCGTGGCCAGTTCCGTGAATGCGATAAATGCGTCCTCTTTTGATGTCGGCCATTAAATGTCCACCAACACCGGCATCGTACCAATCGGCGATCATTACGGATCCATCTGGTGCCACGCAAACGTCACTGGGCCGAAACCATTCGTCTTGCGAGGTGACCAGCGGAAGGATATTGGCTTTATACCCGGCACCTTTTGGCTCAACCGGATAGGCTCGAACTATGTTATGACCCGGCTCGCAATGCAACATCTGATGGTGGAAGGCACTAGGCAGCTGATTGCCTTCATAGACCAACATCCCTGTAGGTGACCCAGAGCCTGTTTGCAGAAGATTTGGTATTACTCCTGGATCATTGAGGTGCCAATGACGTTTTGGAATTTCATCGTGCATGCCGATGCGTGGCGTACGCCATCCTGCCCCCGTTACTTGGTCTTTAAACCCATAGTTGCCAAATTCCATCACAAAATTGATGCGTGTGCCTCGATTGCCGTCGTCATCATTGTCACTTTGCCACAA
>JABDMH010000025.1 GCA_013001595.1 Saprospiraceae bacterium | reverse complement strand
TAGCCCTGAACTATTGCAAAAGGAAATGTCAAAAGACTCAATCACCCCACTACCGCTGCCCGTAATATCAGCCACAGTAATTGTCCACAAACCGTTAGCAGGACCATTATTTATTTCTTCCAGACATGTAATAGGGTGATAACTACCCCGATAGTTTTGGTCGGTGCCCCATGCCTGATCGCTATCCCATTGGGGCTTAATGAAGTTGCCTTCATCTGGTACAGCTGTTTGGGCACATGGTACGAAAGTGATATCCCATACTGTCCCGTTGGTAGGTCTCGAACCTGAAGGGACAATTAATGGAAATGACCTCCCATTGGGAGAGATCAATAGCAATGAAACATCACCTATGGATTCATGTCTAAATCTCACACGAATTTGGCAAACTCCCTGCCCTCCAGCACCGAGGATACTTGAAGGAAGATTTTCGACTCTAATATGGGCAGCTGTGGTGTTTAAGTCACGAATGGATAACGGATCAGGTAACCCACATTGGCCTTGCAGGTACTCCGTCGATACCAGGACAAAAACCACCAGACAGCAAAAATTGAAAGTTTTTCTTGTCAAATCGTCAACCTTTCTAAAATTACCACAAATCCTCCACCAGTTTCAACACTCCAAAGCGGAACCCCACTATGCTATAGGACCAATAAGTGTAACAACTCACTGTATTTATTTTGTCACCCTGTACACCGCATTTGGCAATGATGTGATTCGTACTATATAATGATCCAATCAAAAGACAAATTGTTGTTAAAGAAGATTTAACATGCTATTGCTACCTCACTAGATGTGCTATCTTTAATTAGACCTGGGTTTGATTCAGGGAAAATATCAAAACTAGACAATGAATAATAAATATGGATTAGCAGTGTTGGTCATGCTGTTGATGATCATCTCTGCGTCAGAGGCATCTGCACAATCCAGACGATCAAGAAGCACCTCAAACTTTGCCCAGCAACTATGGTATGGTGGAGGTGCAGGACTGGGGTTTCAGTCTTTTAACCAACAGAGCTCTTTTCTCATAGCACTGTTTCCTATGATGGGCTATAAGATTACTGAATCCATATCGGTGGGCCCAAGATTGGGAATATCCTATCAAAACATAAGGGTTCGTGGTCAGTTTGAAACTTTTAGATTTAACCCCGTCGAACTCTCGGGTGCGATTTTTGCCAGAGCTAAAGTATTTCGCCAAATCTTTGGACATGCTGAATACGAGATCGCCAACGAAAAAAATGCCTTCGTCATTGGTGGCACGCCAACACTGATTAAAGAGACGGCAAACAACTTCTACATTGGTGGGGGCTATAATTCAGGAGGTAAGTTTGCATCTGAGATATCCATACTCTACAATGTACTGGTAGATGACAATTCTCTTGATGTACCTTTCAGCATTCGTGCTGGATTTACCTACAATTTCTAAGTAAGGACTTATAAACCGATCCTGACATTTAATAGCGCATTTCTTCCAGCCTGGGGGTAGTAGCCAGTCAAATTGTACCTCCCTTCCCCCTCACTTCGGGCATGAGGATCATCATTTCTGGGATCATAGCCTTCAGACTGAAATCTGTAGATCCAGCCGTTTGAAACTATATCCAAATCAAACAGATTTTGGATCAAGAGACCTACCGAGATTTCCTTAGCCCATCGGGGTGCGAGTCTGAACCTTACATGCATATCTGAGACGAAATAGGCATCTAATTGACTTGCCTCGCGACCGGTGTTATCCAAATATTGTTTTCCAACATACTTTTGCTGCCAATCGGCTTCAAGTGATCCTCGTTTGCCACTCCACATACGGTATTGAACACCAGCTTGAACCAGTGATGAAGGAGAAAATGCGATTGGAGTGCGACTGTGAAGGAGGGTAGCTTGGCTACCCGAATCCCAATCATCTATCCCCTCTTCAAATTCTTTGATGCGATTATCGCTGAAAGTGGCCTGAAAAGAGAGGTGCAACTTATTCGACAGCTGATGAGCTACAGCGACTTCTAGCCCTAGCCTGTAGCTATCAGGCACATTTGTACGCACATATGCACCCACATCATTGATGGCACCTGTCAGTATGAGCTGGTCACGGTACTGCATATAATAAACATTTGCACTACCCTGAGTCCTATTAGTTTTCCACCGCATGCCTGCCTCATGATCCAACAATACCTCAGGTTTAGGCCTGCTCGCAGGCGATGAATCAACGTAATCATCACGATTAGGCTCTCTATGTCCTACGCCAAAGGAATAATACCAATGGCGTTGTCCATCAAATCTACTTAACCCAAACTTCGGATTAAAAAACAATAGATTTACTTCTTGGTCTGATGCTTGTAGGAGTTGGTTGAAACCTTGAAAGCTATAGTCAATATGTCTCCATTGCAAATCGGCAAAGAGTTCTGTCTTGTCAAATAATTCATAGGTTACTTGTCCATAGATATTTGCATCATGTTTGCTTGCATCATTTCGATAATACTCCAAACCTTGCTCACCCTGGGTAAAACTGCGCGCCCAAGTAACCTCTCCAAAATGACGACCTAAATAGTAATTGTAGCCACCGCCAATGGTCCAATCAAATACTCTAGCTCCTCCCCTTTGCCTCGATATGGAAAAAATCGCTCCGTAAAAGTCATTGTCCAACCACCTGCGCCTGATTAAATCCGAGCTGGTTATCATCGTGTCTCCAATAGAAACGGGCATCAGACCGTATGCTTCGAATGGGTCTTCGATGCGATACTGTTCAAAAAAACCGCTACCCTTCGTATAGTGTATGCCCAATTGTCCAACTACGCCACGATGAAAGTCCCGATTGTAAATAGCGTGAAAATGTGTTTGATTGTAGTCGTCTACTTCATTAGGGTGAAAGGAACCATCCGACCGTTCTCCAGCGGAATTATAGGTTCGTAAGACAGGATCATTGAGATATTGTGCGGGTACGCCATTCCAAGCTTGATAGGTGATTTCTTTGCCATCCAACATTTTAACTTTTAGTGATTGTCGATCATCCAAATAAGTAGCGGATAGATACAGAGACCTTAGATCAGCAGATCCACGATCAATGAATCCATCAGAATTGATCTTTGATACACGTCCTTCGACTGTGAAATGATCCGCCAATAGCCCAGTTCCAAACTGGAGGCTATTCTTTCGAGTGCGAAATGCTCCTATGGAGCCAGCATAGGTGGCATGAGGTTCAGCACTAAATCGCTCAGTTTTGACATTGATGGTACCTCCAAAAGCACCCGCTCCCTGTGCCGAGGTACCTACTCCGCGCTGCATTTGAATCTCATCTGCGCTACCAGCTAGATCTGGAAGGTTAACCCAGAAAACACCATGGGACTCGGCATCATTTAAGGGTATGCCATCTATAGTTACGTTGGTTCTGCTGGGGTCACTACCTCGAATGCGAATACCGGTATAGCCGATTCCAGTACCCGCATCTGATGTGACCACTGTCGAAGGCATCCATCGCAAAATAAAAGGTACATCCTGACCTACGTTTCGGTCCTCGATCTCGGATTTTTCCATGCTGTTGTATGTGAATGGTTCATCTGATGAGATCCAACTTCCGCTGAGCTCAATGGGTGCAAATGCATAAATCTTCTCTGACATGGTGAATACACGTACTGAATCCAGTCCTTCGACAGACAAAAATTGAAATAAAGAATCATAGCCGATCCCATGTAGCAGCAGCGGAAGTTTGGCCTTGGTCACATCTGACAGTCTAAAAAGTCCTTGTTGATCAGTTACGACCGTCTGATCATTAAACACCACGTGAATGCCAGCGATGGGTATGGATGATTGATCAATGGCCTTGCCTCTGAAGGTACTTTGAGCAAGGACTGTCACACAAATGGTTGCGTAGAAAAAAACTGATAATATGCGAATCACTTTCACAGAGTTTAGTTTGCAGGGCTCTGTAAGAGCAAGAGCATTGCTTCTGATAAAATATGACTCCAAATGGGTTAATCTTTTCCCTTCCCAGCATTACCCGGGCAGGTTCCTGCACTATAGTGCTATGGGTATGATCTCAGCCTCTCTTTAATCTTCACCGATGTAAGAAGATAGGCACCCCGATTTCGAGTTTATAACGGGGCAAAGATATCTAATTCCTCTTACTAATCAACTCAAGGGCTTTCCCGAGTCGCAATTCATGCGGTCCTTGCAGAACACCAAAGGGATGTCCACTCTCTAGTAACTCCTTGTGATAAAGGTAAAATAGTGCCCAACGGTCGAACGGGTTTTCCCTTAGGCCATCTTGGGCCCATCCAGGTTCTGGCGCGCACAATAAATATAGATTGCAATCATTCTGAGCAAAAGCATCCATGATGGTAGGATCGACTCGACCAAATTTGACTCGAGACCATATCAACATGACTAAGGCTCCAGTATCGGAGATTATTGGAGTTCTTTCAATCGCCAGTGCCGCAGATTCCAGTTCGATCTGACCTTCCCAAATGGCCTTTAAATCCTCATATACATAAGTACGATCGAGCATTGAAAGATAGATCCTGGCAAATTCAGGAACAATAACACCACCTAGTCTGGTGCTAAGTGCATGGGCTATAGTAGTTTTTCCACTACATTCCGGGCCCGTTATTACTATTTTATTCATTTTTGCACAAGATAGAGTCTTTAATGGCAGACATGCCGATAAGATAGTGTAGCTCTTTCGTTTCACGATGAGCTGCAAAAAAATGGATTTTCTCTAATGCACGATATAGAACCACAACACCGATGGAGAGACAAATACGTTGCTTCTGAAGATCAACGTTCACCACACTTTGGGCGGATCTACAATGAATTCCAGTTTACCCATCGTGTATACAACTATTATATTCACCCCCAATGGGATGAATTTGGTTCCAGCACGTTGTATGCAAAAATATTGTTTGTAGACTATGATGAGCATGTGGCCATCATCGAACTCATTGGAGAGTGGAACGACTGTCTGACCAATGACATTCTTTTTCTGAAGCAAAACATCATTGACTATCTGCTCAGGTATGACATTCATAGGTATCTATTAGTGATGGATAATGTGATGAATTTCCATGGATCGGACGACTGCTACTATGAGGAGTGGAGGGAGGACATTGTCGAAGATGGAGGCTACATTAGCTTCTTAAACCTACTCGAACATGTGTATGATGAAATGTTGGAAACAGGATTGCAGCACCATGTGCAAATGGCAAAAGACCTGCAAATACCAAATTGGAGATCTTTTGAGCCTAAACACTTGCTCAAACAGGTTGAACAGATTTTCAGCAATCACACCAAGCAGCTAACTTGATGTTCAAATCTGGTTTTGTCAATATTGTGGGCAGGCCTAATGTCGGAAAATCAACATTGGTAAATACACTAATCGGTGAGAATGTATCTATCACAACCTTCAAACCCCAAACTACGCGACATCGCATTTTAGGAATCATCAATGAAGAAAATTATCAGATCGTGATCTCTGACACTCCAGGTTATGTGCACGATCCCTCATATCGCATGCATGAAAAGATGAACAGCTTTGTGATGACCTCTTTCGAAGATGCTGATATTATGATCCTAGTGACCGATCGAGATGATCAATATGATAAAGAGCATAGGCTCATCCAAAAGCTCAATTCACTGTCTTGCCCAGTCTTCCTTGCGATCAATAAAGTGGATTTAATCGACGATGAAACTCTTCTATTCTTAATCACCAAATGGAAAGACTTGCTCTCATTCAAGGAATGCATCCCGATTTCCGCACTCAAAGGAATGAATACGGATAAATTATTGACGCTGGTAAAAGAGAACCTACCGGAAGGACCTGTATATTTTCCCGAAGATCAATTGAGTGACCGAACCGAAAGGTTTTTTGTCAGTGAAATTATCCGGGAACAGATCTTTCTCCAATATCGCGAGGAAATCCCCTATTCATGTGATGTAAGTGTGGAGTCCTTCAAGGACGAAGAGACAATTGTGCGCATCGAAGCCTACATAT
>JABDMH010000020.1 GCA_013001595.1 Saprospiraceae bacterium | reverse complement strand
TGCGTCCAACTGTTGATGCCTTTGTGGTGCTTGTCGGTATCATATTTAGATACCAGATCCTTGAACAAATTTCGATCGATCAAACCTAGTACCTGGGCGAATAGGCTTATATTTGATTGTGACATGGGTAAATCGGACCATGTCATTTTTATTTGTTTTGGACACATGTGGAGAATTATGACCCAATATCTCCTGTACGTAGCGTAAACCTACACGTCTTTGAGTGATATGGGTAGCATACGAATGTCTCAAAGTATGCAATGTGACTCGCTTGGTAATCTCAACCTTTTTCACCGCTCTTTTTAGGAAAGTCGATGCACTATTTCGGCTATACTTTCCTCCCGCTTGCCCCTCAAAAAGGTATTTTTTTGGCAAATAGCTGTGGTAGTACATGCGCAGTTGTTCAAGCATCAATGGTGAACGTGGTACACGTCGATCTTTCTTACCCTTGCCAGACCGCAGGTAGATCAAACCTTCGTCACTATGTATGTCATTTATTGTAAGGCTTAGTGCCTCACCAATGCGAAGACTGCAAGAATAGATCAGTATGAGCAATGTACGATGTTTCAAATTAGAGACCACTTCTATAAGTCGCTTTACTTCACCAGGACTCAGCACATCAGGTAGCGTATGACTTTTTCTGGGCCGTTCCATCTCTGAAAGATCAGCAACCTGTAATTGGTGAACACGTATATACAGTTTAACAGCATTGATCCATTGGTTCTGGGCACTGAAGGATCTTTTCCCTTCAATAAAATGCTTATGATTGTAGCATTAATCAAATCCCGGGTTATTCCATTCCACGGTAAGTGGAGATGATGGGCTAAAAACGATCTAATAAAACTTATATAAGTCTTTACTGTAGCTGTACTATATCTCTTTTGCTCCATCCAGCGCTTCATATCCATTGATTTCTGCAACACTTCATCGCTAAATGGAAGTTGACCTTCTTTCCTTGTGGGATCCTTTTGCTTATCAGGAGCGACGATCTGTCGCCCTGACAACGCCCTCACGTCGAGCCAAATTTTTCCTTGACAGTGCTTCTTGAGGGCATTCCTCTGAGCGCTGGAATCGGGCATATAGAAGCAGCCATGGGTGCGGCTCTATCTCACCCCTTCCAATTGCTTCAGGTGATCTTTGAGCGTGACGTCATATTTGAAATGCAAGGCAATTTGGTCTTGATCTCGGTGCTTTATCGCCTTCAGCACAATTGTTGGTTTGGGGCGGGTTTTAGTCATGAGCGGATGATATGGAAAAGAAAGGTAATAAATTATTCGTGATGTTCACACAATGAGGCTACATGGACACGCAGGGTTGTTACATCGCACTCAAATGCCTGATATAGAGATGTTCTTGCTGAAACTTTGGAGGTTTCTTCTATTCACTAGCAGACAGCTTTGTCACCTATGGTAACGCGCTAAGCTGCTTTTTCGCATGCATAGACCTGGTGAGCAGCAGATTGGCAGTCTGACGGTGTCTCTGTACATACCTGCTCATGATTTTGTTATCTGTTCTGGCGGTAATCATAAAATTTTTAATGCCGGTGCGTACTTGCTGGTCAATACCTTCATGCATGAGTCGATGGGCAATTCTAAAGGTACGATGTGAGGGATCTATGAATAGCGAAGTAAATTCATTGAGCTCTGGTGCGACCAAGTGAGTGATGACCCAACCCACGATTTTATTTTCATATTTGAGAAAAATACTCGATGGTGCATAGATAGTAGATGGATTTTGAAAAGGATTTAGGTGTGACGGATACCATTGCTCTTGCTCCTGTGCCAATATCCATTCCTTTTCATTGGATTGGAGACGATCATAACTAATAAAAGAATAGCCATCTGGCAGGTCAGATTTGTCTTGGGAGAAGACCCTAAGTGCATTTACAGCCAGGCCTCTGACAATGGTAAGAGCTTCTTTCGGTGCTGACCACTGCATTTTTTTTAATAAGGAGGTTATGTGTTCGGCAGATTTCCAATGGGACCTGAAATAGCCATCTATTTGTGTGACGCCCTTTTTTACCAATTCTTTCTCCAGCAGTGTCAGCATGTTGAAAGCGATTTGCTGGTTGCGATAATGTGGATGAACCAGCAATGAATGAATCCTGGCAGAAGTGCCCTCCTGATCACGTGTTGAAAGAACCAGACCTATGGGACTCCGGTCCATTGATCCCAGCACCCCAGAAAATGGCTTTTGAATGCGATCCTTCTTTTTTGACAAATCAGGGAAAAGAAATTGAGGCATTTTTTTGATTACCCAAGGCAGGCCGATTTTATCGCTAAACTGGTAATTGTACATCACAAATTTATTTTGAACGTTGAGCCCAAAACGTGGCTCCTGGAATGGAAAGGGCGGATTTATGAGTCGGATTAACGGTGTTTAATATACCTGGTCTGGTCCGACCTTTGAGAATTTGTACATCATAAATTTCCTCTACTGAGGAGTGATACTTAAGTTCTCCAACTATGGCTCGTGTCGGTAAATGCATGACCACAATCCCTGCATGAGTTGCTTCTTTGGCCATTTCTAAATCGCTAAAAGTCGAACTGTTTTGTCGCAGCCGGGATAACCCGATGAACAAGTAATCTTCGACGAGCGCCATACCCCTGGTAAACCCATGTAGGTTTTTCACCACGTCGAAGGTTTTCTTGTCTGGAGAGCAGGCAAGGAGCCGTCCCTTTGCTGACTCGAGGAAGTAGATCAATCCATTGTGATAAATAGGAGAGTGAGGCATGGACAGTTTATCCAAAATGATTTTATTGGTCTGTACATCCATGAGGACGCCTCCTGATGTCAACTCCCTTCTCCAAGATTGGGTCGTGTTACCCTTTCCTAAAGCTGTGACATACCTCGGTTTTCCATCTCGCATAGCCAGTCCATTCAGATGACATCGATCTTCAGAGGCCAACTTATCTATGAAAGGTGGTTGCCATTTAGGTATCCAACTATATTCGTCGGTTAATAAAGCTAGGCAGGAGAAAGAAGTGTTTACTGCCCATAGCCCTTGATCACCCCAATGCAAGTCATGTATATCTACTTGTCCCGTATAGTAAGTGAGTCGAGGAACATAGAGTGCATCGTATTGATTTGGTCGTTTCGGGTAACTTCGGGCAAGGTCTGGCGAATCTACAAGCACGATTACTTCGTCCTTAGTGGCCACTGCCATTTTATTTCCTGAAATGGCCATGCCCATAGCTTGATTAAATGTGCGAGGGAGCTGAACTAGCGAGGCTGCATCCTTGGCCGAAATGAAAACAATTTTGCCGGCTTGATAAGTACTAACGGCTATGGAACACTTTAATCTGACCAGTAGCTCTGGTAGCTGAGGACTAAAGCTGCAGGAGAAAGGAGGCGCTGTACTCATGTAAATCTGTTTTCAATTTAGGATGCTAAAATAGCGTTTAGTATAAGCATTGGGAGGAGATGGCCAAGAAATGAATGTGCATACCTATTCTTGAAATTGAAAGAATCGCTAAGGCTATCTTATTTGTAAAGCAACTTTATAAATCTGGGTCGGTAGATGTGGGCGTCTTTTTGGATGTCATTCCAAAAATCGGCAGTAATCGTATTGTAGCTAATGAGGAGTTCTCCTGGTTTTGAAAGTGCTGGATGGGCTTTCGCATTGTAGGGCAGCAAACCATCATCAATTTCTGGTGTCCGGTAGATTTCGATTATGTCACTCCATGGGCCCACCGGAGATGTTCCCACTCGCATGCCTACTTTATCCGAAATGCCTAGTACTTGAAAGACCATAAGGAACCGGCCATCGGGTAGGGGAGTAACGCTTAATTCGTTCGATACTGCGTTGGTTATTGATTTTGACTTGAGCACTTCTTTCTGCCAAGTTGCACCATCCCAGTACCTCCATTTTCCAAATTGTTCGAAATGTTTCGGTTTTACTCGCCCAACCAATAGGTTTTTGTCATTACCAATACAGGCATATACATATACATAGCCATCGGGATTAGGAGATCCCGCCCACATCGTATTGACCAGGATGCCACAGCCGAAATTTCCTTCACCGAAATCGGGATGGGTAATGTGCAATGGGGTAGTGATCTGTCTGTGATCTTGAAAGGGTATTGTACTTCTTTCAGGTACGGCAATTAATGAAACATTGGGTTCAATGAAATCAAAAACACCAGGGCCGGTCATCTCTACGTGATATGCAAAAATATACATCTGATTGTTGAGCGACTGGTTTACAAAACCATCTCCCAGCCAGAAGTACTGACCTTCTTTTGCATTCTCATTGTTTGGCACAAAGAAGGCCTCCGGTCGTTGGTCCTTACCTTTCTTGTAGTGAAATGTAATATGCTGTTGTTCGGGCTCTCGATCTTTCATATAAGCTATGGTATTGTTTACCATTTCGTTGCCGGGTAGTGGGGCATTGTCTTTTACCTCTCCAATATATGTGTCACTGAAAATCAACATGGTCATTTCATCTCCCGCATTGATGTCATTGCCATCTAGGGGAATGGAAAAAATGCCATCCGCGCCAAACCAACCAGATTTTCGATAGAACAAATGCGTCCAATCTGAAGCTTCCTCGACTTCGTATTTGAATTCAAAATCTGTTTTTTCGGCCATGGCGATTCTTCCATGTTTGCAATTGATAGAAGTCATGGCCAATATGTGGATAATTACTAAGGATATTTTAAAAACTGTGAAATGGACATCTGTGCAAGTGAATGCACTCCGGAGGGATTGAAAAAAGAGCCATTTTTGATTTGGTGACCTTTTCGGAGTACATTCACTAATTATCTCTGACATTGGCTATTTCTTGAGCAATTATTTCCATGATAAAATAAAAAACCTGGGTCTGTATAATTGAGGATGATCATTTATCTGATCCCAAAATTTAAAAGAGTTTACATTGTAGCTAATTATTAGTTCATCGCTGGACGATATGCTGGGATGTGCTTTGGCATTGTAGGCAAAGAATTCAGGTTCTTCTAGGGCTTCACTGCAGTCCCAGATTTCTTTGGTCGGACCAAAGGGACCTACCGGGCTTATACCCAACCTAAGCCCTACTTGTGGTTGTATACCGTTTATTTGGAAAACTAGAGCGAATTGTCCGTTCGGTAAAGGAGATACACTCAACTCATTGGATACGGAGTCCGTTATACTTACACAATCTTCAAAATTATTACTCCAGGAACCGCCAGCATAAAATGCCCACTCTGAAAAGTCGGTAAACTCTTTTAGATTAACTCTGGCTGCAATAAGTTGTTTGCCTGGATCTCTTACACCGTAGACATACACATACTCATCTTCCCCTGGCACATCCGCTAGAATACCTGCCCCAAAAGAAGTGGTCCCATTGCCTTTATTTCGGAAAAACGGAAGCTCCTTTTGTACTTGTATTTCATATGGGTATTGACTTTCTGCTGGGAGCGTAATCAAAGCTCCACCTAATACCTCAAATTTGAATAAGGCCTCCTTCAATTCCGGTCTATCTATAACCCGGTATGCAAATATGTGGGTTTTACCACTTTCTTTGTTTTGGAAACCATCTCCCAGCCAGTAATATTCGAGTGGGTTGGCATGGTCGAGTTTTACTGGAAATATAGATTTGGCGGTCCCTGTCGAATCATAAGCGATGGGAAATTGAAATTCGTTGTTGCTTAGCGTATCTTTTCTAAGTTCGGCAACAGAATTATTGATCATTTGAAAACCCTCCTTAAGTTTGCCATCCGATATTTCACCCACCATGGTATCACTAAAAAGTATGAGTTGTTTGCCTTTATTTTCCGTTCCCTGGATTTCCTGGGGAATAAAAAAAATGCCGTCACCACCAAACCAGCCACTAGTGCGTTTAAATACTTGATCCCAATATGGGGCAGATTTCGTTGAGAAAGAAAGGACACTATTTGTTGGTTGTGGGTGGTGGCAAGCTAAAAATAAGATGATCAATAAACCCGGAGTGAAAGCTGTCGTTAATCTGCTCATTAGATTTCTGGTTTCCCTTTATTTCCAATTATCAATGCGAATGAATTTAGGGCGATAGAGATCTGCATTTTTGAATAGATCGGAAAAATCAAAACTGTTAATATTGTATGAAAGTCTTAACTCCCCCTCTGTAGCTATTTCGGGATGGGCAAAAGTGTTGTAGGTAAAGATGTTGCCCGAGGTTTCAGGCGTGCAGTAAAGAATTCTTCTATTTAGAAATGGTCCGGTAGGAGTGTCGGATTCAGCTATAAATATTCGATCCCCAAATATGATTTCATGAGTAATGAGATAGTATTGTCCTCCATCTTTTAGCACACTAAACTGATCGGAGACAGCCTTGGCAATAACATAGTCACTGGGTGTGTCTATCCAGTTAGCGCCATCGTAAAATGACCAAGGTTGGGTCAGGTTTCTACCTTGAACCCTGGCAAGATGTGCTCTTTTTTGAAGAGGCCTAGTGCTTATGCCGTAGAGATAGGTGTAGTCTTCGTCCTCAACCAAACACGAACCAAATGAAATATCAGGATCGTCAATTTTTGTCGAGACAGTTTTGATGGTCAAGTCCGACGTGTTCAATATGGCCAAGTCAAATCCTCGATATTCAAAACTCCAGTTACCTCCTTCTCCAGTATTACCCAATCGACCAAGCATCCAATGTATTTCATTTTCAAAAGTCGTCGCATCGAGTGGCCAGTACCATTCATCAGGTTCTTGGGGAGAGATGAAGGCTCGCGGATTGCTTATGGGACCGCTATGATAAGTAGTAAGTAGGTCGCCTTCCTGTAAAACCAGCGTATTTCTAACTAAGCCAGTAGGATTTCGGGTCCGATCCGCTCTCACAGTGCCCAAAAACGTATCTCCAAACATCCACAAGATTTTATCACTTGAGATTGAGACAGAATAGGAGGCATCGGATCCGGTCCAGCCATTTCCGTATCTGGTAAATAGTAGATTATAGTGACAATCTTCGTAAACCGTTAGATCGCCATTCCAGCAGCGTCCTTCGTTTTCTAACAACTTAAAGTCGCAGAATGCATCCGAGTTGGGATTAGCTACTCGATATATCGCATTGTCCTCTGTCGCCCTGCGGTTATTCTCAAGGGGTGTGATGTCATCTTCAGCACATGAAAACATGAAGACACCCAAGCACAGCATTTTCAAGAGCTTTTTCATCAAAACCTGGGAATGGTGAAGTCATATGAATTGCCCGCGGTGGTAAGAGGCCATGAGTCCGTACGAAAAGGCACCACCGGAAGACCCTCTTTGTTATAGAGGTCTATGGCTCCTGGATTGTTAGACCAGGCATATCTTACCGCAACTGGCAGATCTACATGTTTTGAGGTTACGACAACTTCATTTCCTGACAACTCAGCCTTGGCCCAAAAAAATTGTTGATCCTTTCCAGCGAGCGCAAAACCCCTGATGTAACCATATTTATCGCGAGTTACCAGCCCAGAACCGACATGATCAAAAATCACAACCACTTTATTGTTTTCGACCCTCATGGATTTGTATGTGGGTCCAACATATTCATTATCCTTACCGTAGACAACTCCTAGGGCTGATTTTGCCAGACGAACACCAACTTCCCGTTTGTTTTTGGGATGAATATCCTGGGCTTCCCCGATATCAATAGTTACAGCCATTCCGGTATGATCCACCTCAAGTGCGAGTGCCTGAGCTTCTCTTAGCTCGGCCCATTCGCTGTCGGATGGCGACTCATTTTCGGGATAATAATTTGCCAATTGGACAAACAGGAAAGGAAGACCAGGTCTATTCCATTTATTCCTCCAGTCATGGATCAATTCCGGAAAAAGATCTCTATACTCTGCAGCTCGCATGACATTTCCTTCACCTTGATACCAGATTACTCCTTTTACGGCCAGCTGCGTTAGTGGTGCAATATTGGCATTGAATAACACCCCAGGGGAAGAAAATGGACTCACATTTACAGTTTGGGGTACAGGAAAAGTATTGCTGTTTATCGAATAACCACTTTTCATCAGCCATGTGCCATGCACCATAGGTGGTGCCCAAAATGCATTGGTACTGAATCCACCTATGCCTCCTAGGTCGAAGGCTCTAATCACAAGGACATTATTATTTTTCCTCAGTAGTGAACGAGCTACGCTATAGGTTCGGTGATTATGTCTGCCGTAGGTTTCTCCAACCATGGTGCCGTTGACCCATGTAATGTCATAGTCATCAATCTGACCTAGGGACACCATTAATGTATCTTTTTTAAAGTCATCAGGTAGATCAAAGCTTTTCCGATACCAGACTGCCCCATCGAAATTATATAATCCCTGAGCTTCTAGTAAACTAGGTGCTTTTATCTTTTTCCAACTCTTTAAATCGGTTGTTGGTAAATGCCAATCGCCTTCGATACCTGGACCTCTCAGATAATATGCCATTTCCCAATCTTCTTTAATTTGATCAAATTGATTTCTTACTTTGGCAAAATTCCTGCCTGACGCAACGATGGGTTCTATGTCTGGGGCAAATTGTTCGAACTGCAGAAGTGCTTCATTGCTCATCCATGTCTCAATCGTGGTAGCGCCTAGATTAGAACTGATCAAACCAATAGGTACCGACAACGCTCTTTCCAAGTGACTTCCAAAATGATAGGCAACAGCTGAAAACTTATTTAGATTTTCTGTGGATAATATTTCCCATTGACCACCTTTAATCTCATCCCGGGGTAGATAATCTGTATCTATCTGAACTGTTAAAAAACGCAGGTGATTTCTACTGATGAAGTTGGAGTCCGATTCGGTAAATGATGTTTGCCTGACCTGCCATTGCATGTTGGACTGACCCGAACAAACCCACACGTCTCCAATCAACGCATCATTCAATATTGTGGTGTCTTGTCCCGAAATACAAATATCATATGGACCTCCGGCAGGATGGGCGTCCAATGTCGTCTGCCATTTTCCATGTTCATCTGCCAAGCTCTGATACTGCTTGCCATCAAATCGGATGTTGATCTCTTCTCCGATTGAGGCTTTTCCCCAGATGGGAATGGGTTCATCTCGTTGCAGAACCATATGGTCACCAAACAATCGAGGTAGTTGCACTTGCGCCAAAAGGCCATTTACACCAGAGGGCATCAAGAGAAGTGTACAGAAGTACAGCCACAAACACCAGTCCTTGCTATGGTTAGACCATGAAATACGTGTTATGTGCATATGTATGAACATGCTTTCAAATATAGCGAATCTGACCGCACTAAAAGGGCTGATTGGGTCTTTGGCGTATTGGCAGGATGGCGAGTTGGCGTATCGGTGACTCCAGAGTCGAGTTTGAAAGAAGTAAGTTTGGCTCGCAGAGCCGCAGAGGGCGCCGAGAATCAGTGTTATTGGCACATTGGATCTTTGGAGCTTTGGGTGGTTGGCGTTATTTCCAGGATCTGGAAGCTCCCACCGGCAGCTCATCAGAAGCAACATCTAGAGATTTGAATGTACAATAACACTTGGAACAAATAACTGACTCGAGACCCCAGAGCAAAGTTTGGAAGAGGTAAGTTATTGCTCGCATAGTAGCAAAGTGCGCTGAGAAAAGGTAGGTTGGCGTATTGGGTGGTTGGTGTTTTGGTGACCCTTTAGCCGATATAACGTAGAAAGATACTGCTCGCAAAGCCGCGAAGAATCGGTTATCGTTCTGTTCGCATATTGGCAAGTCAGCCAATTGGTTGATTGGTGCAGTAGCAGGTTGGCCAAGACTGACCTGATTACTGCGACCACATATCTGTCCCCCGCTGTTGTGGGGGTGGTCCTTTTTTGGTTTGTTCTTGGATACAGTAACGTAAGTACAATTTTAGCTCAGTAGTTCACAAAATCCTTCTAGGATCTTGGAGCTCTCACCAGCAGCTGGGCAGAAACCAGCGCTCTGCAAATTAAAAGCACATCCGACCTCATTCAAGGCTGTCCAAGCTATACCATAGGATTGAGTCTGCCATCGTGACCACATGCTGTGCATCTACTTGAGACAAGTAACCCTGACCACGATAGATTTCGATTTTTCGGTTCATACCCTTGCGCAGAAACTCCGTTCCACTAGTAGCGCCATTTGGTACGGGCGTCTTCTTCATTAACTGCGGTGGTGCTGCAAGAAATGTAGATGTATTGCCATCATTGCGAGTCACTAGATGAATTAGACGATCTTTGAAGTAGATGCTTGATAATGCCCTGGTATTTCCAGCATTAAGGGGTGTTGCTGCAAAAGAAAATGAGCCATTGCCGAGGCCATAGAGCAAGCAGCCATATCCCGCATCCTGCCTTCCGTATTCCACGCGTTGACCATATAAATTGCCGACGGTAATTAGGTCGTGATATCCATCTTCATTTAGATCGACTACTTCAAGTCCCATTACTGGAGAAATTTGGCTTTCATTGGGAAATGCGGTCCAAGAGAACTGGCCACCGCCATTATTTATCAGGGTACCTGAAGCCAAGAGATGTGCCGTCAGCGTTTCATGTGGTTTATCCTTGCGTAGCTTTTCTATGTTGGCGCTTGCGTAGGAGTGGTGATTTTGATAGGTTTTGTGGAGTGCAGGCATTTGATCCAGCAACTGTCCCCTGGTATGTGTGGGCACCTCTTGCATTTGTCCATGTTCATCTGCTTGAAAATGTGTCAATATTGCCTCTGAACTACCATTTTCATCAAAGTCTCCGAAGTGAATCTTTATCGGGTACTGTTGGGAGGCTTTCAAGCCGGAATTTAGACCGTAGTTGCCAAGTACGTAGTCAATGTCTTGGTCGTTATCCAGATCAGCACCCACTAGGCTGTTCCACCACCCCGTAGTCGAAGTAAGTCCTTTGATTGTCGCAATATGCCGCTCCAACTTGCATCCGGTATTTCGAAAAATGGTAAAGGGCATCCACTCGCCAACTATAACCAGGTCTACTAGACCGTCATTGTCATAATCAGACCAGAGGGCTGAAGTCACCATGCCTAGGTGCCGTAGATCAGGGCTCCATTCTTCGGTAACGTCCTTAAATGTTCCCTGGTCATTTAAAAGGAGAAAACTTCGAGGTGCAGCTGGGTAGTATTCTGGAGTGATGCGTCCTCCTACAAATAAATCTAGATCGCCATCCCGGTCGAAATCAGCAGAAATTACACAAGCGCCGCTGCTTCTTATTTCGGGTAGTAGTGAGCCATCAAATTGAAAATTGCCTGATCCATCATTCACATAGATTCGGTCTTGATAATACGTGCTTCCATTTGAAAAGATATTTCCACCACTTACCACATATAAATCTAGATCCCGATCTCCATCGAAGTCTAGAAATAGAATTCCCATGTCTTCATATATTGCATCATGCGGCCATTTTACGGCGCCGAACCCATCGCTATGCTGAAGGAGTAATTTTCCAGAAGATTCAGCAGCTCCTCCAAAAAAGACATCTGTCAGCCCGTCGTTGTTTACATCTCCCATTGCAATGCCGGGTCCGAGATCTGACTTCTGCTGATGCAATAAGCGATCAATCTTGAAGGAGGGGAAATTGTTCTCTAAGTGACTATACTCCAATCCCTCTATACTAATTTCTTGTGAAAGTAATTTAGATCTTGTTGTGCCCTCTACTGTAGATGAACTTGATTTCGATTGTCTTATTTCGACTATCGTATTCGACGGTGCCTCGTAGAGAATCTGAGTTTCACCATTGGGCCAAATTACCCTGATAGAATCCACCACAGTGTCTGCACCAAGGCCGAAGTGGATAGGGCCAATGGATGAGGAATAGTATCCCCGGACACCGTAATATTCTTGATATTGTTGTTTGCCTTGATGATAGATGGATACTTTAGTGCCTGTACCAGTTGGATTTAATGAGTCACCTTGTAATTGGATTTTCAAATAACTATTTGAATTTGAATGAATGGCCATATGCCGATTTTCATAGAGGGCAGCTGCTGCATTTATTTCACTTGACAGAATATCTAAATCTCCATCTAAATCAAAGTCTGCGATGACTGCTCCATTGGAAAGTGATGCATCGAAATCCGACCAACCATCCGTCAAATTTTCAAAAGTCAGATCTCCTTTATTTTTGAACAATTGGTTTTTGAGCTTGACAGTTGGCAGATTGGTCATTAATGAGAAGTAAAGACTGTCTTGGGTTTGCTTGCTGGAAAACCTAATGCGTTTTTTTCGATAGGAAATGAAATCTTTGTTGGTTATATCTCGCATATATCCATTGGAGAAGTAAAGATCTTTCCATCCATCATTGTCTAGGTCAGCACAGAGCGCGCTCCAGCTCCATCCTGTTCGATGAATGCCTGCCAATGCAGCTATTTCACTGAAATACATTTTCTGTATGGTGTCGTTGCCATAAGTTCCGCGATTTAGTTGGAGGGTGTTTTGTGTGTATTGGGGTTGGTATCCCAGATTTTGACTCAGAGTGAAGATGTCTTCGCTGGTGTTCATGGCCATCATTTGATATCGATAGTTGGTCATGGGAAGCATATCTGCCACAACGATTTCAAGAAGGCCATCGTTATTTAGATCGGCTAAATCACAACCCATTCCGTTGTGGCTTTGGTGCTGTAGAAAGCTTTGGATTTCATTTTTAAAAGTACCGTCCCGTTGATTGATGTAGAGAAGGTCATTGCTTATGAAATCGTTGGCCACATATATGTCTGGCCATCCATCTTGATTAATATCAGATACTGAAACCCCCAACCCAAATCCTTCTATGGTAATGCCCGCATTTTGTGATACATCTAGAAAAATATTGCGACCCTCTTCACTTATCTGCTGGAATAGCCTATCGCAATTTGCAGATTCCCCATTGATCTTCTTTGGCAGCGGTGCGTTGGCGCCGATAAATTGATGCGTGTGATTCAGTAAATAGAGGTCTAAATCCCCGTCCCGATCAAAATCTAAAAATGCAGCCTGTGAGCTGTAGGATGTATCATTCAAACCATAAAGCGCAGCTTGCTCAGTGAAGGTGCCGTCAGTATTATTGATAAAGAGTAGGTTTGATCGCGACGTCCCTGAGCCTGGACCTGACCTACACACATACATATCAAGCCAATCATCATTATTTATATCCACGATCGAGACACCGGTAGCCCATCCTGAAGTGCCGGTCCCACTGGTTTCCGTCACATCCTCAAATTGCATGTTGCCTTTGTTGATGTACAATCTGCTACTTACTTGATTACCCGCAAAATATATATCTAGTAGTCCATCCTTATTCAGATCACCAACCCCAATTCCTCCACCATTGAAGAAGTACATATAGTGTAGGATATTGAGCGTGTCGTATATGGTGATTTTATTTTCAAAGTTAATACCCGACTGTTTTGGTGAAACGAGTGTAAACTGCTTGCGCTCACTTTTCTCATAACAGGCGGAGAAGACCGTGCCTATGCAGAGCAAAATCAAGACCAATCTGGCATTATCTATTCTTAGGTCAAGCATAGAAGATCTCATGAGTTCACGTACATTATTGTGTACATTGCAGCCTCCTTATTTTTGGGAATAGCTTAAATAATTGTGTCAAAGCGAGGGTGTCAGCAGAAAGTTGTACAATGGAAGAATGTCACCGGTCTTCTAGACGCATTTTCATTTTATCGGTTGGCTTTGAAACAATATTACATAATTATTTTGGCGCTTTGCGCGATGGGATGTAAGGATCTCAATAGAGGGACCATGCCTGCATTTGGGATTAGAATTGTGGATGAAAATACCGGTCAAGGTATTCCTATGGTTGCATTAGAGACCTTGCATTCAGTGGTTTATCATACGGACAACAGTGGTTACATAGCCTTTTACGAGCCAGGTTTGATGAAGCAAAAACTATACGCACAATTGAGTAGTGCCGGCTATCGCTATACACAAGATCAATTTGGAAAACAAGGTGTAGTGCTTGATCTGGCTGGTGGCAGGGATACCATCTTGAGTATGACACGTACCAATCTTGCGGAACGGCTCTGTCGCTTAACAGGTACCGGAAAATACGTCCATCAGCGTGCCCTTGGTTTGAAAGTTCCTCAAGCTTCGGCTGCTCCAAAAGGTGGTATACTGGGACAAGATTCGAATCTTGCCGCAAAGTATAAGGGAAAGGTCTTGTGGATATGGGGTGATTCTTTTCTTCCACAATCCTACTATGGAAACTTTTCCGTGTCAGGAGCATGGTCTTCGTTACCTTCTACCGATTCTTGGTCAGCTAAGGAAGGCATAAACTATCAATACATCGTAAATTCTAAAGGTCAGTCTAGACCGATGATTAAGCTAAAGCAGCAGGGTTATGTATGGTTTGATTGGCTTATGAACATCTCTGATGAGCGGCTGGGGGAACAGTTGGTGGCAAAATATGCCAGGGTAGATGCTTTCTTTGGAAATTATGAGCGTGGATTGGCTTTATTTGATGATGAAGCCGATACTTTTAAGAAATATAAGGAGGTATCTACCTGGCTCCCGGAAGGTCACGAGTGTATTCATCCATTCTTGGTCCGCCAAGATGAGACTGAGCCTTATTATTACCTTGCTTCCGAACTTGCCATGAGTAGGATATCGTCGAGCCTCGATGCCGTGGTAAGACCTGAAAGGTATGAACAATTTAGCTGTCTGTTGCCGGCTACTAAATCTGAAAATGGTGAGAAGGTGGAGAGAGATGAAATTGGGCAACCTATCTATAAATGGCGAAGAAACACTAAGGCACTAAACTACCGCGGTGAAAGTGATTTGGTGGAAAAGGGTCTATTGGCGCAGTCAGAAAAGCTCTTGCATACTCGAGACGTATGGTCTGGAGAACCTATAGACGTAGGCAGAGGATCCGTGTCTTGGAATGCTTATCGCAAACGGTGGATCATGATAGGTGGAAAGCAAGATATTTGGTATGGTGAGGCAGATACGCCGGTTGGTCCCTGGATTTATCTTCAAAAAGTTGCCAGTCACAACCAGTTTTTTTATAATCCGGTACATCACGCATTTTTAGATGAGGAAAGAGGAAGCAGAATATATTTTGAAGGGACTTTTACCAAATTCTTCAGTCAGGAACCACCGATACCTAGATATGACTACAATCAATTGCAATACGGTCTTTCATTAGATCATCCAGATTTGATTCTACCAGTACCCGTTTATGTATCAGAAAGTCAGCGTGAAAAAAGGTTTAGTCTACGCAAAGGAACGCTAGAGAACTCAGCTTCGATTCAAGAAATTCCTTTTTTTGCACTTGATCGTAAAATTGGCAAAGATGCTACGATCGCTGTTATTTCATCAGCAGATGGATCCGGAAAACTAGTTGCAAGAAGTGAAAATACTGCCGATGCACTTTTTTATGGGATTAAACCAGCATGTGCATATACAGATCTTTGGCAGGGAAACTGGGATATGGATATTGCTTTTCGATCTTTTGATAATAGTGTATCACTGGCCCTCAAATCAGATGATGGATCCTGGTATTTAACAGCCTCAAAAGAAGGCTATCAATTTGATGGACTGCAAATCGACGGTGACAGCTTATCCGTTGAGCTCCTACACGAAGAGACTAAATACACGCTCATTGGAAAATTGGGACCAGGTACCATCAAGGGCAGGTTTGGGAAAGGTGATGAACTTTTCCAAGGTAAGTGGACAGCAATGAAAAAAGGTGGGAAGACTGCCGAATGGATCTGTTTTTCATCAGGTCTGGTACCACTTTACGAGTACAATAAGAATGGAGTGTATCACTATTCGACGCAGTATTCCGACGGAGGAAGGATGATATGCAAGGTATGGGAAAATCCTTCGAGTGTAATTAATTATGATTTTGGAGCAGTACCGGTGGAGTAAAGCATAAAGGGTCCAACATACAATGGCACCGGGTGAAACCCGGTGTTTTATATTAACATATGGGGGTATTGGCGGGATTTTTGACCAAAATCATGACAATCCCTCAGGCAGATTTCTATCGATTACATGTCACCACCTTCTATCCATTTTTGGTAAAAATATTTCCACTTAGCATGACGCTGGTTTTTTTTAATTATTTCGGTTCCTAAAAAATCTGAATAGGATAATTATGACCTACCCTTCGATTTTACGTTGTTTGACTACCTATGACGGACTTATAAGTTGTATTTATTCAGTTGAATAACGGTAATTGACAGGATTCCCTTCTTGCAAGCCCTGGATTATTTCTGAATGCAGATGTCAAGAGAGGCCCCATTTGGGGTCTAGTATTTTTGCCCCGGGTAAAAACCCGGGATTAGTTTAGAGGATAAACCTTAGATTGGCGGGATTTTTGAATAAGATCATGACAATCCCTCATACAGATTTCCATCGATCATCTGTCTCTACCCTCTTTCCATATTTGTAAAAAATCTCTGCATCAGGGTGATTATTAGGTTGTTATTTACACAACTGCTCAAGCATGAGTGCTTCGACTGCGCTGAAGCTCTCTTTAGCATGACTTTAGTTTTTAAGATGGATATGGGAGGATTGTGCGTCTGAAACTTAGAAATAGGAACTTCGTTGCTGGGGCGACAATTGCAGATGTGCACCTATTCTAAACTAAACATTATCTTCGAAGTATGTTTGAACAAAGGGACATACCAAATAGCTCCTTGGTCGAATTTCAAATTGATCATGAAAGTGGCACCCCCCTTCATCTACAAGTAGAAGCACTTTTACGGGATCTGATCGCAGATCCACAATATCAAAATGGTGAATTGCTACCTAAAGAAGTGGATATGGCTAAGCGGTTGGGAATATCCCGCAATACAATCAGACAGGCAACCAATAAATTGGTCCATGAAGGTCTGTTGGTACGCAAGAAAGGGGTGGGTACCACAGTGGGCAAGCCTTCGTATACTTCTAAGTTAAAAAACTGGTTTTCCTTCAGTCAGGAAATGGATGAGAAGGGTCTAGAATTTATTAACTACAATCTGAAGTCGGGCTGGATCAAAGCTAGTAAAGAGGTAGCCAAATCGCTACAGTTAAAAAAGGGTCGAAAAGTTTTGAAACTGGAACGACTAAGGGGACTCGATGACGGACCTTTTGTGTTTTTTCAATCCTATTTTCATCCTCGCGTTGGTTTTACTGGTAAGGAGGACTTCTCACGACATCTTTACGACATGATGGAAGAAGACTATGCCACCGTACCTAGTATTAGCAAGGAAGAAATCAAAGCTATACTAGCAAATGATGAGCTTGCCAAGCTGCTCAATATTGCGCCGGGAGCTCCCATACTTCTTAGAAAGCGGATCGTCTGTGATCCAGGTGATCGACCAATAGAATCCAATGTTGGTTATTATCGTGGGGATCGTTTTTCATACTCCATCGACATTCGTAGATAATATGATCATGCCTATGTCAACGTCTGTTTGACTGGTGATTTTTCTAATCACTAATGGCTCTTTTTTATACGCGTTACTTCACTATAAATATCATGGATTTTTACTTTCAAGCTGAAGGTGGATTTATCGGATCTTCTTATGAAATCTTTTCTATATTGAGCTTACAAGATCTATGTTCATACATATGCACATAGTGGAAAATACTTAGAGCTAAAAATGACAAGAGCAAGTGTTATCCTATGCTTGGGTACCCTGACCTCATGCTTGCTCATGTTGACCTCATGTGAGGATGAAGACATTAATGTGCCTGCTGGTGCCCTGGAAGAACAACCTGTAGATCTGAGTGGACAATGGCAAGTAAGCCGTGCTTGGCAGAATGGAAAGGACATCACTGATCTCCTTGATTTTAATGAGATCCTACTCACCCTACAAATGAACGGAGGACCCACAGCGTTTCAAATTAAGACAGGGTCGGCTCCTTTTCCCGTGCTTGAAGATGGAATGTGGTCATTCGATGATTTCGCATATCCTAAGTCCCTAAACCTCCGCACCAATAATAGTCAGCGTTCCATCGATTTTACAAATCCACCCATTTCCAGTTCCTCCGATTTTGCACTTTCATTTTCCTTAGGGTGTCAAGACAATCTATATACCTATGAGTTTAGGAAAGTGCAATAGCGGGAATAGTCGTGGAAGTGCATTTTCCAGATTTGCACTGGTATTCATTTCATTGACACTGCTCCTATTGGGAAGTTGTCTCGAAATTTTAACAGTTCGTCAACCCGCGACTGCCATGGTCGGTGATGAAATAACTATTGAAATCGATGCTGAGGTGACAGGCGCGGACGGCAGCACTCTAATTTTTGCCTTTCTTGCACCGAGAGCATGGAACGCTAGCACAAGCAGTACGGCTTCTTTTGAGAGCACAATAGGGAACAGCACTATGAGTATCATTGATCCTGATGACTTAGAGCCTGAAAGCATGCAACCCTGGGCAGATCAGATTACTGAACGGGTGGGCACAGGTGGCAACTACGGTGAGGTAGAATGGACAGTCTTTAAAGCGGATGTTGCTATTGAACCACCATCAGGTACAGATGAGTCTAATCCGGTAACGGGTACAATAACCTTAAATACAACAGTGGGACCATCCAACCTGATTACCCAATTGGGATATTTCCTGGGTGATGATCTGTGGGGGTATCTCAACGACGAATCGAATGCTACCTTTTTTTTTCATGAAGAGTGCATCGAAATCCAAGGTGCCTCTGGCCAGGCACAAAATCTTTGCGGCCCAGCACCAAGGAGATTGGTTAGTCTGGAGACCTACACCTTTGATGATATCCTCACTATTACCTTTGATGCACGGGAAGATACGACTGCGTTGATTGGGGCACAAAAGGTTTATGCTTGTTTTTCTGCCATCCATTCACAGGGTGTGACTGAAGTTTGTGACTTGTCTGATCAGACAGAGATGCGAGCGGTGGGTTCTGATTTATGGGAACTTACAATCTGGCCACCAAGTTATTTTGACCTGACAGGAGGGGAGGAGATTTCTGAGATTCTGGTGAGCTTTAGTGATGAGGCTCAGACGACTGTGGTAGGGGATGTTAGCGGTAACGATTTTCAAATTCTTTCAAAATGTTTTTGAAGATTCGTAGCCATATCACCTCTATCATTTTCAAGGGCTTGCAATCCATCTTTCTGTGTATGGCAGCTATCACCCTCTTTGCCCAAGACATTCAGATATCGGGACAGGTTTCTGAAGCAGGCACTGGAGAGCCACTCATTGGCGTAAATGTGATCATCAAAGACGGGACTACTGGCACTACGACGGACATTGATGGAACATATAGTTTAGTAGTGCCTCAGAGTACCGTACTCGTCTTTAGTTATATTGGTTATGAGCCTCAGGAATTTTTGATCAATCAAGAGGGTGTGCAAAATGTCGAATTACGAACTGAAGCAACAGGGCTAGAGGAAGTGGTGGTGATCGGATATGGTACGGCCAAAAAAAGAGATCTGACAGGATCAGTATCGTCAGTAAATAGTGAACTCATTGAATCTGCGGCGGCCCTGTCTGCAGATCAGGCTCTACAGGGTAGGGCTGCCGGTGTTTTTGTACAACAGAATTCCGGTGAACCGGGAGCAGGTACAACAGTGCGTATACGGGGAACAGGATCCATCAGCGCTGGAAACGAGCCCCTATATGTGATAGATGGCATTCCCATTTTGACCAGTGCGGAAGATATTACATCCACGGCGGCAAAGGGAAATGTACAGAATCCATTGTCGACCATCAATCCCAACGACATTGCATCTATCGAAGTCCTTAAAGATGCATCGGCAGCAGCCATATATGGCGCGCGAGCGGCCAATGGGGTAATTCTAATCACAACTAAACGAGGAAAGGCAGGTGAAGGGCAGATAGATTTCAGCACTTATTATGGTACTCAAGAAGTGAGAAAACCTTATAGACTGCTAAATGGAGCCCAGTATGCTCAATTTATCAATGAGTCATCCTTCTATGCAGGTAATGGTCGAGTCTATAGCGATCCACAAAGTTTTGGAGAAGGCACGAATTGGCAGGACGAGATTTTCCGAAGGGCCAATCTTTCTAATTACGAGTTGTCATTCAAAGGCGGTACTGACGTGTTTCAGTACGCGGTGTCAGGTGGATATTATCTTCAGGATGGTGCCATCATAGGTTCAAATTTTGAACGCTATAATTTTAGAGCAAACCTAGATGCGCAGGTTACACCAAAGTTGAAGATCAGCAACAGTTTAATGTTTAGTTTCAGTGCTAGTGATAGGGTAGCTACAGATGACAATGCTGCCTTCGATGGTGGCACCATTACCGCTGCACTAGGGTATAGCCCTTTGGTGCCGACTCGCGATAAAAATGGCAACCTGGTTCAGAAAAATTTTGTCGTGGATGATAATGGTGAACTGGTTGACGGCACTCAAGCCGATGCGGAAGGCAATGCAATTGCTGAGAAAACCATAAACACCTTTGCCAATCCACTGCTAAAGTTGCTTGAATCACCTAGCTCGAACAAGCTCTCCAGAGTAATAAACAACTTAAGCGGCATCTATCAACTGACGAACCACTTAAATCTCAAGGTCAGCCTAGGCATTGATTTTGCCGCTAGTCGGGGAGATCAGTTCACCCCAAGAGCAAGTCGCGCAGGTGGTGAGTCATTTGCCTCATCAGGGACCACCTCTAGTACAACGATATTAAATGAAAATACACTTAATTATCAACAAACATTTAATCGGCACAAAATTACTGCGGTTGGCGGGGTCTCTGCTCAACAATCGAAAATATCTTCGATATCAGTAGATGCCATTGATATCCAAAACGATCAACTCGGGTTTAATAATTATGCCATCGCACGCGGAGCCAGCCTTGGTACCAATTTTTCAGACTTCACCTTTTTGTCGGGATTGGCGAGGGTGAGCTACAGCTATGCCGATAAATATCTAATGACCATTACTGGAAGAGCTGACGGGTCTTCAAAATTTGGAACAAATAATAAATGGGGGTTTTTCCCTTCTGCTTCTTTAGGGTGGGTCGTATCTGAGGAGTCGTTTCTGGATGATTCTGGTTTTATGGATTTCCTAAAACTGAGACTTAGTTACGGCATAATCGGCAATGAATCCATTGGTCCTTACCTTTCTCAGGCTCTCCTTGTACCCGTTGACCTTTCGTTTAATGACTTTCTAACCTTAGGTTTTGAGCCGTTTGTTTTTCCCAACAGTGACCTTAAATGGGAGTCGACGGAGCAATTTAATGCGGGCCTGGATCTGTCTTTCGTCAATGGACGTCTTTCAGCTACGTTGGACTATTACTTGAAAAATACGTTCGATCTTCTGCTTTCTACAGATGTGCCCTTTTACACAGGATTTGCAAGTGTATTTAGTAATGTAGGAGATCTTGAAAATAGTGGCTTTGAGTTTTCCCTCACTACACACAACTTCGATGGTGCTTTCAGGTGGGACACCGATTTCAATATTGGATGGAATCGGAATAAAATAACCAATTTGGCAGGTCGGGATAATATCCCCAATAATGCCAATCTATTTGGCATTGAAAGTTGGGCGCTTCTTCAAGAGGGAGAGGCCGTCGGCCGGTTTTATGGTCTTCGGACGGACGGAATCTTTCAGCTTGGTAAGGACCCCGAAGGAGTGGCTAATTTTGCTGGATCTGGATTAATAGCACCTGGTGAGCGAAAATTTATCGACTTAAATGGAGATGGGATCATCGGTGCAGATGACCGCTCTTTTATTGGAAGTGCTCAACCTGATTTTACCTTTGGATTCAACAATACCTTCTCATTCAAAGGCTTTGACCTTAATGTCTTCCTGCAAGGAGTTTCCGGAAACCAGATTGTCAATTTTAATAAATTCTTAATTGAGCGCGAGAATGGTACGAGCAATGTGACCCTGGATTTTTTTGCCAACAGATGGACACCACAAAATCCCACTAACCGGTACCCGAAGGTGAATGGAGATCCGGGATTGGTACGCAATTTTATTTCAGATGGTGAGGTAGAGGATGGCTCTTACTTGCGATTAAGGACAATATCCCTTGGCTATAGATTGAGTTCTCAAATGCTACAAAAATTGAAAGTGTCGAGCTTGCGAATTTATGTGACGGGTAAGAACTTATGGACGCTCACCAATTATTCGGGTTTTGATCCCGAGGTAAGTCATTTTGGACAGAGTGCAACGAATATGGGAGCAGATTTAGGTGGGTATCCCAGCACCAAGCAATATTTAGTAGGCCTTAATGTCGGATTTTAAAAGTATGGTTCACAGAAGTCACATAGTGTATTTCTCGTCGTTGCGCTCCAAGGCAACGTGCCTACTACTGTTGATGGCATTTATTGATTTAAGTTGCTCTAAAGCGTTGGAGGAGGAGCCCAAATCCTTGCTTACTGAAAAGGCATTCTATATAACAGCTTCCGATGCTGTTCTGGCGGTGAATGCAGCATACGATCATTTGGGTGGAGGAACCTCAAACTCTGATTTTGGTGGTGTTTATTTCAATAATTATTGGGTGGTGCAAGCCCTGACCTCGGATAATGGAAAGGCCGGTCACCAGGAAGCCAATACCGTACAGCTTTCGGAATTCAGACACGATGCAAGCAATCAATTTGTTCAGGATGTTTGGGAGGATGCTTATAAGACCATAAATGTAGCAAATATTGCCATTGCCAAAATCCCGGATATCGACATGGAGGAAGGTTTGCAATCTAGATTGATGGGTGAAGCTTTTTTTATTCGTGGGCTGATGTATTTTGAATTGGTACGTATGTTCGGGGGTGTGCCATTGTTATTAAATCCTACTGAAGATCTAGGCATACTGAGCATAGAAAGAAATACCAGCGATGAAGTATATCAACTAATAATCGCGGATTTTAAGGAGGCAGAAAGTAGGCTTCCACAAAAATATACTGGTGCTGATTTAGGCCGGGCAACAACGGGAGCAGCCTCTGCATATTTGGCTAAGGTTTATTTGACGCAAAAGGATTATCAAAGTGTACTGGGTCAGTGTGCTAGGGTAATGGAAATGGGTGTATTTCGACTCTTAGATGACTATGCAGATGTGTTCAAGGTCGCGAATAACTTTAATGATGAAGTGGTCTTTGCTACCGGTTTTACATTTAATAACGATGCCATTTGGGAAACCAGCCAATTTAACGTGAGGGCGCTTCCATTGGCATTAAATAGAAATTCAAATTCTTGGGAGATACCTACACTTGATGCGTACAATTCTTATAATGAATTAGATCGTAGGTGGGAAGTGACGTTCTCCACATCTTTCTTAGAGAGTGATGGTACAGTCTTGACTTTTGAACCCCACATCTTCAAATATTGGGATCCTGAAGCTGAGCCGTCCGCCAGTAGTGGAGGGAACGATTTTTTCAATATGAGATATGCTGATGTGTTGCTGATGTATGCCGAGGCTTCCAATGAAGTAAATGGAGGTGCAACAGCCGAGGCATTTGAAGCTGTAAACCGGATAAGACGCAGAGCAAGATATGACGGAACCATGGAGCGCAATGTTCTTCCCGATTTGACAGGACTAGATCAGTCTGCATTTAGGCAGGCAGTTTGGCTAGAGCGCCGGAGGGAGTTTGTTTGGGAAGGCCATAGATGGTTTGATCTGGTGAGGCAGGGAAACTTGAAGGAGCGTGTGGAGATAGCAAAACCTGAAGTAAATGTAGATGAAAGCAAGCATGTACTATTTGCCATTCCGCAGAGGGAGAGAGATATTAATCCCAATTTGAATCAAAATCCAGGATATTGAAGATGTTAGTTAGACATAGCAAATATCTCACAGTAGCTACCATCTTCATACTGGTTGCAGTTGTCTATCCCCGCGTTGTATATGGGCAGCAAGAGACTATGGATACCCTTTTAGGTAAGGCTGAATACATCAATTCTTTGCAGTTGGGTTACCTCGAGGTTCCGACAGGTCACAATCGAGGTGCCATTTCGAAAATTGAGGTTAAAGATGTGGTGACGACTTTTGATGAAGCGCTGAAGGGGAATGCTGCAGGTGTAAGTGTCATTCAGTCCTCTGGACAACCTAGTGGTACCCATATGATTCAGGTTAGGGGCATACACACGATGGCAGGTGGCAATGAACCCTTATATGTAGTGGATGGATTTCCGATCTACAATAATAATGATTTGGCTTCATCCGGTTTTTCTTTTGGACCTACCCTAAATGCACTCACTTTTCTTAACCCGGGGGACATCGAAAGCATGTATGTATTGAAAGATGTTGGAGAAGCATCTTTGTATGGTGGTCGAGCTACCAATGGAGTAGTCATCATAAATACGAAGGAGGGCTCCTCATCAGATCGAATAACTTTGTCTAGTGCCATAGGAGTTCAGCAACCAATTGGCAGATTTGATTTGGCAAGTGCAAGTCAATACGGCGCGTTTATGAACACTGCTCGCACCAATGCCGGCTTGAGTCCGCTCTATAATTCACCAGGTGCACTGGGCGAAGGTACCGATTGGCAAGATCAAATATATCGAGATCAGCCCCTCTCACAGGATTACCGAGTGTCATTCAATGGTGGAGGTGAAGCTGTGCATTTTATGCTCAGTGGCTCCTACTCAGGGCGCCAAGGTTTGATTAAGGGGTCAGATTTCGACCGTTACGTTTTGCATGCAAATGTCAGGGCGTGTGTTAATGAGCGAACCGAGCTGGTGAATTCTTTGAATTTCGCCAGAGTGGATGCGCACACGGTGCCTACAGATGTAAGCGGAGATCTGGGCACTGGCGGCGTGATAAGCTCTGCCCTTTCATTCAGTCCATTGATCAGAAATCGTAATGAATTGGGTCGCCTTATCCCTTTCCATTTTCAAGTTGATGATCAGGGTGGTGCAACAAGTCGACTCCAAAGTGACTTGCCCATACCAAATCCTTTAGGTCTGGCACAAAACACCGATAGTCGATACAGTACCTCTCGGATCACAGATTTTCTTTCACTGAAATATAGGCTAGCTAAAAATCTAAACCTCTCCGCTTCGACAGGATTGGATGCAATTTTCAATGAAGAAACTACTTTCTTGCCAGGGGCTCTGCAGTACAATGTCAATTTGGGAGGCGTGGGTACTGCAGGCAAAATTCAATCTTACAATTGGATCAGTCAGCTACTGGTTGACTACAGCAAAAAGATCAGCGATGTACATATCCTGGATGTCTTCGCCGGAATGAGTACTGAAGGTGTAAGCAGAGAATTTCTGGGAGGCACCTCAACTGGATTCGAGAGCGAGGCACTGCGCTTTTACAGTTTGGCAGTTGGAAAAAACAGAAATGTGGTTTCTGATAATGCTAAATGGAATATGAATTCTTTTTTCGGCAGGGTCAATTTGACGATGTATGAGAAATACAGCTTGGCCTTTACCGGTAGGTCTGATGCTTCTTCGAGATTTGGAGGGAACTATGAGTTCTTTCCAGCGGGATCATTTACTTGGTTTGCTTCCAAGGAATCTTTTATCAAGAACAGTGAATTAATCTCTGACTTGACTTTAAGAATGGGTTATGGCATAAGTGGCAATATGGAAATTCCTCCCTACACTGCATTTACGGTATTAAATGAGCTTACTGCCCCTTTGCATGGGGTCGCGGTTAGTGGCATTACTTTGGATAAAATAGGTAATCCATCACAGGAAATGGAAAGAACCCGGCAGCTCCATTTTGGAGTTGATGTTGGCTTTTTGGATGCCCGGCTGGGAGTAAGTCTTGATATGTATAGCAACCAGACACAAAATGCATTGGTCAACACATCCCTGCCTGGCACATCTGGTTTTCAAACGGCATTGGTCAATGGTGGAGGCATCAAAAATGCTGGAGTTGAAATGACCTTGACAAGTAGAAATATCGAAGGTGTATTTGGATGGACTACCCAGCTTGCATTTGGATATAATCAGAATGAAATTACTGATTTGCCGCTGGGTGCAACCGTCGTTTATGGACCAGCTATCATGGGAATTGATAATTGGAGCATTTTTAGCATAGGCGAATCCATCGGTTCTTTTTATGGATTGACATCAGATGGATTGGCTATTGCTGGAGATCAGTCACCTTCTTTTGCTGGACAAACCCTTAGGGTTGGTGAACAAAAATATAAAGACCTAAATGATGATGGAATAATAAATGCCGCAGACAAAACTATTATAGGGACCAGTATGCCTGATGTTAATATTGGACTTTATAATTCCTTTTCATACGGAGCCCTGCGTTTAAGCTTCCTTTTTCAGGGCCTTCTTGGCCGAGATGTCGCTAATTTGAATAAGTTGATCTATAATGACCCAACAGGGCAGGTAAATGTGTCAAGTTCTTTCAGTTCTGCTAGCGATCCCAATCTACCTGCACCCAATGCAGAAAATGATCGAAAAGTATTTTCAGATGTACTGGTAGAGGATGGCTCCTTTGTCCGACTACAAAATATTTCTTTGGCGTATGATTTTAGCAACCACTTATTTAAGAACTCACCTTTGGAGAAATTTGAGGTCTTTGTCAGTGGCCAAAATCTATTAACTTTTTCTGGGTATGATGGTCCTGATCCGGATGTAAGTCACTTCGGTCAACAAGTAATAGGTCAGGGTGTCGATTTTGACAGCTATCCTAAGTCGAAATCAGTATTGGTAGGCTTAAATGTCCATTTTTAAACTCAAGTGAATGAAGCTTAAAGTATTATTTATATTCTGTACGGCTTTTATGAGTAGCTGCTCGCTTGATGAAGATCCGCTATCACTAATTACTCCTGACGAGTTTTTTCATGAAGATCGTGATGCCCAGTCTTCGATTGATGCAATTTACACGTATATAAATGGCGGGGCTAGTATTTATGCAAGGTACTTTTGGTTGGTCAATGCGATGGCTTCCGACTTGGGTAGATATCGTGGCACAGATCCCGATCTTGCGGAGTTTGCCTCCATGTCTGTGACCCCACAAAATTCAATTTTGCTAGAGATTTGGCAAGGGCTATATGCCGGTATTAATGCAGCGAATTTCGCCATTGAAAATATTCCGTCAGTACCCATAAGCGACATGGAAAAGGATGTTTTTATTGCCGAAGCTCGTTTTCTTCGTGCAATATTCTATTTCGATTTAATGCGCCTTTTTGGAGGAGTTCCCCTGCTGGAACAAGCCAATACTGTCGTCGGTAGCCAATACTTGGCAGAGCGAAAATCCCTTGAAGAGACTGCTCAATTTGTAGAACTAGAATTTACACATGCCTTCGAAAACCTTCCCGAAAGCAATAGTCCAGGTAGACCTGTCGGTCTGACTGCCGCAGCTTATTTATCAAGGTTTTACTTGACTCGTGGAGAATTTAACAAGGCTTTTCAGGCTTCTCGAGCAGTCATTCAGTCAGGTCGTTGGTCACTTGCTTCTGACTATGCCATGATATTTTCTGGTCAGCCGCAAAACAAGTCCGAAGAACTATTCAGCATTAGCATTGATTTAAATGGTGCAAATCCAGTCAATGCCTTCACTTTACCGCTGGGAGTAGATGGTTTGGGACATATTTTGCCTACTTCTTTTTATGTCGATGGCTTTGAATTCTTGGATAGGCGTCGTCAGGTCTCATTCTTCACTTCCTACATCAGTGATGAGGGCGTGGAGCTGGAGGTGGAGCCACATGTGGGAAAGTACTGGCAGAGCGACTTACAACCTATTGGTAGCCCATCAGCGATAGACATACCGATTTTCCGGTTTTCAGACTTACTACTACTGCACTGTGAAGCTATCAACGAGTTAAGAAATGGTACCAATGCAGAGGCCTTACAGGCTATAAATATGGTGAGGGCCAGAGCTAGGTTCAACGGTGTTTCTAATGAAGAAGTGCTGCCTGACCTGACAAGAATGGGTAAGGAGGAGTTTAAGGATGCAATACTACAGGAGCGGAGTAAAGAATTGGGCTGGGAAGGACATCGGTGGTTTGATTTGGTTAGAACGGGACGGCTCAAAGAAACGGTAGAGAAGGCTAAACCCGACGTAGTTGTTGAGGACAAATACAACGTGTTTCCCATCCCTCAGAGGGAGTTCACACTCAACCCTAATTTAGGAAGTCAAAATCCCGGCTATTAGAAGCGTGAAATCCAGGGTTGACTATACTTTGAAATTTGGAGTAATAGATGCTTATTTGAATAATTCTTTATCGAAGAAAGCTAATGCATGTAGAACGAGAATTAAATAAATATGGAAATGGAACTTCTAATTATGACAAGTACCCCTTTGTCAGCGTCACCGACCGGTCTTCTGATTGTGTGAAAGGTTGGAAGCATATCGCAGCATCACTGAATGACGCAGTTAAAGATCTAGACGATTCCACGAAGACTATTGTTATTGAGACCTACCATGGTGTTTACAATGATGCCCTCAAGGCGGAATTGAAGCGCTCTTTCAAACATGACTTCTGGTATGATACCAATGAATTATTTAAGGAAGAAGAACAAATCAATAGATTACTCAATGAAGCTCTTGGAGATCATCCCATATTTGGATTCATGTCGGACTTTACGATGGATGATTTCATGGAAAAAAATCGCCAGGTTGATCTTGTTGCCCGAATAAAAGGTAATGGTGAAGGCATCAGCGTTGTTTTCGGAGTTGGAGCATCGCTCCTGGTTTCTCAACCCTCATGCATTATTTATGCAGACATGGCAAGATGGGAGATTCAACAGCGAATGCGATCTAATCGAGTATGCAATTTGGCGGCTACAAACTATGATGATCCGATTGCTTCAAAATATAAACGGGCGTACTTTGTAGATTGGAGAGTCTGCGATAAGATTAAGAAGAAGTTACTTCCTCATCTGGATTTTCTGCTGGATCTGAATGATGAAGAAATGCCAAGGATGATACCTGGCAGTCTATTTAGACTCGGGTTGGAAAAGGCCACTCACC
>JABDMH010000157.1 GCA_013001595.1 Saprospiraceae bacterium | reverse complement strand
TCCCTGAACATATTTCTCGTTATAAGGCCTCCATGGAACTGGCCCCAACCACATATTCCAATCAACCACTTCTCGATCAGGTGTGGTTTGTGCTGGCAGCCAACTATTGTTGAGTTTTGGACGATATATTGATGCATGCAGGGTATGGATCTTTCCAAGTTTCCCCTCGTGAGCGAGTCGAACCGCCCGTTTAAAGTTTGTCACACTGCGTCGCTGTGTGCCAGCTTGAAATACTCGTTTCTCTTTGTGGATAGTATCAGATAACTCTTGGCAGTCTGCTATGGTTATACCACATGGTTTTTCGCTGTACACATCTTTGCCTGCCTTTGCACACATTACCGAAGCGCGAGTGTGCCACCGATCTCCAGTTGCTACCAACATGGCATCAATATCCCTTCGATGCAACAATTCTCTGAAATCGCTATAAAGGTCACAATCTTTGTTTTCATAGTGAGCATCGACTAATTCCTTACCTGCATTCCTTCTGCTAGCTTGAACATCAGCAATGGCCAGGACATGCACATCCTTATGTGGCATCATTCCACCAAGGACTCGCTTACATCTAGGGCCAATACCGATGACACCTAGGGTAATCTTTTCACTTGGTGCTACATAACCATTCCTACCCAATGCCTTGGCTGGTATGTAAGTGGGTATAGACAGTGATCCAGCAGCTAAAGCTGCCCCTCTTAAGAATTTACGCCGGCCAGTGTCTAATTGCTGCATGTGTCAAATTGATGGTACATTCTCAATGTAGTGAATTGAACAAACAAATATCCATGAGATTAGTACTTTTAGTTCGATTCAGGGCAGAGCAAACTTTAAATGCTGGAAGATTTGCGAGGTCAATCACATTGAATTAGCTAAGATTAATGCGAGTTAAGCTGATATTTACGTTTGTATTTTGCTGCCTTCTACTATCATGTAAATTTGACCATGAGGGTCAAGTGGGGCTGCAGAAACCATTGCCCAAAACAGTAGACTTTAATTTTCACATTAAGCCAATTCTCTCAGATCGTTGTTTTAAGTGCCATGGTCCGGATCAGAACACCCGGGAAGCTGATTTGCGTCTAGATGATGCCACCAGTGCACTCGAAACAGCTTTAGGAGAAGGGGGATATGCGTGGGTTCCGGGCAGTAAGCGGAAAAGCATCGCGTACCAACGAATCAACAGTCATGACCCAGAGCGGATCATGCCACCACCAGAAGCGGAACTTACGTTGAGCAACTATGACATTGCTCTCATTGGAAAATGGATCGAGCAAGGTGCTGAGTATAAAAAACATTGGTCATTTATTCCACCGGCAAAATCACATCTTCCAGTGGTTGCCAATACAGAATGGCCCAAAAATGAAATCGATCACTTTGTCATGGCAAAATTGGAAGACTTGGATAAAGTACCCAATCATCCTGCTGCCGATCATTTGTTGTTGCGAAGATTGTATCTGGATCTAACTGGATTGCCTCCTGATCCTGCAAGCATAGATGCTTTTTTGTCATCCTCAGCCCCAAACAAAATCGAAAGAATCATTGATGAACTACTGGCATCGCCTCACTATGGTGAATACAGAGCATTGGAATGGATGGATGTAGCAAGATATGCAGACTCTCACGGTTACTCACAAGACGGATCACGGACCATGTATCCTTGGCGAGATTGGGTAATCAATGCATTTCACGAAAATATACCCTTTGATCAATTCATACTTTGGCAAATGGCAGGCGATCTCCTGCCAAATTCCACCAAAGAAATGAAGTTGGCGACTGCCTTCCTAAGAAACCATCGGATCAATGCCGAAGGAGGGATCATCCCAGAAGAATATCGGGTAGAGTATGTATCTGATCGGACCCACACCACCGCAACCGCTTTCCTTGGTCTCACAATAGAGTGTGCACGCTGTCATGATCACAAATACGACCCCATTTCCCAAAAGGAATACTACCAGTTTTTTAGTTTCTTCAATCAAACCAATGAAGAAGGTCAAGGAACACCTGATGGCAATACTGGACCAGAAGTTTATCTGGCAGACGATGAGATAGAAGCTCGAATTGAATTCATAGACCAACAGATCTCAGCCTTTGAAAAAGAGCAAGAATCTGTCACCAAAAAGGTGGATACCGAGGACTTGTCGTTTAAATTGGATGTCCTCGAAACTGACTTGGAAAGAGACTTGGTAGGGCACCTGGATTTCGAACAAGATCTCACCACTCGAGGTGCCAAAGAATATCTGAAGGATCTAGTAGTGGGTCGGCTTTGGCCCATTAAAGGAGCTCCTGAATTATCTTTACATGAGCAGCGCAAAAGTCTGAAGGCAGGCGCATATGATGGAGTGACGATTCCAAGTAAGTGGATTGATTTTCGTCGGGACCAAGCCTTTTCCTTTTCTTTTTGGCTGGAAGCCCATCCAGAAACCAACTTCATGGAAATTCTGCATCGCCTTGGTAGCAAATATAGGGGACAAAAAGGTTATGATCTGGCGCTGCGAGATGGACACATTCACATGCGCTTGGCCCACTCGCTACCTGCAAACTTGATCGAGGTAAAAATAGCCACGCCCCTACCCCAGAACAAATGGTCACACATAGCTGCAACCTACGATGGTTCTGGAAAGGCCTCAGGAGTAAGACTATACCTAAATGGTACAAAAATAGCCACAGAAATTCTCTTTGATCAGTTGGAAAGGAAGATTACTCATAATGGAGATCTGACTATCGGAGGGAGTATTCACCTGGATGAGAATGTCGATAATGGTCATTTCTTTATGGATGAACTTAAGATATATCGCAAGGAATTGACCGAGGTGGAAGTTCTTCTATTGTACGATGAACATGCATCTCCTGCTGAAGAGCAATTGCGGCAACACTTTGTGGTTCGGTACGAACCGCAACATAATAAGATAGTCGATAGCCTTGACCATTATCGTCAATTGCGAAACGATCTCGAAAATCAATTTTTGGGTGTCATGGTTATGCAAGACGTTCCCCAACCTAGACCCACCTTTGTGCTCAATCGAGGACAATATGACGCACCCATGAAAGAAGTATCTATGGGTACACCAACTGCGATCAAACGACTTGACCCAGAACTACCGTCCAATCGCCTCGGGCTGGCACAATGGCTTATTGACAGCGAGCATCCTCTAACTGCACGCGTTACAGTCAATAGGTTGTGGCAGCAATTCTTCGGACGCGGCATCGTAGGCACGGTGGAAGACTTTGGCAGTCAAGGCGCATTACCCAGTCATCCGCAGCTCTTGGATTGGCTCAGTGTTTACTTTACGGAGAGTGGTTGGAACCTGAAGGCATTAATTAAGAAGATTATGATGTCTGCCACATATCAGCAGTCTTCTTTGGTTCCCTTGGAAGCACGTCAGCATGATCCCGACAACTCCTGGTTGGCCCGTGGCCCATCATATCGTTTGTCGGCAGAGCTACTGCGCGACAATGTATTGGCAGCATCTGGTTTACTTCACGACAGCATCGGTGGACCAAGTGTGAAACCATATCAACCTGAAGGACTCTGGGATGAGAAAACATCCTTCACAAAAGTCCTGGCAAAATATGAACAGGGGCATGGAGCAGATCTATACCGGAGAAGCCTCTATACATTTTGGAGAAGAACAAGCCATCATCCTGTTATGTCTATTTTTGATGCACCTACGCGTGACAATTGCACGGTTCGTAGGCAAATGTCTAATACACCTTTACAGGCTCTGGCTATGATGAATGAGACCCAATTTGTAGAGGCAGCCCGAGTATTGGCGGCAGATGTATTGCGGATCGAAAAAGACCGAGAAAGGCAAATCAAATTGGCGCATCAACGTCTCAGTGCTTCCCTTCCCGATGCAGAAAGTCTGGCTATTTTGATCGCGCTCTTTGAAGATGAAAAACAACATTTTGATCGCTATCCAAAAAAAGCAAAAGCACTACTATCCATTGGTGAATACCCTACTGCAATTCAAATAGACGAAGCAGAACATGCCGCTATGACTGTAGTTTGCAACACCATCATGAACTTTGATGAAATGGTAACAAAAAGGTAGGAATGAATTATCGAAACATAGAAAAAGCGCATGCTAGTGTCGATCTGCAGAGGAGACTAGCAATAAACCGACGTCTTTTTCTTAAAAAATCTGGCATCGGTCTGGGTAGCTTGGCATTATCATCTCTGGTTGGATCGCTCGGTGCCTCCACTAGAACGCATTATGATTTCACTACTGGTCCGGTACTGGGTGCTCCACATCATAAACCCAAAGTAAAACGTGTCATCTATCTTTTTCAAAGTGGAGGCCCATCTCAACTTGACTTGTTCGATTATAAACCTCTGTTAATCAAAAAAAATGGTGAAGAACTTCCGGATTCGGTTCGGCAAGGACAAAGAATCACCGGAATGACCGTAGGACAAAAATCTTTTCCACTGGCAGGAAGTCATTTCACCTTTGATCAATATGGTCAATCCGGGACCTGGTTGAGTGAACTGTTGCCACATACTGCAGCCATTGCGGATGAGCTTTGCTTTGTTAAAAGCATGTACACAGAAGCCATTAATCACGACCCTGCTCTTACTTTTTTTCAAACGGGGAGCCAGCAACCAGGTAGGCCATCTATCGGTTCGTGGTTGAGTTACGGCCTCGGCAGCGACGACAAAGATCTACCTGGATTTTGCGTGCTGCTATCTATCGGAACGGGACGAAAAGATCCACAACCACTTTACAACAGACTATGGGGCAGTGGATTTCTCCCCTCCTTACACCAAGGTGTACAATTTCGATCGGCCAAGGATCCTGTATTGTACCTCAACAACCCGGATGGTATTGATGCCAGCGCACGTAGACGCAATCTAGATTATTTCACAAAATTGCAATTAAAGAGACATCAAGAAGTTCAGGATCCTGAAGTGACAAGTCGTATAGCTCAGTATGAGATGGCTTATCGCATGCAGACCTCAGTGCCGGAGGTGGTGGATGTGTCGGATGAACCTGCCTACATTTACGACATGTATGGCCCCGAAGCCCGAAGGCCAGGTACGTACGCTGCAAACTGTCTGCTGGCCCGCCGTCTATTGGAGCGAGGAGTACAGTTCATTCAACTCTATCATCAGAGTTGGGATCAGCATTTCAACCTACCGAATCAGATTAAAGCTCAGTGTAAAGATACCGATCAACCGTCGGCAGCACTAGTCGCCGACCTAAAACAGCGTGGACTTCTCGACGATACTTTAATCATTTGGGGAGGTGAATTTGGTCGGACAAACTATTCCCAAGGTGTATTAACCCCTACCAATTATGGACGGGATCATCACCCTAGATGTTTTACCATGTGGATGACTGGAGGTGGGATAAAAAGAGGATTTTCACTCGGTGAAACAGATGACTTTGGATATAACATCATCAGTGATCCTGTGCACGTGCATGATTTTCAAGCCACCCTAATGCATCTGCTGGGAATTGACCATGAGAAATTCACCTTTAAACATCAGGGACGCAGGTATCGCCTCACGGATGTTCATGGTAAAGTTGTCCGAGAGATCTTGAGTTAAGCTGGCAATTGCTTTTCTCAGAAGACCTTTTACTCAATTCCACCAACGGGATAATGCGGTAGGTCGTCATCCATCTTCTTTCTAAAGTCTGGTGAGTAATAGAAGAAGAGACGGAAAGTATGCTGCAGGTCATATTCATTTCCTGAGTATCGTTGCTGATAAACCATCATGTAACCGCAATCTACCGTCCAATTTTTGGCGATTCGCTGGTTAATGCCCAGGAACACACGATTCTGATCGAAGGTGTTGTAGGTGATCTCTTTTCCCACGTGAAAAAGAATTTCATTCGATAGGGTTGGTCTAGGAAATTTCGAACTACGAAATACTTGAATAGCTGCAGACATTAAAAAGCGAAAACGACTAGAAAACCGAACTCGATCAACTGACGCATTGGCTCTGTCAAGTACCTGATGCCACCGCTGTTCTGTGCGTATGCGTTGTAGAAAAGTGACTTTGCCAATGACGGCCCGCCACAATCCCTGCTGATAAAGGCGACGTTCCAGTGCATAATGCTGACCGACCTCCGTATCCGTAGCTAACCATAATGCCGCTACACCACCAACAAAGGAAAACTGGTCATTAATCCAGTAGGCACCTCCCATACGCAGAAAATAAAAATCGGAATGATTGAGAAAGTCTCTACGTCTTACATGTACATCTGCGGTGACTCCCCAATGCTTTGACAGTCGCACAGCGCTATTAATACTGGTCCAGAATTTCGCCTGCGAATAGGTCTCCCGAAAAAGACTAGATTGTCCAGACAGCGTGCAAATCTGCAGCATTATAATAAGTAAGGAAATAGGGAGCTGAGCCCTCATAATAAATGACAAAAATTCTTCTGTGAATGTATCACTTACTTACAAATGAGATTTCTCTATCGGATGGTTTTCTATGAAGTCTTCCAAATTCGATGGCTACGAAATGGAAATTAGAGTGCCATTCTTTCTTGAGATATCAGAGCGTCCAACCGTTGAGGTACCTTTGATTCAGCGATGATGCTAAAACTACGTGATGTGATCGCTTATTTAAAGCTCGGGTAATGCATCAAACTCCTGCATTCTTTCTTCAAACCACTTGCCCATCGCCACTTGATCTTGCATCAATGCCTGCATCTTTTCCATAGCAGCTAGATGAGATTGGTCACCCTTCTTAAACATCTCCATACCATGTTTCTTACTTAGCTCAGCCATTTGCTCAAAAGTATCGGCATGAAACTTGAGATCGCAAGCACCACCCAATTGTCGACAAGTCATTGTTTTCATTATGATTTATTTATCTGGCTAGATATGATAATACATGTAAACTCACATCATAAAAGAATAGGATTTCGATCGTGTAGCTGAGTTCCATCAAGGACCTCGGTAAAATAATCAATTGCCGTGAACTTTGTGAATACTCTTGGTGACTGCAATTCACAAGGACAAAGCGACATCTAAACTTTGATTTGGCAAAGTAACATCCTTACCGTATTTTGTTAGGACAATTCGCCATAGAGCCTATTTACATTTCTTCATCTTTTCAAAACTAAATCATGTCTAGCAATCGAGGACTCGCCTACATAAAACCCGGAGTGGTAGAAGTACATAACATCGCATTCCCAGAACTAGCTTTGGGAGATCGAAAATGCCACCATGGTGTCATCTTGAAGGTAGTGACAACCAATATATGCGGAAGCGATCAACACATGGTACGCGGCAGAACTACTGCTCCTGAAGGGTTAATATTAGGACACGAGATCACCGGCGAGATTGTTGAAAAAGGCCGAGACGTGGAGTTCTTAAATGTTGGGGATCTAGTTACAGTCCCCTTCAACATTGCTTGCGGGAGGTGCAGAAATTGCAAAGAGCAGCAGACAGGAATTTGTGAAAATGTTAATGAAGCTCGGCCAGGTGCAGCTTATGGGTACGTCGATATGGGGGGCTGGATAGGCGGTCAGGCCGAATATGTGATGGTGCCATATGCTGACTTCAACCTATTGAAGTTTCCAGACAAGGACCAGGCCATGGAAAAAATTCGCGACCTGACGTTACTCTCGGACATTTTTCCAACAGGTTATCATGGTGCTGTCACTGCAGGAGTAAAACCTGGAGCAGTGGTATACGTAGCAGGAGCTGGTCCAGTAGGAT
>JABDMH010000003.1 GCA_013001595.1 Saprospiraceae bacterium | reverse complement strand
CTATCGTTATCGTAAACTGTTTTGGATTCTGCTCGAGAGGCCTCGACATTTATGGGCGTGATTCTATTGCCACCATTTAAGACAAATTTTCCATTTAGGCCTATGATCCGATTTTTCTTCTTCCCCGCCACATATTCTTTTCCGGCGAGGATGTTGGTTTGGTATTGGCTGTTAAATCTGGTATTGTACCAATTTCCATCTTTGGCCCTAAATTTGGAATCGAAGATGCTGCCGGTGACAAGAAAATAGTAGGACTTACTGAAATTTTTCTCCAGTGTAATATCAATTCCCACATTTCTACCATTTCCCTCATTTACGGCCTTGCCAGCATCAAGTACGTCCCAAATGTCTAGTGTGTTGATCATTGAAGCTCGGCTGTTAACTCTGTCTTCTACCGGAACATCATAGAGGTATTGGAAGTAGACTTCTGTTTTCAATCGAAAGTCTTTGCTGAATTGATGGTCGTATCCTGAAACGGCATGAAACGACTTGATGTAATCTAGGTTGGCATTCGGGTTGCTTCGCATGACATCATCGGCAGTGGTTTCTGTCAGATAGAATACCGGGTGCTCGGCCTTGGAGTGAATCCCCAGTGCAAGGTGTATGCTCTTGCGTGAATTTAGGTTCCACTTAGATGCGACTCGTGGTTCGATGGAGAAATTTTTGGTCAGTCCAAAATAGTTATTGTGTACACCTGCAGTTATTGTCCAATCTTCGGTGACCCGGTGCCTCCATTGCACGAAGGCCTGAAATTGCGTCGATGCCCCAGTGTCTTGAAGGAAGGTTTCTGTTTGCTGGCCCTCATCAAAATAGTTTCGAGCATAGAAGTCAAAATCATGTTGACTGATGATACCGCCAATTTCAAAAGTATTTTTAGCGTTTATTTTTTGGTGATAGGTGCTGCTTAGACGGTAGATTTTATTATTAAAATTCGTTTCAAAATCTATTATTGACTGATAATTATTCTGGGCATTGAGATAATATTCATCTGAATTTGCTTGATCGGTAGATGCGGCCATGACCGTGTGCAGGTAGCTGCGGTCGTTGAGTAGGAGCTTGTGGCTGAGTCCGAGTGTTCCCACTGTTTGTCGTTCGTTAAATCCGTACATGTCATCATTAAATTTCCATTGGGTGGAATCTGCGATCACATCAAAATAGGCTCGGTTCTTTCCGCCAAGACCAAAGATGTTAAATTGGCCGATTTTAGTCTTGGGAAAGTAAAAATTAAAAGACAAATCACCATATTCAGGTAGTACATCTCCTGCGGGATTGAGTCCAATTTTTTGCAGGATGCCTAACGTCGAGTAGCGAAAATTAATCAAATAGCTGGCCCCACCTTTTGGACCTATTGGACCCTCAGAAGCTACCTCAGTGCCCAATATTCCGACCATGAATGAGTGCTCTCTTTTTTGGTTGTTACCTTTACGTAAATTAAGGTCAAAAGCACCTGAGGTGGCATTGCCAAATTCTGCTGGAAAGGCACCTGAATAGAAATCTGAAGAAGCCAGGAGACTACTGCTGAGCATGCTAATGCCACCACCGCTATTTCCAAGTGCGCCAAAATGATTTGGGTTGGGAATTTCGATTCCTTCTAATTTCCAGAGGACTCCCCGAGGTGAATTTCCCCTTACGATGATTTCATTGAATAGATCCGAGGAGCCCCCCGTTGTGGAGACCCCAGCAAAGTTTTGTGCCATTCGAGCTGGATCGAATAAACTCGAGGCATATCTTCCAGTTTCTTCCACTGAAAATGATCGCGCACTGGCTATCGCCATTTCATTTAGGGGTGTACTTTTTTCGTCAAAAGCCTTGACGACGATTTCTTCCATGGATACTAGTGCCTCTTGCATTTCAAGTTGCAGCACCACTTCTTTTCCAGTTGTGATGAGAATATTTGCTACGACCAGGGGTTCGTAACCGAGGTATGATACAGTAAGGGTCTTTCGACCTATACCAACAGATTCTATCTGAAAAGAACCATCTGCATCGGTACTTGCACCCTGCACTGGTTCTGAAGGTTCGATGGTTACATTGGCTCCGATCAGCGGCATTAATGTTTCGCCATCAACGATTTGTCCGCGTACTGTTTGAGTATGGTTAGATTGGGCAGTGGTTGAGCTTGCCAAAAAAGCGAGGAATATTATTTGTACTAGAACAGATATTGTTTTCATTTGATCGAATTTCTTAGATTTCATGATGGGTATTTCACTCTGTATATTAGGAGGATGTGGCCGAGTATACATTACCCCTATGCGTGATGAAAAGAAATGATCTACGGGTGTAGATTTTCATGCAGAGGCCTACGTGTAAAGTTTTGATGGTGTTGTGATGATATATTAAGGGAAGGTTAAGTGTTTGTGATGAATTAAATATCAAATCAGGACAGCGAAGCCCTCTTCGAAGAGGGCAAACCGGTAAAGGACGATGCCTTTACGACAAGCATGGTCAGAATCTACAATGCTGACAAACTGTGCCTCGTCGGCATGATTCTGCCACCATGTTGGGAGATGAGCGGGCGGCTGTGCGAGTTTTTTAGATTTTCAGGAAAGTATCATAAAGAAAATATCCTTATGGACTTGATGGAATGAGGGAGGAGCCCATAGTGCATAAGTCATCCCCAATAATGGCATTCAGAGATGTAACCAAACCTACTTCTTCTAAATTCCTTTAGATCAAGGCAGGGCTATTTGTTTCATTGCCATTTTAACCACCCCAAAAGGGGTCTTGGACCCGCGTTTTTTGATTGAAGTATCTATAAATGACCAAGATTCCTACTACCACAGGCTGCTTAACAAATCGGGACCTAATAGCCCTCTTCGAAGAGGGCAAACATGGTCAGAATCTACAATGCTGACAGGCTGTACCTCGTCGGCATGATTCTGCCACCATGTTGGGAGATATGATTGGAACCCTTAGCCTTCATTACTTAATCGAATTTGATCGATACTCAGAGTCAATGACCACGAAACAATCATCCCCAAAATGGCACTTAGGAATGTGCCAAATCCTTTCTTTTGGTATTGTCGTTAGGGCACACTAGGGTGCGATTTCGGGCAATTAGCTACGGGTGATGTAGGACCTCCTGAATTTCCCGATAGGCGGAAGGCGTAATTAGCCCATGATGTAAGCTGTATTTTGCGCCTGAGACAGAGTCTCTGATCAAGTGTATATCGTCAATGCCATTCGAATTAATCCAGGTGCGATAGAGCTTTTGTTTTTTCTTATGTGCAATATCTCTGATGAAAATAGCCAATACTCGTTCCTTGTAGGAGGTACGAATGGAATTATAGATTTCGGGATCTTTGCCAGCTATATCTCCTAGGAATACAAAAGGAAGGTGTGGATAGGTTTCTAAAATAGAAATGATCTCCTCCTTTTTATGACCATGATGATTTTTTTTACTCCTAATGTCATTTCTAATCCAGCCAATGTCACGCAGAAGAATGGGCCCCTTTGGACAATTGTTTAGGGCTAAGAAATGGGCCAAATAGTCATATAGATTTCTCGGACTCTTCGAGATGTAGAAAATTGGGTTGTCGTCTTGACCACTCTTGCCGGCTTTGAGTGCTTTGAGCCAATTGGCTACACCAGGTAAGGGTAGTCTTTGAAAAGGACTTTTAAGGAGGGTGTTGCGTAACAATTTCAGGCGGTGTGAAACATCAGTTTTTAGTACGGTATCATCGATATCACTGATGATGCCAAAAGAGGCACCTTTGGCCGGAAGCATAACTTCCCCAGTTGCGGTAATGTTTTGTTCTACCACATTGCTATGCGCCGGTATGGTTGTTACCTTGAGTTGGATTTTATTCCAGGATTCACCGTCCTTGAGCTGCTCATCAATGTCTATGTCAAATAGGAAATATCCCTCTTTATTGGCAGTAACTTGATATGTGCGGCCGTTGTACTGAGCAACTAAACCAGCAAGAGGGATCTCATCACTTTCAAATCGCTTATAGGCATTTCTCAGAGAATGGAAGAGGTTCTCTTCCTCACGTATGCTGACAACTTCATCCTCCAATACCCTTCCACGTAGGATCAACCGTTTGTCGGAAGCATAGCCCCGATATGGCATGATCATGATCTTTTCACGTTTCTTACGAAATAGCATAGCTCCCAAAACTAGAGATACCGCTAAATTAATGCAAAATGGTCTTGCCTTGGTTCCCTACCTGCGTAATGAGGCTCCTCATACAAGGTGATGTCTGAAAAATGACAGAGGTGGGATCAATGGCGACCGCGAGCATCACACCGGATTATATATATAAGCAAGTAGCACATAACCTCGTATATTACTCTGACAAAACGAGAAATCATGGAGCAGAAGAAAATTTTTGGGTGGTCGATCACTGTCGCCCTAGCAGGATTCCTATTTGGCTTTGATACCATAGTGATATCAGGTGCAGATCAGCCTGTGCAGACACTGTGGGGTACGAGCCCCTTATTTCATGGCGTATTTATAATGGCGATGGCCCTTTGGGGTACCGTAGTTGGAGCCCTCGCAGGAGGCATTCCTTGTGATCGCTATGGTAGGAAAAAGACGCTTTTTTGGATTGGCATCCTCTATCTTGTGTCTGCCATTGGTTCTGGTCTTGCTCCAGATCCCTATTCGTTTTCGATATTCCGCTTCATTGGCGGTCTTGGTGTTGGAGCGTCGTCGGTTGCCGCACCTACCTATATTGCTGAAATCTCTTCACCAGAAAGACGTGGCCGCTTGGTAGCGCTTTATCAGTTTAATATTGTATTTGGTATCCTAGTAGCTTTTCTGTCTAACTATGTGATTGGCGAATTGGTTGAGCATCAATCATGGCGTTGGATGCTTGGCGTCGAGGCCATTCCAGCAGCGCTGTATTGCATCATGGTATTGCAAGTGCCTGAGAGTCCACGCTGGTTACTAACCAAACGCAACGATGAACAAGGAGCCCGTAAGGTTCTCGACTTCATGTATCCAAAAGAGGAGATTGCCAAGGTGATACAGCAGATCCTGGCAGAAGCTAAAAAGACATTTCACGTTTCTTTGTTTTCAGGGAAATTTGGTTTTGCACTGACATTGGCATTCCTGATCGCGTTTTTTAACCAAGTATCGGGAATCAACTTCGTATTGTACTATGCTCCACGCTTACTAGAGGCTGCTGGAATTGGCGCCGAAGACGCACTGCTGCAGTCAACCAGTATTGGTGTGGTAAACTTGATTTTCACACTATTGGGTATGTATCTAATTGATCGTATGGGTAGGCGCACATTGATTATCATCGGCTCCATTGGCTACATCATCAGCCTGGCAATGGTGGCATATTGTTATGCTACAGGGGCCGACCAAGTTTTACTGTTGAGTTTTGTGCTCATGTTCATCGCTTCTCATGCAGTAGGCCAGGGGGCGGTAATTTGGGTATTTATTTCTGAGATATTTCCGACAGAAGTTAGAGCCAATGGTCAGGCCTGGGGCTCCGGGACACACTGGGTATTCGCCGGACTGATCACGGCATTAACCCCATTCTTCATAGATTTGGTTGGTGATAATCCTTGGCCATTGTTTGCTTTTTTTGCGGTTATGATGGTTTTTCAATTAATTTTTGGTCTTTTCATGATGCCGGAGACCAAGGGCGTTAGTTTAGAAGCACTGCAGGAACGACTGATGAAGAGAAGTAAGGGCTGAAATA
>JABDMH010000129.1 GCA_013001595.1 Saprospiraceae bacterium | reverse complement strand
CCGATGCTGCTCTACCTGGAGATTATGGAAACATTAGTTCAAGCATGGGCTCAGGTGCATGTATCGTAACCAAAACCGGCATTCCTTCTTCCATTGATAAAAGCAACATCGCCTGTGGCGGTGGAGGCTATATTGAGATCACTTATTCTGTGACCGATAATTGCGGCAATCAGTATCCTCCTGTCGTCTGCAGACAGGATGTAGAAGTCGCTCCCGTGCCAGCTCAGCCAGTATGCCCTGACCTTCCAGCACTTACCTGCGAAGAGGCTGATGCAGCTCAACCGGGAGATTATGGAAACATTATGTCCACAACAGGTACAGGTATTTGTATAATCACGAAGACTGGTATACCAACTTCGATTGACAAAACTGGAGTTGACATCTGCGGCGGAGTGATAATAATTAGGTATTCTGTCTCTGACAACTGTGGAAATCAATATCCTGACGTTGTTTGCGAGCAGCAAGTATTACCAGCACCAGCTCCAGTGTGGGACTTGATGCCTGGCGACATCTATCTCGCTTGCAATGAAGATCCAGTGGTGAGTTCACTAAGCTGGACACAAGGTGCTGGATCAGGCACTTGCGGAGCAACAGGTCAAGTGACCAGCAAACTCAAAGGCCTGATCAACATAGGAGTCTGTGCAGAAGGCTACCAGACCGAAGAATGGACCTACACGCCTGAATGTGGTGATCCCATCACCCATTCGCGAAAGGTCTTTTATAAGTTTGATAAGGTCAAACCTTACATCTACAATGTACCGAAGAGCATCGTCATTCCATGTGGCAGTGATCTGCCACCATGGCCCTCCAATGTCACCACTGGCGACAACTGCCCCGGTGACGTCTCACTGATGCGTCGTCAAATAAGAGGATTTGCCGCTTGTGGTAGCATCTACTGGGAACGTTCCTGGATAGCTACCGACGAGTGTGGAAATGTCACGATCAAGAAGCAGAACATTCACTTCAGTGATACCAAAGCTCCTTCTTTGACCATTGGTCCAGACATGGTACTCGAATGTGGTGATCCCATTCCAGAACCTGACTATGAGGCCTCTGATGATTGCTCCACATTTAAAGTGACCTTCGACGAGGATCGTACTGATTACAACGATTGTGAATACAAGATCGTGCGTACCTGGACCGTCAGAGATGCATGTGGAAACTCTGTCACTAAATCACAAACGATTGAAGTGGTTGATAATACCGCTCCCGTCATTACCCCAGTAAATCCGATGCTGGTGGACGTACCCAATGGTGGATACATCGAAATGTACAACTGTGAGAGCCCACAGGTATTGATGGAAGATGTGGTCATTGATGAATGTTGCAAGATTGCTTCAAGCGAAGCCAAGGACGAATTGATTACGACCGGCAAATGTGATATGTTTGGCTTCTATCGGAGATTCAAGTGTTCTGTAACGGCGGTCGATGCTGCCGGGAATGAAGCAGAATACTTCTTTTATGTTCATCTCATCGATACGACAGCCCCTGAGATCTTGAATGCTCCAGCAGATCTGGATCTCCCTTGTGAGGCTGATGTACCAGTGGCATCTCAGGATGTCGGTGTAAAAGATGATTGTATGCTAACTAAGACTCCGCAATTTGAGGAAAACACCGTATATGATGACAGCGACTCGAGCAAGTATGCTGTGGTTCGCATCTGGCACTCTACAGACAACTGTGGCAACCGGGGCGAGGCAGTTCAGATTGTTACGGTATGTGATTTCGACAAATCGCTGCTTAATTCGACCATCGGCAACACTGTATGGTTTGATGCCAATCAAAATGGGTTGCAAGAAGCAGAAGAAGGAGGCATTAATGGAGTGAAAGTCATCCTATATAGGGTACAACAGCACTACAGTGGTGCGAGCGCCACAAAGGTTGATTCGACAGTGAGCGCTACTGTGGATGGCATCGCCGGTAAATACAGTTTTGAGGTGACTCGAGGCAGCTATCTATTGCAGTTTGTTGCTCCTGAAGGTATGAGCTTCACCACCAAAGGAGCTGGCGTAGATGAGACCAATAGCGATGCAGATCCAGCTACTGGTATGACGGATGTCTTTAGTATTGGCTATGCCGAAGAGAATCTCAAGTTAGACGCTGGGCTCTATGGCGATCCTGTGTTGCCTGATTTTGGCGAGCTTGAAACTCAGGTCAATGTGATCAATGCTTCTGACATTACGGCTTTCCCAAATCCAGTGAGTGAAAGGGTAAATGTTAGCCTACCAGTCACCGAACCTGGCGAAGTAGACATCAAGTTGTTGGATCAATTAGGCCAAGAAGTGGTCGGCCAGCGAGAATATATGAGTAAGGGTACACATACACGCACGCTTGACGTCAGTCAAGCGCCGGCAGGTATGTACCTACTGCATGTGTCTATGCCTAATGGTGTAGTCAGCAAAATGCTGATTAAACAGTGATGCATAGGATGTTGTCATGAATGTAATGCATGCTAGATAACATCTAGGTCATCGATTATTATAAAACAAAAAGACGGTACTCTTCCGGGAGTACCGTCTTTTCTTTTGTTATTGAGCTCAAATACAATTAAAAATTTGCTTAAGAAATCATTCGACACCAAGCACTTTTAACTATTTATTTACTCATGGCCTTTTTCGCCTAGGTGATGGTCATATTTGCTTTTAACTTATAGAAAAACATAGTATATTGCCGTTTGTCCAATATGTATGACTACCTATGAAAAGTAGGCATATTGGAACTGTACTAGAACAGCAAGGACCGTTTGAAGTGAACATACTCAAGACAATCACGGCAAACACTCACGACCGCAAAGCCCAGCATATCTGATTTGGGCAGCAGAAGTAAACAGTAAGGAAATAACCACTAGAGGTCTGTCCATCTAATCTGCCAAATTTATCGAACAAGAGTTACTTTGATATTCACAACATGTGCAGCACCTATTCGTGCCAATTGAGATACTATCGTATCAGATGATCAATGAAACACTCAAAATGCAAGCCAATATGCAACAGCTCCAATCTTATCGCCTGGATATAACCAAAGTGATATTTGTATTCCTGGCCATTTGGTTTACCCATATTAATTTATTCTCCCAATGTCCGAATATGGACTGCAATATAGAAATCGAAAGTGGTGAATGTCCTACCCCTGCGGGGCACCCCTGTGAGGATAGTCCAAATTGCACTGCAGAGGACGTTAAAATCTTAGATGTTTACTTGGCAACCGATGAATTGGGAACTTGTCTTACAACCAGCGATTGCGAGTCTTTAGCCGATGGGGATGAGATAGATGTTTACGTCTGCATTGTTTTTTGTAGCAATAACAGTAGCGACCGCCAAGGAATATATCTTGGAGGCACCGTTATGGGTACTAACTCCGGAACTTCCTTAGACATTGATCATTGTTTTGATTTATTGCTAGAGCAAAATGTTCCAAAAATTGCTTGTGTGCCGGCTCCAGACACCTATTCATGGGATTGTTCAGAAGCTTTGGTCCTGCAAAATGCGATTACAGTTTGGGGTACAGGAAGTGGTGCGGTCTGTCCCATGGGAGGTGGTGATGGTACTGATGTTATCTGTGGATCTACCAATAAAGCTAAATGTCGTTGCTACGGAGATATTCAGGTTACAACACCCTTAAGAGCGGATTTCACCTGGGATCAATGTGTGGATTTTGGAGACCCATCAGGACTTGTCCAGTTTTCAGGCCAAGCTATGGGCGGAGAGGGTCCATACACATATGATTGGGATTTTGGAGATCTCAACACCATGAGTAATACCAATCCTGCAACTCATCAGTACAATACATCAGGGCCATTCACAGTGACATTAACTGTGACAGATAATCTGAGTACGTCCACAGTGGTAACCAATGAAATCGCACTGGAGGCTTGCTGTGAATTTTCTGCTGCCTGTCCAATGGATTTGGACTTAGGAGATTTCGACTGCAAAACTCTGGCAAACATCCCCGCTCATCCAACCGATGCAGCCAGCGCTGCTGCAGCTCCCTACAACATTAGTGTAGGGACTAATCCATGCGGAAACATAATAGTTTTTTCCGTAGACGATAAGGAAGTCGATATATGTGCTTCAAATGATCAAACCATTATAAGGACGGTTACCATTTTTGATGATTTTGGAGATGGTATGGGAGGAGCTGCTGACGGTAAATTAAACTTGGGTGAGGGTTTCATGAACTGCGTATTCACATATGACATACTTGTCGATGACGAAGCTCCAGTGATAACGGCGAGTGGTTCAGTGGCTGATGGAGCAGACTTGGGCTGTAATCCCTCTGCAGCAGATATCGAAGCAGCACTCGGAACAGCCACAGCTTCAGATAACTGTTCGGTAGGTGATCCAACATCTACCGATGATGCGGTAACGGGTGATGCCTGTACTAAGAGTCAGACCCGTCGATTTAATGTCATGGATGCATGTGACAATCCTGCAACCGCAGTCACAAGGACCGTCACTTGGTCCACCGATACCCAAGATCCTACATTCGCAAACTGCGCCAATGGTGCCATCACGGATCCCATCGATTTGGGCACTACAGCACCAGACGAGAATGCAGCGATCGTTGCCGTCGGAGTTCCTTTTGACCTCTGCGGATTGGGAAACAATGAGGCTTCTGCCGTGGGAGGTCCCGTCACTGGAGGATGTATAAAATCTCAAACATGGACGGTCATGATCGACGACCAATGCGGCAATACCGGCTCATGCCAAGTGACATTTATGTGGACAGGTCCACCCCTCGTATGTCTCGCACCAGATATTACCGATGCAGATTGCAACGCTCAGTCAACAGGCTCCGCTACAGTTAATGTTAGTGGAGGAACACCTGGCTACTCTTATGAATGGTCAAATGGACAGACCACGCAGACTGCATCAAACTTGACTGCCGGGAATTACTTAGTTACAGTGACCGATGCCGAGGGTTGTACCATTTTATGCGATGCCACCATCTCTGAAGCTTCGGCACTTACTGCCGACATTCTTGCCTTTTGCGTCGAAGAGGAAGCCCTCATCAACCTGTTGGGCGGTGCATCAGGTGGAACGGGTCCATACACATTTGCATGGCAAGGACCTGAAGGGTTTACTGCAACAGGTCCGAGTTTAAATGATGTGGCTCAAGGCACCTATACGCTGATGGTCACCGACGCCAATGGTTGTACATTTACCACTGCAGTAACCAAGGACGATTGCTGTGACCAGGGCACCCTATTTCTGGCCGCTCCCGCGGCGCAGTCTGGTTGTCACAACGGACCTAGTCCACCTACAGCCGCTGATGTGCCTCCACCACTGGCTTTGTCGCAGCTGATGAATGACTTGCAAGTGACGGGAAATTGTGTAACCATGCAAGATCTAGCGGTTACAGATGCAATAAGTGGACCGATAGTCGATGGTGATCTATATACATTTACAAGAACCTATTACATATCTGCTCCCAATGCGTTGCCCACTCAGGCCAATGAGATGATCATGATCCTCTACGATCCCCTACCACCCGTACTTAGCGGATTGCCAGAGGATCTGACTTTGACATGCGGTAGTGAGATCCCACCAGCAGCAAACGTAACCGGCTATGACAACATTTCGTTCGAAGTTCCTGTCCAGGTTTCTGAAAACAATGCTGGATTAACCTGCACTGGATTCAAGGTCGAAAGGACGTATACCGCCAGTGATGGATGTGGCAATACGGTCACTGGGACACAGGTGATAACCTTTGTGGATGATGCTGCCCCGACTTTAGTGGTGCCAGCTGATACAACCATTTATTGCCCAGGAGAAATTCCACCCGCATCCTACATTTCTGCATCGGATAATTGTTCAGCTTTTGAGCTCTCTTTTGATGAGAAGATTACAGAACTTGACAATTGTGACTACACCTTAACCAGAACTTGGACAGCTAAGGACGCCTGTGGAAATGAAACCACGGCAACACAAACGATTACCTTCTATGATCAAACGGGGCCAACAATTGTTGTGACAAATCCCATGCTTGCCGACATCGCACTTGGTGACGAAATGGTCACCTATGGTTGTGATGATCCTCGTGTTGTCATGGAAGATGTAGAGATTTATGACGATTGCTGTGGTATAGCCGAAGCTAATGCTGAAGATGAGCTCATTGCTTCTCATACGTGCGATGTATTTGGTTATTTCCGGAAATGGAAATGCCGCTGGTGGGCTACCGATGAGGCAGGAAATTACTCCGAGTTTTACTTCTATGTCTTACAATATGATACCGCAGCACCGGTGATTTATAATGTAGAACCATACATCGAAGTTCCTTGTGATTCACTAGTCCCAGCACCCGATACAACAGTATACGCTGAAGACGATTGTGCATTGACCAGCAATTTGATGTTTTCTGAGGACACCGTTTTTGATGCATCAAACCCTGCCAGCTATGCTTTAATTAGAACTTGGTCGGCTTCAGATTTTTGCAGTAATTATACTAAGGCAGTGCAAATAGTTGCTGTTTGTGACTTCGACACCATATTGATCTCCTCCTCAATTGGAAATCAAGTATGGGAAGATGCAAACGGCAATGGATTACAGGATTCACTAGAATCAGGAATCAACGATGTCACCGTCTATTTATACAACCAGGATATTTTACTTCAAGATGGGTGGTTCCTGGTGGATTCTACAAAGACGTCGAATATAGAAGGTCAGACAGGACAGTTTCGATTTGATTATTTGCATCCAGGTGAGTATCAGGTGCAATTTAAGAAGATGGAAATGCTATCCTTCACAATTGCCAATCAGGGCACAGACGAATTCTTAGACAGTGACGCTGATCCGGAAACCGGCATGACTGATCCCATTTACATTTTGGCATATGAAGATGCAGATTATATCGATGCAGGAATGATGGTAGGTACTCTAGTTCCTAGCAATCCTGATAATGAAAAAATTAAATCAAAACCCTGTGCAACTGCTGATTGCATAGCCGATGAAATGCAACTATTGGTATTTCCCAATCCATTTGGCAGTGAGATCTCGCTTCAATACACCAGTGAAGAAAATACTAGGGTGCAAATGGAAGTATTTGATGCCCTAGGTAGATCAATCAAGACCATTCAGTCTTCTGCAGTGAAGGGAATAAATCAAGAAAGGATAAATCTTAAAACATTAGATGTTGGTGTATATTTCATACGCATACAGGCAGGTGGAAGATCTGCGCATAAGATGATCGTAAAGGCAAAATAGGGATCCCGATCAAGTTTTCCTATTGGACGGCAGACAAGCTGCGCTACTACCGGTAGCGTGGCAAGTCTGTCTTTGTAGTAACCTGAGTTCGATTAATCCTAATTCGCATAGAGTCCTCACATCCAGTGGATTAATGTGTAAAACATGGCTGTCTTTCAAGAAATTCTGCCATGATTTAGGACTTTTCTGCGAAATTTATTGAAATTCTCCATCTATTGCGTTGATTTTTCTCGTATTAATCCATTAGTACTTCAAAAAATCGCCTTGTATATGGAGATTTCAATAAACTATGCTTCTTATTATCAATCGAACTCAGGTTAGTAAATTCCTTTGCCTAACCTGTCTAAATCAAATAGTTTGCCAAAATCTACAGAGCACACATAGAATCATCCAATCAAGATCGTTGCAGATCTGGATGCGCCCAACTAACATTTATGTGCGGCGCTTTCATAATCACCAATTGCTAGGCTGATAAAGCCTACCAAGCAACTGCCAAACGAAATTTTCAAGGAGACTTCACTTTCGCAATGTGAATTTTTAAATTCACCAAAACTAAAATTTTGCAAAAATGACGCAAGGTAGATTATTGGGTAAGACAGCCATCGTCACGGGTGGCAGTAGCGGCATTGGCGCTGCCATTACCAAGCAGTTTGTCCGTCAAGGTGCCATCGTGCACGTTCTGGATATTGACCTAGACGGTGCACAGACTTTTGCAGCCAGTTTATCCGAAGAAAAAAAAGTTTGTCATGCACATGCTTGTGATGTGTCGAATCACAACCTAGTCAAAAAGATCATCGGAAAAATCATCTCCAACGCTCAAGTGGATATTCTGGTCAATAATGCCGGCATTGGTTTCATTGGTAATATCGAAAATACCAAGGAGCAAGATTTGGATCGGTTGTATGCAGTAAATGTCAAAGGAGTCTTTAATTGCATCGCTGCAATTACACCTCATTTCAAGTCTAATGGCGGTGGAGTCATTTTAAATATGGCTTCCGTGGCCGCCACCATGGGGATACCGGACCGATTTGCCTACTCCATGACCAAAGGTGCGGTCCTGACTATGACTTATGCCATGGCAGTCGATTATGTGGACGATGGCATCCGCTGTAATTGCATTAGCCCTGCCAGGGTACATACTCCCTTTGTTGATGCCTACTTAGATAAGAATTTCCCCGACACGAAGGAGGAGGAGTTTGCTAGGCTTTGTCAGACCCAGCCAATTGGAAGAATGGCAAAGCCTAAGGAAATTGCAGACCTAGCAGTTTATCTCTGTTCCGATGAGGCCGCCTTCATAACGGGCACTGACTATCCCATCGATGGTGGGTTTCTAAAGTTGCCACATAAAATAAACCGTCCCTCCTAATTTTACATTTTATGTCAATGTCAAAAGCAGGTTCTGCTCTTCGCTATTTACTAGTCAGTTTGATCTTTGGTATGTTCTCCATCGGTTGTTCGGAGCACCATAACGAACAAAACAACTCAGGAATTACCCCAGACGAATTATCCCTACCTGAGCAGCCCAACATTGTATGGCTTGTAGTGGAAGACTTAAGCCCATATTTACCTTCATTTGGTGACAGCACCGTGCGAACTCCCAACTTAAGCAGGCTGGCAAAAGAAGGTATATGTTACGATAGATTTTTTGCCTCAGCACCCGTATGTGCTCCAGCACGGGCATCCATAGCCACAGGTATGTATCCCACTCATATTGCTGCGGGACATATGCGAACTGGTGGAAATCCCAAATATTTCCCTGAGGGAGTTACACCCTATGAAGCCATGCCCCCAGCTGGCGTCAAGATGATGAGTGAGTGGTTGCGCAGGCAAGGATATTATTGCACCAACAATTCAAAGGAGGACTATCAGTTTCAGAAGACCGTCACCGCTTGGGACGAAAGCAGTAAGCAAGCTCATTGGCGAAATCGAGCATCAGAACAACCTTTTTTCTCCATCTTTAATTTTACCGTAACCCATGAATCCCAGATTTGGGCCAAGTCTGAAGATAGTCTAATGGTGGATCCCAGGCTTCCGGTTGACGTGCCTCCTTACTTACCGGACACCGAGATAGGAAGAAATGATGTGAGAAGAATGTATTCGAACATTGTAGAAATGGACCGACAAGTCGGTGAAATATTGGACCAACTGGAGGAAGATGGACTGCTAGAAGAAACCATAATATTCTGGTATTCTGATCATGGTGGCCCCCTACCCCGCCAAAAACGATTACTCTACGACTCCGGCCTACACGTACCCATGATCATCAGATTCCCGAACAAGCAGCACGCAGGTACTCGTAATCGAGAAATGTTGAGCTTCATCGACCTCGCACCAACGGCATTGTCACTTGCAGGTATCGCACCAAAGAAATATATGGATGGTATCGATTTTTTAGGTGAATACAAGCCGGCAGAATCAAAAAAATACATTCATGCTGCCGCAGATAGATTTGATGCCGCTTATGACAAAAACCGAGCAGTTCGTGATCAGCGGTACAAATACATTAAGTATTATGAGCCAGAAAAACCTATGTTTTTACACGTAAAATATCGTGATCAGATGCCAATCATGCAGGAATTATATCGGCTTCGAGATGCGCAGAAATTAACTCCAGCACAGGCCCTTTGGTTTAGAGATCATAAACCTACGATTGAATTTTTTGACACGGAAAATGATCCCCATGAAATAAATAATGTAGCCAATGACCCCGCACATGCGGAGAAAATAGAAGAGCTCAGCAAAGAATGTGATCGCTGGCTTAAAGCAATTAATGATACTGGCCTCAGAGAAGAATCAGCGCTAATTGAATCTCTATGGCCCAATGGAAAACAACCTAAAGTTGAGGAACCTGACATTAAACACACAGCTACCGAGATTACATTAGACTGCAATACGCCCGGAGCATCCATCGGATATGGGTGGGTTTCAGATAAAGGTCAGTTGCCAGAGATATGGCAAATTTATGATGGCCCAATGGAAATAAATGAAGGGTTGACGCTGGTTGCTAGAGCTGATCGTATCGGGTATATTCCGAGTAATGCTGTTTATCTTAAATAGATAGTGATTTCTGCTAGCGAATTTAATTTTTGATAAGAAATGCATGTAACTCCGGATTCTCAAATTTGAGTTGTGTTTGCCCGCAAATTTCCGTTTCTTATAGAGGTATTAGTCAACTCTTCGAATCCAATCATACATAAGATATTCGTAGGAACGGTAGAAGTACTCAGATGAAACCGACATCTCAATCTCGGCGCGATTTCATGAAAACCGGTACGCTCGGCACTCTGGGCGCGATGATCGCCGGATGTGGCCGCGGACAGCAGGACGAAACAAGGGAGAAACCGAACATCGTACTGATCATGGCGGACGATATGGGCTATTCCGATATCGGCTGTTTCGGCGGAGATATCGATACTCCGGTGCTCGACAAACTCGCAGCAGACGGGCTAAGGTTCAATAAGTTTTACAACACCATGCGGTGCTGCCCCACTCGGGCGGCCCTCCTAACCGGCCTTTATCAACATCAGGTGGGCATGGGCTGGATGACATACGACACCGGCATCGAGGGATACGAGGGCGACCTGAACAACCGCTGCGTGACCATCGCTGAGGTGCTGAAACCGGCCGGATACAGGACATACATGCATGGCAAATGGCACGTTACCTCCCATTACGGCCACTGGATCGATGACACCGAACATACCTCGAAACACAACTGGCCTCTCCAGCGAGGATTTGACCGTTTCTACGGCATCATCGACGGCACCTCGAACTTTTTCCAGCCATTCTCGCTTGCCCGCGACAACGATCCGGAGCCGATCGACATGGATCCCGGCTATTATTTCACCGACGCGGTGAGCGATCACGTGGTGGACTGCATCGAGGATACACCGGACGGCACGCCGTTCTTTAGCTATGTGTCCTACACCGCACCGCATTTCCCGCTGCATGCTATGCCGGAGGATATCAAAAAATACAAGGGACGGTTCGACAAAGGGTGGGACGCACTCAGAGATAAAAAATTCAACCGTATGGTAGATATGGGTCTCATTGATCCAAAATGGGGCCTCTCGGATCGCGACGAACGTACCGGACGGCTGAGCGATGAGGAATATCCCGAATGGCGCCTTCGCGCAATGGAGGTGTACGCAGCGATGATCGACCGTATGGACCAGGGCATCGGGAAGATTGTGGACGCCCTCGAGCGTAGCGGAAAACTTGACAACACGGTTATCATTTTCATCTCCGATAACGGCGGACAGGCAGGCAACATCGGCACGAGCCAGGGTGCGAAACGCTATACGCCGATTACAGCCCGTGACGGCCGTCCCATGCGTGCCGGGACCATTCCCGGACTCATGCCCGGGGCCGAGGATACATGGCAGAGTATCGGAACCGGATGGGCGAACGCTTCCAACGTGCCGTTCCGCAAATTCAAAGGTTGGTCGTATGAAGGAGGCATTTCCTCGCCCCTGGTTGTCCATTGGCCCGCAGGAATTTCCGCGAGGGGAGAAATTCGGGAGCAGGTAGGCCATGTCATGGACATCATGCCCACATGCTGTGAGCTTGCGGGCGCCGAATATCCGGAAACATACCAGGGCATTCCGATCCTTCCGGTGGAGGGAACGAGCCTTGTTTCGGCCCTAAGAGAAAATCCTGACACTCCTGTGGTTCGCAATACGCCGCTATTCTGGGAGCATCAAGACCACCGCGCAGTCCTTGACAGAAAATGGAAACTCGTCGCAGCTGTGGGCAAGGAATGGGAACTTTACGACATGGAGGCCGACCGTTGCGAAGATCATAACCTTGCTGTGGATATGCCCGACAAGCTCGCCGAGATGAGCCGCATGTACGACGAATGGGCCGACCGCGCAGGAGTTGTGCCGTGGGATGTTGTGGCACCAGCTCGCGCTGCTGCCAGCAAACACGTCGACGACCTCACAAAAATTTTCAGGGAGAAACAACAAAAATGACATCTCCAATGCAGACATACCTATCTTTCCTCAGGAAACCGGCATCATCGGACTGTAATCTGTTTTGCAATTACTGTGTTTACCAAAGGACACCGCAGCCAATTAATCATTTAGGTATCGTGATTGGAATCAACGAACGGCTATCAACTATCCCTTCGCTTATAGTACTGATATGATGTTCACTGGATTATGCTGAAGAATGCTGAGATAATTTTCGATCTGGCCAAGATGGCAGAATGCAGACATAGCCACAGCCATGGCAAGGCTTTGCAATGAATTACAGGTGGAAAAGAGGCCAGAATTACCGACAACATTCAGATAGATAAAGTACTAGGGGCAGGTTTTGGTTTGCTTCAGATCAATTGGTTTATCTGGATCGGCAAACACGTCCTTTATCGAGACCTTCTTCTAACAGGATAAATCCATGACCTTATCCATCATGAACAGACATTCTATATTGAATTCTCCAGTCCAAATCATGGAATGAGCCTGGGTGGCTCAAGGTCATTTGAGTAATCAAAACACAAACCGATAGCCAAAGTCTAGACCTATACGTGGTCCATCCTGAATCGATGTGCTGCCGATACTTAACGACATTGGACCAATAAAAGAATCGTAGCTGGAGGTTACACCTGCACCCCAAATATTGGTTGTGCTGGCATCAAGACTATTGGCGCCATCCGCACGTTGAATCCTTGCTACCCCCACTTTAGGTTCAAGGTAAAATTTCTTGAATGCCATCCACCTCAGTCCAAACTGTGACATCCCTATCTGAGGAAATGACCTCCTAAATTCCCTTAGTCCAATAAAAGGCATACCCATTTCTCGATAAAAATAGTCCCCTCCCATAAAGAAATTGTCAGCAAACCCCGGTTGACTCCTCAAACCTATCGAAGCGATTGGATGAAGAACAAGTCTGGGGCCAATCGGTAAATACCAATCTGCTTGTAAACTAATCTTCGAGTAGGAACGGTTTTTTAAATACTCCGGCATGAGTGCAGCATCATCCTCGCCATATTCCTCCTCGTACCTAGTATCATAGTAGTAACCCAAATCCAAATCCAGTTGAAGTCCCCTCGTCGCGAAGTGATTTCTATCCTTTGTGTTCATATTCCATTCGAAACCAATGGCTTGATTTTCTTGACTATATGAGGTTAGGTCATCTTCTTGGGTCAAGGGAGATGTGACCCCAATTCTATTTACATGATAAGATATACCAGCGGCAATATTATTATTGAAATTCCAAATCAACTTACCAAAGCCCCTAAAGTAGTCCGCATTAAATCTCTTGAAGAAGTCCTGACTGGGTGATCTAAAAAACTGCTCTGTCCGGTGAAAATAAAATCCGACTTGATAAAGAAATTTTCTTTGAGGTCCGATGTATTGATGAAGGGCAGCATGTACAGCGGGAGTTTCAGCGATCTTCAGTCTACCTTCGAGCACTGCCGCCTTACCCAAAACATTATTTATTCGCCCCTTTAATATTATACCTGCCTTTTCCGCATTATTATAATGCAGACCAAAATGTAAAGACAGCGCCGCTTTTTCTTCTGTCTGGACTTGAAGGATGGTGCCACTTCCTTTTCCCTTTTGCAGCGCATAGCTAGTGCGATCAAACATCTGAGTTCCATAAAGACGATTCATCTTATCTTCAATCGCTCCTGTAGAATAGATGTCACCCTTATTGATGTCGAGAAACCTCCGGACCAATGATCTTGTTTCCACTGGCACCCGTGTCATCGACACTTCATCGATTTTCAAAGAGTCTGGATATTCCAAAGCCGGCAGATCATTACGTTCACCATAGCTTCTTAACTGGTCAGCCAGCTCTTCCAAAGCATCCATGTGCAGTCTTGTTCGGGACTCACCCAAAGCAATAATTTCAGCCGCCTGTTCAAAATCAGTGGCTCCGTACTCACCGGAGAGATCCAGGAAAATATCACATTTGGCTGCCTGTTCTTCTGAATCCTTGATGCCATAGAGAAAATTAGTCTGCACTAAGACATCAACAAGAGAGTTGACTTCATCCAGTTCTAAGATGCCTCTGCCGGTGTATGCACCGATAACGATGTCAGCCCCCATATCAATGACCTCCTGTACTGGAAAATTTCGGATCACCCCTCCGTCGACAAGCAAATGACCATCCATTTCTACAGGAGCGAAAACTACTGGAATAGCCATGCTAGCCCGTTGAGCTTCGGCCAAGAATCCCTGTTCAAGTACCACAATTTGCCCCGTGAGCACATCAACCGCTGCACATTTAAAGGGAATGGGAAATTGATCAAAATGATCAAATCGATAGGCTGGATGAGAAAGCCTGGTTAGCAAAAGATCAAGTTGCTGCCCATTTATGAGTCCTTGGCCAAAGCCAAATTTACCATCATCATATTCAACCGTCACCAGGTGGGTTCCATAATTGGCCTTTTCGTTGCTGTTGATCAGTCTTAGGTCTACTTCATTGCTAAAAGTGATCTCCCAATCATTGTCTGTACTGAGGGCAGCAAGCTGATCAGCACTATATCCTATGGCATACAACCCTCCAATAATGCTGCCCATACTGGTACCACTGATGTAGTCAGGTCGGATACCCACTTCCTCCAGGACTTTCAACAGGCCAATATGAGCAAACCCTTTCGCACCTCCACCGCTGAGAGCCAGTCCGATCTTTGGTCGCTCGGTTGATTGTGCCTCAACGCTGGCACAGAATGACCCACTGATGATCAGTGCTATGATTACCATACCCCAGAAAGGACTTCTTATCCAGATCCACATACTGCCAAAGGTCTACAATCGTCCGTTCGTATTCAAGTTGCTTTTCTACAAAATCATGGGAGTTTGCTATTTTCAAGCTTTGTCCATTCATACAAAATCTATAGCTAGCATGGCTTCTACCAAAATTACTGTACTTAATAATGGCTCATTAAAAATCGACGGAGATTTTAAAATTGTCGACAAAGAAGGAAAAACCTACAACCTTCAAGGACGACCAATCGTATCGTTATGTCGATGCGGTCTCAGTGCAAATAAGCCCTTCTGCGATGGCAGTCATAAGAATCACTTTGAGCATGATGCAGTGGCTTTTGATTTACCACCTAGGAAATAGGAATAGACTAAGATTTTCTAAAGCAAATACAGACACGGTCCTGGATGTGTCCCAGTCGTTCTAACCTCCGGTTTGACCCTGGATTATATGGAATCTAAGACCGACTTTGCCGACTAGTACAGGACGTTTCCTAACCCTTAGCCGTAGATATTGCATGACATCGTCACCCCTGATGGCAATGGTAATTCATAATAGCGATACCGCACGCCAAAATTCTGTCATTTTGAGTGATTATCATAGAGCAGTCCACAGGGTAGTTGACCGAACTCCCATCACGGGCCCATTGAAATTTTCATTGGATACTTTGTCTTGACACTACTGACGAACCTACCGGTTGTTAGCACGGGGTACTGAATGACGCTAGGCTTATCAGCATAAGGATGGAAGACGCTGTATTTCTTTCTTCACGCTCGTAGACTTTCCAAATCCCAAAAATCTAAAACTCGCACAAAAAGACAGTCCATGCCGTATACCTGATGAGCATACTTTCATGTAGAAATTTATCTGCTACCAAATCGCTCGGACAGGTCAGATTTTCTTCTCAGATTTTGAAATGCCAACTCCCTAGAAGAAATTAGGCCGGTCCCTAAGAAAGTAGATAGAAGCTATAGCCGACGTGAGAAGGATTAATCAAGTTTGCGGCTTTATGGTCCTTAGGAGCGACAAACTATCGTACTATAAACAAGGTAGATGCACTCTTTATCCGAAGTGTTCCCATATACGCAGCATCTCCTATGTCAAAAAGCAAAATTTCGGCTAAGGACCACACATATATCCCTGACACTCAAAAAAAGTATGTACCAGGCTGAATTGTTTTGGACAATAAAGGGGCGATCAATAGTGAATGTACTCCGGAAAGTACCAATTTCATAAAATGAGTCTATTTTGGATAAGATTTACACTTTTCCGAGATTGGGTGATGCCTGAGTAACAGCACGTGTAAAGTATGATGGGTATGTATCAAGCATGTGACGCTGTTATTGTGTGCTAGGATAAGGCGCAGGTTGTCTTGTATAGCAGAGCTATACAAGAAGTTCTGTAACGCAATACTGGTGCAAAAAAACAAGTCAAACTGGATAGATCTTTATCAGACATTGCACCAACTGAGAAAAATGGAAATATTGCCTAAAGAGCCATTTTTGATTTGGTGACCTTTTCGGAGTGGATTCACTAAGGTCTAAAAATAGATGCTGCCATGACCTTGGTAGGGTCGAAGGGTCTTGCCGAGGGTACATTGTGGTGAAATAAAATTTTAGTCTTCGATAGTAAGCAAGACGGCCCAATCGGCTTTAACATCAGTCGGAGGCAAACCTATATCTGCTCGCCTGGAGGCCGAGACTGATGGTATACTACCAACCTGTAGATCACCACCCTGACGTGGATCATACCACCGAATGAGGAACGTCTTATCCCCACCTAGATCAATCGTTCCTTTATTGGATGCATCCCTAAAGTATGCGACGTAGGTTTCCCCTGGGTCAGCGAGACAATAAGAGGTGATGTCGGAGACCAAATCGTCATGAGGCGCCATGGTCCAAAAGGGCACATAAGACTCAAAAAAGGTACGGGCATGACGATTCTGATCCCAAAATAGATCGCGACTGCGAAAATCCTCGCAGGTAAGATCCGAATTTGGACTGGCGTAGCCAAAATACCATTCTACACCATATCCTCCTGCCATCAAGGTGCCCCAGAGTGCATTTATCCGAGCTAGTTTATGGTCCGCATCCTCATCATCAGGAAGCAAGGCAAATTGAGCATTTCCTGGTTCATCCACAGATAAAGCCCAGACTTTGCCAGCGGCTTCAGATTTCCATCGCCACTTCAGTACACGCTCATGTACGTCATAAAAATCTTGATCACGGAGTTGAAGGGATGCACCTGTAAGATCAGATTGATCTCCAACTAATGCATCATATAGATCATCTCGATTGGGAAAGGTATGCATGACCAAATGATGCTTGTACGGATCCAGGTCATGCACATAGGCAGCTACCTTCTTCACCTCTTCCGAAGGTTGATTATTTTCTTCTCCCAGATTCCAATTCAGAGATAGATGATGGCCAAATCGTGCAATGAGTTCCCGATAGTATGCCTTGCCTTCAACTCCAAAGACACCGTGATCCATAAGATGATCGGTCTCCGTTTCGTGCGTCTTAAAATGTAGAAACATGCCTGTCCTTTCAGCATAATCCAACACTCGCTCCCATTGCTCAAGCTTGGAAACATCGAAACGAGTCGTATGAAACATTGAGGCCCACGCTGATCTATTCTTCTTTTCATTGGCATAAGACTCATATTCATCTGTAGGCACCTTTAGCAATTGAGGGAAGATGTTGCGATCGTCACCGTCTACATTGAAGGTCAGAAAGGAAAAGACATTGAGTTCTTCTGATGCCAGGTAGTTGATGGCTCCCATTAGGTTTTCCCCTTTCCCATCCTGCCATGTGAATTTGTCTGCCAATTTATCAGCATCGTTAGCATGTGGTTGCCAATTTTTGCGGTACCCAAATACATTGGTGGTGGCGTCGATGTCCGCATAGGCCAAGAGGTTTTCCGGCGCATCGACACCCACTTTAATGAAATACTTCTTTGACTCAGCGAAGCGCAGATAGGGTCCTCCAGTGTATTGCAATCTTCCTTGTGCCCGGTTGTCAGGATAGGTTTTATCGGAATCAGTAATGGAAAATGTGCCAGTCGATCCATCTATAAAGCCAGCACTTGCAGCGTGGGCAACATTCGTCCTTACCGCCACATTATCCCCTTTCTTGAAGGAAACCTCGTAGGTCCATGCCCCAACCCGATCTGGTGCAAAACGAACGATCCAGATGTCGCCTTTATCGGCACTACTCTCAGCAGCATCTCCATCAGCAGCAAAAAAGCCAGGTACCGTATATTCGACATCGGCATTCCTGAAGGTGACATCAAGGCGATAATCTATGAACGGGTTGACTGCAGCCAACTCACTGCTCTCAGGACCCTGAAAAGCGAGTTCGACTTTGTGCCATTTTTTCAACTCGCCTCGGACTTCTACATTTTGTCCCACCAGGGCTATCTGGACGGTGAAGACACTTGCTAACAGGCAAGATAAGCGCAGGATTTTCGTCATAGTATTTTTTGTTGCAGACCAGCTATACTTTCGGAGATTGAAAATAGGAAAAAGCAGCCATGTTCTCCAATGGGTATCAAACGAAAGAGAACGAGACTTTCGGGATTAAGGAGCTCAGCATGAAAAGGTAATACTAAAGGAAGGCATATGTCAAATTGCCCACTCTAGCCGCTTGCTGAGGAGCTGATGCAATAGACCTCCCGACACTCTTTTCGGTCGGTCCGGATATACTTCTCGTACTGGTGAAAAGTGTTGTCTATGGAATGTATAGCAGCCCCGCCCGGACTTCCTTCAACTTCACTATGTTTAGCTCAGGCTAAACTTCTGGATCTAAAGTTTAGTAAACTCTTATTCCACGTCCGACCGAAGTCGTTCGGGCGGGTATCCCTTTACAGCTTCAGACTCGATATTAGGACGTAATCGGTCCAATCTTTTTACTGATAAAAGGACGACCTGCAGCAGATTTGAAATACTTCTCTCTTAGAACGGCCTCTTCCCTCGTAGCGAACATCTCATAGTAAACAACTCTCCATGGCCTGAATGGCTTAGTCGAGCTGGTCGTGCCTCGATTGTGTTGTTGCTATCTTTCCTCAAGATCTTCACAGCTGCCCTTGTACCTTCTTCCAAAATCATCCAATTGAAGCACATAGGCATAAATAATAGCAATCTAGACACTTACTGGTGGCCCCCATAGAGCTAATAGTGACAGCAAATCTTTCGATGATCTGATGGCCAATAAGGGTATCGAACCAGTTTTGCTGGGGCATGCTGAAGAAGAAGGATTTGCCTGGGTAATTGACAGTATTGGTCACCTCATTCCAAAAGCCCAAGAATGTGGTGTGGTACTCGGCCTCGAAAATCATTGGGGTCTTGGCAGAAAAGCTGAGGGAGTAAAAAGAATCGTGGATGCGATTAATTCACCGTGGCTGATGGTCACCTTGGATACCGGCAATTTGCTCGATCGAGGCCTTCAGTAGATGGACATGATGATCCATAAGTTGATCCTTGTCCAAGCTATAACCTATTTTGGAGGCGGCAAGTGGTATACACTAGATATTGATTATCCCAAAGTGGGTGCACTGATGCGAAAGCACGATTTCCGGGGTTATGTCAGCCTGGAATTTGAAGGCCAGGCCGATCCACTAGAAGCCATTCAAAAAAGTCTTGCGTTGCTTCGCGAAAACTTCTGGTACGATATGTAGGTCTTCCCTGCCTAAATAGGCAGCAATGGCCATTTAATAATCAATCTACTATGCTGGCTTTACTGAGCAAGGCCTCATCTGGTGTGAAATCTATTTTTTCGGCCAGTCTCGTATTTATCCAGACCGTGGACATCTGATTTTTTGAAATTGGGATCTCCTCAGGGCCGGTACCTTTAAGTATTTCTTTGGCCGTTTCTGCCGCCCACATTCCCTGCTCCTTCGAGACTTGTGTCAAACCAAACACTGCATAGGTCATCATAAAATCTTCACAGGTGAATAGGGGTATTCTTATATGTTGATCGATAATTTTTAGGGCCTCCTCATGATCCCAATTTTTAATGGCACCCCTGGTCTGCAGATACATGACATCAAAGTTTGCATTCCCTTCGATAAAAGCAGACTTCCAATCTTCAAAATCATGCACCAACGCTTGCTGGACTGAAAATCCGATCTCGCTCAGCAGGTTATCCAGCAGTGGCTTGGTCTTCCTTGAAGTGGTAGTATTCTCATTAAGCACCAGCAACTTCTGCATCTTAGGATAATAGAATTTCAAGGTATGCAGCGACTCGGCCACTGGAAGCAATTCAAGGATCCCAGTAATATTGCAGTGTGCCAGATCATACTGGTCGGCAGTCCAGTTCACTCCACAGAATACGATGGGCAATGGATCATTGTGAAAGTTGGGTGCGACCAGGTATTTTATGGCATTATCATCCGATACGATCAGCAGATCGGGGCGCTCCGAGTGAATTGAATCAAGGATCACTGCCGCTCGATTCTTAATATATGCCTCGGATGGATTTCGCTTAGTATCCATAAAATAGGCGACAATCTCAAAGCTATCCGCTGGAAGTTTCTCAAATACGCCCTCGGTGATTTGGTCACTCGGAGGAAAGCCTCTGTGATAGGAATTCACATAGACCACTTTCTTCTTTTCAACCGGTTGCTGCACGCACGAATACAAGCCAAGTAATAATAGGGCAAGCACTAGATAAGGTAGAATCTCTGTTTTGTCCATTTGCTAGTTTTTAGGCAACCTCTTAAACTCTTCTTTATTCCCTCATCCCAACTCTTACAGTTCAAGAAGTCTAAGACCAGTGTATGGGATTGATTTTGGCTACATTGGGGAAGAAGTCAAAGGCTACAAGTTAGGTAATAAGGACAGGCAAAACACATCAACGATTAGAATCAACGGTTTCAAATTATTTAACCTTAAATATTGATTATCAATTTTTTAACAAGTACTGTAGTAGCCCCGCCAGGACTCGAACCTGGATCTAGAGTTTAGGAAACTCCTATTCTATCCCTTGAACTACAGGGCCTTTTCAGATATGAGAGATGGTTACCATCAAAGATCAAAAAGAACATCTCATTTTTGCTAACCCAAAGGTCTCAATTTCTATGAAATAGACCAACTTCCGGGTAAACCAATCGTCGTATGTTTTGGCTAGGCTGCTCCATCCCAATGAATTTAGTGACAGCCCCAAAGAGCCCCTATATCAACTGAAGTAGTTCATTATTATGGATATCAGGACTATGTGTGAGATCATAGATTTTAGCTTACACTTTTGACACTACCATTAAATAAAAATTTAGCGGATTAGCTGAAAAGTCCCTGAATATTGTCGGTTCGATCCATCGATGAATTCGACATAAGCCACATAAGCAAACACACCTGTAGAAGCAAGCTTACCATACTGGGTGCCATCCCAGCCAATCGATGCATCATTGGGTGGAAGGTTGTATTCCCTAAATACCAAATCACCCCATCGATTGTAAATATCCAGTTGTTTGATTGATGACAACATTGGACCACCAAAGACCGTAGCCCGATCATTGAGTGAGTCGCCATTAGGTGTAAAGGCATTGGGGATATAGACTTTGCGGTCATCGTCTCCAATTAGAACATCTACTTCAATCTGGCTTTGGCCTTGGCACATACCGTCATCTGCTAACACCGTGTAGATGATAGACGCCTTGGGAGAGACCTCAACCACCGGACACATATCGCAGATCAAACTGTCATCTACATACCACTGGTAGCTTACTAACATTGAATCTGAATTTGTCGAAGCAGATAATCGGGCAATATTGCCTAGTTCAATGAGGGTATCTCCTACGGCAGTAACTGACAGGTCGTCACAAATCAATGAATCATTGTAGGAATCCAGACAGATTCCAAAATTGCCTAGAGAATCAAAGACGGTAGTCTCTGGATTTAAACTGTCCACTGAGATGGCTATCCGAGCTAGATAGGTCTCACCAGCAACGAAATCGTCACCGATTATCCAATGCACATCAATATCACCAAGCGTGCACTGGTCTAAGATCCTCTGTCTACAATTGCCCCTATATAGGGAGATGGTAAATCGTCTAGGTAAACTTGCTATAGGTACTTCAAGGGCAGTGACACCAAAGAAGACAAAATTACCTAGGGCGGTAAATTCAAACCATACATCTTTCATCAGAGAATCTTCCTCTCCAGTGCAAGTCTGCCCTTCCCTGATCGAAGGCGTGGCATCAAAGATCGTGTAGGCTCGAATTTCCGAGCACCAATTATCTGCGGGTAGGGGAATTGCAGTTTCACAATGATCATTGTCTGGCTGCGCAATCAGTCCCTGTATACAACAACTCAATATAATAAACCAAGCGACTCTCATCCTACAAAGAAAAATATTACGTGACTATTACATCAGCAAGTCCAAGATGTTGAAGGTTTCAAAGACAATTTTCAAATTGTCTAAGCCTGTCACAGTCGCATCCGTTGATCAAAACATCAATTACTATCCTACGAACCGTCCATGAAAGTGCACTACATAGCCTATTAAACCGAGATATGGTAGCTCAGCTACGCTGCCATGAATTAGCCGTTTCGAGAATATCAGCTTCTTGTACTTCCCTTCATTAAACCAAGTAGGTCATGGTATGTTCTCCGAAGTCTTACAATATCCTATCTTACTGTTGCTAAGAGTACACCGGCGTTACCAATCGAGGGGATATTCTACTGGAATGTGCGCATTATTCTCTGCAAAATCTCGATATTGATTGCCCGCCAAAAGTAGAGAAATGAGGTAGACTACCCTATGTAGCTAGAAGTCAACCGGCCACCTAGATACAAAGAAGTTTCATCCAATCAGCAAGATGAACTTGATAGATAAAATGATAGGGTAAGGAATCTACAGGTTCTGTCCTCTCCTGCTAAGTACGACATCTCTTCAGATGCGAATTGGAGGACTAAATCACATTTAATAAGGTTGGCCGCAAAGAATTGATAGAAGGCCAGCAAATAAGCGGTCGATCACCACGGTGATATCGCATGGACTAAAGCCTCAGAAGATATCATTATGTTAATATGGCAACCTGAAAATGAAAAAGACCAATACAAAGTATATCCTTGTAATTTCCATGGTCTCTGCCATGGGAGGTTTACTATTTGGTTATGACTGGGTGGTGATAGGGGGTGCCAAACCTTTTTACGAAAAATTCTTTGACATCGCTGCATATCCAAATCTACAAGGCTGGGCAATGAGTTGCGCACTCATAGGATGCTTACTTGGGGCAATAACATCGGGCATATTTAGCGATAGGTTTGGAAGGAAGAAACTGCTTATCTTTTCGGCCTTTTTATTTACACTTTCTGCCATTGGAACGGGTGCCACCTATACGTTCAATATGTTTATTTTCTACAGAATCATGGGAGGTGTTGGGATCGGCTTGACATCAAACCTCTCACCGATGTACATTGCTGAAATTTCCCCAGCTGGTGCACGGGGAAAATTTGTTTCGCTCAATCAATTAACCATCGTAATTGGGATACTACTTGCACAGATCACCAATTGGCAAATTGCCATGCCAGTGGCACCAAATGCCACTGATGCAGAAATCCTTACTTCTTGGAATGGACAGACGGGATGGCGATTGATGTTCTGGGCAGAAACCATCCCTGCAGGTCTATTTTTCGTATTGATGTTTTTTGTTCCTGAAAGCCCACGATGGTTGGTAAAAAATGGCGACAAGGACCAGGCTCTTGCAGTGCTTGAAAGGATAGGTGGCAAAACTTACGCATTAAATGAGTACCGTACCATTAGCCAAACTGTTTTATCAGATACAGAGAAATTCAAATTAGCTGCGCTGATTAGACCAGGGCTAAAAAAGGTCCTACTCATTGGGATTGTGCTTGCAGCTTTTCAGCAATGGTGTGGCATAAATGTGATCTTCAATTATGCAGAAGAAGTATTTGCTGCCGCCGGCTATGGGGTTTCTGATATTCTGTTTAACATCGTAGTCACTGGCAGTGTGAATCTGATATTTACCTTTGTTGCCATTTTTTCGGTCGATCGACTTGGTCGAAGGTTCTTGATGATGTTGGGAGCTGCTGGGTTAGCAGGTGTATATGCTTTAATGGGAACAGCTTACTTTCTTCATATTTCAGGCTGGCCGCTTCTGCTGCTGGTCGTCCTTGCTATTGCATGTTATGCTACATCTTTAGCTCCAGTTACTTGGGTAGTGCTATCAGAAATTTTCCCTAATCGCATAAGAGGAGCTGCTATGGCTGCAGCCACCGTCTCTCTTTGGTTAGCAAGTTTTTTGCTAACCTACACCTTCCCAATACTGAATCAAGTGTTTGGAGCTTCAGGCACATTCTGGCTCTATGGGATCATATGCATAGCTGGATTCCTATTTATATATTATTTACTGCCTGAAACCAAAGGCAGATCATTGGAGGAAATCGAACGTACCCTTGTCAAACAACCATCACCATGAAATACAAGCTAATTCTTTTGGTGCTCTGCTTTGTTTGGTCGTGTAGACTTGTTGACGATCAAACGATCGACCTTGCTGGAGAGTGGGAATTTAAAATTGATACGGCTGATCAAGGCATTACAGAGAAATGGTATACATCAAAATTCAATGGACGTGTACAACTACCTGGATCGATGGTAGAAAATGGTAAGGGCTTTGATGTCACTTTGAACACTAAATGGACAGGGGGTGTGAAAGACCTAGCGTGGTATGATGATCCAAATTATGCTCCTTATCATAGTTCTGAAAACATTCGGTTTCCATATTGGCTTCAACCGCTGAAAAAATATACTGGAGCAGCTTGGTACCAAAAGAAAGTGCATATTCCATCTGGATGGCAGCAAAAGAATCTATGGCTACATCTAGAAAGAGTACATTGGGAATCAATGGTTTGGGTCAACGGTGTTGACATAGGCATGCAAAATAGCCTTGCGGCTGCGCATAAATATAACATCACACCACATGTTAAGGTCGGTGAGAACTCGATTACCATTCGAGTGGATAATCGCATCAAGGATATTGACGTAGGAATAAATTCCCATAGTATAACCGACCATACTCAATCAAATTGGAACGGAATCATAGGAGACATCTCTATATTTCCCAGAGATAAAATCTATTTAAAAAATATTCAGGTCTTTCCCCATATCGCGTCAAACACGGTAGACATAAGATCGGTTGTGCAAAATGACACAGAAAAGGCACAAGAAATTGACATTGGTTCTACAGCTATACTCAATAAATCTGCCGAAAAAAATAAGATAGTATATTTCAAGTTCGATATCCCTGTTGGTGAAACTAATATAGCATTCAGTTACCCCTTGCAAAATAAAGTATTGACCTGGGATGAGTTTGCACCCAATGTATATCAGCTTGCTTTAACGCTGAAATATCAAGATGGGTATGACGAGCAGTACATTGATTTTGGTTTCCGAGATATCGATAGCCATAGCGAAGGACTCACCATAAACGGCCGTCCCCTCTTTTTACGGGGCACACTTGAATGTGCGATTTTTCCCCTGACAGGCTACCCTCCCACTGACACCAAAGGGTGGCAAGAAGTATTCGATGCTGTGCATACTCATGGACTGAACCATCTCCGTTTTCACTCTTGGTGTCCACCAGAAGCAGCCTTTCAAGTAGCAGACGAAATGGGAATCTATCTACAGGTGGAGGCTTCTTCCTGGGCCAATCAGAGTACAACACTGGGAAGTGGGCTTCCGCTAGATCAATATATTTATGATGAAAGTGAACGCATCATTCAATCCTATGGAAACCATCCTTCCTTTGTCATGATGGCTTATGGTAATGAACCCGGCGGAAGCGGTCATGTCCAATTTTTACAGCAATACCTAACTTACTGGAAAGAAAAAGACGATCGTAGAATTTATACTTCAGGTGCAGGTTGGCCTATGATTGATGAAAATGATTTTCATTCTTCCTATTCCGGTGTACGTATCCAGGGATGGGGTGAGGGTTTAAATAGTATTATCAATAGCCAACCTCCCAGTAGTGACTACGATTGGTCTGCAGGCCTTGAGGATTTGAGAATACCTATGGTAAGTCATGAGATCGGTCAATGGTGTGTATATCCAAATTTCAAAGAAGTAAAAAAGTATTCCGGTGTCCTAAAAGCAAAGAATTTTGAACTCTTCGAAGAAAGTCTACATGCCCACCATATGGGTCACTTGGCTGATAGCTTTTTAATGGCCTCAGGAAAATTACAGGCCCTATGTTACAAGGCAGACATTGAAGCCGCGTTAAGGACTCCGAAATTGGGTGGCTTTCAATTGCTCGATCTACATGACTTCCCTGGTCAGGGAACTGCGTTGGTTGGTGTTTTAGATCCTTTCTGGAAAGACAAGGGCTACATTACATCTAGGGAGTACCGTCGTTTCTGCAATACTACCGTTCCCCTCGCCAGATTAAAGAAGAGAATTTTTTTAGAGGGAGAAACATTGATGGCAGATATCAGCGTTGCTCATTTCGGCCCCTCACCAATAAATGGAACCATTCCGACATGGAAACTTCTGGAAGGCGAATCACAAATTGCGAAAGGAACACTGGAAAGTCAGGACATCTCAATTGGTCATGACCAGTCTATGGGCAAAATCAGCTATACTTTTGAGCGAATAAATAACCCAAGAAAATTAACACTAGAAGTCTCTGTAGATACATTTTCAAATACGTGGGATATATGGGTCTATCCCTCAACATCGATGCAAGATAATCATGAAATAAAACTGGTCACTGATATTGATTCATCTACCTTGCAATTCTTAGAGGCGGGAGAAAAGGTCCTATTGAGTCTTGGAAGAGGCAGAGTTGCATCATCGATGGGAGGTAATGTCGGGGTGGGCTTTTCCAGCATCTTTTGGAATACTGCTTGGACCGCGGGACAAAAACCACATACCCTGGGTATTTTGTGTAATCCCAACCATCCTGCCCTGGCATCTTTTCCAACAGAGTACCATTCAAATTGGCAATGGTGGGATGCCATGAGCCATTCGGACGCCATTCAGCTCGACTCATTTTCAAGCGAATTGAAACCAATAGTCCGCATAATTGATGACTGGGTATCTAACCGAAGGTTGGCGCTTGTCTTTGAGGCGCAAGTTGGAAATGGAAGTCTGCTTGTAAGTGGCGTAGATCTAATGAATGACTTACAGAACAGGTCTGAAGCGGTCCAACTAAAAAAGAGTCTAGTGGGATATATGGCTACCACAGCATTCGATCCAAAGGTGGTGCTTCAAATAGATCAACTTCAGGCAATAGTTAAGTAACGTAAATAATGAGCAATTCCGTGATCGCCAAAATAACCGAATTAGCCATACCTACCTATGGACTTGGCAAACCAGAAGTCAACCCTATGTTTTTCGAAAAGCGTGTTTACCAAGGGTCATCAGGCAAGGTATATCCGATTCCATTTATCGACAAAATTTATGACATAAAATCAGATAAAAAATACGTAGCTGCCATTCTGGAAAATGAACTCATTAAACTTACCATCTTACCTGAAATTGGAGGAAGAGTTTTCGAGGCCCAAGATAAAACCAACAACAACTACAACTTCTTTTATCAACAGAAAGTCATAAAACCAGCGCTGGTTGGTCTTGCGGGACCATGGATCAGTGGCGGCATCGAATTTAATTGGCCCCAGCACCACCGCCCCGGCACCTTTTTACCCACTGATACTTATATAGAAGTGGAAGATGATGGCAGTAAAACCATTTGGATGTCAGCCTATGATCCAATGTATCACCTGAAAGGTATGCATGGCATACGACTCCGTCCGGATAGTGCTTTAATTGAACTTAGAGGACGGCTATTTAATCGTACGCCCCTAGCTCAAACATTCTTGTGGTGGGCAAACGTGGCTGTCGAGGTCCACAAGGATTACCGCAGTTTTTTTCCACCCGATGTACATTATGTTGCCGATCATGCTGTCAGGGACATGTGTAGCTTTCCCAGTGCCCAGAATACTTACTATGGCATTCCATATCTAAATAGACGAGGTGAAAATGATCTGCGTAATTACCATCATATTCCCGTACCAACGAGTTTTATGGTTTGTGAAACGGGGTATGATTTTTTTGGTGGTTACGATTTCAACGCTCAAGGTGGCTTTGTACATGTAGCAAATCGGCACATTGCTCCAGGCAAAAAACAATGGACTTGGGGAAATGCAGCCTTTGGTCAAGCATGGGATCGGGAGCTTACAGATGAAGGTGGTCCATATTTTGAATTGATGGCGGGTGTATACACAGACAATCAGCCAGATTTCTCCTATCTACTGCCATATGAGACCAAAACTTTTTCACAGTTTTGGTGGAGCTACCAAAAGCTTGGACCTCTGCAAGAGGCCAACAAAGATTTGGCTGTGCGACTAGAAATTAGAACTGGTAACTTTTTGGATTGGGGTGTAGTAAGCAGTAAAAAAATTGAGCACTTACAAATAACTTTAACAATAGGAAGCAACAGTCACTACTTTCCAATCAAAATCATTTCTCCTAATCAGCCGTGGATTGAAAAAAGAGCCTACGAATTATCAGGATCTGAAGATGCAATCTCTCTTTGTGTAACTGACAAAGAGGGTAATGAACTCATTGCCTACCATCACAAAAAAGTGGAGCATACGAGAAATAGAAAAATTGCTGTGGCCCCAAAACAACCCTCCAAAATAAATTCTGCAAACGAGTTAGAGCTGATCGGAGAACATTTGGAATTATATCGCCATCCCACACGACAACCTCAGCCATATTGGGAAGCAGCAATTGAGCTTGATCCTAGGAGTTACAAAGCCCATATAGCATTGGGAAAAGTAAGCCTTAAAAGTGGGCAGTTTGAGAGTGCTATGAAACATTTCCATTCAGCCATAGAGATCACCACTCGCTTCCACCCCAATCCTGCTTCGGGGGAAGCTCATTACTTCTGTGCACTAGCTATGTTATATCTTGGAGATCGAAAAGCAGCCTACACACTATTTTATAAGGCAACATGGAATTTTGAGTGGCGATCAGCAGCATATTTTCAGCTGGCAGCATTGGATTGTATAAATGCAGATTTTCCACTAGCTATGCAGCATTTAGAAGCCTCATTGGATACCAACCGTCAAAATAATAAAGCAATTATTCTCAAAGCAATTATTCAAAAGAGACTAGGCAAGCCTGAGATCGCAACAAACACAATAGATGACCTCTTACTAAATGACTCTTTAGATCAATGGGCTAAATGTGAACAAGCAAATTTATCTGGTAATTTTCGTGGCTTTTTGACAGCGTCTAGGAATGATGGCCAAACCATCATAAATGTCGCTTTCGATTATGCCGAGGCAGGTCTTTATGATGAAGCGATTAATTTAATAGAATTACACCAAGACCATAAAACACCTTCATGTGCAGTACCTAATCCCATGGCAAAATCCATGATGACTCAATTCATTTTGGCATGGTTATACGGACTGAATAACAATCTAGAAAAATCGAACGACATTTTAAATAATACATCTACTGGATCCTATGATTATCTTTTCCCATCCAGAATCTATGAACAATTGGTGCTGGAATGGGTGCTCGAGAAAGACAGCCAACATACAGTTGCCGCATATGCCTTGGGAAATTACTATTATAATCTAAAGCGACATGAAGATGCAATAGCCGCATGGGAGATGGCTGTTGCTGCAAATTGTCACTATGGCACACTATATCGAAATCTGGGCATCGCCTATTGGAATGTTAGAAAAGACAGGCATAGTGCCAGGGAAGCATTTATCAAAGCCATTCGATTCTCACCGGAAGATGTGCGGATTAGATACGAGTATGATCAATTGAGAAAAAAGCTGAATGACTCGCCTCGTGACCGCCTAAGGGATCTAGAATTAATTAAAGATCAAATTATTGAGCGAGATGACTTCAGCGTAGAACTTGCTGCCTTATATAATTTTAATTACCAATACCCTGAAGCCTTGCATTTAATGACGATTCGTACATTTCATCCATGGGAAGGTGGCGAGGGCAAGGTCTTGAGACAATATACATATGCCAATTTAAAGCTTGGTGAAATTGCATTAAATAGTAAGGAGCCCCAAGTTGCCCTAGACTACTTTAGGAAATCATTGGACACACCTGATAATCTAGGTGAAAAGTATCATCATCTTCAAGCCAATGCTCACATTAATTATTGGAAAGGTCGAGCACTCAAAGCCCTTGGAATGAAGCAAGAAGCCAACAGACATTTCCTCAAAAGCAGTAGCGAAAGTGGTGATTTTATGGATGCCTCCATCAGCACCTATTCTGAAATATCTTACTTTAAGGCATTATCCTTAATAGAACTTAGCCGGAAAGATGAAGCTGAAACATTACTTACTAACATCAGGTCCTATGGCGAAAATATGCTCAAGGAAAAGGTGGAAATCGATTATTTCGCTACTTCACTTCCTTTGCTATTGGTGTTCGAGGATGATCTCCAACGCAGACAAATCATCGAAGCAAAATATTTAATCCTACTTGTCGATTATGTCCATGGAGCGTATGAAGCAGTGGAGGCCCTGGCCAAAGAGATTCTATCCTTAGATTCCATGCACGTAGGGGCAAAAGATATATTGGTCTCCGTTCGGGGTAACCTATAATAGGCTTAAACCACTATCCTCCTGAATTTATCAATGATGATCTTTTCTCCCCATTAAACCAATGATCATAGCAGACTGCAGATTGATCATCACCTCAAATCCTGAATAAAAATGGTTTTATCATATTCTTGTGTAACTGTGTTGCCCAGGACGTCGGTTAGGGTAATCTCTGCTCGATAGACATAGGATGCTCTACCGCGTATCCTTCCACTGAAAATAGAGTCCCCTCCAAAATTATCTGCATTGAAGCCCTGGTCGTTCAATTTCAGTTCAAAACTTTCTGGCATATCCCACCTGACATACCGAATAGTTGAAGCTTCTTTATCTGGGATCATTTTGATCTTTACTTCTTTGATTCCTGCGGCATCGTAGGCGGCAAGCTCAATACTTTGATCATTTTTCACCTGAAGCCATTTGAAAACCGGTGCAGTTTCATCCAAATTTCCTTCGACTTTAACTTTGACAACCCCTCTTTTGATAATATGCGCTGGCACATTTGGCAGCCAGTATTCCAACCAGAATAGAATTTCTTTCCCATCCGGACAGTCCGAGCCAATCACAGGAGTGGTGAATTTAGCTGAGGGACCAATGTGGTCATAATTTGCCCAACTATCAGATGTTCTTAGACTGATGAAGTTGGGATTGATGTACTCATCCGTGGTGAAGGCGTTTGTTCTATATAGTTTTCCTTTATTCCTTATTAATAGGACAATACTTTCTCCGGGGTTAGCTATACCGTCCCCGTTTCCCACCCCGATGATTTCGGTCACTGAATCAACTGCCTCACTGACAACTGTAAGGACCTGACCATCTGCTACGACCAATTCACCTTCTAAATTGTCCTCATCATTTCGCACCCTAAGATCATAATGGTCCTTCCAAATATTTCCATTTGGATCACTCACCGTAATCAACAGTCTGACGATCTCGACCGTATCGCTTTCGATATGAATGGTAAATGCAGCTCTTTCCTCTGCTACATGACCTGGCTTTATCTGAGACAGGAAAGTATGGGATTTCTTCACTTCTACAGTACTTCGTAAAGAAGATAACTCTAGGTCTAAATTTCTACCGGTCAACTGCCCCTTATTGACAAGCTTAATCGAGAGATCAACATCCCGACCGAACTGAAGCCAATCAATATTGTCTGTTTGCAGAGACAACAGCGAAATATTAGGGTCATCAGAAATTTCATTGATCCCTACGTAATGTTCATTTCCATCCACATCAATTGTGATGATTCCATCAGAATCTGAGGTAGTGGTGTAAACAATGTAGTCACCCGTTCTAGCATTATGATCACAAATCGAATACTCAGTATTTGCTTTATATATGGCAGGAGTCCGAATGCTTAGATCTACTTCAGACATTAGTTCGCCATCAGGAAGAAAACCTCTGACCGCACTGTTAAATCCCCTTTTATTTACATTCTTAAAAATCGTAAAGCCGGAACGTATTCGATCCGAAGATACTTCATAACCCCAAATATCAAAACTTGGATATACATCAATATGATGCCAATTGGTAGGAACCGGCAAGGGGTTGATAAATGATTGATAGATGGATTCGAACATATCTCCCATCCCACAAGTTATGTGAGATGCCTCATATATTTGGCAGTGATAATGGTCCATGACTTGTGGCCAAATCTTATTTAGGTCCTGGTGATAGTACCGAAGTCTATCTTCTGTCCCATAATGCATACGAACATTTACACCCTCATAATTATCGTGCATATTTATGTGGTTATATTCTACTGGGAATTCATACGGACCAACCATGAACTCAAGGGAACCGCAAAAATTGCCTACACTCGATAGTAAATGAGGGTATTTGCCACTTACCCAAAATGACATAAATCCTCCCATAGACAACCCAGAAACTGCTCTGTACTGTCGGTCCGAGATGGTTAGATATCCTTGGTCGATAAAGTCTACCAACTCCTCAAAATAGATGGGAAATTGTCGAAAACTCTTGACAGTACCGATATTCCAAGGTGTCAGATTCAGCGGCCCTGATGGGAATTGATTAGATCCATCTATTTTAACGATGATGACATCGCGCTTTTTGACAAAAGCCTCCATGTTGTCACCCCCATTGTCGTCTAGACGGTCATAGTGTGAATAGCCGATCCCCATTTCTCCAAAGTAACGTTGTGCCCACCCGTGGAAGAAGTATATCACAGGATATCTCTTCTCGGAATCCTGGTCATAGCCAGATGGAAGAAATATTCTGTATTTCCTGATATCTCCAAAAGTCTTGCTATAATGAAATGTGTCTATCACTGCAACCCTCTTTTTACTCGCAGAGCTCATCACCTGACTTTGCAGCGCAAATGCCACCCCAAAAACCAGGATGATGACTAACGAGATAGATCGAACATTTTTATTTATGACAATGAGAAAATCCATACGGAAAGATACCATTCCACATATAGATCAGAAAGCTTTTAGAGTAATGATACATCCCAGTGATTATTGATAGATGAGTCCTCCTGAATAGAGGAAGACCAGCGAAATCCCAGTGTCTGGCCTTGGTGCCATCCATGATTTGCTCGTTGGACCAGATTATTCATATTCATACAACTCTTGATGAATCCCGATGTCACTATGATCTCAAGGTGCAATCTTTTGCGATATTGGGCCTATGCAGAATAAAACTTATCGGTGGGGCATTTTGGGCACAGGCCAAATTGCCTCTGCATTCGCCCAGGATCTACAACTGGTCAATAATGCAAAGCTGCATGCGGTGGTATCCAGGGAATTGACGCGTGCACAAGACTTCGCCACTACCTACGGGGCAAGTAAGAGTTATGATGCGCTAGGGCATATGCTCAACGAACAAGAGATTGACATACTCTATATTGCTACTCCACATAGTTTGCATGCTCATCAATCTATACAAAGCCTAACAGCCGGCATCCCGGTCTTGTGTGAGAAACCGGCGGTGCTGAATCTTCATCAAATGAAAGAGGTGCTCCATTGCGCAAGTAAACACGAGACCTTTTACATGGAAGCACTTTGGACCAGGTTCTTACCTGCAACCGAAATGCTTCTCGAGATTATCGAATCTGGTGAAATGGGAGAAGTGCACCAAGTGGAGGCTGAATTCTGCGCTACTGCTCCCATAGACCCATTAAGTAGGTTATACGACCTTTCACTGGGTGGAGGCTCCATTCTAGACATCGGCATTTATCCGGTATTTCTAAGTTATCTGCTGCTAAGGATGCCTAGTAGCATAGAAGCATCTGGACAATTGGCTGCAACTGGAGTGGATCAAACTTGCTCCATGACCTTCAAGTATCCAGAAAAAGGTAAGGAATCTGCACTGCACAGCTCTATTCTTTACGACTCCAATATGCCAGCCCGCATAACTATGTCCAAGGGATACATCCTCTTGCAAGCACCTTGGTATGCATCACCCGGACTTACGATCATCAAAGCGGGAGAAGACTCGCGAAGTATAGCATGTCCCCCCAAAGGTATAGGTCTGTATCATGAGATCTTAGAATGCCATAGATGCTTGTCAAATCGCCATGTCTTTAGTGAAAAATGGAACCATCAGGACAATGCAAATATGTTGGAACTACTGGATGAAATCAGACGGCAGGTAGGTGTGCAGTATTTGCATGACCTGGCACCTAAATAAGGATGAGATGACATTGGCACCAGAGCAATTTGTGGATGAACTTAAGCAAGTGTTCCAAACCCATGCAAATTCGGATGACGCCATAGGGATGTCGAAATACATGAAGGACAAGTTCCTTTTTTATGGCATAAGGAGTCCTCAGCGGAAAGAACTTTCTCGCACATTCCTAAAGCTCCATCCACCAAGTGCACAACAGCTTCCTCAGCTGGTAACCTTGTTGTGGAATCAACCTGAACGAGAGCTTCAATATGTCGGCATTACCCTCCTGGAGAAATATATTAAGAAGCAGGAGTCTGAATTCGTCAATACTATAGAATGGTTAATTGTTCATAAATCTTGGTGGGATACGGTAGACTTTCTCGGTCCGCTCGCCGGTGCCCTTTTTCTCAAGTATCCGCAACTGCAATCGGCAACTACAGACGCGTGGATTCAATCTGACAACATGTGGCTGAACAGGGCCGCCATTCTATTTCAACTGAAGTATGGGGGGGAGACTGACTTTGAATTGCTTAGCAAATACGTCCTTCAGCATGCTTCACATGCAGATTTCTTCATTCGTAAGGCCATTGGCTGGGCTCTTCGACAGTATTCCAAATTCAACCCTGATGCTGTACAGAGCTTTATTGAAAGACATGAAAAACATTTATCTACATTGAGCAAACGGGAAGGCATGAAGGTCATTCTTCGCCAATAATTTTCGTAATATCCGGATGATCCATGGGGATATGTGTCGCCCTAAACACACCATAAATATTTACACCTATTGGTTACGGAAAGGATCCATCAGGCAAGCGTACTTCTCCAGAATACGGACTCCAGTATTCCCACACCGTGTTATGCTCTTCATCAATCTCAAAGAATCTTCCATGAGGTCCAGAAGTGACTAAAGTATGTCCATTTGACAAGCGCTGTGCCCCAGATATAAAACCGGTGTAAAAGGAAATAGTATCTGCAGCTGTATACACCCGCACAGGTTCTGTGGGTCCAAAGGGTTTGCCATCTTCGATTACGTCATGACCTAGATCATCTTGGGGAGGATCGATTTCGCTAACTTGCGAATACGGACCATTTTCACTTGGCACTTGATTGTTGAACACTATGAGTCTCCCTGCTCCCTTAAATCCGTTGGGAATCCACTTAACATCATGCTGATGGTGAAGTTTCTGATCAGCATCCGCTCCCCTGACCATATACGGCCGGATTACCCCATCGATAGAGAATATCTCCACCTCTACCCCAGCGACCTCCATTGTGGCCAGCCGCCTGCTCTGTAGTAGGCTTTGATCTAATATCCAGATTTCGCTGAAGTTGTGGCTACTAATCACAATCTGATCTAAGTTTGCAATGTAGTTGATGGCATTGCTGTACATCAAATCGGAACCCACGTTTCTTAAGGACGCATTAGGAGGCAATCTATTTTCAGCCCTTCGCTTATCTAGATCAGCCTGCGTCCCTTGCTGAATCAGCCCACCAATATTGATGTCCACGAGCTCTGGATGTTCGGCAATTTGTCCGTATGAGGGTAAACCTGGATCGAAATCCTGGACCACATGATCAAGCATATGCCACTGCCATACGATTTCTGCACCATCGGGTCGAATCGGCTCTAGTTCAAAAATCACATCTGTCCATAATCCTTGCTCCGGTATCTGATCCGGTTTCCTACCCAATGTAGAGCTACGTTCAGCAAAGACATGTTCGTATGCGATCGCTGGTATATTTCCGTTGGGCAACACAGCCACATCGTGATGCAATAAATTTGTATCCGTAGCGGATACATAGTCCCAAATCAAAGTGCCATCGGGTGCAATCTCTTGCAACCTTCTCCCTTGGCCTCCCGCTCCAAAACGAGGAACTTCTGGCTCCCGTCCCCCCCCGAAGCAAGTTTCCGTTGGGCAGCAAGTATAATCCTCCTCCCGCACTGTATACCGAACTCCAAGTATGAACAACTTCTCCATCCAAATCAATCAAATAGGTTTGATCAGACATATTCGGTGTGAATAGAACAAATCCGGGAGTAGCTTCTGATGTACGCTGAATAAGGCCCCTTGGTTTGTATAAACCTGCTAAGTCTTTCTCCGAACTCGGTTTTGCACTCGGATCACTGATATCTCCATTGTCCGCAGTAACACAGGCCCCGACAAAGAATAGAAACAGGATGGGTAACAAAACCTTCCTTGAATCCGCAAGCTTTTTCAAACATTTAGAGAATGTAAGGTAGACATTACAAATGCTCCCGACCTTCCGATAGCGTTTAATAGGTCCTTCATGCAAATAGCAGGAAAGGTTCTCTTCAGCAAATGGATACCTTTGATTGTCATCACCATCAAGTAAAGGCACCTAATTTTGAAGACTTCTATGCTATGAAAGTTGACTTGATTAATCAGCATGCCAATGCATTTGTATCACACCTTAAACAGGGCTATCCTGAAGATGAATTGTACCGGTTTGAGTGCATCCAAAATTTTCAAACACATTGGAATCTCGGTACAGAAAACCTCAGCCAGATGTTTAGTCACGCCCTCAGTAGCACACTCTCCAATAGACTGTGGGGAGGAAGTCGCCATAGTGTCAAATCCATGATGCTCGAATTTATAGCAATAAATCCAGACTACGTAAGGCTTGCCTTCAGAGACCTCTTTACTGAAGACCGAGACCTAGTTATGCGCATCGATCGCTTTAAAGTGCATTGTGATGAATTGCTCCTCCAACTGCGATCTAAAGATGGTCGCTTCAATGCCCATCATCATAGTACCAAATCGATATGTATGTACCTCGCACTGCGTTACCCAGAGGACTATTGCCTCTTCGAGTATGATGTGTTTGTAAAAGCCCTTAAGAAGTTGGGGTCTACCAAGCTACCGGCAGAATATGAAATTGACCGCTACATGAAAGTTGCCCGCATTATCCATTCCTTTATCCTTAAAAATGGGGAGCTGCCGAAGCAATATGCTCGTATTCTACATAATTCACGTTTTTATGATCGTCCCACTCTGATGATGACACTCGATTTCCTTCAATTCGTGAGTATAAGCTGATTTATTCAAACCATCTGTATCGTTCCGGTACTAAATGGCATCATTATTGTTATCAATCTCCCCGAGACTTTCTAGGTCTCCTCCGCTTCTGGAACAGCGATCCGCCTCAAAACTATAGTGCGTCTTGGTCTCACCCGAGATAATTTGCGTATGAGGAGAAGACCTACTCTACACTACATATTGTCTTTTATTCTGATGTGTCTAATAGGCAGCCCTATATCCGCACAACATATTTCGAGTTGGCAATTGGCATTAGAGAAAGACGGCATTGAGGTTTACATACATCGATCTGCAGATATGCGGGTCAGGGGTTTCAAGGCATGTGCCACCCTCAGTGTTCCTTTTGATAGCCTGGAAGTCATATTTGACAATATCGAAGAATACCCAGAATGGCAAGCAAGCATTAAAACCGCAAAGCTGGTCCACGAAATATCGGATAAGAAATATCATTTTCAGTCGAGGACCAAATTGCCCTGGCCTGCCAAAAACCACGATCTTATGTGGCGGGTAGAAAAAGGATGGGATGAGCGCGATGGAAGTCTGGTTTACAAGCAAGTTTGTTCGACCAATACGATGCCTGATAAACTATTGCAAGGTAGTGTCTTACAGGCATTTGCTAGCTGGAGACTTAAGCCTGTCAACGAAGATGAAGTTGAGATCACTTACTACCTCACTGTAGACAAAGGCGGGAAAGTTCCAAGTTGGATCATCAATCTGCTAAGCCCTGACAATCCCTATGATACCATAGTAAATCTACAAGCCATGCGACCAGGAGACATGGATGAACTCGTCCTCGACTAATTAATCCCGTATTGCTTGCAAAAAGCCCAGTTCGATTTAACCTCGGTGCCATTGACTACATGTTCGAGGGCCCTTTTTTATTTTATCTGTGATTTTTCGTCTTCGACTAATTTTATCATCCAATTGGTCAAAGTAGAGAGCAGCTTTTCCGCTTGTTTTTCATCGTAGTGCCGAGGATCATCTCCCAATATGCCGAACAATACATTATCTGGGTCGCGTCGATGATCTCCCCAACTGTTGCCCTCGGGATCATTGGCAGGATGCTCATGAACATCAGGTAATTTATTCAGGTCAACCAACTCAGGAACCAACTTTGCTAGAAGCGAAGTCTCAAAAATGGCTCCGTGATCTCCCTCCAAAGCTGCAGCAGGACATGCATTAATAGACTGGACGAGTAAGCGCATGGCATGCGCCTCACCCTGCCACTCGGATTTCAGTTTATTCAGCGCCGCAAGTTGCCTCCGGCCAAAATGCCCTGAGAAAACTACAGCCAACTCCACTCCAAAATCCTCAAGTCTTTTTAAGGTGTCTCTCAAAATGGAGAGAAAGGTATCCTCCTTCTCCAATAAAATGGTCCATGGATGGTGGCCGATGCTCCCTGTCATACCATAATATAAAGGGGGCATAACCAGTCCCCCACTGACCTCGGCTACCCTAAGACAGACATGATGGGCAGTCATACTATCCAACCCAATGGGTAGGTGCCGACCATGCCATTCTATGGCTCCCAGTGGCACATAGATGATGGAATCCTTGTCAAGGGCAGCATAGATCTGATCCGGATGCAATAGCTCTAGTTGTCTAGTCCCTGCTCCCATATGATGCTATCCTTTGAAGTCTGCTATGCTTCGATTAATGAAATGAGTCGATCCACTGCTTCCTTTACAAAAGCCGGTTCTTCTGCATGCAGATCTCGCTCAACGACCTCGATATTTGGTGGAAGACCGGATTTTAGCCGTTCAAAAAATGCCCGATCAGAACTTTTATCCTCTAGTGCAGCTCCTGGAATAGAGTACCTACCAACTCCTTTCAATGGAATCATGAAATATGCCTTATCCTTGGTATGACTTAGTCGTTGAATGATATCGTCAGCGACTCTGCAGATCTCTTCTTCATTCAGTCTGGGCACGAAAACGACCGGGCTGTGAAAAACGTACTTATGATCCTTATATTCATCTGGCACATGATTTGCCGGCACTAAAATACCCAAATGCTCAGCTCCACCAGGACAAAGTACTTGGGGTAGGCCCAGCTTGCCAGCTACCGTCAATCGCTCCGGTCCTCCAGCTCTAAGCACACCAAAAACATCATCGGCAATCTCGCCCATTGCATAGTCAAATACCGCACCTATGATGCCTTCTTTCATCATTTGCTCCATGGCTTTGCCACCCGACCCAACTGCATGAAATACAATGACCTCATAACCCGCATCTTCAAAATACTTGATGGCTTCGATCGATCCTTGCGTCAATACACCCAGATTTGACATACCGATCAAGGGCTTGTCTCCCTTGTGCATATCAAAGATCGATTCTGATTCTGCCATCCCACAAGCAGCCGCAGCAGCATTGGCCAGTACTTTGCGAGTAAAGGGATTTAACTTTAGGATATCACTTACTGAAAACATCATAGTGATGTCCTTAATGCCTACAAAACTTGAAGTATCGCCAGAAGCAACGGTAGAAACCATAATCTTGGGAAAGCCATACGGCAATGCCTGCATAATATCACAACAACTAGATGTGCCCTGTGTGCCACCAAGTCCAAGGACAGCGTGCACTTCATTTTTATCGATCTTATCGAGCAGGATTTTTCTACTGCCCCCAACCATTATGGGACCGGCCTCCTCTCTGGTAGGATTGGCTAGGAGTTGTTCTAGAGCTTGTCCGCCTGCCGCCGCAATTTCTGCTCGTGAAATATCCGCCGGAATACCCGGTTTGCCGATCACACCGATGTCCATCAGCAGTGCAGTATGTCCACGTGATTCTATCTGGTCCTTTAGATAACCAGCCTCCTGGTCTTTCGTGTCTAGGGTAACTAGTACAGCAATGGTCTTGCTCATGACTTATAGTTATTTGGAAGGAAACCTCAAATCTGCAAACTCTTTGGCAGTTTTATATACGGCCCTTTCGATAGGGATGCGTTCTGTGGAGGATCCGGTCCAGATCCCGTCACAAGATGTGTTATCCAGAATATACTGTGCATCAACTGGGTTTTCTAAAGCTGCACCATGAGCTATTAGCATCACATCTGGCTTAAGCTTGCGTAGCTGTGCATAGACTTCTTCTGAGCGAGCAGCTGTTTCTTCGATGGTCTCTCCCGAGTCGTAGCCACGTAGACCGCCCTTAGTCGTACCGGCATGAAAGCAAAATACGTCCGGTTGTGCTTCTGCAACCATCTTTAGACTATCCTCTTCGTCAAAGGCCAGGCCAATAGACACCATGTCCATCTCTTTGGTCAATTTGAGCAACTCAATTTCATTTTCAAAGGTGATACCACTCTTCGTTAATACGCGATAGATTTCACTGTCCTTATCGACGTAGCTTATGGAAGGACCAATATTAGAAGCCGAAAAAACGCCAATATTTTTGAGATCTTGCAATACACATCGCATATCCTTGAGTGGATCATTGGCATTTAGGCAGGCACATATGAAAGAATCGCCCTTTATGGCAGGCATGATGTCTTCCCGCGTGTAGTCAATGGTTTGTTTGTTTGAATCGAGGATGGGCCACATCATTGACATGGTCCCCATTCCATTAGACCGCAGCCTGGCTCCAGAAAAAGTATTTATACAATCTGCGCCAGCTTTTTCCAGCAAACTAGCAACCAAACCAGCACCAGCACTGGCAATAAAAATTGGAATTTTTTCATCTACTTTCTTCCTCAATTTCTTTAGAATTTCCGCTCTTGAAGTTCTTGGTACGATCATTAAGACTTGATTTTTATATGTAAATATGCTCTAGTGTAAAGGGCATGAAATTTAGTTAAAAAGATTTGGAATGCCCTTGGCAGTCATTAAGAATCGAACTTCTGATCAAGAAAACGGTTAACTTAGAATAGCAGGAACATAAACCCCCGAAGATGGCTGTGCGACGTTTTATAATAATAAGCATCCTACTCACTTGTTTTTGTTTGATAGCTATCGGCCAGCGACCCACGATTGAAGATTTCACAATGAGTGGAGATACTTATCTTACCGAAGACGAGTGCTTCCGACTTACAGAGGAAAACGATTACTCTTCCGGATCGATTTGGTACAAGCATGCGATCGATCTGAAAAAGCCATTCTCCATTCGATTGTCCATCATGGCCGGCTGTCAAGATGAAGTAGGTGCTGACGGAATGGTGTTTGCATTTGCACCACAACCCAATAGATTGGGCTACAGGGGAGAAGGCATCGGCTATTCAGGTCTAGCTCCATCCATCGGTATCGAGATCGATACTTGGCTAAACGAACATCTCAATGATCCAATGGAAGATCATCTCGCGATCATGGTCAATGGCCGAATTGGACATTGGAATGATCTGGCCGGCCCTGTGAAAATTCCCAATATTGAAGATTGTCAACGCCATGGTTTTTATGTCATCTGGTCACCATCAGAACAGAAACTAAGCGTGGAGATTGACGGTACGGAAATCATCTCCACTTCTTTTGATCTGGTCAACAAGGTCTTTCGCGGAAATTCTCTAGTCTATTGGGGGATGACTGCCGCTACCGGTCGATACAATAATATTCATGAGGTATGTTTTGATCGAATTACCCATTTCAGCCCTCAGACAGAAGAGATCAGAAGATCATACGGCCTGAATTAATGACTACATAAGTATCCTTCAGTCGGACTAAAAATGGTGCGTCCATCTCTACTTGACTATCTGGTCAGTTATGCGGTCAATACGAAGGCAGTAAAACAAAAAATGAAATGCTAATTTAGCGGCCTAATACTGACTGCCCGAAAGTGCTTGATGGTGCTAAGGTCATATTCTATAACTGCTATGCTCACTGAGCTATGGCAAGAACACTTATACATGGGAACAATTTTGTAAGTGATTGGTTACTCGCATGGCTTTCCTGAATGAATACAAGAATCATCAGCACTTTTTCAGCGATCAGATCACTAGACAAGACTCGATCTATCAACCAAATCAGTTAAAATCACAATAAGGACACCATGAAGAATCGCTGGAATGAAGCAGATGCCAATGCATGTAACGGAGACCCATTGAAATTAAGAGTTTATACCTCGCATTTGCAAGGTCAAGAGCCAGACTTAGTGCTGCATGGTGGTGGCAACACCTCCGTAAAGATCAACGAAACCAATGTGTTTGGAGAAGCTGAAGACATACTTTATGTCAAAGGTAGTGGATGGGATCTGGCTACCATTAAAGCGGAAGGGTTTGCGCCAGTCAATCTAGCGAGACTGCTGCAGATGGCCGAATTTGAGACACTCACTGATATCGATATGGTCAAATACCAAAGAATGGCCATGACAAATCCATCAGCACCAAACCCTTCCGTTGAAGCCATCTTGCATGCTTTGATCCCCTTTAAGTTTGTGGATCATACGCATGCTGATGCGGTCGTGGCCATTAGTAATACACCCAATGGAGAAGAACACATCAGAAATATCTATGGCGATCATATGCTCATCGTGCCATATGTAATGCCTGGCTTCATCCTGGCAAAGAAGATCTACGAGATGACTAAAGATTTTGATTGGGGCAGTATCGAAGGTATGATATTGCTCAATCACGGCATATTCACCTTCCATGACGACGCTAAGGCCAGCTACGACTTGATGGTGCGCAATGTGAGTTTAGCAGAGGAGTTTCTCGCCACTCAAGAGGTAGTCGAATTACCCGATACTACTGCACAACAACCAGATCTTCTTACGATGGCTAGGGTACGCAAAGAGGTGTCAGAGGCATGGAAAATGCCCGTCTTAGCAAGTCTAAATCACGATCGAAAGGCAGTCAGCTACAGCATGCTTCCCAACATTACAGACATAGCAGATCGAGGACCGCTCACTCCCGATCATATCATTCGTACTAAGCGAAATCCCCTGATGGTTGGGTCTGATCCAGTAGAAGATGTGGGTCGATACATCGATGCTTATGCCAAGTATTTCGAAGACCATAATCCGGGTAATCTTACACAGCTAGATCCTGCTCCGCGCTGGGCAATCTGGCCAGGAAAAGGAACAATGGCATTTGGGAACAGCGTAAAGAACATGAATATAATCCATGACATCACCGCCCATACCATGAAGTCAATCCATCAAGCGGAGCAATTAGGTGGTTGGAAGGCCTTGTCAAAGAAGGACCTTTTCGAGATGGAGTATTGGAGCTTAGAACAAGAGAAGTTGAAGAAGGGAGCAAAACGAAAGGCACTACAAGGGAGAGTAGCTTTGGTGACCGGTGCGGCAAGTGGTATAGGCAAGGCTTGTGTAGAGTCACTGCTGGCCCAAGGAGCTGCAGTCGCAGCTATAGACATCAGCGAAAGCGTTCATGAATTCTCGCAAAAAGAAGTGCTGGATATTCGTTGTGACGTCACGGACAGTAGTCAAATGGAAGAAGCTCTAAAGCAAACGATTGTTCATTTTGGAGGCCTTGACATGGTCATTGCCAACGCCGGAATCTTTCCTAAGAGTTTCGCTATCAATAAAATGGATGACGACACTTGGAGTAAAAGTTTAGATATAAATGTAACCAGTCAGCAAAAACTATTCACATTAACTCAACCTTATCTGGCTCTAGGAGTAGATCCAGCCATCGTCATTATAGGGTCGAAGAATGTTCCGGCTCCAGGTCCAGGAGCTTCCGCATATTCCGTTGCCAAAGCAGGCTTGACGCAACTCGGAAGAATCGCTGCTATGGAATTTGGCGGTCAAGGCATTCGTGTCAACATCCTTCATCCCAATGCAGTGTACGACACTGCCATATGGACTGATGAAGTCCTTGCAGCGAGGGCCAAACACTACGGCTTGACTGTACAAGAGTACAAGACCAATAACATCTTGCAGACAGAAGTGACATCTAATGATGTTGCGAATCTAGCCGTGGCAATGTTGGGACCGCTTTTTGCGAAGACGACCGGTGCTCAGCTTCCAATTGATGGTGGAAACGAGCGAATCATTTAAATACGAATCAAGGTGAAAGCAATCAAGTGATTGCTACAAGAAGGTGGTACTATGTACACAGTTCCATCTATTGATGATCTATGCGCACATTGCTTAATTTATTATCTTCGAAAAGCAGATTTCAGCTTCAGATGTCGAAAATCAAAACGGTATTTTTTTCTTTTTTAACCTTGGTTATTCTAATGTCCTGTGGTAGTTGCGAGACAGATAAAGATGCACGAATAATGCCGAAGACGGTAGATTTCAACTACCATATAAAACCGATACTTTCTGATCGCTGTTTTGCCTGCCATGGGCCAGACGAAAATGCTCGAGAAGCTGATCTTATGTTGCACACCGAACAGGCGCTCTTTGCCCCTATCGATAGCTCTGGCGATCAATACGTAGTCAGACCTGGCAACCTGGTACAAAGTGCAATTTATGATCGCATCATCTCTGACGACCCAGATTATGTAATGCCTCCACCCAGTTCAAATCTCTCCCTGGACAGTTATGAAAAGGCTTTGATCAAACGCTGGATTGAACAGGGCGCCAAATGGAAAGATCATTGGGCCTTCATCGCTCCAAGCAGGCCAGATATACCCAAACTGGGTAAAAAACATGTGGTCCATAACTCAATAGATGGGTTGGTGATAGAGCAATTGAGTGGCACTAATCTAAAACCGTCAGAACTTGCAGAACCCTCAAAATTGCTGCGTCGTGTTTATTTCGACCTCATCGGACTGCCGCCAACACTCGCAGTAGTTCAAAGGTTTTCTGCCGATCCTTCCCAGGAACACTACCTTAGAATCGTCGACGATCTGCTCGAGACCCCACAATATGGTGAACGGATGGCTTCTCTATGGCTAGATGTTTCGCGCTATGCTGATTCACATGGATATCAAGATGACAGACAGCGAACGGTCTGGCCTTGGCGTGATTGGGTTGTGAATGCATTTAATGACAACCTCTCATATCAAGACTTTGTTACATGGCAACTGGCGGGGGATCTACTTCCCGATGCTTCCTATCGTCAAAAACTAGCCACTACTTTCAACCGCAATCATCCCATTACTCAGGAAGGAGGCGTCATAAATGAAGAGTATTTGAATGAATATGCGGCAGACCGTGTACAAACTTTTTCTACTGCTTTCCTTGGTTTAACCATGGAATGTGCTCGATGTCACGACCACAAGTACGACCCTTTATCGCAGGAAGACTTCTACGAGCTGTATGGATTTTTCAACAATGTCAAAGATGAAAAGGGAAAGATCAGCTACTTCGATCTTGCACCGGCACCTAATATCAAGATGCAAGATGAAGAATATGAGCAGCATATAGAACGAGTCAAGCACACCATATTGCATCTGGAAGATGAATTGGAAAAAATTGGTGATCGGGAACAGGAATTTTTCGAGAGTTGGAAACAGAATAATGCATCTGATATCTCTGCTTCCAAAGAAAGTTTGCAAGCGCACATGCCAATGGAAAGCGAAGGATGGCTTTTCACGGATCTGGCACGACCAGGTGAGTTTGCCAAAGTAAATATCAATTTGCCGCCAAGCATTCCTAGGCCTGAGAAAGTGTCAGGTCGAAAAGGTGGTGCCTTGAGCTTCAATGGAGAAAATTTTCTCTCCCTTGGTGAGATTGGAGATTTCGACTGGCACCATGACTTTTCTATGGGGGCATACATACTGCATACGGCCAAACATCGAAAAACGGCCGGTATCTTGAGTAGGAGAAATGGAGAGCTCTATCGCCAGGGATATGATCTCTCACTCACACCAGAGAATCGGCTAACTTTTAGGCTTATTCACAGCATGCGCAATGAGTATTTGGAAGTCCAAACTCAAAGGGAAATTACGGCGCACAAATGGCATCATGTAATTGTTAGTTACGATGGATCAGGCAAAGCCAAGGGTGTGAGGTTATTCATCAATGGAGAACGTCAAGGCACAAGAATCATTCGAGATAGCCTAAAGCATCAAAGCATTCTGAATGGCAATGATCTACTGGCAGGCCACTGGAATCACCGTGCAAGAGAACTGGATGATCTATATGGTTTCAAGGGAGGCAAAATAGATGAAGTTATTCTTTACAATCGGGCGCTTTCTGATCTAGAAATCAAGTCTATATATCGAGGCCAACCTGTTAAGAGCACCAATGAAAAATCGCTTTTTGACCATTACCTATTGAATCATTCTGTTGGATTCAAAGAAACCAAAGAACAACTGGATAGCTTCAGAGCCATTGATTTGCATCTGCCTGAAATACCGATCATGCAAGAAGCAGACACAATAAAATCAGCATTTGTACTGGCTCGAGGGGCCTACGACGCTCCGGTAAAAAAAGTATCTCGTGCCACCCCCGAGGCTGTGTTGCCACTCTCTCCCAATCTCGACAAAAACAGATTGGGATTAGCTCAATGGCTTTTTGATGATCAACACCCGCTCACGAGCAGAGTCATGGTCAATAGACTTTGGCAAATGTGCTTTGGAAGGGGTCTGGTTAAGACGCTCGAAGACTTTGGTAGTCAGGGAGACCTTCCATCGCATCCAGCACTTCTAGATTGGTTATCAGTAGAGTTTCGAGAGTCCGGATGGAATATCAAACATGTGCTTAAATTGATTGTTTCTTCTGCAACCTATCAGCAATCAGCAAGGATGAATGCACAATCTCTGCAAAGAGATCCTGAAAATATTTTGCTCAGCAGAGGGCCCCACAAGCCGTTGACTGCCGAGATGATTCGTGATCAAGCCTTGGCAGTGAGTGGACTACTTGATCGCAGACTTGGTGGCAAGTGGGTCAAACCCTATCAACCGGCCGGGATCTGGAAAGAAATGGCTAACCAAATTGGAGAGAATAAATATCGACACAGCTCAGGTAGTAATCTCTACCGTCGAAGCTTATATACCTATTGGAAAAGGACAATCCCACCACCTACCATGCTGACCTTCGATGCACCGGAACGCACCATCTGCTCAGTGAAACGGCAATCCACAAGTACACCCCTTCAGGCATTGGTCTTGATGAACGATCCTACATACATTGAGTCATCTAGAACCTTAGTACAACAATTACTTCTTGACGAAGATCGCCAAGTTCCCACGAGCATTTCCGAGGCATTCAATCAAATTACAGCCAGGGAACCTTCTTCAGAAGAAATGAAAACCTTAGAATACCTATTTCAACAAATGAAGGACCACTACAGTGAACAAAAGGATGAAGCATCGATGCTGCTCCAGACTGGTGCTTCCAAGGCCCCAATATCAAAGGATGCTTCCAACTTGGCAGCAATGACAATGGTGGTAAGTACCATTTTCAATTTGGATGAAGTAAAACACAACTAATGAAGCCCGCCCTGGATCCTCATACCGAATATTGTTTACATCTCAATCGTCGTCATTTCTTATCCAAGCTTAGTATGGGCATAGGAAGTTTTGCACTTGGTTCGCTTCTTGGGTGCAGCCAAAAACCCACTTCATTGCCACAGATGAATATGAGTGGCATCCTCGACAAACCTCACTTTGCTCCTCGTGCCAAGCGCATCATTTACCTTTTTCAAAGTGGCGGTCCATCTCAGTTGGACTTATTTGACTACAAGCCCTTGCTGACTAAAATGCATGGTGAGGAATTGCCAGAATCGGTTCGTAAAGGTCAGCGCCTCACAGGAATGACGTCCGGTCAGAGTACGAAGCCCCTCACCTCTTCTCTTTTCGAGTTTCAGCGGCATGGACAGAGTGAACAATGGATGAGTGAGCTCATGCCTCATACCTCTGAAATAGTAGATGATTTGTGCTTCATTAAGAGTATGCATACTGAGGCAATCAATCATGATCCCGCCATTACCTTTTTTCAAACGGGATCGCAACAACCGGGACGGCCTAGTATTGGGTCATGGCTGAGTTATGGCCTGGGCTCCATGAATGAAAACCTCCCTTCGTTTGTTGTACTATTGTCTAGGGGAGCTCAGCGACCGCAGCCCATTTACTCGAGGTTGTGGGGAAATGGGTTTCTGGCTTCATTACACCAGGGCGTTCAATTTAGGTCTGGCAAAGACCCAGTGCTCTACTTGCAAAATCCTGAAGGTTTGGATGGAGGGGCTCGGCGCAAGATGTTGGATCAACTAAACAAAATGAATCACTTCCACATGGATGAAATGGGTGATCCAGAGATTCGATCCCGGATATCGCAATACGAGATGGCCTATCGCATGCAGACGTCCGTTCCCGAAGCCATGAATTTGGGCGAGGAACCGGATGAGGTCTACAAACTTTATGGGGAAGATGCCAGAAAACCGGGCACCTATGCTGCCAATTGCCTCTTGGCGCGTCGATTGGCAGAACGTGATGTAAAATTCATCCAGCTCTATCATCTGGGGTGGGATCAACACTCAGATCTGCCAAGAGAGATTTCTTCCCAAGCCCGCGATACTGACCAGGCATCTGCAGCGCTGATGACCGACCTCAAACGCAGGGGGCTCCTAGAAGACACGTTAGTCATTTGGGGTGGTGAATTTGGCCGCACCAATTATTCTCAGGGGCGCCTCACCTCAGACAATTATGGACGTGACCACCATCCGAGGTGTTTTACAGTGTTCATGGCCGGTGCCGGTGTAAAATCAGGATTCAGTTTTGGAGAAACCGATGAATTTGGATATAACATTGTCAAAGACCCCGTACATGTCCATGATTTTCAAGCTACTTTGATGTATCTCCTAGGCATCGATCACGAAAGGTTGACCTTTAAACATCAAGGTAGGCGCTATAGACTCACAGATGTGCACGGCCATGTAGTGCATGACATTCTGAGTTAATCTGTTGATGCGTAGATCTTAATGCCCTTCCTAAATGATGGGAAGAGGTATCAGGATACCTCATTCTAAATAGCTGGGATGATGCGTCACGGGGAAATTACAAGACTTAGCAATATAGCATTTGCTATTTGCCTCATCATGAATCGTTCTGAGAATCTCTTGGTCATATTCCTTGCTCAACCGTATCCGTGGACGTAATTTGACTTCAACAAACTTTCCGTATCCTTCGACTTGCTCAACCATAAGCCCCTCAGCGTCATCTTCATATTCAATAACCGAAATCTCTCTAACACTGCAAAGGTGCAAGAACCATAACATATGACAACTGGATATGGCTGAAACCAACAACTCTTCGGGATTATACCTTGCAGGATCACCCCTAAAAGAAGGATCTGAGGAACATGGAATACTGATTTTTTCCCTTGCCAATATCTCATGATTCCGGCTGTATGAGCGATAGTGATCTGTACCAGCCCCTAAATTTCCGGTCCATTTGACTGCTACCTCATACCTATGTTTTTTCATAAGGATTCCTTTCTAGCTGGATACAGCATCGATCAAGATCGGCCTTCTCGTAGCTTATTCCATGGCTCTCTATGACTAACTTCTTCCACCTCATATCCTTCGGCACCCACAGCCGGGCTTAGTATTGCCAGGATCTTAACATCCTCAGCACCGGTATTAAAGGAAGCATGGACCTGACCGGCAGGGATAAATGCAGCGTCACCTTGCATCAATATTTCTCGCTCCTCTCCCACCCATTGCTCAAGCGTGCCTGCCAAAACATATATGACTTCCTCTTGCCGAGGATGTAAATGGAAATCATGGCCCTTTCTTGATTTGAATGTCGCTTTTATAGTTACGATCTGCTGGGCGCCAGTGCTTTGGGGATCATTGATGAATGTGCTCGCCCCCCATTCCATCTTCTCCTGCTGCAATTCACTCTTTTTCAGGAAAGTCTTGACTGCCATTAAAGTTAAATTTTAGTTAGAACCACATAATAGTTCATTGACGGGATCTTTACAAATCTCACATTCAGGGAAGAGTTGATTAATCACTATATTCACGACCTCACCAAACGAAGCCTACTAGAGTCTATGGAAATCAATGTACTTGAAGATGCCCAAGCCTTGGGAGTTGCAGCCGCTACAGAAGTGGCCAGTTCAATCCAACATGTGATCACCAACCAAGGTAAAGCCAATATTATCCTTGCGACTGGAGCAAGTCAGTTTGAAATGCTCAAGAATTTGGTGGAAGCGGAGATCGATTGGAGTCAGGTGACCATGTTTCACTTAGATGAATATATTGACCTTCCAGAAGATCATCCGGCAAGTTTTAGGAAGTATTTGCGAGAAAGATTCCTTGATAAGATTCATGATGCCTGCACCTATTATCTGATAGATGGAAATGCCGAACCCAAGGCTGAGTGTGAGAGAGTCTCAGCAATTATTCAGCAGCATCCCATTGATGTAGCCATGATTGGAATTGGAGAAAATGGCCACTTAGCATTCAATGATCCACCTGCAGATTTTGAAACCAATCAGCCATACATTGTGGTTGACCTTGACAAAGCTTGCAGAATGCAGCAGTATGGTGAGGGATGGTTTAACAGCCTGGCAGATGTACCAAAGCAAGCCATATCGATGAGCATTCAACAAATACTTAAAAGCAAGAAGCTGATCGTCTCCGTACCTGATGAACGAAAGGCAGCAGCGGTTGGTAAAGCCATAAATGCTCCGATATCCAATCAACATCCGGCTACGATTTTACGCGAGCACCAGGATTGCCATCTTTTTCTTGATAAAGCATCTGCAAGTCAACGCTAACCTATGCCTACTATTGACATCGTTGTTCTCATCTTATACTTTGTTGGCATCACGGCCTATGGACTGTGGATATCCAGGAACACCAGATCGAGCGACGGCTATTTCCGTGGAGGCCGAAAGCTGAAATGGTGGACTATGATGGGTCAAGCTTTTGGTACTGGAACACATGCTGAAATGCCGGTCATTCAAGCTGGTGCTTCGTTCCAGGGAGGATTTGGCACTATATGGTATCAGTGGAAGAACTTACTCATTACCCCCTTTTATTGGCTACTTGCTCCATGGTATAGAAGAAGCGAGCGGACCACTGTAGCTGAAATGGTTAGAGATCGCTATGGCACGCGGATGGGACTGCTATATACCATATTTGCCATCCTTTTTTTCGTTTTTATCATGGGTGTGATGTTGCAGGGAGCCGCTAAAGTGATTAGTGTAGCCACAGGAGGGTTGATATCTGCCAATTGGGTAGTAGTAGGTATGACCTTGGCTTTCATCCTCTACAGTTATTTTGGTGGGCTGGTGGCTGCTGCCCATACAGAATTCATCCAAGGACTGCTGATCATTGTTCTGTCTTTCCTACTTATTCCCTATGGGCTTATGGAGGTTGGCGGCTATGGTGAAATGCGGACCCTTCTGCCTAAGGACTTCTTCAGGTTGTTTGGTGAAGAATATGGCTTAGATGGATTCACCATATTCATGCTGGCCATCAATGGCGTGGTCGGAATAACTGCTCAACCACATATGATGTCCATGTTCGCCAGTGGGGATAGTGAAATTGCCGGTCGGGTCGGTCAAACCTATGGAAATTTTGCTAAGCGCTTTGTGACCATTGGTTGGACTTTGACGGGGATGATCGTTGCTGCTGTAGTAATACAAAAAGGAGTTGAACTGGAAGACCCAGAACATGCCTTCGGATATGCAACCAGGCTACTGCTTGCTCCAGGTCTGGTAGGCCTTATGATAGCATGTATTTTGGCTGCAAATATGTCCTCATGCTCAAACTTTATGGTGAATCTGGGCGCCCTTTTCGCAAAAGATCTGTACCAAACTTACTTTAGACCAGCAGCCAACGATCAGCAACTTCTACGTGCGGGGCGACTTGCTGGTCTAATCTTAACATTGGCGGGTGTTGGTTTTGCTCTTTATATCGATAATGTATTATCTGCGTTTCTCTTTGCGGAAACAATGGCCGCATTCATTGGAATCATCATATTTGGGGGTACACTTTGGAGAGGTGCGAATCGTCATGGTGCCTTAATGGCGATTATCATAGCCTTGGTCACCTATTATACCCTTAACTATCTCGACAATGATGGCTTGCAATTGGTTTACAAATGGAAAGCCGTTCCTTTTGCTTGGTCCATGTTGGCGGGATTTGCTGCACTGATATTCGGTAGTATGCTAACGGTTACCGATCATCGAGCAGGTATCGACGCATACTTTGAAAGATTGAAAACACCTGCATCAGATGATATGGATGGTGAGGACGCACTTAGAGGTAAGTCTTTGATTCTCCTTGATGTCGGCACATGGTTTTCTGCGGGTCGCTGGAAAAACTTTGCTTCGAGGTATCGCGATGATTGGCTTGGCTTTCTACTAGCTTGGCTTTTTGTAGGTGTACTAATAGGTATAGCCTGGATTATTTTGCAACTTTAAATGATCTATGGTACCTAGATCCATCTGCGGGATAGAATCAGGATTTCTCCATTTAAATGCATATTAATGAATCATCTCATCCAAGGAGCACAAGTTGTGAGGCCGAACCATGTCGAGGCAGTCGATGTGTTGATCGAAGATGGAATCATTAAAAAGATCGGATCTCCAAAGGATGTAGGCAAATACAGCATTATTGACGGATCGGGCAAGTATTTACTCCCTGGTTTCATAGATATCCACAATCATGGAGCAGCTGGATTTGACTTTTCATTTGGCAACTACGACATGGCTCATGAGATATTTCAAAACCATGAGGAAGCCTTTCATCTCGGCCTTAAGAATGCATTGGATCACTATCGTAGTCATGGTGTCACTAAGGTATTGCCCACGAGTATGGCAGCACCTTTGGATCAGCTCAAGCAGTCCTTTTCTCATCTTTCCTCTTTTCTCCAAACCTTTCCGCAATATGCCAATATGGTCCATGGCATCAACCTCGAAGGAACCTTCTTATTGGATCCGTACTATGCCGGAGCTCAAAACCCAGATCATTTTTACCCACTTACATCTTCAGAAGTCAAAGAAGTCATGCAGGCGGCAAACGATATGATCAAGATTATCAATATTCCACCCGATCATGGTGCAATGGCTTTGCCAATTATCAAAGGTTTAAAACGTGATGGGTTGGTTGTAGCAGGTGGTCACACTGGTGCGTATGCAGATGAATTTGGGGCGGCCGTGGATGCAGGACTGTCTCTTGCTGTTCATTTTCTAAATGGTCCTAGTCGATCCTTCAGTAAGAGCTTTAGGGGAGGGGGAGCAGTAGAGGTTATGTTGCAGGCAGATGAAGTGTACTTGGAGATTATCTGCGACGGATATCATGTGCATCCTGCCTACGTTAGGGATGCAATTGCAAGAAAGGGCCCAGACCGAATCATTATGATCACTGATAGTATGTTTGCCAATGGATTGCGTAAACTTAAATCCTTTGAGCTGTTGGGATTACATGGCACCGTCAGTGAAAATGGAGAATATCTTCAACCTGTTGGAAAAAAGGATACGCTGTTTGGAAGCGTATTGTGTTCGGACGTAGGCTTTCAACATGTCTTGCACTGGCTCACCACAGAAATGACTGGTGTCTGGCACAGAAAACATGAGGCATTATCTCTGGAAGCCGCTTTGGTACAATGCTGCCGTTTTTTCAGCACGAATCCCGCAAAGTTGCTTGGCCTTGACCACCCTCCTACCGGATTGGGCACCGGCAGTATTCGTGAGGGGATGGCTGCAGATTTGTTGTTGGCGCGGATCAGTAATGAAGGAGCATATACTTTCCAACTTGATCAAATCATCACGAACTGATCAGCGATCTCAAGGATTGACTTATTTGAAAATTTGCCCACCATGACAGCGGATGACTCTGGAAGGATATTGCTCAATAAGCCGATAATCGTGGGTGGCAAAGAGTATGGTGGTTTTGCGTCCCTGATTCAAATCATACAGTAACCTCAGGATATCATCAGAAGTATCGGGATCAAGATTTCCGGTAGGCTCATCAGCTATGAGCAATTCTGGATCATTTAACAGAGCCCTGGCTATGGCAACCCTCTGTTGCTCACCACCTGATAGCTCATGAGGCATTTTGTGCTTCATATATTTCAATCCTACCTGGCCAAGCACTTCGTCGATACGACGAGCCATCAGTGACTTACTTTTCCAACCGGTAGCACGCAATACAAATGTCAAATTGTCTTCCATATTTCGATCAAAGAGCAGATTGAAATCTTGAAAAACCATTCCTAACCGGCGGCGCAATTTATACAGATGTCGCTTCTTGATTTTCGTCAAATCAAAACCCGCGACCATTCCCTGGCCATTTATCAATGGTAGGGCTCCATAGACCGTTTTCAGAATGGAAGATTTACCGCTGCCTGTCTTTCCTATTAGATAGATGAATGCACCGCGTTCCATTTCGATTGATATGTCATGTAAAACCAAGTGCTTTTCCTGATAAATGTCCACTCGATCTAACTTTACCACTGGGCTGGTAGCAAATTCTGATCGGCTTAATTGAACACCTTGATCTTCTACTTGTTTTTCTATGACAGTGCCTATGCCCATTGCTCAATTTGTATTTGATATACTCGAAGTTAATAATATTTAAAACACTGATATACATATACCTGAAAAAAGAATTTGAGGAGTCAGCATTATTGGTGATCTCTTCGTAGTTTTACACTTCTCTTTAAGGAATAACGATGAAAGGCATAAAGAAGATACATGTAGTGAGTTTAATAATGATTGTGGCTGCCGTGACTTTGCTCCTCACTGCTTCGAAAGATATGAGTACGTATGCGACTTTTGAGCAGGCCGATGAGACAAGCTCGTCGGTTAAGGTGGTTGCCACTTTAGCAAAAGACAAGGAGATGTATTATGATCCAGCAGAGGATCCTAACTATTTCTCCTTCTACCTCAAAGATGCTAATGGAGAGGAGCGCAAAGTAATCCTTCATGATGCCAAGCCCCAAGACTTCGAGTTAAGCGAACAAATTGTGGTGACTGGAAAGATGAAAGGTAACGATTTCGTAGCCAGCAACTTGCTGCTAAAATGCCCCTCGAAGTACAAAGATGAGGAGATTTCTGTGCGCTCAGACATAGAAATATAATCCATGTCTGAAATCACCTATCTGGGAGAACATTTATTTCCTGGAGCTCTTGGTCAATTTCTAATAGCCTTAGGTCTGAGCTCTGCACTCATCTCAGCTGTTGGATATTACTTGGCCGTCAGGCACGGTGCTAACACCAGTGATCATCGGGGATTTCGAAACATCGGTCGAGCTGCCTTCATCGCCACCAGTGGCTCGGTGTTCGGCATCATCTCGATCATGTTTTATATGATGATCAATAAGTACTACGAGTACGAGTACGTATGGTCACATGTATCCGATGAACTGCCATTCCAATACCTATTTTCGGCTTTCTGGGAAGGACAGCAGGGTAGCTTTCTACTTTGGATGTTTTGGCACGCTATACTCGGCTTGTTTTTGATGTGGGTCGCTAAGCGGTGGGAGTCAGCAACCATGGCCGTATTGGCGCTGGTCCAGGCTTTCTTGCTCAGCATGATTATCGGAATTTACATCACGCCTGATTTTAGACTGGGGGTCACCCCGTTTTCCTTACTTAGGGAGTCGGAAGGCATGACCAATCTGCCCATTTTTGCGAATGCAAACTATCTGGAAATGATAAAAGGTAAGGGGTTAAACCCTTTGCTGCAGAACTATTGGATGACCATTCATCCACCGACCCTCTTCTTGGGATTTGCATCCGTCACCATTCCTTTTTGTTATGCTGTTGCAGGTCTATGGAAGAAAGACTACAGCGGATGGCTCAAACCCGTGCTACCCTGGGCACTTTTTTCTGGAGCAATACTGGGTACAGGCATTGTAATGGGGGGAGCTTGGGCATATGAAGCACTTAGTTTTGGAGGATATTGGGCTTGGGATCCTGTGGAAAATGCGTCTCTTGTTCCATGGATTGTTCTGATTGGAGGCATTCATACGAATTTAGTGGCACGGAGTACGCAACATTCCATCAAAGCCACATATGCCCTTTACGTGCTTGCCTTTTTTTTCATTCTGTATTCAACTTTTTTGACAAGGAGCGGTATTTTAGGTGATAGCTCGGTGCATGCATTTACCGAAATGGGACTCGAATGGCAATTGGTCATTTTTATGGTCTTCTTTGCCGCCCTAGGTATTTATCAATATTTCAGACATACCAGACACATTCCAGTTCCCGCTAGGGAAGAAAGTTTTAGCTCACGTGAGTTTTGGATGTTTATTGGATCTCTAGTGCTCCTTTTCTCGGCCGGACTAATTACTTTTACTACGTCCTTGCCTGTCATTAATAAGCTCTCTACGTTTTACGGATCATTGGTCGGTCAGGATACTTCTAGTTGGCATATGGCTCAACCGGAAGATCCCATTGCCCATTACAACCGTTTCCAACTTTGGATCGCTGTCTTTGTTGCCTTCCTATCGGGAGTTTCTCAATACTTGATTTACAAACGTGACAAGTTGAGGGATAATTTTGTTAAAAGTCTGAGCATCGGATTGCTTGTTTCTGCTCTACTTACCTTTTTAACAAATCTATGGCTAGACATCAACACATTTTCATATCTGCTGTTGCTATTCAGTGCCGTCTTCACCATTGTAAGTAATGGTCAATACCTAGTATCGGTTTTAAAATTAAAACTCAAATCATCCGCATCCGTCATTGCTCACATTGGATTTGGACTAATGATTATTGGCATCCTTGCTTCTGGAATAAATAAACAGTTTATTTCCAATAATGCCTTTGCCATGCAAGGTATTTTTAGCCCCCAAGATGAGCGGATTCAAAAGAACGTTTATTTAATAAAGGGTAAACCCATGTTTATGGGTGGGTATCTAGCAACTTATGAATCAGATACGATGATTGGCAATAATCGCCTATATGAAATAAAATTTGACAAACTCGCTGAAGACAACAAGACTGTCGAAGAATCATTTGTGCTGGAACCATACCTCACATACAATAATACGTTGACGGAAATGGTAAATCCCAACCCCTCCACGAAAAGGTATTTGCACAAAGATATATTCTCACATATTACCGCCGCTCCTTCGAAACACATCAGCGTCGAAGCTGCCCGAAACGAAGATGATTCTCTGGACTACCAGCGGTACAACTTCTCGCTTTACGACACCGTAAAGGTGGACGATATCTCCATGAGCTTACGGCAAATTTATATGCACCCCAGTCACCCGGAATACAATCCGGAGCCAGGGGATCTTGCGTACGGTATACAAATTATAGCCTGGGATAGCAATGGCATATATCGTGCGGCATCGCCTGTCCTTGCCATCAAAGAGCAAAAATACATCTACAGTTTTTATGACGAATTGGAGGATATGAACATACGTCTGCGTCTCACTGAAGAGGGGCTGAATAATGTCTATCCGGTAGAAGCCACTTTAAACTACGAGACCTTTAGACAAAAACTCGGCGATTCGTTCTATTTTGGAGATTGCAAAATCACAGTTGCTGGTTTTAATAGATCACCCGAACATGCATCCTACAAACCGGAAGATGGTGACATAGCTGTCGCTGTAAATTTAGACATTGAGAGCGCAAAAGGAATTCGATACCGGAGCAGTCCCATTTTCTTAATTCGGGACAACCGCACCTTCTTGGTCAAGGACTATGTTCCCGAACTGGGTCTATCCACTAAGTTTTCTTCCATTGATCCGGCATCTGAAAAATTAGATCTTTTGTTTGCTAAGAACGACATGGCATCTGCGAATTTTCCCGTCGAGATTGCATTGAATGCGCCCACTGATGATTTTGTGGTTTTAGAAGCCATCGAGTTTCCTGGCATTAATTTCTTCTGGTTAGGATGTACGATGATGATGATGGGTATGCTCTTAGGTATGTCAAGAAGGCTGAAAATCATTTAGATTCATTATACCCATTCATTTTTGCACATCCAAAATTATCAGTACTTTCATCTAGTGCGAGCGCATGAGTACTTTTCCAATTCAACTATTTACGCTATTATCTTACCATTTTTTAATCATTTCTAAAAACCAAGAGGGTTTCAAAAAACCATGAAAATCAGTTTTATTGGCTCAGGAAACGTAGCCACACAACTCGCTCTAGCACTGCAGAAAATCGGTGGAGTTAAAATACATCAAATCATTAGCAGAGATAAAGGTCATGCTAAAAATTTGGCTATGCAGGTCAAAGCCGACCATAACCACGAATTGTCCCGTCTAAAACCAAATTTTGACCTTTTGATTTTAGCTGTCAATGATGACGCCATTGCAGACATTCTAACTCAGACTCCCCTACCCGATAACAAGATCATTTGTCACACTGCAGGTTCTGTTGCATCGACAGTCTTTAAAGACATGTCGAGAAAATATGGTGTAATTTATCCTCTTCAGACCATTTCAAAAAACAAGACTACCGTTTGGAAATCACTTCCCATACTGATCACGGCCTCTGATGACTCAACGGAAAAAAGGCTGACACAATTGGTCAAGCATTTGACACGTGCGACTCATGTCATCACCGACGAGCAGCGGTTTGCATTGCATGTAGCAGCGGTCTTCGCATGTAATTTCTCAAATGCCATGATGCAGATCAGTCAGAAATTATGTGCTGAAAATAATATTGACTTTGATCTACTAAAACCACTCACGCAGGAGACTTTTGAAAAAGCTGAACGAATGGGGCCCAGAAATGCGCAAACCGGCCCAGCGAAAAGAGGCGATCAGTCTGTTATTAATAAACATTTGGAGTTTCTTAAGGATCATGATTTAGAAAAAAACCTATATCGTGATTTAAGTGCTTACATTCAACAAACCTATCGCAGTTAGATGTCATTCAACATGCTAAAAAGCCGCGCTACTTTTAGCGCGGCTTCTGTAATACCAACTTATGTACCAGTACTGCAAACTTATTCTTATATAAATTTTTGAGATTTAAATTAATAAGGCCAGTGGTAGCATATCGAAGATCGAGATAGTAGTGAAATTATTACCGATCTCAACACCATACGGTATAGAAATGAATCGATAACCCACGCACTGGCCGTCACCCAATTGACTCTTATTTGCCAGTAGAAATGCGAGGACCATGCTCTCCGTACAAGCGAAGGTCATCTATCGTCTGCCAATTAAGAGCATCAGCATCCTTTGATAAGGATACAGTTTCGTCAGATTGATTACCTGACGCTACTCCTGAAGGAGCAGTTCTATCGATTTTAAGTAAGAAAAAGAGGAAAAGTTTAGCAAACGCCAAAAAACTCCACTGATGAGCAAAGAAGATCATAAAAGGGTCAATTTAATACCAAATAAAAAAGTGTTTTACTGCCTAAAAAAGTCCTGAGCTACTCCCTAGAGCAATGAGTATGTTGGTAAAAATGACACCTACAATGACAGGGAAGTCATTTTCTTAAGGTATTATAGTGAAGAGTGAATTCGATGAAGGATGGAACTGTTCGTATACTATACATAAAGCGATTCTCGAGAAAATATTGCCCCTAAGTGTAATAAATTCGAATCAGATATTACTGGCCGTGCCAGCGGAGGTGATAGGCAGCTCTTTCATGGTGCATCCCTCCTGTCAGTTGGTCCATACAACGCCACTCGATCAGGCATAGATTGTAGTCTGATGTGGTGCTCAAAATCTCTGTGAAGTGCCACTTGAGACCGTCGAAATACTCAGCTTGGCCAGAACTTCTTATATCTATATTTCTTATCTATTCGGTATCAGCTATTACCATCTCTCCTCTGACTTCGTTGCTCCTCATCAGTCACAATTTTCGCTAGCTTCTCTCCCCTGGTCCAACCAGAATGACGATCTACCACTTCAGAGTAAGCTGAATATTTCAAAGACCTCCTAGACACTTTCTTCAAAATATCCAGTGGTGTAATTTTTCTGGACTCCATTCCAAGGGAAACACCTTCCATTCATCACCACCCAAACTCCCTGCTCCCGACATTGCAAGAATGCCAAGGCGCTTCCCAGATTGAAAAATCCATCTGATGAGTGACCTATACTATATGGAATCATCGCACCAGTTAATACGATGGTCTTTGGTAAATCATGCGATGCAAGAAAAGTTGCCGTATCGACCATGGTATCGGTGCCGTGAGTAATCATAATTCTATGATGGAGTGACTCACGGCAGCTTTGTAAGATATGAGTACGATCTTTATCAGTTAGCTCAAGACTATCTTTCATCATCAAGGTCTTAACATCATAGTCTACAGCACAACGCCCCCGCTTTAGCATGGCGTCGATGTGTGTTTCAAAAAAAGTCAATTCCCCTGTGATATAATTGTACGCCTTGTCAAATGTACCCCCAGTTATAAATATTTGGACCATATCATTAGGTATTCTTTTGTCAGGTGGAAATCAAATTCATTTCTATGCCATTGCAAATACCGGATAGAGTGGATTTACTGGAAAATTTAGCAGATAGCTGTCTTATTCAGAATGCCACCAATCGGATTTTATACCCTGTCATACTACCTTATCTGCGCAACTACTGCTGGCAAAGGCGTCAGGCTTAGCCCTAAAGACAAAACCCATACTCAAGATGTAGCCCATGGCCTCACTTAGGGCAGTATTGGATTGAAAGTTTGGGTCCGTATTGATGTCGGCATGTACTTCAAGTTCCACCTCGTGCTTGTCAAGGATGTCACACAATGCATATGCCACCTCAACAGATTTTGCCACTTCCAAAATCAGCCTTTCCTTCAAATGCATCTTCTTTGGTGAAGAATCGTTGTGGATGAACATAAATCCACCCTTTTTCTCCCTGAGAAAGACAATGACGGTGGCAAAATCTACCCTATCATGATAGGCTTGTGAATCTGTGCCAATGCATACCTTAAGCCTATTGCCTTGAGCTTTCTCATGACATATGGTCTGCTCAACTGCTTTAAGGATCGGTAGTTGAATCTTATCTCCATTCAACCTTCTCCATTTTCCTTCCATCAAAAGGTTTTTGTAGTGTTATTAATCATCACTTCGCAGTCTAAAATAGATAAAACCGCAAGAGCATCCCTGCGAAGAACAATAAAGAAATATTAAATATTTGCAAAGATATCTGTGCGGCCACTAAATCAGTTCTTTCCAAAGTTCCTCTTAAGAAAAAGAGCGTGAAAAACATTAGCTGCGAAATAGACTCTGGAGTTGTCCAGACTAGCATTTATTCGCTATTTTGCGGGCCATAGCATGATCAAATTATGAAACTAGGGGTACTTGCTGAAAAAGACGACAACCGGGTGGCCATTGTGCCATCTGTGGCGAAAAAAATAGCAGATCTTGGAGCGTCTGTTCTTATCGAAAACGGTGCTGGTAATCAAGCAGGATTCAGCGATGATCAATATGACTCTGCTACCAAGTGCTCGAGAGCAGAACTATTGACACAAGCTGATGTTCTCGTTTCGATTAGTCCAGTAGATGATGAGTCTCTACCCAGCATTGCAAAAGACAAATTATTGATTGCTGAATTTAAGCCTTTTTTCTACCAAGACGTTGCTGAGAAACTAAAGTCGAAAGGACTACAGGCCATCAGTATGGACATGATTCCTCGTACTACACTTGCCCAATCCATGGATGTACTTAGCTCCATGGCGGCTATAGCTGGCTACAAATCTGTACTGGCCGCAGCCAACAAATTACCACGATACTTCCCTATGATGATCACTGCTGCAGGGAGCATTAAACCTGCCACCGTGTTGGTGTTGGGGGCCGGAGTTGCAGGACTTCAGGCGATAGCCACTGCCAAAAGATTAGGGGCACAGGTGGAAGCATTTGATACACGATCAGCAGCGAAAGAGGAGGTATTGAGTCTGGGAGCAAAGTTTGTTGAAGTTGCTGGTGCCAAAGAAGATACGGGGGCTGGAGGCTATGCTGTAGAGCAAGACGAAGACTTTATCAAACGACAGCGTGAAGAGGTGCAGAAACGAGCCATGAAAGCAGATATCATTATAACTACTGCACAGGTAAGAGGACGGAAAGCGCCGATTTTGGTGCCTGCAAGTACCGTAGAAAAAATGAAGGAGGGTTCTGTCATCGTGGACTTAGCTGCATCCACTGGGGGCAACTGTGAACTTACTGTTGATCAAGAAACGACACAGCACCATGGCGTCTGGATCATTGGTAATTCTGACCTAGCGGCTGATATGCCAGAAGATGCCAGCACCCTCTATGCAAACAACCTGTTAAACTTCCTCAAATTAATTATCAAAGACGGAGATCTTCATCTCGATTTTGAAAATGAGATCGTGCAATCCGCTTACATTACGCATTAATTTCAAATCACACTATGGATACTGTCTTTCAGTTTTTCAATTCGCAACTCATCATGATTTACCTCTTGATCTTTACGATCATTTTGGGGTTTGAAGTCATTTCCAAAGTTCCTACAGTATTGCATACACCACTTATGTCAGGTGCCAATGCAATCAGTGGTGTGGTTATCATTGGTGCCATATTATTGGTTCGCCAGGCAGCCACGGACGACTTTCTTCAACTTGGATTGGGTACCCTCGGTGTCATTCTAGGGATGGTTAATGTGATTGGTGGGTTTGCTGTTACGGATCGAATGCTAGAAATGTTTAAAAAGAAAAAGAAATAAGTTCATGCTGCTGACTACCTATATAAATCTAAGCTATCTGATCGGGGCTGTCGCCTTTGTGTGGGGGTTACGACTCTTGAGTTCACCCGACACTGCCAGGAAAGGTAATATTTGGGCCGGAATCGGCATGGGCATCGCCATTGTTGCCACACTTGCCTATCCACTTAGTGGCGCAGAAAATAACTATGCATGGATAGCCGGGGGCTTAATAGTTGGTGGAATCATTGGATGGTTGGCAGCTAAGAAGATCCAAATGACCGCCATGCCCCAGATGGTCTCTGTATTCAATGGCTTAGGAGGTGCTTGTGCTTCGGTATTGGCCTTGGCCGAACTATTAAAATATTACGATGGCAGCATGTCCCTAGGTGTGGGACAACTCGGTATTGTTTTATTTACACTATTGATTGGCGCCATTTCCTTTACCGGGAGCATGTTGGCTTTTGCTAAACTTGATGGAAGGATTCAAGACAAGCATGTCATATTGCCAAAACACAGTGTGATTAACCTATTCCTTCTAATTGGTGTCTTGGTCTTGGCTATTGTCCTGATGATTCAAGGGCAGGCTGCAGGTCTGGTTTTAGCAATAGTGTTTTTGGTTTTGGCGCTGATTTATGGATTTTCCTTTGTTGCCCCGATTGGAGGCGCTGACATGCCAGTGGTAATCTCACTGTTGAACTCTTTCACTGGTCTTTCTGCCGCTGCTGCCGGTTTGATTTATAACAATCAAATCATGTTGGTGGGTGGTATTTTGGTGGGAGCAGCTGGTACTATCCTGACTGTGCTGATGTGCGAAGCCATGAATCGCTCCCTTCTTAATGTGATCGTAGGTGGATTTGGCAGTGCTGGTGGTCCAGCTGCTGCGGATAGTGGTGATCAAGTAGCCAAAGTAGCCACCGTTACAGATGTTTCCATTCAGCTCTTTTATGCTAATTCGGTGATTTTCGTACCTGGCTATGGCTTAGCGGTTGCCCAGGCTCAAAAAGTAGTTAAAGAATTAGACGACCTTTTAGAAGCCAATGGAGTGGATGTAAAATATGCAATCCATCCCGTTGCTGGTAGGATGCCTGGGCACATGAATGTACTGCTAGCAGAAGCCGATGTGCCCTATCCCAAATTGCTAGATCTGGATGATGCCAACGCAGCCTTGAAGGACACAGATACGGTGGTAATTGTTGGAGCTAATGATGTGGTCAATCCCGCAGCCCTCGATGATCCTGGAAGTCCTATATACGGGATGCCCGTGTTGGAAGTTTGGAATGCAAAGAACATTATCGTCTTAAAGCGGAGTATGAATCCAGGCTATGCCGGCATACAAAATCCCCTATTTTTCCATGAAAAAAACCGCATGCTCTTCGGAGATGCCAAAGACTCCATTCAAAAATTGGTGCAAGAAGTGAAGAATCTATAGCGTTATAAAGGTCTTATCCTTCCTTTGAGTTCTTATACTACAAAATTGAAAGCCCTCGAAATGCTTTTGATCTACATATGAAACGGGGAGGATCATTGCCATACATGAGCGATATCACTATTATCTTTTTGCAGGAGGATGGTATCAATTATAAGTTCGTGAATCAACAAGCATTAAAACAATACATATGAGCTTAGATTTATCTATTTACGAAATTGACACTAAAAATGTTCACCGCAATTTGAGTGTTCCAGAACTCTATGAAATAGCACTGCGTCATGAAGAAGGAACTGCCATCTCAGACAAAGGGGCATTGTTGGTGTACTCAGGAAAGAAAACTGGTAGAAGTCCTAAAGACAAGCGGATTGTACGCACCCCAAAGTCAGAAAATAACATCGATTGGGGCGAAATAAATATTGAACTAGATGAACACACGTTCATGATCAATCGTGAACGGGCTATAGATTTTCTGAATAGTATCGATCGGATATTTGTGGTAGATGCATATGCCGGCTGGGATCCCGCTCATAGGCTAAAAGTGCGTATCATTTGTACCCGCGCATATCATGCACTGTTTATGCAGAATATGCTCATTATGCCTACTCAGGAGGAATTAAAAGATTTTGGTGATCCAGACTACGTCATCTTTAACGGGGGGGTATTTCCAGCCAATCGCTATACATCTCAGATGACTTCTACCACAAGCGTAGATCTACATTTAGAGCGTAAAGAGTTTGTTATATTAGGTACAGAATATGCTGGAGAAATGAAGAAAGGTATCTTCTCGGTCATGAATTATCTCATGCCTTTGCAAGATGTTCTTCCCATGCATTGTTCCGCAAATGTGGGTGAAGGTGATGACGTCTCCATCCTATTTGGATTATCAGGTACTGGAAAAACAACCTTAAGTGCAGATCCGAAACGAAGACTAATCGGAGATGATGAGCACTGTTGGACTGACCATGGTGTGTTCAATATCGAAGGTGGTTGCTATGCTAAAGCCATTGATCTTAGCCCTGAGAATGAACCGGATATATACAATGCCATCAGATTCGGTACTGTATTAGAAAATGTCGTGTATGACAAGTTAACTAGAGCAGTGGACTATTCAGATACCAGTATTACTCAAAATACACGTGCATCTTACCCCATTCATTACATTGACAATATTCAGACACCTTGCATCGCAGGGCATGCAGAGAATGTTATATTCTTGACTGCTGATGCATTTGGTGTGCTACCTCCAGTAAGTATTTTGACACCGGAACAAGCTAGTTACCACTTCATTTCAGGTTATACTGCTAAGGTGGCGGGTACGGAAATGGGTGTGAAGGAGCCCCAAGCTACCTTTTCTGCCTGCTTCGGCGCCGCCTTCATGATGTGGCATCCCAATAGGTATGCAGAGCTACTGGCAGAGAAGATCAAAAACCATGGCGCCAAGGCATATCTGGTTAATACGGGCTGGACAGGAGGCAGTTATGGAGTTGGCAGCCGAATAAAATTGAAATACACAAGAGCAATCATTGATGCCATACATAATGGCTCGTTTGATCAATGCGATACCATAATTGAACCTCATTTCGGACTTCACATTCCTACTAAATGTCCTGGTGTGCCGGACAATGTGCTTGATCCAAAAGAAACTTGGGAAAACAAAGCAGATTATGATATCACCATGAATAAATTGGTTGAGTTATTCAACGAGAATTTTGAACAATTTAAGGTTAATGTAAACAAAGAGATTATCGGCGCAGGACCTACCGTTGCGTAGCCTGCCATAAAGCAAGGAGTGTTTATCAGGGTGGAGTCTTGGCTCCACCTTTCTTTTTTTACTTAGCTTGAGAGAAATCTTAGACATTCTCCTTGCAAAACTTTAATTCCCAGTTGATGAAAACACCTTCAGATCTGGCTCCAGGACATGCAAAAGATATTTACTTTTCCAAGGAGATTTGCAGCTTAATTAGAACCAGCAAAAGAGGCTGATCCTAAGGTGGTAGACCCCTAAAGATATGAGGAAGAATAACTGGAAAACAATATCAACCAATCTATTTAGAATATCGGTCCTGCTGTCCATCTCGTGGACGGCAAATGGTCAGATGCCACTCCCGTCGATCCAAGACATCTTAGACCTTCATTTTACCCAAAGTGAGATCGATAGTATGAGGCCCAATCTTTCAGAATACACTGAAAATTATCGAGCCATTCGGCAGGTCAATCTCCCTAATGAAGTAGCACCAGTCTTATATTTCAATCCACTGCCAGCTGGTTTCGTTCCCAAGGCAGAGGCTGAACCAAATGTATGGGATCTTCCGAGAGGGGTTTACTTCCCAAACCGTTCTCAGGATCTAGCATACTACAGTCTGCATGAATTGTCAGCACTAGTTAAGGCCAGAAAGATCACATCTGAAAACTTGACTAGATTCTTCATCTCTCGCCTTGAGACCTACGGCGATACACTTAAATGTATCATCACCATTACCGACTCACTGGCATTGTCCCAAGCCCGTAAGGCCGATCAAGAAATCGATGCCGGTCTATACCGAGGTCCCCTGCATGGCATTCCATACGGCCTAAAAGATCTATTTGCCGTACCGGGCTACCCCACTACCTGGGGTGCCCAACCTTACCGACAACAAATGATCAACCAAGAGGCCACCGTCGTCAAGAAATTGAGAGAGGCTGGTGCAGTACTTATCGGTAAACTATCTATGGGGGCCCTGGCATGGGGAGATGTCTGGTTTGGTGGAAATACCCTTAACCCCTGGGATCTTAGCCAAGGAAGTAGTGGATCATCAGCAGGATCAGCCAGTGCTGTCGCTGCGGGGCTGGTACCATTCGCATTAGGTAGTGAAACCTGGGGCTCCATAGTCTCTCCTGCCACCAGATGCGGAGTAACTGGGTTAAGACCGACTTTTGGCAGGGTTTCTCGATCAGGCGCAATGACTTTGAGTTGGAGCATGGATAAGGTTGGACCACTCTGTCGAACAGCTGAAGACTGTGCAATGGTATTAGATGTGATCAGAGGTGTAGATGGAATCGATAATACACTGGTGGAGGCTTCATTTTCATACCCCATTGATGTCAAGAAATTGAAGGTCGCTTACTTTGTAGATCTCATCGAAAAGAGCCCATTTAGGGATGCTGACCTCACGGTCATCAATTCTTTGCGCAAGCTGGGCATCAATCCAGAGCCGATATCATTTGATATCAATCTTCCAATAGAACATTGCGACTTTATTCTCAACGTAGAGGCAGCAGCAGCATTTGACGAACTTACACGCACCAATCGTGATGATGAGTTGGTTCGTCAGATAAGGCAATCCTGGCCGAATGTGCTGCGAGCTGCTAGAATAGTCACGGCGGTAGAGTATATCCAGGCCAATCGTGTTCGCAATCTGCTTGTGCAAGAAATGCATACTCTCTTGTCTGAATATGATGTGATCATCACCCCTACATTCGCAGGAAACCAGCTTCTCGCCACCAACCTCACCGGACAGCCAGTGGTCGTTGTGCCGAGTGCATTTCATCAAGGCAAGCCGAGTGCAAGCATTTGTTTCTTGGGAAATCTATTTGAAGAATCGAAAATCCTTGCACTTGCACAAATCTATCAAGAACAACAAGTACCTCCGGTTTACGGTCCTCCCCTTTTTGCTAAATGATTGTGTGGGAAAGATGGTCTCATGGGTTTGGAACCCCGGTTTTCTCACCTAAAACTAAAAGCAGGTCAGTACTTCAACAGCCGATTATTTGTTAATGCGGATTCTTTGCGAGAACACCTTTTCTCCCACTTTTACCTTTGCAATGTAGAGACCACTAGGCAACTCAGTTACATTGATAGCTGTTTCACCTGGCGAGGGAAGGGAGAAAACCTTTCTCCCCATTAGATCATAGATTTCCAAATAAGCCGCACTCTCCTGCCGCGGAGCAAGGAATAGGTGGTCCCGGACCGGATTGGGAAAAATTAGATCACTGTTATAAACTGCAAAATCTGTTGTGGGAACCATCCCTCCCTCGATTTCCAATTCATCAACGACAAAGTAAGACGTGTCATTCCGGTTAGCGGCATCCTTACTTGCCAATATGATTATGGTAGCACTATCCGCAAGTTCCGATCCTTTATAGTCAAAATCTACACTAAAACTAGTGAACTCACTCGGTCCCCCCTCACTAATGAAAGTAGCTACGCCCATTGCTACTTCTTCATCCTTTACATTCGAGTTGTGCAATAATGCAGCGATGCGCAAGCTATCTGGAGCCTCTCCTACAAACTTGTACTGACCCGTGAGTCGAGCTGGTCGCCCACTACACTGAAATATCTGCAGCAAATCACTATCCAGAATCAAAGAATCACCGGCAATGCGCAAAGCAAAATCACTGCCATTCGCTCCCGGTGCATATTGGCTAATTCCTCCAAAAATATCAAGATCCAAACTGTCTGCATCAAAATAATCTACGATAAACTGAGAAAAGGCGATATCTACCAGACGAAACAAAGGAAACCATCCTTCTGGCAACAGTACCGGCTCAGTGAGTTCCAGGGCCAATTCAAACTCAATACTATCCGTCAAGTCAATCCAGGTTTCAAAGTCTCCGTTGTTAGCCTGGCATTGGGCATGGCTAGACGTCATAGATGACAACAACACCGCAATGATGAGAAATATGCCTTTATACATATGCACCAATTTTGTGCAAATATAGGTAATTAGATCTCCCACAATCCATGGTAGAAACCGGATCAAAAGTGAACGGAATGACAGTATGATCACGGTTTATCAGCAAGGAACTCTTTTAGGTCTCCAAGATTGTCTAACCTGCGGCTAAACATAAAGTCACACGAGACATTATGATTATTATGAAAATGTACGCAAAGGAATGGCAGCAGATTGTTCCTGCTGAGATGTCCGAAGTTTGGGATTTTTTCTCAAGACCTGAAAACCTAAACCGGATCACACCAGAGGATATGAACTTCCAGATCCTTACCAACCTCGAAGGCCTGAAGATGTACCCTGGCATACTAGTGCAGTATGTAGTCAGGCCGCTGCCATTTATGAAGAGCAACTGGATCACTGAGATCACAGCAATGAATGAACATCGGTACTTCATTGATGAACAGCGGTTTGGACCGTTCAAGTTTTGGCACCACCAACATCATTTTAAGAAGGTGGCAGAAGGTGTGTTAATGACAGACCTACTGCATTATGCCATTCCTATTGGATTCCTGGGGCGCTTGGCTCATACCATTCTGGTCAATAAGCGAATAGATGATATCTTTACTTATCGCAAGAAAATCATTGAAGACATTTTCACACGGTGAGTTAACAGCGCCATATATGAAGATTCATTTCCTTTTCCGGCCACGTTTTCTGTGTCCCTTGTTGCTCACACTTTTAATGCTACAATGCCGTATGTCCAGTCAACAAACAGATCATACCTATACCAACCATCTCATCAATGAAAACAGCCCTTACTTATTGCAACATGCCCATAACCCGGTAGAATGGTATCCCTGGGATGAAGAGGCGCTGTCCAAAGCAAAGTCTGAAAACAAGATGATGATTATCAGCATAGGTTATGCTGCATGCCATTGGTGCCATGTGATGGAACACGAATCCTTCGAGGACGACACGGTGGCTGCTCAAATGAATGAGCTTTTCATAAATATTAAAGTTGATCGTGAAGAAAGACCAGACATTGATGATGTTTATATGACCGCCTGTCAATTGGCATCTGGCGGAAGGGGTTGTGGGTGGCCCTTAAATGCCTTTGCACTTCCAGACGGGAGACCAGTCTGGGCCGGCACCTACTTTCCTAAGGATCAGTGGATGAATGTGCTGAAACAATTCAGCGATATGTGGCAAAACGACAAAGAGAAGCTCCTGGATTATGCAGAAAAATTGACCTCGGGCATTCAGCAGCAGGACCAAATAGTCATGGGTGCTCCACAAGACTTACATCTAGGCGATGCAAATACAATGGCTGCTGCACTGATAAGTAAGGTTGATATGGATCGGGGTGGACGAAAAGGCGCACCTAAATTTCCAATGCCGACAAACTATCTTTACTTGTTGGACTATCACCTAATGACAGGTAGCTCCGATGCGCTCAAAGCCGTTGAAGTCACACTTGACCATATGGCCAATGGTGGAATTTACGATCAACTGGGCGGTGGATTTGCCAGATACTCAACCGATCAAGATTGGATTGCCCCACATTTTGAAAAAATGATGTACGACAATGGTCAGCTGTTAAGTCTGTATAGCAAAGCTTATCAAGTTTTTAATACGCCGCTGTATCGAAAAGTAATTGAGGAAACCGTTGAATGGCTACGTAGGGAAATGACGAATGAAGAGGGTGGTTTCTATTCGTCGCTTGATGCCGATAGTGAGGGTGTTGAGGGAAAGTTTTATGTGTGGTCTGCCGCCGAAATAGACTCTCTTTTGCCTGAAGGTGATGCCGATGTTTACAAGGACTATTTTACCATTAAGTCCCATGGCAATTGGGAAGAAACCAATATTTTATTCAGAGACCTAGCGGAAGCCCAAATACTCAAAAAACACGCTTTGACGTCCGAAGAATTAAACCGAATTATAGAAAGGTCAAACAAAACGCTCTTCCAATTTCGATCAGATAGGATTAGACCAGGGCTGGACGACAAAGTTCTTACCTCTTGGAATTCCCTAATGTTGACCGGTCTATTGGATGCTTATAAGGCTACCCATGAGTCCAACTTTCTTGACATGGCTTTGAAAAATGCTGCCTTCTTGAAAAAGCATATGATGAAAGCAGATGGTCAATTGTGGCGAAATTTCAAAGATGGACAGGTGAAAATCAATGCATTTTTGGATGATTATGCTTTCCTAATTGAAGCCTTCACCAACCTTTATCAAGTCACCTTTCAACCCCAATGGCTCAACGATGCCAAAAAGCTGACAGACTATACATTACAACATTTCTTTGATGACTCCACCGGATTCTTTAACTATACTTCTGATCTTGATCCACCCTTGGTAGCCAGAAAGAAAGAATTGGGAGATAATGTAATTCCCGGTTCGAATAGCGCCATGGCACGAAATCTAAATCTATTATCGCACTATTTCGATCAATCAGAATATGGCGAAATCTCTGACGCCCTATTGAGTGCCTTCATTGGCCCGATTTTAGAATCCGGACAAACGAGTTTCTATTCAAATTGGGCACGGCTATATCTAGAAAAACTACACACTACTTATGAAATCGCCATTGTTGGCTCAGGATATTCCAAAACCCTAAGAAAAATGCAACAAAGTTACTTACCCAATGCAATCTACATGGGTGGTGCTGAGGAGGGCGATTTATCACTGCTACAGGACAAACTCCAAGCAGGAAAAACAATGATATATGTCTGCCAAAATAAGGTGTGTCAGCTTCCTGTAGAAGAGCCTAGTGCCGCCCTAAATCAAATAACTTACTTCTGATTAACTTGTTCTAAGATTGTTAGCAGTACAAGCTAACATCTGCAAACACCGATTGTTGATTGCCCAAATTGCCTCCTTCGGTAAGTAACCTAATGCCTGGATGGCATTTCAAATCACAGCGCAAAGTTGGCATCCTCGCATACAGCAGGAGAAGGGGCAGATTTACACGCGTTCACCAACGGTCAGACGCAAGTCTCGCCTTGATTCCAAAACCCAACTCTTGCCGCCATATGATGGCATCTACACCAAGGGTAAAAAAGATAACTTTGCCGACTCTTTATGAAGCAGTCCATATTCATATTTAGTGTTATTCTTCTGGGCATAATTTTTCCCGTAGGACATGAGTGGGTATTCCTTATTCGGTACAACCTGATGGTGATGCTTTTCTTAGCATTCTTGAGTATTGATTTTGATTGGAAAATTCTAAACCGTTCGCATCTTATCTTACTACTTGCAAATTTGGTGCTGCCACTTCTACTTTTCACCTTACTTCGACCGATCAGTCTCACCTATGGACTCATTGGATTTGTCTTAGGAATATCTCCTACGGCAGCTGCAGCTCCAGTGCTGGCCCAATTTCTTCGTGCTGAGGTGGGATATGTTACTACTGCTGTGCTGCTATCAAATCCCCTAGTCGCATTGGCCATTCCATTGGTACTGCCCCTCCTACTTCCAGTTTCTTCTAGCCTTACCGTGGGTGATGTTTTCATCCCCGTCATGATTGTTGTTGGTGTGCCTCTTGTGGTGAGCTTGACCATCCAAAGGGCCAGTCAAAGACTTTCAAACCAACTCTTGCGTCTGGGCCCCCTTTCGTTTTATTTGTTCCTGCTGAATGTATTTATTGGATGCGGAAAAGCCACTCACTTCATACGCTATGATTCCACTGATACTATGCTCACCTTGCTTGGCATTGCAGGCATCACGGGCATCATCTGCCTGATGCAGTTTAAGATAGGTGAGCGATTTGAAGGTTTGGATTTACGAATGGCCAGCAGTTTGTCCCTTGGAAGAAAAAATACGATGTTCGGCCTCTGGTTGGCACTCACGTTTGTAGCACCCACCGTTGCCCTTGGTCCAATCTTCTACATCATTTTTCAAAATGTATACAATTCGTTCCAAATCCTGCAGCTGGAGAAACACGATCGAAAGAAAGACATATTAGTTGGCTAGCAATTAAGACTTCTGAATAGTTGGTCCCAGAAACTCACTTTTCAGTATGGTAACCTATTGAAAGATGAATTGATTTAATGATACTTCATCAGCAGATCCAATAATTTTCGATCCAACTTTTGTCCGTACCAATCCTCATACTCTATGTCTTTTCTGTCTGAATTCATTAAGCCAAAACTTCCACTAAACTCCCATAGGGCATAGCCAATGTCATGACTTGTCAATACGTCGATCACATCCTCAAACCAAGCTAAAAAGACTTGATGTGGTGTCTTATTATAGCATCCGCACTCTCCACAGTGTACGCCGACGCCTTGTTGGGTCAAGGCAATCCATGGAGCATACATCTCTTCTAGCATGGCCCTACTTAAATATTGATCTCCCACTTGTCCTGGCCACACGGGGTCTGGCAGATTTTCAGTGTCTTTAAATACCCAAGGTGCCTTATAATGCGATATGATGCCCGGATTGTAACCACGACAACTTTGCGCTACGTCCAGATCAATAATCTCAGGAATTACATCCCTTCCCACATTATTGCCATCGGCAATGATTAGGTGGTCTGGATTGGCCCTCTGAATTTCCCTCGCAGCCGACAGCACCATTTTTCGATATAATGGTCCAGGAATGGCACTTCGTTTAGAATGCTGATCATTCATATCCACTCTAAGACATGGCTCATTCAGCAAATCGAAACTTATCTCCCTTCGAGACATGGACCGGTAGCGCTTGGCCCAAAACTTCCAATGGTAGCAGAAATCGTCCATGGCTTCTTCATCCTTCCATAAATCATAAGGCTCGACGAAGCCTGCATTGACACAAAATCCAGGCGCCCGATGTAAGTTTAGACTTACGTGTAGTCCATACTTTTGTGCCAACAAGACCAACTGATCAACTTTTTCAACGGCACGGCGATCTATTTTACGCACACGTCGAGTGGTTATCGGTTTCGATCGGTCGAACTTAACATAAGATGGATATGCCATGGGAATGCGTACAAAGTCAAAGCCCCAATCAGCTATCCATCGCAAAAAATCTTCCGTGGTTACTGGCCGCGCATTATTGGGATCTGGTGAGAAAAAATCGAGCAGGTTAAATCCCTTCCATGCTGGGATGGGATTCTTCTTGACCTCCAGAGCGGAGGTAGGTGTACTTGGCAGCACTAGTCCAGCCGTAGCTAGACCGCTGGTCTTCATAAAGACCCTTCGGTTCCATGCGTCTTTCTTTGGTGTTTTCATTACTATTATAGAGATCTGGCTTCAATTTATTCAACCATCATTTACTGCGTTTCAAGCTACCTAATATTTGTGCGATTCTGCGTTGAGACTCTGGTTCCATCCAGCGTGCACTTCTGGCGGCAATATCGGCCTCCATATCTTGACTGATCACCCGGATCCATGCTGATCGCAGGGCCATCTTGGTATTTTGTAAAGTATGGTCATCTGCCCGCAGGAGTTGCTTCATTTTTTCTTCAGCTCTTTCCAATAGCTCTTCTTGAGGAAAAAGTGCATCTACCAAACCTACCGCCAAAGCTTCCTTGGGTGAAAACAATTTGCCTTCCATCATTGCGTGATATGCCTTTTGTTCTCCCAGCCAAAAACTATAGGATCTAAATATCGGTTCATTAATCGAAATGCCCACTGATACTTCATTTAAGCCAATATGATAATGATCACCTTCCGTCATAAACCGATAATCACATGTCACCGCAATGACGGCACCACCAGCAGGACTGTAGCCACCAATGGCAGCGATGGTCGGTTTAGGGAATTTAATGAGGTCCACCATCATACCTATGAAATCTTGCCAGAATGCAGTGATACCCTCTAGATCATAACCGGACAATTCAATCAGGTCCAGTCCTGCACTAAAATAGTTGGGCCGCCCACCAATAATAACCCCCCTGACGGAATCATCCTTTTGCAACTGTGCTACGACGACACGCATCTCCTTGATCATATCATGATTGAGGGCATTCACCTTGGGGCGATCCAAGAAGAGAATCGCAAACTCGTTCTTCCGTTCAACCTTAATATGCATGTGTTATGTGTTTCTATTTTTGTGGATATTCCAGAAATATAAGATTTATCCATGGCGTCGGCTCTCTGGAGAAGCAAGTTGAACTTGTATTATATTCGATTGGCTTTGGTAGTTATAACTCGGATATGTAGTCGCCCCTATACAGACAGCCTTGGGGTTCCTTATTGGTCTTGTGATCATAGCCTTACTCTACCACTTCGTGGTTGACGAAAAGTAGCTCCGTATATCACCGCATTTCATACTGTGTTATCCTTATTCAATACCTTCGGGATTGCTTGTTCCAAATCCAAAATCCCACTAGACTCGACTTTTACAACCTTCGTGCAACGCAGGGACGTTCCATCTTCAAAATTAGCGGATTAAGTACTGTTGAAAATCCCAAAGGGACTCAATATCAATAGCTCCGGGTAAAACCCGGGTCAGGAAATACAAACATCTGCCCATCAGATTCACCCCCGCCCCAGAATCCTGAAGGGATTCAATACCAACAACCTACACGTGGGAACACATAGCTGATCTATTTATAGCGATTTACCACTTCAATGACATAGTCGATTTCATCATCTGTCAACTCAGGAAATATAGGCAAAGAAACACCATGGGCAGCAAGGTACTCTGAGTATGGAAAATCTCCTCGGCGGTTTCCAAGATGGGTAAATGCTTTTTGTAGATGACAAGGAATCGGATAATGCAAACCATAACTTACCTGATGATTAGACAGGTGGTTCGTAAACTTGGCCTGATCATCAACAGATACCACATAAAGATGAAATGCATGTTCGACCGAATCTGCTACCTTTGGGGTTTGTATGCGCCCATTCTCAATTTTAGCTTCATATCTAGATGCAATGTCACGTCGGCGAATATTCCAACGGTCAAGATGCTGCAACTTAACCTGAAGAATCGCGGCCTGAATACCGTCCATACGATAGTTGTAGCCGATCTCTGAATATTGATGCTTTGCCGGGGCGCCCTGATTGCGCAGCATTCGTATCTGCGCTGCATAGTTTTCTCTCTGAGTTACGACAGCTCCACCCTCTCCAGCTCCACCTAAGTTCTTACTCGGATAAAAACTAAAGCACCCCAGTTCAGCAATTCCCCCAACCATAAGACCGTGATATTTTGCTCCATGCGCCTGGGCAGCGTCCTCGATAAGATTCACTCCACATTGCATTCCTATTTCCTTAAGCGAATACATATCGCACGGATGCCCATACAGATGCACACATATAATGGCACAGGTTCGTTTTGTGATCGCTGCTTCCACTTTATTAATATCCAGATTATAAAATTCGTCGCAATCAACGAAGACGGGATTAGCACCCATATATATGGGAGCCCAAGCAGAAGCGATAAAGGTATTGGCAGGAACAATTACCTCGTCACCAGGCCCCACCCCCAAACACCGCAAAGCCAGATGTAAAGCCGAAGTACCACTACTGACACCGACTGCACCTTGGGTGTTGCAATATTTGGCAAATTGATGTTCGAATTCCTGTACAAATGGACCAGCAGTGAAGGCGCTAGCCTCAAAAACGGCCTCAATGGAGTCGTATATTTCCTGCTTCAACTGGCTATATTGTCTATGCAGGTCAGTAAATGGCACCTTCCGTACTTCGGCCATGAACTAGTGATCTTTGACTGGTCTTATGATCCTGGCTGGATTGCCAGCCACTATAGTATGGGGTGGTACAGCCTTGGTCACAACACTCCCTGCCCCTACAATGGCGCCCTCGCCAATTTGGATGCCAGGAAGAATGGTTGCGTTGGTTCCAATGGATACGTGATCGGCCACCACCGTGGGCTCTTCCGTCCAGTCAGCAGTCGTTTGCATTCGTCCTTCCTTATTCAGCGCCCTTGGATATTTATCGTTGACAAAGCAAACACCATGGCCAATAAATACTCCACTGCCAATGGACACGCCCGTGCAAATAAAGGAATGACTAGAGATCTTACAATCAGGACCAATGACCACTCCTTCCTGAATTTCCACAAAAGTGCCAATCTTGGTTCGATGACCGATGGTGCAACCATAGAGGTTTACAAAATCAAAAATTCTTACATCATCTCCTAAAGTCACATCCCTGATTGTTTGCTTGCCCGTTTCGAAAGCCTTCATAGTAGTAGCAAAATTGATTGGCAATATAGAAAGTAAAGTCAAGCAAAACCAGGATGACGGCAATACGGGTCATCGTTGCCAGCAATTGTATAGGTTTCGGCAGAAATTTCAAGTGAGATACAATTAACTTAGTTTTTATACATTAGGGTTTGATTTAATATGAGCTTACCATCTTATGGATCTTAGTGAAGTGGTATTATTCGATAACGCTGCTCGTCATCCTTGGGAACTTGCGCGGCTTCAAGTAGTGAAGGAAACACTTGCAAGTATTTTGGATAATGCCAACCCCAAGGCCGAACCTTTTCAAATTCTTGATATCGGCTGCGGGGACACTTTTGTTATCGCAAAATTAGCTGAATACTTTCCTCAGGCACGATTTATCGGACTTGACATCAACTTCACTGCTGAACAATTGTCCACATTCCAGGAAAAGTACACCGGCACCAATGTGACCATTCATAAATCTTGGGACGCAATCGAACTGGAGCCAAGTGCAATCGATGTGGTACTGTTGCTAGATGTAATCGAACATATAGAAGATGAAATCTCTTTTATGTCTTCAGTAGCTGATAATGCATTAATTCGTGACGATACACATTTTTTCATAACGGTACCAGCCTATCAATCCTTGTTTGCCGCTCACGATGTTATTCTGGGACACTTTCGCCGTTATACTAGTACCAGTCTTAAAAAAAGGCTGGCGCAAGCAGGGCTCCAGACCGAGATGACTAGATATTTCTTTAGTACACTACTGTTTCCTCGGTTAGCACAAAAACTCATCGAAAAAATCAAGCCCAGAGATGTGCAAGCTGGATCTGATGTTGCCAATTGGAAAGGAGGTGAAGGAACTTCCAAATTGATTAAGAATATATTGATCCTGGACTACCGTGTTGGTAGTTTCTTTAAGGCTATTGGTATCAATATTCCAGGCCTTTCAAATTTGGCACTATGCAAAAGGTCGGTTTAGTAGTCCCTTGTTATAATGAAGCTGACCGGCTGCGCAGCGATGACTTCGTAGATTTTCTAACCACTCACCCACAATATCAAGTCTTGTTTGTCAATGATGGAAGCAGCGATGCCACTCATAGGGTCATCAATAAATTGGCCACAGAAAATCCCAACGTCTATGCATTAGACCTTCCTGCAAATCAAGGTAAGGCCGAAGCTGTGCGCAGTGGGATGCTCTATACCATTGAGCATTGGGATCTTGACATCGTCGGATTTCTAGATGCTGACTTGGCAACTCCTCTTGAAGAGATCCTTCACTTCGAGCGTCTAATGAACCAACACCATCAGTACCACCTTGTACTCGGTAGCCGTTGGAAGAGACTTGGTTCAAAGATTGAAAGAAGTACGGCACGACATTATCTTGGCAGGATCTTCGCCACCGTAGTTAGCCTAGTGTTTAATCTCTCGGTCTATGACACTCAGTGTGGGGCTAAGTTAATGCGTAGCCAGCATTTAGCCCAGGTCTTTAAAGAACCCTTTATATCCCCCTGGTTTTTTGACATTGAAATTCTCTGTCGCTATCGGCAATTGTTTTCCGGCAAACCAGTTGATGATTGGGCAGCTGAAATACCATTGTATGTGTGGCACGAAGTAGGAGGCTCCAGAATCAAAGCATTTGATTTCATCACTGCACCACTTGCGCTCCTAAAAATTCGGCGAAGCTATCCGAGCTGAAATGTGTTCTAGTCCTTCAAGCCACTTCCATCAAGGATAATCTCCCCATAGAAATAGTCAAAATTATCTGCTGCAGGTCGGTGACAATCGTCCTCCAGCGGCTCGACCTTCAACAGTTCCGTTTGGAACGGAATAACAATAGGTGATTGCCTTGTGGGTGTCCTTGTGAGACGAATAAGTCCAGATTGGATTTCTCGACCGGTATTGAAGCGGTGGAGTGCAAGGTCTATTAGTTCGAAGCCTTCTGATTCGGAGCTGTAAAGGGGCAATATGGGATGCCATGTCAAAACATCTCTATCATCGAAACCCTCAGGAAGTTGAATCCAGAGGGAAAAGGTATCTCCGGTCTCTACAATGCCATTTCCATTTCCCTTACCCTCAGTGATCGTTTGTACGCGCAGTGGTTCATCCCATTCGTTCCAAGCGTAGCTAAATACCGGTAGCTCTTTGGACTTGCCATCAAAGGCCTGAATCTTATTTTCCCTAGGGCTAAGGGCATTCTTATACACTTGAACCGGGAGTAACTGTGTACGATCTTGAATTTGGCCTCCTATAGTGGATCCGACTTTGATATATGCACGATCACTGCGCTTTTCTTTCAGATTTCCTTCAATAACAAGGAATGAATCAATCCTGGTTCGAGACAAAGGTGGCAGTATCAAATATTTCCGCTTACGCACCACCACCAATGCAGCGGTATCCTCAGTAGCAATAACAAATTCAACTCTCTGCTTAGATTCTGACAAATTGATTACATCCAGAGAGCGAGCCAGTGATTCTCCACTTTCTAAGTAGATCATTTCATTAACGGGATCACTAAGTACAAAGATTGGCGGCTGTAAGTCGCTGCCACCGATACCGATCTCTTGCCCATGACCTCCTTTACTAGTGAGGGAAAGCCGACCTTTTTCGTCAGCAACTTGCGAGTATGTAGAAATCTGACCATCCCCGTAATCAAATCTTGCGATGGTATATGTAAGTCCAGGTCTGTAGAGTGAAGGTGTAGTGACCTTTATATCAAAAGATTCCATAGGAAGACCCCATGGGAGTCGCTTCCTCGTGTATATGCCAAACCCATTACTGGTCACATCATGAAGGTAAATCCACCCGTTCTCAAGCTTATCACTGGTCACATCATAACCCCAAGCGGTAAACTCAGGATAGAAATTGACATATGAAAAGCATGATACCTCTTCCCTCGTTCCAAAGTGCGACTGATGAAAATCAACTTGAAGATCCACCCTAGCAGCAGCGTGATGACAATAGTCTGCGAGATAAAAGTCATTCTCGAAACCAGCCCCCTGAAAAGCGTTGGATAAATCCTTACTGTAGTAGCGAAGGTAATCTCTGTCTGTAGTGGCGTGTCGAAAAGGAACCCCTCTAAAGTTACGCCACAGTTGCTTAAGGTCGACAGTGGTTTGATAGGGTGGCTCTCCAACCTTATAAAAGCTTGGGCCGTAACAAAAATGAGATGCACTGCTAAATAGTTGTGGATTTGTCGCCGCCACCCAAGTGGCCATGTGTCCACCCATTGACAACCCCATGACAGCTCTCTGATTCGATCCGGGCATGGTTCGATATCTGCTATCCACTACAGCAATGAGTTCCTTTATGTAGTCAGAGAAATTATAATACTGCCTCTTCCACTCTTCAGCCAGTGAAGGAAAATACACCCTGCAGCCATCAGCTGGCAAATCTTCCAGTTTTCCATCAACACAAACTATGATGACTTGTTTGGCATCCGCTACATTCTCAAAATCTGCATTGTTGGCATACGCAAAATCTGGATCATTTCGGTTTCCAAAACCATCTGGAGCGGTCAGTCCATAATCAGCATAGCTGTAAGGGCCACTACGTCGATAACTCCCTCCACATCCATGAAAATAATAGATTACGGCATAGCGCTTGCCCTCTGTCAAATAGTCCTGTGGCGTGAAGACCCTGAAGTTTCTAACTTCCTGAAATACCTCACTGTAGTGGCTTTCATCTGTATAAGCAATCAAAGACAGACTGTAGATACAAAAGATGGCAGCATAGAGCACCTTGCACTTTTCGATAAACGTATTGGCCATCTCATAAAAATATCGAAAGTTTTAAATCAACAACGATCTGCCGACTATCTATACTTTCAACACCTCCGCAGGATTGACCCACGCTATTTTCGAGTACTGCCAAATCATAGTGAGCGCAATTAATAAGAGCACAATGCTCTCCGGAATGATAAATACCCAAAAAGGAAGATTAGTCTGATAAGCATAATTTTGAATAGCTCAGAAGGAAAACATTAAAAAGGAATTCTTTACTCAGGCGGCTCCAAATTCCCAAATGAATAATACCTTTCGTTCCTAATCATCAAGTATGCTATGATTTGGGACGAACTAACATCTATGGAAATCGAGGCCCTGGCTAGAAACATTCCTGTCTTACTACCCATTGCTGCTACGGAACAGCATGGCCCGCACTTACCCTTGGCCACCGATCGCATGATTGGGTGGCATTTTGCCCATGCCCTTCACCAGAAGATTCCCGACCAGATCTTGATCCTACCTCCTGTCGCTGTTGGGTGCTCTCGCCATCATATGGATTTTCCTGGTACGCTATCGGTATCACCATCTGGCTTTTCGGGCTATGTCGAAGAAATTCTGGAATCAGTCGCTGAACACGATTTTCACACGCTGATCTTGTTCAATAGTCACGGAGGAAATCAGGGAATCGGTCAAGTCATTTTCGAGCAATTAGGTCCAGAGGTACCACAGCTAATTATGGTGACATGGTGGAAATTGGCAGTGGAGGCCCTACTCAAAATTTCAGAATCTGGTCCCGGTGGCATTGGACATGCCGGTGAATTTGAAACTTCCCTCATGTTGCATATTGCACCACATCTGGTAAAAATGAATGAGATTAAATCTGGTGAAAACCAAGCTACTTATACCTGGGCAGAGGCAGATATGTTGCGTCCAGCAAAAGCAAACCTATTTCGATCAATGGCTGAAATGACACCCAATGGTGTATTTGGAGATCCTACACATGCCACAGCTAAGAAGGGAGAGCAAATATCAAATCTTGTTGTTCAAACCCTCAAATATATGATTATGGAACTACTCGGTGAAAAGTCCTAGAAATTCAACAATCTATTTACTTTCCTTGTATTCACTAACTGCAGTGCCCATCACAAATGACATGGGTTGTAGCAATTCAAAATGCGAACACACGATCCGAACCACACCAGCAATCGGAATGGCCAGAACTACTCCAGACAGTCCCCAGATGGCCGCTCCAAGAACTAGCGATACTATGGCAGTTAATGGATTTAGACTGACCTGATTGCCCACAATCTTTGGAGTAATAAAATTACCCTCAATAAACTGTATCGACCCGAATAAGATGACGACCATTACGGGCTGGAACCAGCTTGATCCAGTTGCAATGGCGTAAAGGAGCGGAAAAGCTCCACCTATGGCTGTGCCGATGTAGGGAATGAGTGCTAGAAAACCGGCCAACACTCCCCAGAAGATCGCGTATTGCATGCCGATCGCCACTAGGCCCAAACTATTAAGTATGGATAAAATGACCACCACCGTAAAAACACCAATTAGGTAGTGCTCGATCATTGATTTGATTTCAGATATGATGTCGTGCCACTTACTATGTGCACTTCCAATGATCATAGAGCTCCATTTCCGTAAGCCATCATGATAGAGCAGCAGAAACAATAGATAGAGGAATGTTAAAAACACATTGGCAAAAATCTGAGTCGATTCAGCAATGCCGACACGGACCAGATCGAAAGCCTGGGCTACACCACTGCTCACATTCTCTTCCAGCGAGCTACTCCAATCAAAATTTCGGATGATTTTCAGATCACCGATCCAACTAAAAGCCTGATCAATACCGGCTTGAACCTTGTTTGTGATGGATGGGAAATTCTGAACAACATCAATGATTTGAAAGGAGAAAAACAGCACAAAAGCCGCCAATGGAATCAGCATAGAGAGCAAGGTGAGCAGTACAGCAAGCAGCGGAATCTTGACTAATCTCAACCACCGCTTGTGCAGTGGTCTTAGAACCACAAAAAGTATAACGGAGAATACCATTGGGGTAAGGATGTATTGTAATTCTATCAATGCATACACTGAAAGCATCAATGAAGCAACTAAGTAGAAATACCCTCTTACCATCTCCCTATTATTTCATTACTCTTAAAGCTACTAAACAAAGTTCGATTGAACCTAAAAAGTCCTCAAATGTCCTGCACACCTGACATTGCAACTAGGGGAATCACACAGAGCCACAAACAAGCTGGGACGGGGCACGCAGCAGTAGATTCTAGATAATTTTGTAATTTCAAGAGCTAATTAGCTAAAACAAAAATAAGAATGCCTAGGAGAATGGAAGATCAGTCATCGAGAAGATCATTTGTAAAGAAAACAGGTTCAGCTGTATTGGCCAGTACCATCGGTCTTAACTTACTCAGTGCTAAATCTAGAGATATTAACGCTGACACACTAAAAGTAGGATTGATCGGATGTGGAGGTAGAGGTACTGGAGCTGCATTGCAAGCTACCAAAGCAGATGACAATGTAGTGCTTACAGCCATGGCCGATGTCTTTGACGATCGACTTCAAAAATCCTACACTAATCTGCTGCAGGAGAATCCAGACAAGATAAAGGTCCAACCGGACCAAATGTTCATCGGATTTGATAGTTATCAAAAGGTACTTCAATCGGATGTTGATGTAGTTATTCTTACTACTCCTCCCTGCTTCAGACCAGGACACTTGGAAGCTGCTATTAAGGCAGGCAAGCATGTCTTCTGTGAAAAGCCAGTAGCTGTAGATGCTCCTGGCATTCGGCGGGTGATCGCCGCTGCCAAGATGGCTAAAGAAAAAGGACTGGCATTGATGTCTGGATTTTGCTGGAGGCATGATGAGCCAAAACAGGCTACCTATGAGCGTCTTTTGGATGGGGCTATTGGAGATATCCACACGGTCTACAATACCTACAACACCGGTTCTCTCTGGTATCACGAAAGAAAAGATGAATGGAATGATTTTCAATATTCGCTACGCAATTGGATCTACTATACATGGATGTCAGGAGACCATATCACTGAGCAAGCTGTTCATAGTATCGATCTGATGTCATGGGCTATGGGTGATCAAATGCCCATCAGTGCCTCAGGTACTGGTGGTAGACAAAGCCGAACAGAGGATAATTATGGGAATGTATTTGATCACTTTGCCATTGTATTTGACTATCCAGATGGTAAGAAGGGTTTCCATTTTAGCAGACAGCAACATGGATGCTCTCGAGCGTATGGTCTAGATATCACTGGCAACAAGGGCAGGTGCAACATTCATGTATCCAATAATCATCACATAATGGGTAAGCGTGAATGGAAATGGGAAGGTGAGCGTAGCAACATGTATCAAAATGAACACAACACCTTGTTTGCATCCATAAGATCAGGTAATCCATTTAATGACGGCGTGCGCATGGCCAACAGCACCTTGCTGGCGATATGGGGCCGGATGGTTGCCTACACTGGTCAGACCATTACTTGGGATGAAGCATTCAACTCGGAAGAAACATTGGGACCCAAGTTGGAAGATTGTAACTGGGACCTCAATTGGCCTTTGAAAGAAGTAGCTAGACCGGGGATCACTAAATTTGCCTAAACTCCACTCTATGAGAATATGGAATCGCAGAGACTTTCTGCAGACTAGTGCTGTAGCAAGTGCCTTTGCCACGAGCAGTCTTACTCACCTATTTGACAAGAGTAGACCTCTGTCAAAGAAGAGTCTGAAATATGGCATGATCAAAGGAGGAGACACCGTCTTGGAGAAATTCCAAATGGCTAAAGCCGCTGGATTTCATGGTGTTGAATTGAATTATCCCCACGAGCTAAAAGATGAAGAGATTCTTGAAGCCAAGAAAATAACAGGGTTAGAAATCCCCGGAGTAGTAAACTCTAAGCACTGGAAATCTCCATTGTCTGATCCAGATCCTGCGGTAAGAAAAATCTGCACGGACTCAATGATAGATGCGCTCTATGCCTGTAAGAAATACGGTGGAACAACGGTACTCCTAGTACCTGCTGTAGTCAATGCAGAAATCAGCTATGCGGAAGCGTGGGATAGATCTGTGGTGGAAATTGAGAAGATGTTGCCCATTGCCCAGGAGACCGGCATAAAGATAGCGCTGGAAAATGTCTGGAACAATTTCCTCCTGAGTCCACTTGAAGCGGTAAGATATATTGATCAGTTCAATAGCAATATGCTCGGATGGTATATGGATATTGGCAATGTGATTCGGTATGGTTGGGCAGAACATTGGATTGAAGCTCTTGGATCTCGCATTATGAAAATCGATGTGAAAGAATATAGCAGAAAGCTACAGAAGGAAGAAGGTGTTTGGGAGGGCTTTAAAGTTAAGATCGGTGATGGTGATTGCAACTGGGCCGCAGTAAATGCAGCCCTTGCCAAAGTCGGGTATGGTGGAGAATGGGGTTCTGCCGAAGTCCCCGGTGGAGACCAAGACCGTCTCAATGACATCTCTGAGCGCATGGATAAGGTTTATGCACTGTAGCCTCATCCTGAACCTGACTCAAATAAGGACGCATCCCCTGATAATCCTGAAGAGAAAGAATCTATATATGTTTGGCAGAAAATCTTGTAGCCAATTAAGAAAGACCATCAGATGATATCCCGACGACAGTTTGTAGTGAATAGTGCGCTTACCCTTGGAGCTTGGGCTTCCTCAGGTGCATCATTTGGAAGTCAACAGCTTTCGGAGGATTTAGACTGGTACAACGTGGAAGATTGGGGAATCGAAGGCAAAGGATGGACAGATACCTTTAGATACTATGATCGCTTTCCCAAACACGCCAAACAGACTGTACGTGAGGCAGTCTGGAATCTATCCAGGCATTCCGCTGGCATGATGACAAGATTCAGGACGGATGCCAAAGAAGTCCACGTTCGCTATACCTTACATTCTGAAAGGTTGGCAATGGCTCATATGCCGGCGACGGGAGTCAGTGGAATGGATCTCTACGCTGAGGATGTAACCGGTCATAGTCGATGGGTGGGAGTTAGTCGACCGGTATTAGAAGAAACCGAATACAAGTTGGTGGACGATCTATCAGGATTATCTTATCTGTTCTCGATTTATCTTCCTTTATACAATGGTGTAGAATCTTTGGAAATTGGAGTTCCAAAGGATACAGTCTTTGCACCTATTCAACCAAGAACGGCCAAACCAGTGGTCTTCTATGGTACCTCTATCTTGCATGGAGCTTGCGCATCTAGGCCCGGGATGGCATTTACCAACATATTGGGACGAAGACTAAAGGTGCCTACTATGAATCTAGGCTTTTCAGGAAACGGCCGTATGGAGCCAGAGGTAGCATCTTTGCTGGCTGAATTGGATGCCCGGACCTTTGTAATAGATTGTTTACCTAACCTGGGCCCGGATCAGGTGCAGGAACGAGCAGAGCCCTTCGTTAAAATCCTGAGAGCTAAACACAGCTCCACACCGATTCTCCTAGTAGAAGATCGTTCAAATACCAATGCACTCTTCAAACCAAGTCGCTTCAAACACCATCAGGATAACCGTAAGGCACTTCGAGAAACCTATGAGCGTTTACAAGATCAAGACATCCCGAACATCTATTATTTAAGTGGGGAAAATCTTCTTGGAACGGATGGCGAAGGAGCTACCGATGGCTCCCATCCAAACGACCTGGGAATGATGCGCTATGCGGATGCGTATGAGCCTGCATTAAGAAACATTCTTCAGATTTATTAAGTAGCAGCTCAATACAACGACCCCATGGATCAATACGCCATCGAGGAGCACTATCAGGTCAATGCCAAGCATATTGAAGAACTCTATTTATTGCAAGTAGAGTTGTTGAAGTTGCAAAAACACATTAGTGAAGATGGTCGTAGGGTGGCCATCATATTTGAAGGACGTGACACTGCTGGCAAGGGTTCAGCCATCTTTCGATTTACACAATTTCTTAATCCTCGCGAATATCGCATTGTGGCCCTGGGCAAACCTTCACAAGTTCAGGCTGGTCAATGGTACTTTCAGCGATACATTAAGGAACTCCCAAATCCAGGAGAAATTGTGCTCTTTGATCGGAGTTGGTACAATCGTGCCGTAGTAGAACCTGCCATGGGTTTTTGCTCTGATGACCAGTACCAATTATTTATGAACCAGGTGCTTCAATTAGAAAAAATGTTGATCGATGATGGTATCCACCTTATTAAATTTTGGTTTTCCATAAAAGCTGATGAGCAAGCTGCAAGAATCAAACAACGCTTGGTAAGTCCCCTCAAACGCTGGAAAGTAAGTCCCGTAGATGTGGCTGCCCAGGAGAAATGGGCGGCATTTACGCAGTACAAAAAAGCTATGTTTGAACGTACACATACAGAGCAGAGTCCTTGGGTTCTCATTAGTTCAAACGATCGTGAGAACAGTCGCATACAAGCTATGCGCTATGTCTTGAGTTTATATAACTATGCCGACAAATCCGTTCAAATTTTACCTCCCGATGATCGGTATCTATATCCATTCAAACTTGCTTAGAGCGTACGTAAGCATATTTTACCTACCAAGTCAATTTGGAAATCTGAGCCCATAGCTCACCCTCACCGAAAGAGCAATAAATACTTCAAGATCCACCATCAAAGATAAGTGAGCGCAAAGGCTCCAATCAGAGGAGGCTCTGGCAAACGACACCCAGAAAACGGATCAATATTATGACGAAACCAATCCAAAGCGTGCTCCTGTTTCGGAATTCGCTAAATAAACTTGTTTGTCCTACTGGGAAACTGATGGTCACTCAATTATTTGGTACACTTATTTAAGAAAACGCGAGGCAGTGAAAAATACCGCCAGACTGATTGGTTGGACCTATCATCTAAGAAAAGGTCACTTTGTCTTTCTCTTATTCAACCACTACAAAACCGCTTACGAAGCATTCGTTATCGCTGAAGAATTCCTATATTAGAAGGTGAAGAAGTAGTTTGGGAGTAGATCATAGCACCTTATGATCCAGATCATGAATTTGTAAATCGAAGAATTCGAATTTGAGTCCATTAATAAATAGCTGTTTGTGCCAAGTCATCTGTACCAGCGGGGGACCGGTAGAGTCTTTGTTGGAAGATGGCCAATTGATGCCTAAATCTGACCATGGATTTTCATTAGACTGTGTACAACGGCAGATATTGAAATTAAACTCACATGAACCCTATGAATCTAGGTAAAACACAACTAAATGCCATTGTACTCCTACGGCTAGTCATCGGCTGGCACTTCCTTTATGAGGGAACAGTCAAACTTTTCAATGCCAATTGGACAGCAAAATACTACTTGTTGAGCTCTGAAGGTTTTGCCAAACCAATCTTTGGCTGGCTAGCAAGTGATAGTCTAATCGGCATTGTAGACTTTTTAAATATAGCTTGCCTCATTGTCGTTGGATTGGCGCTCACCTTAGGCATTTTTGAAAAAATCGGTGCCATCATTGGCATTGGATTATTGGTGATGTACTACTTTGCACATCCGGCCTTCCCTGGTTTGGATCAAGCAGGTACTGAGGGTAGCTATTTTCTAGTCAATAAGAATCTTATTGAGGCTGTAGCACTCTATCTCCTATTCTTAATACCTACAGGGTATTATTTTGGCATAAAACGACTACGTGATAATACTTCCATTCAAACTGCGTGAATTTAAAATAATATGAGCGAAGAAAAATCATTTTCAGATTTGTCCCGACGAGATGTCATCAAGGGCTTGGCAGGACTACCAATCATAGGAGCTGTTTTTTGGGCAGGAGCTAGTAAAGCATCTTCACAGAAGGAGAGTCGAAATACGATCCTCGAAACATTAAATATAAATGCTTCCCAGCCGCCCGATACTGGACCAATGAGTGGTGATCCCATCAGATTGGGCATTATTGGATTTGGCATTCGAGGACCTCAACTGTGCAGATCCCTTGGCTTCGCCACAAAAACGTGGCTAAAGAATATGGAGGATTCTGCAGCCAAGAACCCAAACGATACTCGCCTTAAATCTTTTCTAGAACAAGAAAATCTAAATGTCCAGGTCACAGCAGTTTGTGATCTATTTGACGTAAGGGCACAGGAAGCGGCAGATTCATTCAGCAAGGATGGTGTTTCTGTGAAAATCTATAAACATCACGAAGAACTATTGGCAAGTAGCGATGTTGATGCCGTCGTGATCGCTACTGCTGACCATTGGCATGCACCCATCGCGATCGCAGCACTGCAGGCTGGAAAACATGTGTATCTAGAAAAGCCGATGACACATAACATCGCAGAGACCTATGCACTGAGAGAAGCTGTCCAAAATTCAGATAGGGTCTTTCAAGTTGGGCACCAACATCGCCAAACTCAGAGCTTTGTTACTGCCAAGGACGTTATTGACAAAAACATCCTTGGCCATGTCTCGCTTATTCAAGCTAATACCAATCGAAATAGCGATAATGGGGCTTGGCAATATCACATCCATGAGAAAGCCAATCCCAATACCGTAGACTGGCAGCAGTTTCTGGGTAACGCCCCCCAAATTCCATTCAATGCAGAACACTTTTTCCGCTGGAGGAAATGGTGGGCATATGGTTCTGGCTTGTCCGGAGACCTAATGGTGCATGATTATGATCGCATCAATTGCGTTTTGAATATGGGTATACCTCGTTCGGTCATAGCTTCTGGAGGTATTTATACACATAGAGATGGAAGAAATGTACCGGATGTGATGCAAATCAATCTTGAATATCCGGAATTCACAACCGGCCCAAGTCAAGAGCCCGGGAAAGAGAAAGGCATGACTCTAGTGTATAGCGCCAGCTTGGGTAATCAATACAGCAGAACCACAGCTTTGATGGGTCATGATGCCACCATGGAACTAGGCAATAGATTAACCATATATGCTGATCGCAATTCTACTCGGTACAAAAATATGATCAAGGATGAAATCATAGATCCCAACGTGCCCCTTTATCAGTATGATCCTTCAGCCAACGCTGTCGACGGTATTACTTCTGCCACAGCTAAGTATTTTGCTGACAAAGGCCTATTGTATACATATCGTGACGGTAAGCGTGTTGACTCAACACATCTGCATATGCGTGAATGGTTAAGTGGCATCCGTAATGGAACAAAAATGAGTTGTGGAATTAAGGAAGGATTTGAGGAGGCCATTACTGCACACATGGCAGGCATATCCTATAAATTGGGTCGGAGAATCGACTGGGATCCGGCAAGTGGTCAGGTCATTCCAATAGAAGGATACGATCTAGATGAAGTGCTTACCAAGGACATTGAAAAATTGGTGTAAGGGATCATTGGAGTTTGCAATTGACGTAGGTGAATGAAGGTTGAATCGCAATCGACTTTACTTAACCCATAGGCTGTCAGTAAAGTAGGCATCAGGGTCCTTAAAGTGTCTTATCACTTGATATCCGCTGCGTTCAGCTAGCATTTCGACTTCTTGTAACGCATACTTTTTTGATAATTCGGTACGAATAATCTCATTTCGGCCAAATGGAAAGCGGCGTCTCAGTGCAGGAATGTCGACCTCTTGCTTGACTAGACTAATAAGGTAACTGCGCACATCACCGGTGATGGGATCGTAATGCGAATAAAAGTCAAATTGATCTTCGTTGAAATTGGCTCCTAGCTCCCGATTGATTCGCCTTAAGAGGTTTAAATTAAATGCTGCAGTAATCCTGCGTTCATCAAAGTAAGCTTTGCGAATAATGTTGGGATTTTTCTTTAGGTCAACTCCCAGTAAAAGTTTGTCACCTTCCATGAGTGCATCGCATACTAAAGAAAGCATCTCTATGGCAGCATCATTTTCAAAATTTCCAATATTACTACCTAGAAACAACACTAAGGTTGGCCTATTTGAAGAAATGACCTCTTCGAGCATATCAAAATAGTCGCCAACATAAGGTCTAACATCTAGGTTTGGCAAATGCTTATCCAATTTGACCGACAAATCGACGATCGCCTGACGTGAAATATCAATTGGACAATAGGTGAATTCCACTCCACTATCAAGCAAGTGACCTAGGAGATGTCGAGTCTTCGAACCATCGCCGGCACCCAATTCCACCACATTAAATGCCGTTTCGAAATATAGGTTTTGATAAATGGCATGAGATTGCTCTCTCAATATTTTGTTCTCTGCCCTAGTCAAATAATATTCTGACAGTTGCATGATCTCCTGAAACAACTTACTACCCCTGTCATCGTAGAAAAACTTCGACGAAAGATACTTCGGTGTACTTGCGAGACCGATGGCAACATGATCGGCCAATTCTGAGATCACCTGTACTTGTTGATTTGGTAGTCCGCTCATATGATCTAGATCAAAAAATTTGTTTGCTAGCCAAACGAATGCCTGTACATTGCCAACCCAAGTGAGGATGAAAAAAGTTTCGGTATGTTTTCCTGCTATGACCAGGTGAAGTGGCGCTGGAACTACCCCTCAACACCATTTGGTTAATCATGAATTTACCGTTGTATTCCCCGATGGCACCCGGTGCTTTGTCGAATCCTGGATAAGGTAAATATGAACTGCCAGTCCACTCCCATCTCGTACCCCATTTCAAAAAGCCTGAAGCAACCTCCCACTCAAATTCTGTTGGCAAGCGCATTGATTTCCATTCCGCATATGCAGAGGCTTCATAAAAATTGATGTGGGCCAATATCTCACCTTCAATGATGGGCCTTAGGCCAGACAAGGTATACTGATGCCATTTATTTTCCACCTGATGCCAATATAGAGGCTTGGTTATGCCTTGCGATTGCACCCAAGACCAGCCTTCATCAAGCCAAAGTTCACTTCTTTGGTATCCCCCGTCACTAATGAATGCCAGAAATTCTCCATTGCTTACAAGTGCCTTCGAAATTTGATACCTGTGTAGGTAGACTTGGTGTTTTGCCCGTTCATTATCATAGTGAAAGCCATCACCTTCAAATCCAATATCGTAAATACCACTGTCGACCTCCAACATGCCGGCCTCCACATTTTCTTGATTCACTAGAGAAAAGCTGTCCTGATAAATGGGGAAAATCGGGTTGTGAGCAAGCGTGTACTTCAAGTCAGTCAAAAGTAGCTCTTGATGTTGTTGCTCATGATGTAAACCTAGTGTAAGCAATGTGTCCAATTGCTGCGTACTGCCCTCTTCTATTAAATCCTGCATTGCCTGATCCACAGATTTACGATAGGCATATACTTCATCGACTCCCGGACGGGTTATGTTACCCCGATCCGCTCTAAATAACCTTTCCCCTACCGCATTATAGTAGCTGTTAAAGAGAAACCCGAAATCTCTATGAAATGGCTGGTAGCCAGCTTGTAGCTTCTCCAGAATAAATGCTTCAAAAAACCAAGTGGTGTGCGCTAGATGCCACTTTGGCGGACTCACAAATGGTACCGGCTGGGGAATGTAATCTTCCTTTGAAAGTGGACGACATAGGACTTCAGATCTACTCCTTATCGTCTGATATTGCTTGAGAAGATTGGTCGAGATCTCAGTAGATGGTGCGAAAGTAGACATGCGGATAAAGTTCAACAACTTTCATATAAGTGTCAAAGGAACCCAATTGTTCACAATTCAAGTCGAAACTAGTGAATGTACTCCGGAACGTGCCAATTTCATGAAATGAGTCTATTTTGGATTAGATTTGCACTTTTTCGAGATTGGGTGATGCCTGAGTATCAGTACGTGTAAAGTATGATGGGTATGTATCCAACAGTGACCCAGTTATTGTGTGCTAGGATAAGGCGCAGGTTCTCTTGTAGCAGAGCTATACAAGAGGTTCTGTAACGCAATACTGGTGCAAAAAAACAATTCAAACTGGATAGATATTTATCAGACATTGCACTGGCTGAGAAAAATGGAAAGATTGTCAAAAGAGCCATTTTTGATTTGGTGACCTTTTCGGAGTGCATTCACTAGTGAATAATGCCGACATTTGACGCTTTAAACACCCAGTTTGCTTACTTATCTCTGCGTCCACATGCCGACTTTTCCTGATCCAAGACTTTCAAATTTGGCGTTTCCTATTTGGCTCGCGGTACTTATGCTACTGAGCATTAGCTGTGTCCACAGGCAATCGGATGGTATAGATGTTATGGTTCGTTCTTTCCAGGCATTAAGTGGCAACCATAGCAAGATATCAATCGCAAACGACATCGGTCCCTTTCCATCTGGGGGTCATCTCCAAGGCGTTCAATTTCTACAAGTCAAAGACCAGGATCTAGCTGTAGTGTCCGGTAGCTCTGATCAAGTTGCCTATATGGCTTCCATACAGTTAGAAGCCAGTCCTCGCGTATCCTCCCTCATTGATCTTATGGAAAAGCCATTAAAGCACGCTGGCGGCTTCCAAATATCAGATGGATACTTATCAATTGGCATTGAAGACAATGAAGCTCGTGATACCTCAGTTGTCCAACTTTACGATATCAGAAATGGCCTGGCAAATGCTACCCTGGTAAATCAGATGGAGAGGTCAGGTCCATATGAAAGGGCAACGGCAGGCTGTGTTGGACTAACATTTTATAAAAATAAATGGATATGCATCGTAGGCAACTGGCACACCAAAGATCTGGATATTTATACAACAAGCTCACCATCCATAGCATCCACCATGCATCTTACACAGACCGTTACACCTATGGACAGTTTACGACAAGATTGGTGGGATGATCGTTGGATATCCTATCAAAACATTAATCTTTATACCTATAATGGACGTTGCTATCTATTGGGATTCGGGCAGAGTGAAAAAGGCGAAAACATTGCCGATCTATTTCTCTTCTGTGCAGATGAGGGGAACCACCACTTGCGAAAATTATATTCCAGAGTATTCGAAAATAATGGATGTGATTTCAGTCTGGGCACAGGTGCTCATTTCTCAGATGGAAAAATCGAAAACATTGTTGCCTGCGATCGGCACTTGAGCCCGGTTTCTAATCTTTACTTATTTGAGCAAGGTCTATAGATAATGGCGCAAGTCTAGCCATTCTCATTGGGTATTGCCACTGGTTCACCAGAGGTAATTAGTATTGAATCCCTTTAGGATTCGGGGTATAGGTTAAGTTAGAGTGGACGTTGCAGGTTTTTTTTGCCATGGGTTCTACCCGAGGTTATTGGTGTTGAATCCCTTCAGGATTCTAGGTCTTGAGCGAGCAATCCAGAAGGGAATCGAATAGCAATAGCTCGGATTGAAATGCTGTGATATACCGAACAGCCTAAGCCAACCACAAAGTGGTTGAATTTGGCTTCGTAATAGACCAGCGATCTTATCAAAAGGGTGGCCAGCAATAGTGACCTAGAAATCAAGGTATTCTCGACTGTACCCCATCTTGGAATCTTGCCGAGGGAAAGGCGCTTTTATCCGCCTGTATATCGTCGGATCCACCGATTGTGGGGCCTTCTTATTGAATCCCTTCAGGATTCTTGGTTATAGGTTAAGTTAGAGTGGATGTTGCAATCTTGATTTGCCAGGGATTTAATCCCAGGCTATTGAGCTTGAATTCCCTCGGCATTCCAAGGTCATAAGCTAACAATCCCGAAGGGATTGAATATCAATAACACAGTAGGAAATGCTATGATATACCGATCAGCCTATGCCAACCACGGAGTGGTTGAATTTGGCTACTTCGCAAGAATTATTTATTGTTGGAAACCTGTGTCAAATGATCATGATCCATCCAAGCACGGGATCCAAGAAAACGAATGGATTGTTGTGCTACTTCAACGCTAGATCTCAAGGCTGCCCTAAAATCCCCCTTGTATACTAGAATGTACCAGGCAAAAGCACCATGAAAAATATCACCAGCCGCCAGTGTGTCAATGGCTGTAACAGCAGGCACCTCGATCAATTCAGTGACTCCATTACTTATGAACTGTATGGGTCGTTCTCCACATGTAATTGCATATTCTCTAATGGATGCACCCTCCATTTCCTTTGCCATTACTCCGTCATTCGGAAATGCAAATCGTTCTGAAAATATGGGATGTGTAACTCGGAATAATAATTTGTCGGTCTCAGGTTTATAACTTCCACCATCGAAAACTACTGGACCATCAAACCCATCCTTCAACAAGTTCAAGGATACTTGGGGATAAAATCCATCAAGTGTACAGACGGCATATTCTCCGATATCAATGCTGTGCTTCTGCCAATTGGGCTCGACGCTAGCCGGCCTGGATGTAACCACCGTCCTCAATCCTGAACTAGTATTTACCAAAATCGATGAACAAGACATCTCATGTTCCTTTCTCTGCATCAAGTCAATATGATGAACACCATATGCATGTAAACGTTCCTTAATCAATGGACTCCACACGTTCTCACCAACTGCAGAGATCAAGGTAGGTGTACCACCTAAAGAAGCAAACGTGATCGCTGCGTTGGTGGCAGGTCCTCCTAAAAACAGATGTACACCATCCACGTTCGTCTTGCTATCTTCCTCTGGATATTGTGCTATCGGATATAAAAGGTCAAGTGTAGTCACACCTATGAAGAGCCCTTTCATAAGGTTATGTCAGACTTCTCCTCCTTGTGCCCATCAGCATGCAGGGCAAATCTGCCACTTTCCCTAGGATGTACTTGATCGTTCTTAGGCCAGGGCCATCCACCAAATTGAGTACGCTGAAAATCACTAAATGCCGACTGAATTTCATCTGGTGTATTCATTACAAATGGCCCGTGTTGAGCCACTGGCTCACCAATCGGTTTTCCTTGAAGCAATAAGAGATGACTTTCCCGAGGTCCATTCTTTATAGTTACAGGAGCTGTCGAAACCAAGCTGATGCGATGATCACACTCAACGGTTTCTTCCTCACAGAGCAAAGATTCACCATGATAGAAAAACAAGTTTCTAGTTGCCTCATTCTTGGTTGGTGGCAAGGTCAGAACTGCTCCAGCCTCCATACGAATGGTCCAGATTGCCACCTCATTTTCTGGATCGCTTGCCCAAGAGTTGGGTGGAGGTGGTGGTGCCTCATTGTCCTTAAAACTCCCCGCGACCACGTTTATTTTGGCACTTTTTCCCATCTCATCCTCAACCGATAGCTCAGTAATGGAATCTCTCCAAAGCATCTTGAAATGGGGATCAACCATCTTGTGTTTAGCTGGAAGGTTCAGCCAGATTTGAAAAAGCTCTAGCGGATTGTCAGCTTCTTGATTCAATAAAGGAAACATTTCGGAGTGCAACACTCCCCTACCGGCTGTCATCCACTGGACATCGCCATTTCCAAATCTTCCTGCTGCTCCAAGGGAGTCGGCATGATCTACCAAGCCCATCTTAGCAATGGTGATCGTTTCGAAGCCACGGTGTGGATGTTGGGGGAAACCAGGAACGGACCTACCGTGATACATCCTCCATGCATTACTGGAATCAAAATCGTGGCCCAGGCTTCTGCCATTCAGGTCAGCATCTGGTGTCATATCTGATCGACCAGCAGGGTAGTCGTCTTTGTGATAAGCACAAAAAATAAACGGATCATGGGTCTGCCAAGGAAATTGCAGCGGTGTGACGGAAATTATATTCTTCATTGGTGTTAAGATTGGCCAAGTACAACATCTGCCATCAGGTTAAAGTTTTGGACCATCGTATACCACAGGCTGTGTCCAAGCCATTTCATAATTCAGATTCTCAATGGGATTCTGATGCCGTTTATTGGAAATGATTTTTGCTCTGACGAAAGCAATGTCCTCTGTGATGCGAAAGTGACCTTTGGTTCCATTGACACGCTTTAGTTCCTTGACTTCCTTTTCTCCCATTTGGCAACCTATGAAAACAATTTCATAGGAAATGCCTTCCTCAGCATCCACTTCGACAAGCAACTTATTTTTCCTCGCCGTAAGGTTAGACAACGTTACTCCTGTACTTGCATAAAAGGATCCCCTTTCGAGTGACTCAATGATGGTGGAAGCCGATAGTGAATCTGCCTGCACCATTACCCATCCCCTACCAGCATTACTCCATGTTTTTCCTTGCCTGTGGTACTCATGTGCATCATCTGTAGCCAGACCATATAACAGCGGCTTCCCATTTTGGCGATATGCAATGTTGACCAGATCCCACATTTTTTCGGTGCTTACATGAGCAGTATCGCCCTCGTTGTGTACCTGCGGGTGTCCGTTGAATACTTCAAAAAATTGCTCGCCTTCCAAAGCAATCATATCTTCCACTGAAATGGCGAAATGAAAATTGGGATGGTTCACATGAACCAAAATGGGATGCCCAGTTGCAGCTCTTTGATCTCTGACTGCATCGATGTTGTTTTGCAGCACTTCCACTACACTTTCGCCCCCCTTCGGTTCAATTAATTCCGAGAGGTTTGTTGCATTTAAGTGAATCGGTCTTCGTTCAAACTTGGCTGTGATTTCTTCAGCCTGAATAATCAAGAATTCTTCTGGCTCCTCAAACAATGGTCGATACTCCTCTAATGTCTTTAGCAATACACTCAGTCGACCACTATCTTCTTTGTGCTGAATATCGGTATGACCGAAGCTTTCTAAATACCTTGCAAATGCGTTGCGATACAAGGTATCCTCTGCCATGCCAATCCACTTTTCACCTTTCGCAATGATATTGTGCTCCGTCAAAGCAACAAACTGATAATCATGCTCCTTGTACCATTTCATAATCATTTCAGGAAAATCATTTCCATCGCTCCAAAATGAATGTGTATGTAAGTTTCCCTTATACCACCGGTCGGTAGCTGTAGGAGCACAACTGTTTACTATGATGCCGAACACCAAGAAGACTACAATTCGATTGATCATTATTAGCTAATTTTTCGATTTAGATATTTAAACAACTTCCATGTATTTCAGGCTAAGATTTCATGCAACTCTTCGCGATAATCATATTGGAGGTCTTCATGGATCTTCTCCAGGGCACTTTCGATCTTTTTCACTTGACGATCGAACATATTAGCCATCACTCTACTGCGATGCATCGGAATGTGTTGTTCTTTCATCGCCCTAACAAAGTGTGTCCGCAATTCAATCTCTGTTTCTTTCGAAGCAGAAATGCGCACAATCTTATCCAAATATTTGATGGTTTTCCGAATGCTTTTTTTGGTCCAATAGACATTTGCCCTATTTGCAGCTGTGACTTGACTGGTCAATTCCGCCTTTACTTGCTGGCAAAAGGCTTCCTGGTCATCTGCTTCGAAGAGCATATAGGTGAGTAGCTCCTTGTTCTCCTTTTTAAATTTTGCCAAACGAAGGCATATGGCCAGTAGATTCTTATGATCCAATGTCTCTAATTCTTTCTTTATCTGATGAACCGTCGCTACCTCCATGGCGGCAAGTTATTAAGACTGAAGAAACTCTGCAACTATCTGGCATGGAGAGAAGCACCTCAGCAAATACTCAGATTGATTCTGAAGCCGTCAATCGTTGTGCCTGGGGGACTAGACGAATGAAGTTGCTAGAAGAAGTAACTGAGTTAGGATCGACGAAGCCAGAGGCTTGAGGAACGGCCTATGTGAAGAAATCTAACTAATAAGTTTTAGAAATGTTTTCAGTGCAAATTGAGTATTGCAATGGCCTCCAAAGGGTCACTTCAGAAAATACATGAAGAATTGGTAGATCACTTCATTTGCCTGCGCATTGGGAGAGTGATCTGGTCTATTGGTCATGCCCACTCGATGCTCATATCCCAACAATTGATTGACGGCTACAGAATGGTTAAGTGCCTGCCATCGACTTACCGGATCCTCCGATCCACCCGAAACCAGAAAAGGTCGGGGCGCCATAAGTGCATGTAATTCATGGAGGTTATGGCCCTTGGCCACTAAATCTGGATAGAGGCCCTTAGCAGGATTGTCAGCAGTGATTAGTCCTCTTTCCCTCCAAGGCTTAGGATGGTAGCCTAAATACCAGGGTTCCCAATAGTTGATGCTGGGGCGGTCATTTTGCAACATGATACCTGGATCTGACCAAGCAGCACATGCAAATTTCTCAAAAAGGCAAGAAGCAAACATGGCCCACTTACCACCAAAAGAATGGCCTACGATTCCGATCCTAGTGCTATCTACGGAAGGATGTAGAGAAAGGGCATGCCAGGCATTTGCCGCGGCATAAGCCAGCATCGAAAGCGGCTGGACTTCTGCTGCATCAATGCTAGGGTGGTAAAGGGCATAAGTCTTGGCTGCAGTTGCTTCTGTGCTTCCCAGTGAAAGTGTGACAAATCCCCTTTGAGCCAATTGAATCGCATAATCCCGGTGTGGCTTCCCTTCACCGATCGCTGTTTCAGGCTCATAGTATACCGTTATTACCGCCGGTTTCTTCTCCTCCGTTTTAGGCACCAACAAATATCCTTGTGTGGATTCTCCAGGCGTCCATTGCAAAGAAATACGATATTGGATCAGATCCACCTTATCTATTGAATCGATAATGTTTAGTGGATGGTTTTGGATAAGTGCTGGCCAGGGTCCCATCATTTGATGCCAATTCCTCTTGATCACTTCTCGCCGCTCCCTCCAGGCTTGTGGCGTCTGAATCAACCGGCTGTCTGGGAGAAAAAGCAGTGATCGATATGGTCCAAGACTATCTTTGTAGGCAGTCGGAACTTTAAAATAGGGATTGATATGATGCCATTGCTCATCCTGTTGCTGTCCCAAGACATTGATGAAACCCAAACAAATAAGCAGTAATGTTGGCAATAATACCGTTTTGATCATTGGCTCTCTGGTGAATCTTTCCATGATGAGATATTGATTAATTTCTATTCAGCGGAACCTTGGCAAATACAATTTCTTCGTATGGATTTTGCTCACCTTTCTCGTATAGGCATCCAACATTGGCTTCGTCTAATATGACGATATCCGAGTATGCCGCAGGTCCTTCATGTAATACTACGGACGTGGGCCAACTGTATCCCCAGTCGCTGCTGAATTGAAGGGTCATTTTTATGCGCTCATTTTTATCCGCAGGATTGCTAAAGAGTAACAATTTGAGATCTCGGTGGGTCTGTAAACTTGCTTGACATCGCGGTTCTACCAACTGTCCATCGTGTTTTTGATCAGACCATTGCAAACCTCCATCCCGACTTATGGCCGTTTGCCGATACTTTTTGCTCCGATTATAATTACGCATATTCAACATCAATAGCCCTTGTGGCAACTCGGCTACTTCACACTCATTCACTTGATCCTGGGGCGTGCTACCTCCCAAGGTCCATTTTTTACCCCCATCATCAGAATAAATGACATGGGAATAATACTTTTTGCTTTCGGCCTCAATGTGGTCGCATCCAAGGATCAATCGCCCAGCGTGTGGGCCACGACCAATCTGCAGGCCACTACCTGGCCCCGTGGCATACCAGGTCCAATCATCTTTCTTTACCTGCTCGGTAATTTCCAGTGGTGCTGACCATGACGTACCTTCATCCTTGCTTTCAAGTACAAACACTCTCCGCGTATCTTGACTGGTACCTTCGATGATCAGATGCTCCTTATCTGTACCTAAATTCCAAGTGGTCAAGAGTGTTATTTTACCCGTTTTTTCATCAAGAATGGGCGCAGGATTACCGCAGGTATTTTGATTATCGTTCCATATCAATTGTAATGGACCCCAGCTCATCCCCATATCATTTGAACGCTTCAACACCAGATCAATGTCACCATAATCTGCTCTTGCCGATTTCCTACCCTCCGCAAAAGCTAAGAGTACTCCACCACTGGTTTTGATAATGGCTGGAATGCGAAAGGTGTGGTAGCCCTGCTCTCCCTTTGAGAAGACTGTGGTTTGAACGATCTGCGCCTGACTGAAGGTCCTATCTACCGAGACAATACACAAACCAAGCAGGAGAAGGATCATTGAAAAGCCAGACCTCATAGTGGTTAAAGATTTGTTTCACTTAAAAAGTTAGCAAATCTCTTGGTATTTTCATGTCAACAAGCTCAAAGATTCTGCAATTGCCATAATAAATCCTAAGCTCATATGACTAAAATAGATCGTCGGAATTTCCTACAAGCGGCATCCGTTGCTTCGATATCAACGCTCGCATCGAGATTTGCTTTTGTCACACCTTCTGCCGATGGGAAAATCAAGATCGGTATAGTGGGTGGTCGCTTCGGGCGCTCTTTCTATTTTCATGAGCACCCCAATTGTGAAGTGGAGGCCGTGAGCGACTTACGTGCAGATCGGCGCAACAGCCTCATGAAGACTTATGCATGTCAAAAATCTTATCCCTCACTAAAGGAACTACTCAAAGATCCTTTGGTAGAAGCTGTGGGTATATTTACACCGGCTCCAGATCACGCCAACCATGTTGTGCAATCATTGGAGTCAGGCAAGCATGTGCTCTGTGCCGTACCTGCTGCCCTTACACTTGAGGAATGTGGCCGAATTAAAGATGCAGTTCGGCGATCTGGCTTGACCTATATGATGGCTGAGACTTCCACCTATCGGCAAGAAACCATTACCGCCAAGGCATTTTATCAACAAGGAAAATTTGGACGAATTTTCAGCAGCGCAGCGAAATATTATCACCCGGGGCTGGAAGTGCTTTTCTTTGAAAAAGATGGCAAGAGAACTTGGCGTCATGGTTATCCGCCGATGCTTTATCCAACACACACTACAGCCTTTCTAATCGCAGTGACTGGTGAACGATTGACCGAGGTGAGTGCCATTGGTTGGGGAGATGATGACCCAATTCTCCGTGACAATCTGTACAACAATCCCTTCTGGAACACTACTGCTCTATTCAAGACCAATCTTGGAAATGCATTCACTGGTGAAGTATGCTGGAAGGGTGCACTTATGCATGGCGAACTGGGATCATGGCATGGCGAAAAGATGAGCTTTTATATGCCCTACAAGGGTATCGCAGCTCATACGGTATTGGCTACAGAAAAAGAAGCACTGGATGATGGCGGATTCAAGGTGGCTCATCCGGAAATGAGTATCCATGATCAGGAAATCTGGTGGGAGAGCGATATGCTACCTGAAGACCTAAGACACAACAGTGGACATGGAGGTTCGCACACGTTCATCACCCATGAATTCATAGATGCCCTCATCAATGATCGTGATCCGGAGGTGAATATTGACGAAGCGCTGGCCTATACCGTACCTGGTATCATAGCCCATGAATCTGCACTAAAAGGAGGAGAACGATTATCCATCCCTCAAACCTGATCCCTCCTTGAAAAGGAAAATGCTATGGAGCTCGCTAGATTAAAGAAGGAGCGCTCAATCATCAACTTACTGGAAGATGAACCTATTCGAGTCCCGACTGAAATCTGGAAACCATCTCGCTTGTACCTATGCAGCGGTTAAATAGATGCCATTTTTGTGCCGCAGGATTTACAAATATTATTGAATCAACCATTGGATCGGAGCCTTCCCACTTTTCCCGTAAGCGAACAAATCCGAAGTCACTTTTACCATTTCCATCAACAATTTTTCCATCAACCATCATAAAAGCTATATCTGCATCCATATCAAACATTATTCCTACATGATGGGGGTTTTCATCCGCCAACAAGGCTTCGTCAGAAATAAGCGTCAAATGACGTCTTTCGGATCCCACGCTGACCTTTAAGATGCCATCGGAAGATTGGTAAACGATGAGTGGTCCCAATTGTGTCGTAAGATTCAACAAAATGGTGTCCATATCACGATGGCCATTAAACCAAAAGTCTAGAGCTGCTCCCCTACTGAATAAAAATGACCCAGTCATTACATTTTGATCCAATTGAGACCAAAGACCTTCCAAGAATGCGGTGGGAATTTCATGTATGGTCGCCCTGGTTTTTTGAGTTGTGGATATCCAATATCTACCCTTATCTTCCACGAGGTCGGGATAGCTAAGCCTACCTGTCTCATAGGATAAATCATAGCTATAGAGTACGATCTCGGGTTGCGACCAAATAATCTCACCATCCTTTTCAATGCCCCCACTTAGCCAAGCTGGATTTCGGTTGGAAAAACTCTTACCACCATTGTTGTGATGCCACAGCAAATACTTACCATTTGAACACTTCCATACCCTCGGACAAGCCCTTGGATGACGTAGCAATCGACCGGAAGCGTATCGGATTAAGGTCGGTTCTGACCATGTCCTTCCCCCATCGTAACTGTAGCTTTCAGCTGGTGAACCCAAGGTCGTACGATAAGCGCAATAGAGGCCACCCCTTTGATTCATTGGCTGAATATTATGTTCCTCCTGAACGGAACCAAATGCATCATTGCGGATACCCTCTTCACCATCTGGCCACATCGTCCAATTCAATTGGCTGATATCCCGTTCCGTCAAAATGTTGTTGCTGTGGAAAAGCCAGCCCTCACCTTCTTCCAAGAAATATTTCCCCAATTTGGTAAACGAAAACCAAGCTTGATCATTTTGCATTACCGGTTTACCTATTCCCCAAAACATTTGTACCGAACCATTAAAGTCATTTTCGGCATCACACTTAGTCACTCGTACATCCAGTCTTTGCCTTTTGGACCAGGTCACTCCTTTATCGTCTGAATACCGATAGCAATACCACCCATGAGTGTCTGAGCGAATATCTGTACCATCAGGCATTTTCCTGATCGTGTCTCCATTGTATGTATAAAAAACGTAGACCCGATCAAAATCGGTAATCAATGGTATGGCCCAGGATGCTTCTATCCCACCTGAAGAGGTTTCGATCTCTACTGGTTCAGACCAAGTCTTACCATTATCTGAGGAAACAGTGGAAGCGATGTATTGAATCTGATCTCCTTCCACCCCAGGACTAGTTGTGAAGGTACAAACCCAACTGCCATCTGAGGTGACGACAATATAGGGTTGATCACAATAACCATGTTCATAAATCTCGTTTCCGTTATCGACCAACCTCCAATCCAAGGTCTGCTGAGCAAAAACCCCATGATCAAAAACGAGAAAGCACAAAATGATACCTGGTAATAAATGAATACCATTTGCTAAAAGCCACCTATCGGTAAAGCCAATGATTTTTTTCAATTTTCGATTTTTCGTTCCAACATATGCTGCATTGCGACATGAAGCAACATTGAGGGTCACTAAAACAGAGGGACGACAATGCACCTCAGCTACTATATGGTAGTATTTCACAAACTCAACTTTCTTTCACTCCGGTATTTGAAAACTCATCCTAGATCACTATAGGTTTTTGGGATTTGGATAAGGCCGTTCGTAAAGTTCCAATTTTAGACCCATCCATGATAGATCTAGGCGGTCTCCATTTTCTCTAACTTCAATGGGGTGGTTTGCCTCACTCGGTAAGTTGCTAAGGGAGAAACCAAAGAATAATGCAGCCTCTTCCATCTGTTTTAGGTCTATAAGGTGCTCAGCACCAGAATATATGATATAATCGACCCAGGATGTATCTCCAACTCCGCCTATCTCCCAAATGCCAAAATCCTTGTCAAATCTGGATTGAAATTGATGGACACCAAATGAAATCTGCTTCGACTGATAAATCTTTTCGGAGTCGGGCACCTGCAATTCTTCCTTGTCCACACCGCCAAATTCAAAACGAAGTCTGAGGTCCTTCGCTAAGAATCTACCTCCCTTCAATCGGTCAATACTGATGTGTTTATCACCTCCATTTAATACAAGGTTTATTCCGATCAATGAGCGATTCTCTTTTTGTTGACTATGTAATGTGGCACTGCTAAAATCATAGCCATCATGTAAAAAACGCAATTGTAGATATTTTGGATGCTGTTCATCACCCCAGTGCACGAGGAAAGGGCGCCTTTGGTTCCACATACTAGATCTGTTGACACTGGCGAGGGCATAGTCATTGGTTAAATGGCAAGTCCCAATTATTTGAGGTGCTTCTTTTTCAAAAATATCTATTTCAGTTCGAGGATATTGGGGATTAAGAAAGTAGCCCATCAGGTGAGTAGGAATCACGTGCTTGATGATCCCATCATATCTTTCTTCAGCGTTCGCAATTTCCATTTGTCCTTTCGTCGCCTCATTAAGCAGCCTATAAAATCTAGGCCGGACAAAACTACTGTAGGATCGGCTATGTGGTCCAGCCCATTGCATTGTAGGTTTATGAAAATGTCTTGCAATCATGTTCCAACCGATGCTATATAGAGAATCAATCATCTGCCTCGCTTCCGATTCTGCAATATGATTTTTCATACGCATCAATTCTTCAAGTGCCACCATATTGTACGTTGGACTATTGTATTCCCTGAATCCAACTTTATCCAAAGTATATGTATAGAAGGCCTGCAGTCTGTCCTGCGCATATTGCTGCATGTCTGAAAGGTCAAATAGATGTCCCACCAGGTATGTCACATAAGTACCCATAATCGCAATATTGGTGTAACCGGGTTTTACATCTCTTTTTTGAATTGATCTTGCCGCGAGAATGAGGGCGTGCCTTATTTCTTCCTTTAGTTGCGTCGGAATGATATCTTGATGTCCCATCCAAAGGGTGAGTAAACTAACCGCATTGAAATCAGCCCAATTATAATCTATGGGTGCTTTCTTAGTAGCCAATGGTTCTTCCAAATAGTAGGGCCAGACTCCACAAGATTTTGAAGTGGTATCTTGATCTTGCAGTTTAATCGTTGCAGCAATAACCTTCCATGCCCTTTCAACCAAACTGTCCACATCTGAATCTGCAAGCATGACCGCATATCTAAATGAGCCCCGGACTTCATGAAAGGTGCCAAGCTCTGCATCTGTATGATAGTTCCATCTAGTCAATTCTTTCGTGAGCATATTGGTGGAGTAATCATACCTTGAATGCAAGTCAGAAAGGTCATCGAGCAATACCTGTCGCTCATCCTCATGGAGGTCTGAGTGACCATAATTAATATTACTGGATGAGGGTTGACATGCAGAAAAAAGTAAGAATAGCAGAATTAGAGACATGGGTATTTGCATAAATTGTTCTTCGCTAGTACATACTATTAATGAGACTATTTGATTACTTCCTCGCAATGGTGGAATAGAGAAAGTATCTGATTCAGCTAAATCTTCCCGTTATCTAATTTATAATTTAATCGGACCACTCCATTAGAATAAGTCTCTTGGCTAATCAATTTCAAATCAGTTTCTTCAAGAAATTGAGCAAACATTGGAATGCCATTGGGTAGGAGAATCGGCATAATAAATGTGTTCATTTCATCAATTAGACCATGATCCAGGCAAAATTGATTGAGTCGACCACCACCAATCAACCAGATGTCTCCCCCATCCTGTTTCTTTAAATTTTGCAAAAACCCAGCATGATCCTCTGTCACAAAGGTCACATCTGTAGACTCTGATTGCACTTTGCGATTGGTAAACACATAATTTTTCTTGCCCTGATAGGGAAAGGGTATATCCCATTCGATGATCTGCTGATAGGTGGTAAAACCTTGTATGGTGGTATCTATGGTATCATAGAACGTTGCGTATCCATAGTCTAGGCCCTCTGGGTTTGGCACTTTTTCTAAAAAGGCTACACTACCATCTGCATCAGCTATGTAGCCATTGAGGCTGCATGCGATGTATAATTTCAGTTTTCTTGATTGCATGGGGGTTCATTATATGCGGACAATGGCAACGATGTGATCGCAGAAAATCATTCACTGATAGAGATACTAAAGTAGCATCTTGCTAAAACTAATAATGCTCACTCTATCCCAAGAATAAATTACTGACTATCTTATGGACTTATTCGCTAAACCAAAGAAAATGCATAAAAGTCAGATCCAATATTTGCAAGCGAACAATCATCGTCGCGATTTTCTCAGGACGGGCTTGTTTTCGCTGGCAGGATGGCCGCTGTTGATCAACCGACCTTTACAATCACTGATTCGCCAATATGTGCCTGTTTCTGACTACCCCTTTCAGCTGGGTATTGCATCTGGGGATCCTGCAAGTGATGGGTTCGTCCTATGGACTAGACTGGCACCAAAACCTCTTGAACCAAAGGGTGGAATGCCTACATTAAATGTTGCCGTGCAGTGGATGGTGGCAGATGATGAAAAAATGACCCAAGTAGTGGCAAAAGGAGAAGTTGTTGCTACTCCTGAATTGGCTCATTCGGTCCATGTGGAGGTGAGAGGTCTTGAGTCCGATCGATGGTACTTCTATCAATTTAAGGCGGCAAATGAAGTGAGTCTGGTGGGTAGAACCCGCACTGCACCCAAACAAGATCTGATGAAAGACTCCTTTCGCTTTGCCTTTGCCTCTTGCCAGCACTATGAATATGGCTACTATACCGCATATGAACATATGGCACAGGAGTCTCTCGATCTAGTCATTCATCTCGGTGATTACATATATGAATATAAGGGAGCAGAAGACCGCGTACGAAAACACATCGGCCAGGAATTAGATTCTGTGGACGACTATCGCATTAGATTATCACAATACAAGCTCGACCCTGCTTTGATCGCTGTACATGCGGCTTTCCCCTGGATCGTTACTTGGGATGATCATGAATTTGATAATAATTATGCCAATGCCGTTTCGGAGGAAGCTGATGTTGATCCAGTCGATTTCTTAAAGCGCCGAGCCAATGCCTACCAGGCTTATTACGAGCACATGCCGCTGCGAAAAAGAGCCATACCCAAGGGGCCAGATATGCGCCTATATCGCAATGTCTCGTTTGGCAGATTGGTTGAATTTGATGTACTAGATACCCGGCAATATCGCACTGATCAACCTTGCGGTGATCGCAGTGGAGTCCTTTGTGCTGATGCATTTGATTCCAAGGCCACCATCATGGGTAAAAAACAAGAGAAATGGTTGCGGCGACAATTGAAGAAATCGGATGCCCGATGGAACGTACTGGCTCAACAGGTTATGGTGGCCGCCATAGACAGAGATCCAGAATCGGGAGAAAAGTTTTCGGTGGATCAATGGCCCGGCTATGATGTGAGTCGTAAACGTATGATGGAACTGCTGGCACAGCCCTATGTTTCAAATCCAATAGTGCTTACTGGAGATATTCATGCCAATTATGTCAACGACCTTAAAGTAAACTGCACCAAAGCAGCAGAAAAAACAGTCGCCACGGAATTTGTAGGGACTTCAATTTCCTCGGGAGGTGATGGTACGCTGATACCTGACGGCCATGAAGGAATCATGCGCGATAATCCATGTTTACATTTTCACTCGAAAGAGCGTGGATACGTACAATGTGAAGTAACTCCAGAAAATTGGGAGACAAAATATCAAGCTGTTCCTTATGTATCAAAAAGAGGTGCACCTTTGATCACCAGAGCAACTTTTCAAGTAGAAAATGGCAGAAGGGGAGCACGCCAGATCTAAAAAGGCACCTGCGCCAAAATAAATGACCCTATCTCCCTTCCCCATAGGTGATAAGTTAACTCAGAAGGGTGTACCCCATCGCTAAAGAATTCTGCATCCTCAGCCGGACGATTCAGCTTGGCTTTAAATTTATCCAAAGAAATCCGGTCCTGACAATAATAGGTCTGATTATGTGACTGAATCATCTGTTCCATTTCTTTTTCAAAAATATCTCCTAGTTCTCCAGTAAAATATCTGAGCAACGATGTCCAAACCGGAAACGAGCGAATGGGAGGCATATGAATAAATACTAGGGGTACACCAGGATATTGAGATTTAAGTACATGAATGAGTGTCTCCAGATCTTTTCGAAATCCTACGGGATGATTTAATTTAAATACTTCATTGACACCAACCCCCAGTAGCAGGAGATCTGGGTTAAAATCCATTTTCTGGCATTTTGGAATTAGCGCTACCAACATGTTCTTAATCGTCAATCCACTCTCTGCCACAACCTGCCAATGAATTTCACAGTTAGATTCCTCAGCCATGTGTGCTGCCACCTGGCCTACCAATCCCAGCTGGCTTGTGCGTGCTCCAATGGATGCGATGCTGCTCTCTCCAATACCCAGAATTTTGATGAGCGCATCACCGTCGCCAACCACCCCATGATGGTCCTCTGGCTCAGGTACCTGAGGAATATGCTTCAATATCTGCCTTCCCTGCAGCCACATGATGGGTGCAAGTGGAGTTGCGATCGTAAGCCCAAGTATGTATTTTAGCCAGCTCAATTTTGATTTCTTTCTCCGTCAAAAGAACGTAATTCTCCCTAAAAGAGGATAGCTTTATCTCCCAGCGCTCTTAAGAGAAATTAGAATCATGCATCGCCTCCTTCTCATAGATACCCTCCCCATCTACTTACTTGTCAGTTTGATGACTGTGTTAGATGCTCAACCGCTCACTCCCAAGTTGAATGAAGATTGGTGGCAAATCGCTGATAATCCCGACTTGGGTATGCTTTCTGACCCCAAACAGCAGCCTGTTGATTTTGGCATTTGGCAAGCGAGTGATGGCACATGGCAGCTGTGGTCTTGTATTCGTAAAACTAAGGAAATGGGACGTACTCGCCTTTTTCATGGTTGGGAAGGATCTGACATCATAGCAAAAGATTGGGCGGCTAAGGGCATAGCGATGAGGGCTGACACTACCCTTGGAGAGCATCCAGGTGGTATGCAGGCACCCTACGTCATCAAGCATGAAGGCATCTACAAAATGCTCTATGGAGACTGGAATCGCATCTGTCTGGCAACGAGTCAAGATGGAAAGCAGTTTAGACGGCAGGTGCATGATGGCGATCCAGCTCTATTTGGTGACCCAGCAGAGACCAATACCAGAGATGCCATGGTGATCAAGTATGCAGATCAGTGGATTTGTTATTATGTAGCTCATCCCCAAGACAATGGAGCCATCTACGCACGTACCTCTCCAGACCTGCTGCAATGGAGTACTTCTAAACGAGTGTCCTACGGTGGCATCGGAGGAAAAGGAAAGCTCTGGTATGCCGAATGCCCTTTTGTTGTTCAGCGAGGTGAAGACTTCTATCTATTTCGTACGGTGATGTATGGGGAAAACAATAAGACATATATCTACCGCTCAAAAGATCCATTTGATTTTGGTCTCGATGACGACCGTTTTCTCATTGGCCATATTCCGGTGGCTGCTCCAGAGGTATTTGAATATGATGAGCAATGGTATATTGCTTGCCTTCTACCTTCACTTGAAGGGATACGTCTCGGCACCATGGAATGGGTCGAAGAGTAGGACTACCCTACTCAGTATCAAAAAGAACATTTCAACACATAGGTCACACAGTAAGGATGCTGGGCAAAAAGGCTACTTTCGCAGCTATGAGATGCATGGCTCTTATGGTGTGCTTTTTTATTGTGGCTATGTCTGTCTGCGCTCAACATCTGCCTGCATACCAGATCTACAACGACCAGGGAAAGCGCGTATCCTTCGCTAAAATGGTCCGTAAATTGACCACCAAGGACATCATCCTCTTTGGAGAAATTCATGATAATCCCATCGATCATTGGCTCCAACTTGAACTGGTTAAAGCCTTGCATGAAAAAGGAGACCTCATTCTGGGTGCGGAGATGTTTGAATCAGAAGATCAAGAGGTACTTGATAGCTACTTAAGAGGTGATCTCAAGTGGATTAACCAAGCTACATCCATAGACCTGTGGCCGAACTATGCGACCGATTATGCGCCTTTGGTAGAATTCGCCCAAAGAAATGGCCTCCCCTTTATAGCAACCAATGTGCCCGACAGGTTTGCTAAAGAGGTCTATTTCTCCGGATTCTCGGCGTTAGACTCTGTGCAAAGTGATGATCTTAGATATTTGGCTCCTCTTCCCATACCATTTGACAAGCAACTAAAGACCTATCAAGACATATTTGAGCTGTGGCCAGATCATGCCTCTGACGAATTGATTATGGCTCAAGCGTTGAGGGACGCAACCATGGCTCATCTTATCCTCACAAATTTCAAAGCCTATCACTTATTTCTGCACATTAACGGCACCTATCATTCAGAATGGTATGAAGGCATTCTTTGGTACCTAATGCAATACCGTGACGACCTTACATATGCAACCATTGCCACCGTCGAACAAGCTTCTGTACGCCCCCTATCTGATGAGTATAAGGGCGTAGCCAACTTTATCATTTGTGTCGACGAAGAAATGACAGAAACACACTAGAAAAAATGGCATGCGCTATGTGTCCTAGCCCCCTTTATTGTGAGCCATATAATAATGTTGCTACCTCAAGAAACGGTGCTGTCTTCCTGTTGATATTTATTTTGGCCTACTCGTATATCCTCATTTCGTGGTTGAAGTTTCACCTCTTCAGGTTTTGCAATAAAAGTGAATTGATCTCTGATCAGATGACGACTCCAGATGGCAACCCAATGGCTCAGTCGCGGTAAGAAGTGTGTCATAAAGTAGGTGAAATGCCCAAGTATGGTCAGGGTAGCTTGTTTCCTTCTATGATGAATCATTCGAATGACACTGTACGCCACAGATTCCGGTTTAGTCAGATTAATATTGGTTCTTCTGGGCAACAGATGCCAAGATCCATCAATATCAAGAATCTTTTTATTGGGATCATTGATGGTAAACCCTACATAGAGGATTCCAACGTGAATGCCAAAATCATACAACTCAACCTGAAGAGCTTGGCCAAGCGCCGTTTGTGCCATCTTTGATGACGTATATGCTGAATTGTACGGCATACCCCGCATGCCTCCAACGCTGTTGATCAAGATGATATGCCCCCTTGTCTGCTTCAAATACGGAATGGCATATTTAGATAGGTAGACGGAGCCCAAATAGTTGGTTTCGACAAGAATTTTGAAATTGGATGCCGCTGAATCTTCAACTGTACCCTTACTACTAACCCCGGCATTGCAAACGACAATATCTAGCTTTCCAAAATGTTTGATGGCATGATTGACCAATTTTGCAGCAGATTGTGGAAAGCGAATATTGGCCGTACAGGCAGTCACGGAATGTCCTTCAGCTTGAAATTCGGACTTTGTCTGTTGGAGTTTGACGGCTTCGCGTCCATTTAATACTACTTGGACACCCTGCTGACAAAGTCCCCGGGCTATTGCTTTGCCTATACCTTGGCTCGATCCACTAACGATAGCCACCTTATCTACTAATTTTCCAGTTTTCATGGTTAATCAAGTTTCACTACCATTTAACAATAATCTTTCCCATCGATTTGCGCGATTCCAGGTGTGCATGTGCATCACCTATGTGTTCCGCTGGATATTCACCTCCTACATGGGGTTGTAATATTCCAGCTTCCGTCATGGATATGACTTGCTTCATGACCCGGCTTATTTTATGTGGTTTCTGATCAGCAATGGTCAGCATGTTCACTCCAATCATACCTCGAGACTTGCTTAGGAATTGTACTGGATGGTAGAATCCAAATTGACCCAACACGTGCAGCTTACCAAAAACCGATTTGGCCTGATTCATTGATGAAACTCCATATGTCAAGATTCTGCCTCCAGCACCGAGGAGTCTAAAGCCCTTCTTAACGGATTTTCCACCAACGGGATCAAAAATCACATCAAGACCTCCATTACCCAGAATTTCGGTGACTTTTTCAGCAAAATCATGTTGCCGGTAGTTGATGGGATGATCTACATTATGATCACGAAGATATGCCACCTTCTCGGCAGAGCTGCAGGTCCCAAAGACTTCACAACCCTGATGCTTGGCTATTTGAACCAACGCCGTACCTACACCACCAGCAGCAGCATGTACCAGAACCTGGTCTTTGGCTTGTACATTCGCCAGCTCGCGCGCTAGAAAGAATGCTGTACAGTATTGTGTAGATAAGGCGGTGGCTACACCAGCAGGCATGCTTGGTGGAATCTTACCTAAAACACTACTTTCCGCAACGGCAAATTCTGCATATCCACCAAAACGAGTTAAGGCCGTCACACGATCTCCTGTCTGAAACTCAGTAACTGCAGGTCCACATTCGACAATGGTGCCTACCACGTCGTATCCAAGCAGGCTGGGTAACGGTGGAGCCGCTTTGTACAAGCCCAACCGAGCCATGACATCAGCAAAATTAAGTCCAAAGGCTTCGACTTCGATGAGTACTTGCTGATCTTTAGGTTTAGGTCTCGGTACTTCTCTTATTTCAAAGGCACTAGAAGCATCGCCATACTTCACTAAAAAAGCCGCTTTCATTGATTTTGTCTTTTGTGGACTATGTACTTAGTATTTTACTCACTATCAATGATTTACATCAAGAATCACGTTGATAGTCATCCGCCGGGCACTGAACTTTAATAAAGCCCATAATAACTGAATGACCGACCTTTTTGGTTTTTTACGGGTAATGATTATTCAACCACTCCGTGGTTGTCTACCTCAAAACCCCAAATATCACAGCATTTCATACTGTGATATTGATATTCAATCCCTATAGGGATTGTTCCTTGCAATTAATTCATCTTGGACGATGGCCACCAGACACAGCAAATCCTAGAATCCCAAAGGGATCCAAGATCAATAGCACCGGGTAAAAGCCTGGGTAAAGACACGGCAACCCTGCCAAGATCACAACCCCGAATCCTGAAGGGATTCAATATAACACACTATAGTAAATACTTCTCGTCAAACTTGACTCCATGGTCATGCAATAGCTGAATGAATTCCTCCCGGAAAGTTTTCTTGCGATGGTGCTCCTCTTGATTCTTTACATATGCGAATCAAGCTTACAGAAAGGTCATGACCTCGTGCCCGGATTCTAAATACATCTGCTGGCAGTCCGGTATCTCCGTCATCGTCAAAAAAAACTTAGGTGACTCATTAAGTCTGTAGGTACGGGATTTAAATCCAAATACCAGACACTACGTCCGCTAAAGATGCTGTCCATGTCAAAAACTATGCGTCGTCTCACAGCTGGTTCAATCAAAATGGGCTTTCTCGTACGTTGAGCTACTTGTCAACGGTCTCCGGATCCCTCATTGCTGGTACCATTTAGGGTATGCACATGACATTGGAGTCACTCCTCTGGCTCGAAGACGACTGCGGCCAGAGGACGAGTAGTAGGATCGTTATCAAATAAAACTTGCTTGATAACATGCTGCAGTGCTTGTAGTAAATCATTTCTATATCAACCGCTAAATGAATTCGGACATGCATTTTCGGAATGCATTCTATCGAATACCCTACTAAATAGATACAGTGATGAGTGCGAGGTTACAGAATGTGTACCCAAAGTGATGATAAGCAGAAAACGAATCTCCTGCTCTTGACATTAAAATAACCCGGACTTCTTAATCGTTGTCTGGAGCAAGCTGAAAAGTCAAGATTCAGTGGATAAACTGTAAAATTGTATGTCAGATTGTGCAATGGAAAGTTAAGGCGATGAACTAGTAAACGATTGGGACACACACGAAACCACACCGAATGGACTGTCGCAAGATTTTCCCGTTATCTTAGATTATCAAACCGGACTCAAATATGAAATCCCACTATTCAAAATCATTAGCGATGAAGATCATCTGGACAATTTGTGCACTTTTTTCCGCTGTCCTTTGCACGATGGCACAGAGCCAAGGCTGGTGGATGACCGAACCCATTTCTCTCATTCAGACCAATCTTAGAGAAACAGATTCCGGTCTAGACGCAAAGAAACTCGTGCAGGAAATCAAGTCATTTCCCGCTAATACGGTGCTCTTTAGTGTGGGAGGCATTACCGCCCACTACCCAACTGAGGTGGATCTACACTTTCGCAGTGAATATCTCCCTAAGGGAGAAGACTTAGTCGGCACCTTTATTGAGGAAGCTCACGCCAATGACATGCGTGTGATCGGCAGGTTTGACTTCAGCCGGGCCCGCAGGGAAGTATATAATGCGCATCCAGAATGGTTTTATAAGCAGACAGATGGGAATCCTGTCTTTGACTCCAATGACCTCTACAGTATTTGCATCAATGGTGGATACTATCATGATAAGGGCATCGAAATACTCACTGAGGCACTGGAAAAATATCCGGTGGACGGTTTGTTTTTTAATTGGTTTGGGAATATTCGTAAGGATTATTTCGGACGAGATATTGGGCTTTGTCATTGCGACAACTGTGCTCGAAAATTTATGGAGGAATACAACCGTAGTATTCCGTTGGAGCCAGATGCGGAATATGAGAAATTCCTATTCGAAAGTGCGGTTCAAGTAGCTAAGAAATATCGCGACCTCATTCATGAAAAACGTCCCAAGGCATTATTCATGACCTACATTGAGGAATATACCGATGCCATTGTTTCTGAAGCAGACTACTACAAGTGGCGTTCTCTGCCTCAATGGATATATATGGGCAGTGAACATGTCAATCGAGGGCTCAATACGAAACCGGACAAAATGGTTTTTGATTTGGTCATGCCGTATCAGGAAATGCTTTATCGCTTTGCCAGCACTGCAGGACCGGGCATTCGCTCTTTTTTGTACCAAAATATGGCACATGGTGCTTTTCCCGCTTTTGTCGTATTGGGCACCATGGATCAGCCCGACAAAACAGCGCTCAAAGCGGTTCGCCCGATATTTCAGTATTATGAAAAGTATGGTCACGAATATGTGGGGCAGCGCAGTGCAGCAAGGGTTATCCTATATGCTCGCCAAGATGAGACCTGGAGTAGAAACTCCCAGGACCATCGAGGATTCTTCCGGCTCCTAACGGAATTACATATTCCATTCAAAATCACCAACCGACCGCAAGATTTCGACCCAAAGAAAATTGACCTGATTGTGGTCCCCGAAGGTAAAATACCTCCTGCCCTGGAGGATTACATCGAGGCTGGTGGAAAAGTGCTCTTGGCCGGCAGCACGCATCCTGGGATGGGTCTGGAACCGACCGTGAAGCTATGGGAAAATACGACTTCTTCTTACATGCGCATTGAGGACTACACACTGTTTCCTTCGCTCAAAGATACCTGGGCCACGTTCTGGGAAGGAAGCTACTTAGAATTGCAAGTCTCTCCCACACCCATGACGTTGATACCTCCCGGACAGTTTGGACCACCGGACAAAGTCGATAGACTTGATGAAAAGACCGATAAGCCTGGATTGGTGTTAAAAGACATCGGCGAAGGAAAATTGGCTTTTCTACCTTGGCACATTGGCCAGCTGTACTACCGCCATAGCAATGACAAACACCGGCTTCTCATCTATGACTTGATCAATCATTTACTGGATGGTGGAGTGCAGATCAAGACCAATGCGCATCCCAGTGTCGAGATCACCTTCATGCACCAGCCGGATCAAGATCGTCATCTTCTTCACCTAACCAACCTCAGTGGTCATTCTGGCACCGCTTTTTTCGATGCCATTCCGATGCGTAATATTGATACTGGAATTATGGGGGACTTTCAGCGTGTCACTTCATTGGACGGCACCGAAATACTGCCTTCAGTTTATGTGGACGGCTACACCCACTTTGTCGTTCCTAATCTTGACGAATATGAAGTATTGATGCTACATGAACGTTAGAAATATCTATGAATTGCTTCCCTTTTCGCCCCTCTGCCCCATGCTCTACTGACAAAGTCCATTGTTGATGTCAGCACCGGGTCTGACCTATGCCTTCTGCCCTATGCCCTATTCTCTATGCTCCATGCCTACTCTTGCATAAAGCAATGCACGCCTTTTTTATTGGAGAAAACGATGTCCAACTTATCATCGGAATTCATATCCTCCACGACAACTTGCAAGCCGACGCCGGAATCATCGTCAATGAGGTGCTTCATCCAGTGCGGTTTACCATCAGCATCGCGACTCAATTCAAACCAATACAGCACAGGTGCTTCCATGCCTCCGGGATCCTTGCCCTGATGGGCAAAATAGCGCTTGCCGGTTACCAAATCCGGAAGTCCATCTCCGTTCATATCAATTAACTCTGTCCCATGGGTCTGTGAGAATGAACTGTCAATTAGGTGCCTGGTAAATATGATTTCACCTCCCTCCTGGCTTTGTTCAAACCACCACACTCCATACTTATGTGCCGATGCCGTAATTACATCCGCATCTCCATCATTATCAAAATCGTAAGTGTGCATCTGCGAGCAGGCCTCTCCAAGGTTCGCCGGGTGAAAGGTCCAAACCTTCTGCGATGGCTGCAGTGGAGCTTCCCACCAACCATCTGTAATAAGTACATCTTTTCTTCCGTCACCATTCACATCACCAAATCCTAAACCATGTGAAAAGCGTTTACTCCCTGGCAATGCCTTTGCTCCCAAAGGTTTTATTTGCAACGTTGTCTCCCCATGCGTGGGGAAACGGGCCGACATCATCTCTCCGGTATCTTCGTGTCCATATACCAGATCTAGAACACCGTCGTTGTACAGATCAACCATCATCGGAGATTCATTGCAGGCCAGCGAATCGATATGGTGTTCTTCCCAATGTTTATCCGCTCCCTGAGGATTCTCATACCACACGACTTCTTTTCCCGGAAAACCATAGCGAATCAAATCCGCCCATCCATCTCCATTTACATCGGCACTAAAATTTAAGAATGAATCGCTGTAACCTGTTGTATAGTCAAATTCCTTTAGTGGTGTAATGGCATGTTTTGTCCAATCTGGGCCTTCAAACCAATACTGCCCTGCAAGCACATCTTTGATTCCATCGCGGTTGACATCTGCTACTGCTGCTCCCTCGGAAACAAAAACATCATGCAGCACCATTTTTTCAAATGAGGGCAGCGCCTCAGAAGAATCCACTGCTTTTTTAAAAGCAAAAAATGCCATCGCGAAAACAGATGCGGTGAGTAACCCAATCTTCATATTTCTATCTAATACCATCGATCCCTAATTTTGTCTGATTTATTTGAGACAACCTAAACTTATTCATTAGGGCTTGATCCATTGAACGTCTCAATTTGCCCCTTCAGAATTCCTTGCAAGCAGCCCCTACATCATCTGCAGAGAGCAATTTCTTTTCTTAAACCCGGTTTATTTATTAGACATTCTATTGCGAGCCAAATATGCTGCAAACATGGGCACATAAGCACTTTTTGATTCTCACCATGATGGTGACCATGCCTGCGAGTCAAAAAGCACTTGGAGCACCCATCTTTATTGCCTATTTGACTCTCATGACGAAACTCCAATAAATAAACCGGGTTGAACCCTAGTTCCACTCCATCTCAATGTACATGTTTTGCAGCACTCCTTGTTCTCTTTCACTACCCATGGTTAAAGGCCCAAAGAAATCCAGATTACACCATCGATCTTCAAAGAGCCTAAATCTATTTCTCCTGCAGCAAAAAAGCCAGCAGATCGTAATAGTCTGCTTCTGGAATCACCTCTGCAAAGTGATCTGGCATAAGGGTATATGGCGAAGGTACCTTCTGCTTGATCTCGCCACTACTAAGCCTAAACTCTGAACCAGCTGCATCGGCAAACACCTGAACGGCTCCTTCCTCTCTTCTAAATAAGCCTGAGCGAACACTGCCATCCTTCAGGTGGATGGTATAGCTCACAAACGCTTTGGAAATGTTCCGATTTGGGTCTAAGATCTTCTCTGTCAAAGCCCTTGCACCCCAATTGCCGATACCATCGATCTGTGGGCCGATGTTCCCGCCTTCTCCATCAATGGAGTGGCATGGTGAGCAATGTGCTATTTCAATCATCTGACCACGCTGGAGGTCAGGATTAGTTAGGCCATACCCTTTGAGGCGCTTGCTAATCAGGGCATCCATATCTGCACCTGGCACCCTAAGATCTTTAGTAATAGAAGCCAATTTTTCTCTTTGTTCCGTTGTCATAAGATTGGACATAGGCTCTCTGATCTTCGATTCCAATAGTATTCTTGGTGACAAGGCATGTGTGCCGGCCATGGCCAGCAAGTATTCAACACCCTCGCCCTTGCCCACCAATCGTCGAGCAATCCCCCTCTGTGTCTCATATGTGGCCATGCTGAGATGTCTGGCAAGTAGCTCTCTTGCTTGTCCACTACCATCTGAAGCAAGAGCTAGGAGCAATGATTGATGCAATTGCCTTGGCCTGGCCGTATCTTGGAAAATCTCCCCGATTCGAACAATCGCTTCACCTCTATCAAGGGTCAAAAGCGTCTTAGCTGCCTCACCGATCAATGTAATATCAGATGACTTATCCTTCAAGACAGAATGTACCTCATCAGTGAATTCAACAAGCTCATACTCGCGAATGGCCTCCAAGGCCCAGGCCCGATCTTTAAAATATCGATCGAGGTCGGGAGATGGCCAGGAAAATGGACTGGATCCAAGAGCGGCCATTCCGATATATTCTCCTCGTTCAGAAGATCCATCTACGAGTGCAAAGTATACCTTCTGATCTTTCGTAAGGTTGGCTCTCACATCAACGACCCGCATGTAGTCAGGAGTAGTAATGTCGTTTCGTTGCAATAGCTCACCGTCGACCGTTCGCAATTCCAGCCGGTTATCAGGAGGAGGTTGCACGTCATTTTTTTCATCGACATTTCGATGACCTATGAGGAGTATCTGGAGGTCCGCTTGCAGTTGAACTCTTGGAGACTTCAATATACTGGTGTGCGTACCCTGCCACCCCAAAGCATCACTGATCAACACGCTGATTTTTTTCCCCTGATACAGCGTATCTATCCAACGCCAGGGGTTTTCTGTGTACGGAAGGTGTAAATAGGGTAAGCAAGCCCAACCTTGCATGGAGCTACCATGTGAGAAAACATCTTGCACCAACGAGGCTGACCATTTGTGAATTTCTACCGGTAGTGTTTTTCCAGCGGTTCTAAATCCCTCAACCAAGCCGTCAAGAGCTAGCTGGGAGAAGGAATTATTAGGTAACAGTGATTGGGCCTTTTTCACCAGCTCAGATTGCTGTGTAGACCCTTTAGCAAAATGTGCCGCATGCTTAAGAGCATTCAATAGTGGTTCACCAGTCGAATCCATCAGTGGCAGATGTCTAGTAATAAAAACGGATGCATCAGCATGATCCACGCCAATGATTACATCGAGGATGGTTCGCAAGTCATTTTCTTCCCAGTCCTCGGACAGGACATGACTGCGAACACCTCGATCGCGCAACTGATCTCTGAGTGCTTGACGGATAGAGTACATGAAATGAGTATCTCGAGCGTCTGCTTGTTGTCGCATTTTCAGCAAGGACGACATATGTTTAATGTCAGGATCTTTTGATAACACCATCACCGATTGGCGTTGCACATGGACGTTTTCGTCTTGGAGCAATTCATGTGCCTGTTCGACCAAGGATTTACTTGGATTTTTCAATTCATAAAGTATGCGCAAGGCGTGTACTTGAACGGTATCATTTGGACTTTGCAGCGCCGCGAGCATGATTTCATCAGAAATGGACGACAAACGATGGAGCATCCAAAGTCCTTGTACGCGAGCCTTCATACGCTCCACTGATTGTGCCACTTCTAGCAATGCCGGAAGAGCAATGGATCCATACTGATCAACGATTTTATCTGCTACCGACATACGAAAAGGCAGCTGCGGGTGATCCAATTTGGAGATCAATTCTTGCAATGACCGATCGTGGATTTCTTCAGGATTGGTTGGGAGTGCTGACTGATCACCATTGTAGACGATGCGCCAAATTCGTCCACGATAACGGTCTCTTGCAGGATGATCGAGTGGAACTTCATAATGACCGATGATGCTGTTGTAAAAGTCTGCAATATAAAGTGCCCCATCGGGACCCATTTTTACGTCCACGGGCCGAAACCAGGGATCATCGCTGATGATAAAATCTTCTTCTTGCCTGACCACAGGTGTGGTTCCTTGCATCTCCATAGTTGCTCGATAAACCCGACATTTAACCACATCACCGTAGTAGAAACTGTGTTGATATTCAGCAGGAAACTCATGCCCCAGGTAGTATTCTAGTCCAGCCAAGGCCGTGGCTCCATAGGTATGTTTCATCAATGCAGGTCCAAAACCGATACCGGTTGGTTTCTTTCCAAAATGCGGATAGTCAGCACCACGAATGAGCTGGTATATTGGACTGGTATGGCAATCTGTGGAATACGTATACCCCAGTTCGTCATAGGCATAACCATAAGGATTTACCCTTCCGGTGGTCGTAAATTCTAGCGCGCTTCCATCGCGCTTAAAGCGGAAGGTATTACCAGACTGCATGACCAGTGTGTCAGGACCTCCATTGGTGACCTGTGAAATATTGGCAAAACCATGATCGGCATGAATCCAGCCATCCCAACTACGGACTAGATTATTAATCATCCCATGCGTGTCCTTGTACTGGAACCCTTTGAACAGGGTAGTCCTTTCATCAACCCGATCATCACCATTCACATCGCGGAAATGGGTTATGGTGGGTATGCTGTAAGCGATGACACCTTCCGGCACCTTAACGATACCGATGGGAATATTCAGAGAGTCGGCAAACACATCGATTTTATCCGCCTGGCCATCGCCATTGGTATCCTCCAGGATCGAAATGCGGTCTCCGGGAGCCCCTGTTGTATCGGGAAAAGGGTATTCGAAGGATTGGGTCAGCCACATGCGCCCTTTGTCATCGAAGGTCATGTTCAGGGGCTTGCCAATGTCGGGTTCTGAAGCAAAAAGTTGCGCTTCAAATCCCTCTGGTAGATGAAATCCCAGTTTTTCATTATGTGGTGAACGAGCTTCTGTGGTACGAATATGTTGGGAAAACTGATCGACATCTACGTCAACCTCCGACTCACGGCCTCTCCCACAACCAAGTGCCAAGGATATCAAGAGAACAAGTAAACAGAAATATAGCAAAGGTATCCTCGGGCCGTTCATAATTATTCAATGAATTTGACAGAATAAGGTAAAAAATATATGGCTAGGTCCATTCCCATTGCAGATCAAAAAATCCATTTCAGCTGGGGATGTCGCACTAAAGTGAGTCAGGCCTTTCGCATGTAAAACATACTAGAGCGGTGTAATAGTTTTAGAAACTTGTTTAGCACATATTTTAGATGTGAAATTGATGGTCACATAGTTCTCTCAGCAGATCAGAATAGTCAATATCTAGTGCAGTACGTTTTCACAACAGCAAGAATGAAGAATGTTGATTTCTTGCTATTATTTATTCCAAGCATCTAAATTCTCTTGATCTATGGTGGCCTCAAACTTCACCGATCCTTCTCTTAGATGGCCATATTTATCTCTATCGTAACAATCTAACAGTATCTCACCAATCGCATATTTAAGGTATTTCCCGAAGTTACTTTCGAAGACCCATTTCCGCCTAATCTTTCTTGAGAATTTTATCATCGATTATTATATCACTGATGAAAGCCAAGACCTGTGAATCAAGCTGGACATCCTTGAACCTACGGATATCTCCCTAGATATCTCTTACACCAAAATGTCCTTCACCACATGGCCATGCACATCCGTCAAGCGATAGCGCCTACCCTGGTGTTTAAAAATAAAGCGTTCATGATCGATGCCCATCAAGTGCATCAAAGTGGCTTGAAAGTCATGGACATGTACCGCATTTTCTATCGGGCTAAATCCAAATTCATCGGTGGCACCATAGCTAACACCCGGTTTCACTCCTCCCCCAGCCATCCATAAGCTGAAGG
>JABDMH010000114.1 GCA_013001595.1 Saprospiraceae bacterium | reverse complement strand
GGCATAAGCACTTTGTGATTGAACTGCTTGAGGTAGTTGCCAGGAAAAAGTTGGATGACTGTTATAAAATCCTATTGGATTGGTAAAGCCTTCGCATACAGTTAGACTGCTTGGAGCTTGGATTTTGTCATTCGTATTGCATGAAAGGACTGATAGAAGTAAGGTTGCAAAAAGAGAGAAGGGAGTATGATTTGACTTGTTCATCAAGTTTTGATTTTCGTACTAATGTTGTTCTCGTATTCTATTAAATGTCTGCTACTAAGCAACTCATTGTAATTAGTTTTGCCATCAATTGTTCTGTCATCTCACCCATGATTTCCGTTGATTTTGCATCACTATATAAATTATTCCACTCTTGAGGATCCTTTTTTAAATCATAGAGTTCGCCTCCAATGATATCTGATTTGGTATACTCAGAGGCATCTTGTTTTTTGTCAAACCTTAAAATCAATTTATGATTTCCTGACCGAGCCATGAAGGCGGCTTCGTCTTTTCGCTCATGCAAGGCACAAAAAGAGAAGGCCCTATTTTGGTTTGGATTCAGCAGACCTATTCCGACGGCTTTTGGGGGTATTTCGATTCTAGCAGCCGCCAATAGCGTTGGATATACATCTACCAATTCGGCAGGGCGCATGTCTAACTTTCCTTTCCATTTATCGGCCAGAGCCGAGCCAGAAAAGATCATGGGTACTCGGACACTGGCATCATAGAGGCAATATTTATTGAATCGATAGTACCTTTCTCCCAGCATTTCGCCATGATCAGAGGTATAGACGATCAAAGCATTTTCCAATAGTCCTTTATCTTCCAGTGCCTTGAGTGTCCTACCAAACATGTCATCGATCCAAGTACAGTTCGCATAATAGCGCATGGTCATCTCTTTCCATTGGTCTTCTGTTGCTTTTTTCCAGAATCCCTCATATAACGCTCTGCGATTTACGCCTTCAGCGTGTGATGACTGGTCATTTTTCCAGGGAGGTTGTTGGGCATAGGTTGTTTCTTCAAGTTTATAGAGATCCTCGAAGCCTGCAGGTACATTATGTCCGGCATGAGGTTTTAAGAATGATAGATAGAGAAACAAGGGTCGCTCATCCTTTCGTTTTTTTATATACGATAAGCACTTTTCCAATACCCAGCCGTCGCGATGATCTCCTTCGGGTAAGGCACTGGTCTCTCCAAGATATCCTGAAGGGTCTTCCTCTCCAGGTCCGTAATCTATTGTCTCATCCAGGTACCGTTGTTTTTTGTCTGGATCCAGGTCCTTCATCATCATTGCACCCTCTTCAAAAACTTCGGCAGCAAACCTGGTTTCAAAACCACGGGTTGAGCATCGCACGCCCCAGTGTGTTTTTCCAAATCCTGCGGTTTCATAGCCGGCTTCAGCAAATAGCTGAGCCAGTGGTTTAGCAGGAAGTTTGCCATCAGGAATACCACCTCCATTGCGCACTACCCCAAGCTGGTTGGGATATAATCCAAACATCATCGAATTGCGACTGGGAATACACATAGGTGCCTGACAAACCGCGTTAGTAAATCGCACGCCTTCCGCTGCTAAATGATCCAGGTAGGGTGTATGCACAGCTGAATTCTCTACTCCCAATGCATCCCATCTGTGTTGGTCGTCCATAAGAAAGATGATGTTGGGTCTGGTTTGCTTCTTTGTCTCAGTAGGAGAATAACAGGAACTGAAGAGAATTAAGAAACCAATTGTAGACAGATAAATTTTTATGCGCATAACTTTTTTGATCTAAGAACTCAAATTTTGGAAATATGTATTCGAACGGGTCGGAGTAATATTTGTAGGGTGCGCATACCTATATCTTTTTCACCTGAATAAATACAACGGGATCATCAGCAAGTGTTCTTTTTTTCCTGGCTTATCTGTCAAATGGTAAATAGTCTCGAATGAGTCCCTGACGTAACAGGGCCCATCCTAATGACCAGGCTCACTTTAGGGTACTTTCAGCGGCGCTTAGCTATTCTCCCAATTCCACACCTCCCAAGCCACTTGAAACCGGAGTCTGAGTCACATAAAGGCTTGTCCAGGCTTGTGCAGTGGGGTTATCCTTCAAACTACTGCAATAATTGGCGAGTGTGTTTGTGAGTTTAATTTCAATCAGATTAGTACCTTTTTTCACAATTTTACTGATGTCATAGCAGTGGTTACCGTACCACTTCATACCTGCTGCCTTGCCGTTTACGACGAGTTCGGTAATCCCCTCGTTTACGTCATTTAATTTTATAAATGTAAAAACACCTGAATTTTCAAATTGGGTAGTATAGGTAACCGTACCTGCAAAATTCCTTATAGCTTCATTTTCCGACGACTTGAAGTCAATTAGTTGCTCCATTTTCTGACTATATGTACGACCGTCAATATGCTCAAATTTTACATCCCAAGATGTACTTAAGGGAGTTGTCTTAGCTGGTGATGATTGAATTTGATAGGGTGGCAAATCCAAATCCTCCGGTTCGTAAACAATCAACACGGACTCCAGGGCATCCAGCTTGAGGTGTAATTTGTTTCTTTCCTGGTGTGGCAAAACAAAGCGTTCACCGGTTGCCGGTATCCATATGTAAGGGATTTTGTTATGTGTATTAAAAGTAGCATTAAATTCCACTTCTTTTCTTCTGTCAGAATTTGCAAAGAAATAGATGTCCTGTTTGCCAAGATATTGTTTAGTAATGTAAAGATGGCTTTGTGGGTTGCTTATAGTTACCTGGGGTTTCATTGCGATCTTTTTCATGAGTCCATTTGTCCATGCGATGAAATTCACGGACTCCTCCGGTGCTGCAATTTGAAGGACATTTTCAGCGCTCGTAATATGTTCTACAGCATCTTCTACAATTCTGTCATTTTTATCTGCATCTGTAAATGATAAGGAACGGTGGGGTGTTTTGCCAATATGTACGATTTTTCCACCGGCTTCAGCAAATGCTTTGAGTTTCAGGGCAGCTTCAGGGGTGAGAGATTCCACATCAGCAAGTAGCAAAGCTTTATAGCGCATATTGCCGCAAACCAATTCCTGCCCTTCGATTTTCGCAGTCTCCAAAATAGGCTGATGAATATAATCGCAGGAACTGCCCAGATTACTGATTGGCTGCCAAAATCTGGCATAATACCATGGCTTTACGTTAAGTGGAGGTCGACTGAGACCTACATCTCCCCAGAGATCTCGGATTGGTCCCAAAATCGCCATGTCTGCAGTAGGTTTGGAATTTTGAAAAACAGCTGAAAGCCGTGCATTGTAATCAGTCCATTTTCTAAAATATTTCCACCAGGTATTTTGCTCGCTAAAGTAGGCACCATATCGAACCCAACCAGGGAAACCAGCTTCCGGTGGAGAATAATTAAAACCATGCAAGACAGCATGGTTCATCCCAGTAATGAAATTCATATCATCAGCTTGCTTGACGGTCTCTAGTGAAGTGCGAAAAACACCTTGTACATTAGTCATTGCCTCACAGCTTGTGATTTTTCGGCCCATGATATGAGCAGCGGATGAAGCTGCTTTATTCCATAACATATAGCCATGCCCCTGTACCCAGGTGAATTCGGAGGTTGCTGCTTCATCTCGTGCACCGGAATAGATCCAATTATTACTTTCAGGAATATCCGGAATCATGTTGCCTTGGAATAAGCCCATATAGTAGGGTGTGCCGTAGGCTTGATAGCGACACAACACACCATTCTCACTACAGAATTTTTGAAATTGTCTGGTAAATCGTTCCAAGAAAACCTGTATGATGGTATGGTAGAAATCATATTGCACTCGTTTTAGAGCCTCGGCCAACATCGGGGAGGTCTCATATTTATTGGGAGCCTTTGGTGGTTGAACCACAAAAGGTAAATAGGGCACGATATCATATCCATTGCGGTATTTAAATTGTTCAGCCATATCATCGGTCCAATTTGAGCCCGCTAGTTCAATACTATCGCAAAAAAGAGCTCTAATCAGCTGGGACAATGGTATGCCTGTTTCTTTTTCGATTGCTTTAAGGCGGTTTAGATAATCCATCACTACCTTGATCTGATAGTGATCCATAATTGGCCCATCCGCACCCGGTGAGCCGTGATAAACGGTCTTAAAATTTCGTTCGTTGTAAAGAAAGACCAGTTCGTAATCCCGACTGTCAACCTGATGGATCAGCAAGTCGTCTTGCACTTGTGAGGTCAGATCAATGATTTCTTCGAGCGCATTGATTCCAATTGGAATTAGTTTTACTGAAATCAACGATACATCGCTGCTTTCCTTGGTTATGTTGCTATTTGGTGCATGTTCACTCTTAAAGCTCAAATATTTATTGATATTGATTCTAATCTTCGAATGGGCGTTCACTCTTTGTTTTTTCAAACCTAAGCGTTGCATTATTTCTGGTTGCTGAAGAAACCTTCCACCGAAAGGCCAGCCACTTCCCACAATGAGGTCCGTAATCATTCCCAATCTTTTGCCTTCTTGGGCGGCAATTTTTACCATATTGATCCATTCTTCGCCAGCCCATTGGAGTTGCTCGGCCTCGGTTTGGGGTGCATTAGTAGGCATAGCAATAGAGTTGATTTCTACACCCCCAATCCCGACTTCTTTCAACACCGCCAATTCGCGTTTTAATTCTTCAGCTTCTACGGCGTTACCATTCCACCACCAACGCACCATTGGACGGGCTTCTGTTGGAGGATTCTGAAATTGCTCAAATAACCGACTTACTGCACCATTTCTATGACAGCTTGGAAGCCATAATACACCAAGGAATAATAAAAGTATAGTTCGTTTCATCCGTTAATAATAATTATAGTGCCCCTCAAACATGGGGCAGTGTTAAGTTCCGATGAGGCTATATTTGTTCAGGTAGTACTACCATGGTAAAAGTGCCGTTTATGTATTGAATGGATTTTACCTGATCATTTTTCTCGATCTGTTGGTGATGCTTATCCATAATAATACACTTCTTCTAAAGGTATGGAAACAGGTCATATGATCTGGATCTGTTCTCATAATATCTGCCGCATAGTTCCTCCATTTTTGTATAATTACTGTTTATCCCTGGTTCTGCGAACCACCTGTTTCACCAGTGGTACTTGTAAAAACAGCGATTCATGAGACACTGGAACAGATATTCTAAAATAGGGATTGGACAAATCTTACAGAAAGGGGATAAAATCATTTTTACGATGAAAAACTAATCAGGAATAACTTATCTTCCCTGAAATAGAATGCGTTTAATTGAGCGTGATAATTTATTTTTATTCTGATCGATGAACCGGCGTCAATTTTTCGGAGGACTAGCTACAACCTTAGCTGCAGCCAGTGTCAAGCTTCCCATTTCCCCTCGTGCAGATGAAGCCGGGCTGAAGATCACTTCAGCAGAAGCCTTCCCGATCAAATTGTGGAATCGGGAGGGCCAGGGTGCTTTGCCTTCATTTAGTTCGGACTACGATCCCAACCGCTGGCGATACCGGGGTAAATTCTCACAGTTAACAAGTGCAATGATCGTTATCATCAAGACCGATCAGGGGATTACTGGATATGGATTAGGTGCAGGCGGAAGCGTGGCTTGTGAAATCATCCATGGTCATCTTCGACATCTGTTAATCGGTACCAACCCTTTGAATGTTGAATTGCTGTGGGATCAGATGTATACTTCGTCCATTGCCTATGGCCGTCGGGGATTATTCATCATGGCCTTGAGTGGGGTGGATAATGCGCTGTGGGATATCCTGGGCAAACATGCCGGCCAGCCCGTGTATCGATTGCTGGGTGGAACGACCAAAGAAAAGATTCCCATTTATCAAACCGTCGTCAATGAAACCGCAACGGATGCTGCCTTATCTGCGGGGGTACAGCACTTCAAAGTACCCATCAAAGACGGCTTAGTCGAGGGTGAAGCTGGTAAGAAACGGACGATCAAATTTCTCAAAGACATGCGCAATGCGATTGGAGCGGAACACTCGCTGATGATCGACTGTGGTTCCCGTTGGGATGATGTAGCCTATACCATCGATATGGCCAGGCGTCTGGAAGATGTTGGTCTCTACTGGATCGAGGAACCCTTGTCACCCGATAATTTGAGAGGTTATGAAACATTAGTAGAAGAGATCGATAGCACAAAGATTGCCAGCGGCGAACATGAATATACCCGCTTCGGCTTTTCCGAGCTGATCCGGCACAATGCCGCCGACATTCTACAACCGGATGTGAGTTGGTGTGGAGGTGTCACTTCTTTGAAAAAAATCTCCGCGATGGCTGCAGCACATGGACTTGAATTTACGCCGCACCGTGGTGGCAGTCTCTATGGCCTGCCGCTTTGTCTCTACTCTACTCAATGCCGATGGGCGGAGAGTTTTGGAACCAACGACTCTGGGACCGAACTGATGGAAGCCATGACAGCACCCTTTGTTAATGGGCACTACCTTCCATCAGAAAAACCAGGCTTCGGAACAGCACTGACGGAGAAGCTGGTGAAAAAGCACCTGTCAGATTGATGACGTGCTTTTTTTGTGCAAGCTACATATGCAAACCTAGCAATCTAACTACGCACAAGATGAAAAAGCTCAGATTAATTACTGACCTCAAAAAAGGGTTTAAGTCGATCGAATAATACCTGAAATTCTTGCCTATCCACCTCATCCCATTCGAGATCATAAGGGGCTATCCGCATTTTGCTATTGGTAAATACACCCCTTTCTTTAAGTACGGCCTTTTCTGTTGGTAACCAGCCAGCTGTTCTCTTAAACATTTGGAACGACATCATTTTATCAAACATCTCCTGCGCCTGTTTTTCCTTTCCCGCAGTAAAGCTATTGAAGATCTTGGCGTAGATATCTACCATTCCAACTCCGGTCATACTACCGGCACACCCGCGGCGAAGTTCGTTTAATAACGTTGTTCCGTCGCCGCCGGAAAAAACGCCTTGGAGTGCACCTTTGCCCTTATCTATCATAGCCCCAATCCGATGGGTCACTGGATCTCCTTCCTCTTTCACATAAAAGGTTTGTGGAAACTTACTTCCAAGTGCCACTATCCTGTCTGTAGGCATGGTGACCCCCCAGCGTCCACCACTATTCTGAATAAACACAGGTATATCCACAGTGTTGGCCAGGGTTTCATAGTACCGGACAGATGCTTCCACCGTAGGGTTACTCATATAAGGGGGTAGCGAAATGATGCCATCGGCACCAATGGACTCTGCATGCCGAGCAAATTTCAGGGCAACCTTCCAGTAATTGGTTGACTGCACGCCGATGATCACCGGGAGCCGGCCATTGGCCTCAGATACAATTACTTCAGCAGTGGCCAGCCTTTCTTCGTCGCTCAGTACATAAAACTCACTGGCCAATTGAGGCCATGCCATACCGTGAGCCCCCGCTGCAATAATGAAATTAACTTCTTTCCTGAGCACCTCCAGATCGATTTCTCCATCTTCGCGAAAAGGCGTTTGCATGATCGGAAAGATTCCGCGAAATGGTTCACCCGCTATTGTGGTCCGCGGAGCCTTCTTGCTATAAGTGTCCATGGCGAATAAGGGAGCACCTATACTGCCTATAATGGCGGTTGAGATAAAAGATCTTCTATTTGTTTTCATCATATTCGGTTATTTGTTATTGAGCAGACCTATTGGTTATTTTACTTTTGATATAGATAGAATGGAGAAACTATGTCAACTGGTAAATCCTGTCAGCATTTAAGTGATAGAGCCGGTTTCGTTCAGAAATGGAGAATCCCTGCGTGAGTTGTTCGAATACCTTCGACCAGTCGAGATACGACTCACACACCCGAAGAGAGTTGGGCCAATCGCCGCCATATACAATGCGGTCGAATCCAAAAGAATCAATGGCTTCATACACAAAAGGCTTCAACATATCAGCTGTCCAGTCCTTGCCGATTTTAACGATTGCTCCAGAAATTTTGCAGTTGACATTGGGGTACTGGGCCATTTTTCTGATGCCCTTTTTCCAGACTTCATAGTCTCCCTCCTTCACATTGGGATTGCCCAAATGGTCCAGAATGAAAATGGTATCAGGACATTGGCTGATCGCTCTAGCAGCATCAAGAAAGCCGGTTGGAGTTAGCAGAAGGTCAACACTGAGCTTATGCCTAGCGAGTGTCTTCATGCCTTGAATAAACCCTGAGGACTGCAATAATTCCGCATTCAATCTTCCCCGGATGCCTTTAACCCATCCTGAAGAGAGTAGTTGCTCTGGATTGGGAGTAAGCCTACCCTTGATGTCTACATCTCCTCGGGCAATGATCCCTTGAAGTCTCTTGTCTAATTTCGTTTGTTTGATCACCCAATCAATTTCCTGTAAGCTCTGTGAAGGGTGTGCCCCACTTTCCATGAACATGATCTTGCCGATTTTAGCTTTTCGGGCTGCTTTGGCAAAGTCTTGGATGTCATAGGGATGCTTGATTTCAGGATTATTATCCAGCCATGGATAGTTTAGTTCGGCCAGGTTAAATAAGTGTACATGCGTATCGGTTTTGGGGATCTTCTTCCCACTTTCGGGAATGGTTGCCGAAAACGCAGGCAGTGATGCACCAGCCAGAAGTCCAGTACCGAGGATAAAGTTACTTTTCTGAAATTGTCTTCGGTTCATGATAATTATCGATTGAATAAATGCAAAAAATCATCTGATTGTCAAATCCATCCTCCTAGAAACTACGGAAGGGAAAAGGCCACATAGGAATCCCCAGATTTTGCGCCTTCTCTGCCGCCTCCACATGCAATGACGATGTATTGTTTACCGTGGACGGCGTAGGTTGATGGCGTTGCTACTCCAGAGGTCGGCAAGTTGGCCTCCCATAATTTTTGGCCAGTATCTTTATCAAATGCCCTAATTTTATTGTCGGCGGTGGCGGCGATAAATAGAACTCCGCCTAACGTAACTATGGGACCACCATAATTTTGGGTTCCGGTGATGGGGTGATCAGGAATATTCAATGAATCATAGTTGCCGAGGGGGATTTGCCATTTAATTTCCGCAGTATTTAAATCAATAGCAGTCAATTGGCCCCATGGCGGTTTTATCATGGGTAGGCCATCTTCTAAATCAAATCTTTTATGCCCGTCATAGGTATATGGGTAGGGCCATGCACTCTCACCAGTAGTCAAGTCCGTTTCATCCTGAGTCAAAAAGTCTAAGATTTGATTGGTTTCCTTTTCTGACAACCTACTGAAGGAAGGCATAACTCCCTTTCCCACGGTGATGATCGAGCGCATCTCTTCCCTGGACACAGAGTCTTTAACATGAACTAGGGCTGGCACATTGCCGAAAATACTTGACCCCTCTAATGAACTGCCATGACAAGTTTGGCAGTACATCTTGTAGAGATTACTTCCCGGACTACCGGGAACGTAGGGTGATAATTTGGACTCCCATGGAAAATTATTCGCATTGATGTAGAGCACGCCGGTGGTCGGATCAATAGCGGCTCCCCCCCATTCCCCACCCCCGTAATACCCAGGAAAATTAATGGTGCCCTTGATGGATGGTGGATGATACATACTACTATGCTCCCGTTCATTCCAGATTTGTTTGGCTGCCTTATGCGCTTGTTCAGTCCTAATGGCGAGGTCTTTCTCCTCAAGTGTAGTGCGAGAGAAAGTAGGATACATGGTGGGAAAGGGCTGAGTGGGAGATGTTTGTTCACCTTCAATTTGGGAGGCAGGCACAGGGATTTCTTCAATGGGATAAATGGGTTCTCCCGTTTCCCGATTCAATACAAAGAGGAGACCCATCTTGGTGGTTTGAGCAACAACATCTATTTCTTGACCTTCTCTTAGAATGGTCGCAAGTACCGGTGGTGCAGATAGGTCGAAATCCCAAAGATCATGATGCACTGTTTGGAAATGCCAAACTCTTTTGCCTGTATTGGCATCCAGAGCTACGATGCTGTTGCCGAAGAGATTATCACCAATGCGATCTCCACCGTAGAAATCAAATGACGGAGATCCAGTCGGCGCATAGACAATTTCTCTGTCTTCGTCCAGGCTAAATCCAGCCCACACATTGGCTCCGCCACTCTTGAGGTAGGCATCCTCAGGCCAAGTCTCATATCCAAATTCCCCAGGGTGCGGAATGGTATGAAAAATCCACCTTATTTCGCCGGTTCGAACATCGTATGCCCTGATGTGTCCCGGTACGGGGTTGATTGTTTCTGAAACTTTGCCACCAACAATGTAGAGATCTTCATGAATGACACCAGGTGTATTCATATGGTAGCGAAAGCCATCTACATCCCTTCCTAAACCTTTAGTAAGATCGACCATCCCTTCCTTTCCAAAAGATGTGATCAATTTGCCATCGGCAGGATCTAATGAAAATAGATGCTCACCGGACGCATAGAAGATCCTTTTATCGCTCCCATCTTGCCAATAAGCGAGCCCCCTATTAAGCCCCCTTGGCACAATAAAATTTTCGTCTGGGCTGAAAGTCCATTTTCTGATGCCCGTTGCTGCATCTAAAGCGAAGACTTTCAAGGTGGCTGTAGTGCCATATAGTACGCCATCGATGATCAGGGGATTGCATTGGATCATGGATCTATCCTTCACACTTGCCTCCCCTCCATCAAACTCCCAGACCATCTGAAGATTTTGAACGTTTTCCTTATTAATCTGATCTAGGAGAGAATAATGACTGGCGCTTTTATCTCCAAGGTAGGCGGACCAGTTTTCTTTAGCAAAATTCACTGCCGACTGCTTTTGACAAGAGATCAGAGATTGACTGAATATAATGACCCATATAACTGTCATAAAACTAGGCCTATGGACACGAGGTCTGCGAAGATTGGTGGGTCCCCTATTATTATCCGTGATCATCTCATCTGTTTTTTATTCCAGATAGATCGACTTCAGTTCTATACCGAATGCTAAGTGGTCCGTCCCACATGCAGCTAGTACGACCAAACTGAACGTCAACAATTGACTGAAAAGGTGTTTTCATTTCATCTTATTTTTACTGCCATTAGAACCCCTTAGTTCCAATTTAGCTAGCCAAAGTATAAATCTCCGAAAGCTAGCACGGATGCCGAAATTCGAAATGGCCACTCACGAGACCGGTCCATGCTGTTTTTTATTTCTATAGTCATATTGTAATATTTCATACTACCCAGAGTCGATCTACTAGTAAATAAAATGGTATTCTCCAGAACCCAATTCCACAATGATGTCTGATCCGGAAATCTGCGTTCCCTCATTGGTCAACTCCTCCATCGGTTTTGCATTAATGCTCACTGATTTTCCTGCCGCATTAGGTAAGGTAGCTAATCCGGTAGTGTTTGGCGGAATGGATATTTGAAAATGAAATTCGTTATCTACGATTTCCCAAGCAGATTTCACCACACCATAGAGGGAAAGGAATTCTGCATTTGCGGAAGTTAGTCCGCCACCTGGGTGTGGATCGAAAAGAATATGTTTATATCCTGGACGCTTAGGATCGATGCCTAAGCCAGCGACATAGGTATATAGCCATTCACCAATCGCACCATAGGCATAATGGTTAAAACTGTTCATGCCCTTGATGATGGTGCCGTCTGGTTTTTGAGTATCCCATCGCTCCCAAATGGTTGTAGCACCTTGTGTGACTGGGTATAACCAAGAGGGGAATTCCTTGCGGTTTAATAACATAAAGGCCAGGTCATCTCGTCCGATTTTCGATAAAGTACTACATAGGAGTGGTGTTCCTAAAAATCCTGTGGTTAAGTGTCCAAATTTTTCAACATCCTGAGCAAAATAATTGCTTGCACTCTCCAAGCGATCATCAGGAATTAGATCAAAGGAAAGGGCTAAAGCATAGGCTGTTTGTGTATGTGAAACTAACCGGCCATTTGGGGTGAGATATTCACGGATAAATGCATTTCTAATGTTTTGAGCCAGTCCTCGATAGGTGCTGGCATCCTGATCATTTTCTAAGATTGAAGCAATATCACTTAGCAATTTTGTGGAATGGTAAAAATATGCGGTGGCTATCAAATCCTTTTCAGTGACGGAACCAGAGTAATCCGGCCGGTCTGAATTAAAAGCGAGCCAATCACCCCAATGCCAGTCTTTCGGATTATTCCAAAGAAAATCTTCACCAGCTTTTTGCTTCATAAATTGAATCCATGCTTGCATACTGGAGTATTGCTCTTGCAATATGCGCTTATCCCCATATGCTTGATAGACTGTCCAGGGCACAATCACTGCTGCATCTGCCCAACCCGTAGCACCGCCTGCACCGTCCAACATGTCAGGAATGACATGGGGTACTAATCCATTTTCTTGTTGGTCTGCTTCTAGGTCCTTTAACCATTTTGTATAAAATGCGGCTACATCAAAATTGAAAGCAGCTGTGCGGCTAAATACCTGTGCGTCACCAGTCCAACCTACACGTTCATCGCGTTGAGGGCAATCCGTAGGAATGTCTAAAAAATTATCTCTTTGTCCCCACTGAATATTCTCCTGCAGTTTATTAATAAGGCTGTCTGAACAAGAAAATGTTCCGGTAGGTTGCATTGCTGAATGAATCACTACACCGATAATTTTGTCTCTCGTCAGCTCCCCTGGATAGCCCTCGACTTTGACAAATCTGAAACCGTGGAAAGTGAAATGTGGTTCATATATTTCTTCTCCACCACCTTTCAAGGTGTACGTATCGGTTGCTTCTGCGGCTCTTAAATTGGTGGTGTAGAAGTTTCCATCTTTGTCCAACACTTCTGCGAATTGTAATTTTATTTGATCGCCTCTTTTTCCATCGGCCTTCAGACGGACCCAACCCACGATGTTCTGACCAAGATCTAATACGGTCTCGCCCTTGGGAGTGGTTATTATTTTGATGGGTGTGAGTTCTTCAATAGCTGTAACAGGAATGCCCGGAGATGCCACTAATATCTCTTTGGAATGATTAATTGCTTCTGTGGATGTCCATTGATTATCATCAAATGAAGGGACATTCCAACCTTCCATTTCAAGCCTTGCATCGTATTTTTCTCCATTATAAATGTCAGATTTTCGTATAGGACCATAGGACACTTTCCATTGACCATCTGTCATGATAATTTCGCTGGTGCCATCTGTATAGTTGACATGAAGCTGTACCAGCAGCGCCAGTTGATCGCCATAATAACTCCGTTTGCCCTTCCATCCTAAATATCCGCGATACCAGCCATCACCCACGATGGCTCCAATCGCATTTTCACCCTGTAGTACCTCTGTGACATCGTAGGTTTGATATTGCAAGCGCCTATGATAACTTGTATAGCCAGGTGTAAAAAGATCGTTGCCTACTTTTTGACCATTCAAGAACAATTGATATAGCCCCAATGAAGTAACATAAGCCCTGGCTTGCTTAACTCTTTTTTTCAGACTAAACTCTTTTCTATAATAATGAGCTGGAAGTGACTCCTCCTGTTGCATTTCATCAGGTTTGGTTATCCAACGAGCGCTCCAATCTGCTGCCTCTAGTAGTCCCATTTCCCAATAGGCCACTTCACTCCAATCTGAAACCTGATCTCGATTATTCCAGACCCTCACCTGCCAATATGCACGTTGCATGGATGAAAGTGACGGCCCCTGGTACACTATATTTACCGATTGGTCACTCATCACTTTTTCAGTATTCCAAATTGTCCTTCTTTCTTTAAGTAGGTCGGCTTGAGAACCAGCTACTCTGATCTGATAAGCGGTCTGTTTAACATTCTGTTCATCTGATATCAGTTGCCAACTGAGTCTGGGATTGATAATATCTATACCTATTGGGTTTGACTTGTATTCGCAGATCAAGTATTGAACCCGATCCTGTGAGTAACTAAAAAATTGACTCAAAACAAATAGCGATGAGAGGTAAAAGGACAGTGTGTTGAGCTTCATTTTTTACAATTTTATAAACATCTGGATGTCAGGTGTTTCGCCGACCATTTTTACATACTATCACTATTGCGAGGGGTATTTCCCGAATGGCAGTTTAGCGATCAGTAAAAAGAACCTTGTCTTTATCGCAATACTTATTATTTACAGATCCCTTAAAACATGCAGAGGCATTATCCAGCATTTTAAGAAAAAACAATAGCTGCTAGGATGTATGCAAGATTACCTACCCCCTAAAAACATACATCAAAAAGAATTTATAATCAGTGAAATTTCATTTATTCCTGGTGAAAGTCGAATCGAACCAAAAGCAAGACTTACTTTCTCTCCATTTAGTCTTACCTCTTTTCCCTTGGCATCTACGACCTCAAACTCTGCCACCATATTGGCAGGTAGTTCAATCCGATAAGTTTGTAGTCGCCTGTTCACAAATTTGTATTGCCCTTTGATATTGCCCTTTATAGTGGGCACCTCAATGGAGCTCTGCTTTAATGTGCTCATTTGAGGTTTGATATGGGCTATCTCAAAGCCAGGCTTTTTGGGCTGGATGCCCCACAAGTATCGAGGGATAATGTTTGCTGGTGCAGCACCCCAAGCATGATTCCAATCGGCATTAGGTTTATACTTCATGTCCCAAGCTTCAAGGGATATGGTAGAACCGATCTTGATCATATTGTACCAACTGCGATCATGCGTAGCCGTCATCAGTTGTAAAGCATAGTCGGCTTCATAAGCATTATAGAGCGCCTCCATCAAATATTGCGACCCATATACACTGCATGCCATTCCCCTCGACTTGACAAAGTCTACCACAGACTGTCGGTGCTGTTCAGGTACGATGTTAAAAGCGAGCGCCATCATGTTGGCATGCAGTGAAGAATGGTCGGTGCCTTCTCCATCCACGTATGCTCCGGTAGCAGTATTAAATAGTTTGTCATTAATTGACTTTTTGGCCTTGAGTGCCATCAATTCAAATTCAATGGCTTCATCTGGTTTTCCGATCGCGTTGGCAAATTCTGACATAATTATCATGTTCTGATAAAACAGACAATTAATAACTGTATTGATCGGCTTAAATACATATCCATCTCTTTCTCCCATAACTTCCGGATTACCTTGCCAACCTGCAGAGGGCCAATCCACGATATCTCTTAATTTAATAGATGGATCTTTGAAGCCCAATTTTTTCATAATGTCTGGAGTGACTGCTTCAGAACTTATTAATCCATCATCTCTCCTCAATTCCAGTAATGTTTTATGCTTAAGTGGTTCATAGTATTTCTCTATTAATTCTGTGTTGCCTGTATATTGATAATCGGCATAAAACATGAGCGCCATATGCTGTTGCCACTCAGTTGGCCAAGTGGGGTATTCCATAAAATACTCAATGGTTCTTCGTGCGATGGCATATTCTCGATCGGTCGTGTAATGGCTAAGTTGATTTAGGTAGGCATCAGCTTCATAAGGAATGCGCTCACGATCGCCATCTATATAGTAACCGGTAAAAGTGGTGGCCTTAATTGAGTAGCGACAGAGGTCCCATACTTGATTTAGTATATCATCTGAACTTTCAAAACTACTTTGATGATCATCCCAGTAGCTGTGATGGGCTAGCTGAGTGAGCTGCTCTTCATTTATTGTCTCTTTGGCATTTTCAATTTCTGCATAGCGAAATGGTAGTAGAATTGGAAATGAATCTGGCATCGTGACAGCGATGGATTTGGTATTCCTTTCATCAGGAATAAGTGGCAACATGTACGTCAATTGCTTAGGTGTAACCGGAATTTCTACTTCGGCATAGCGAATATGTCCTCCAGGATTACGGTTGATTTTACCGTCCTGTAGTTGTTCTCCTATACATACTTTTAGGGTGTGTGGATTTTTAGCGGCATAGTGAATCTCCATATTAGCAAATGCAGCCTTGCCAAAATCAATAAAGTAACTTCCATCCTTATTCCTTTTCATTTCTACAGGTGGAATTCGATCTACCTGAAATATATTGGCGGTCGTGATGGTGGAATCACCCTTTCCCATCAGGAAAGACTGACTGTCAGAATATTGGGATAGACGATTTACTTCATCGAAAATTCGCACTTGCCAATGGTACCGATGACCGATCGCGAGGGGTTGACCAAGATATTCAATGTTGGCTGATTGATCGGATCTAACTTGGCCACTATCCCACATGTCACCAATGTTATTGTCAATATTCTCCTGAGAGGATGCCACCAACAATTGATAACCGGACTGAAATACTGCTTCGTCAGGAACGATCCAAGCAAATTCCGGCTCTGCATCCTTTAAGGAAACCGAATTGGGTTTTCGGATATATTCAACAGACAATTCCTTAGGAGGGCTTGAATATTCGTTGCTGTATTTTTCGATTAATTGGTCACATTTTTTTCGAAGAGTAAGTAGGGTCTTTTGGTATGTTGGATCCCCTGCCAAATTAGTAGTTTCAAGTACATCGGCTTTTAGGTTGTATAATTCTTCTACAGATTTATCATTCACATAGCGAAAGTATTTCCATTCCTTAGTTCTGACTCCCTCACTAGGCTGAATCTTATCAAACTCCCAAATGTGCTCGATCAGTGCGGTGTCGCGTTCTAAATCTTTGGTTTGCTTCCGAACAATTGGTAGGAGACTCTTGCCTTGCCAAGCGTCAGGTGCTGGTACTCCGGCAAGGTCAATTATGGTTGATGGAACGTCAATATTAAGGGCTAGCTCCCTGCTGTCCTCTTGGTCTGCAATTCTAGGATCAAATACGATCAGAGGTACCCGAACCGAATTATCATACATTAACCACTTTCCTGCCAATTGTCTTTCACCAAGAAAATAACCATTGTCTCCCATCAATATAATCACCGTATTTTCAGCCAATCCTTTTTCTGCCAGCTTCTTGCGGATTTTAGCAATCTCTAGATCAATACCCGCAATCATTCGATGGTAGCCTTTTACACTATGTTGATATTTTTCGGGTGCATCGTACCTCCAAGTCCAACGTAGGCGATTAAATCCTGCCTTGACAAAGTCTGGTTGCGCCTCAAAATATGCATTGCTACCGAGATTGGGTTCAGGTACCGTCACACCCTCCAGCCAGGCATTTAGTTGCTCTTGCCAATAATATTGATCTTCTGCAGGGTCGTGTGCATGCGGGGCACTGAAGTTAAGTGAAAGACAAAAAGGCTGTGCGGGATCGGTTTGGTCAATAAAATCAAGGGCTTTTTGTCCTGTGTATCTAGTTAAATGGACGGTATCGGTTCCGATAGTCTTGTAGTAGTATCCTCGTCGATCCTTAAAGGCATTGTTTCGATCATAGATCTCATACTCATTGAACATGCGGTCCTGACCATCATACCTGATTCCATATTTTCCATAAAACGCTGTATGATAACCCGCTTCCTTCAGTAGCCTAGGATATGCATTTGCCATATATTCCTCTCGGATATTACCCGTCTGAAAATTAAAGCGATGGGTTCGTTCGTATAGTCCGGTCAATAAACTAGCACGACTAGCCGCACAGATCGGTGTCGTTACCATGGCATTCCAGAAGAACGTACCATCTTTAGCCAATGCATCCATCTCTGGTGTATTGGCCAATTCATTGCCAGCATAGCCAAGGGCATCAAAACGCTGGTCATCCGTGAGTATGAAAATCACATTCGGACGATCATCCTGTTGGGCATGTAGTTGAAACCCCATAATCATCGAGAGGAACAGTAATTGGATGGGACGCTTCATTTTTAAAAGATAGGTTTGTCGTATCATGACGCTTACACTATTCGATGATCGATTATTAAAATATTATTTATGGTCTAGTTGGATTAAGAGGAACGATGGTTTAACCTTCCACTTCCAATAGGCCATTGAATTCGGTCTGACTTTCCGGCATTTCACAAATTGCTCATCTGACAAACGAATTGGCCATGCCTCCATCTACATTAAGCATGTTGCCGGTACTTTTGTCAAGGATAGCCGACAGTGCAAAAACAGCATTGGCGATATCCTCTGGATAGATGATTTCATTCATCAGATTTCGTTTGGCATAGAAAGCAGGTAATTCCTCAACGGTAATGCCATTTGCTTTGGCTCGACCCTCGGCCCATGCACCTTCCCAAATCTTACTACCGACGATAACTCCATCTGGATTAACGGTATTGACGCGAATCTTTTCAGGGCCTAGTTCCGCTGCTAGCAACCGTGTGATGTGTTGTTGTGCCGCCTTTGCTGCCCCATAACCCACATTGTTTGGACCAGCGACTAATCCATTCTTACTGGCTATATTGATGATGTCACCTCCCAAGCCTTGCTTACGTAGTATTTCTACCCCCGACTTCGAAAGTAAAAATTGACCCTTGACCAGAACATTTTGCAGCAAGTCCCAATCTGCCTCTGAGGTATCAGTCAGTGACTTGGAGATGGCAAGACCTGCGCTATGTACGATGATGTCAATACCTCCAAATTGGAGGCAGGCCTGTGAAAATGCGTCTGCTATTGATGTACTTTTTGTCACATCACATACAGCATATGCAGCAGTATCGCTACTATAGTCTTTAATGGCCTCGTTCAATCTGTCCTCGCTGATATCGGTTAGGACCACATTCGCACCTTCTTCAGCCAATTTGTCGGCGATGGCCTTGCCTATACCGCCGGCTGCCCCGGTGATTACGGCCACCTTCCGCGATAATGGTTTTTCCTTTGGCATCCGCTGTAATTTTGCTTCTTCTAGCAACCAATACTCGATGTCAAAAGCCTCTTGTCTCGGCAAAGCTGTATATGCGGTAATGGCCTCTGCACCACGCATGACGTTGATGGCATTGATGTAGAACTCGGCAGCCACACGTGCAGTTTGCTTATTCTTTGCAAAGGTGAACATGCCGATACCCGGGCATAGTATTACTACTGGATTCGGGTCGCGCATGGCAGGACTCGTTGGTCGTTTACATTCCTCATAGTAGGCTTGGTAGTCTTTACGATATTGTTCGAAAAGTGGTGCAAAATCTTCTTTTGCTTGAGCTGGATTATTCATGACCTTTTCCCGGTCCACCTCTACCACTAGTGGTTTGATCTTAGTGCGTAGAAAGTGATCGGGACAAGATGTACCGAGCGGTGCCAACCTTTCCAGATCATTCGAATTGGTAAATTGTAATACTTTTTCATTGTCGGTAAAATGTCCAATCATTCGCTGCTCACACGAAGCCAGACCTCTTAAAATTGGGGCAAGCTCAGATGCTACCTGCTTTCTTTCTTCACTAGGTAGGCTTTCAATTTTTTGACCTCCAAAAACTGGACGATCTTTACCTTCTCGATCGGCTATGTATTGGGAGGCCGTTTCGATAACCTCTAGGCTATTGATGTAGCATTCGTAAGAAGTGTCTCCCCAGGTAAATAATCCATGACCACCCAGTACAATGCCACGAATACCTGGATTGTCATTAAGGCACTGTTCTAATTGGAGTCCTAAATCAAAACCCGGTCTCTGCCAAGGAATCCAGCCCATCTTGTCTCCCCAGATTTCCTTGGTGATGCGTTCACTATCTCTAGCAGCTGCAATGCCAATCAAGCCATCTGGGTGTAGGTGATCGATGTGTTTAAAAGGCAAAAACCCATGCAACGCTGTATCTATCGATGGAGCCCTACTATCAAGGTCAAATAAGCAGCGATAATACAAGGCAACCATTTCGTCTTCATGCTCTAGACCACGATAGATACGCTTGAGATCATTCATGCGGTCCACATAGAGACCAGCAATGCCATCTCGACTCAATGTACCAATGTCACCTCCAGATCCTTTGATCCACATTACATCAACCTCTTCACCCGTTAAGGGATCTTTTTCAACCGTTTTACAAGATGTATTTCCTCCACCATAATTGGTGATGCGAAGATCGGCACCTAAAACATTCGAACGATATAAAAACAACGCCACTTCATCACCTGATAAACTGGCGGCCTTTTTCTCATCCCATAAAAAGTCAACATGCTTAAAAGTATCCACTTTCATAGTTCTATTTTTTTTGTGTAGAATACCGGCATTCCGGATTGTAATTTATTTGATAAATATTGTTGATGTATTTTAATTGACTACAAGATTATGATCATATGTTGATAACTAGGTAATGGCTAACTTTTTTTGCCAAAATCGACTGAGTAAAATGTACAGTATTCCACAGCTCAACCATGCTGGCAATGTCAAGAAGGAGAGAAATACTCCTTGAGAAACCGAAATAAAATAGAATAACCCAAAGCTCACCAACCAAGCCATTAAGAAAGCCATATTAAAATTGCTACCTGCCTTTTCCGAGTAATTGGAGATGATGCCAAAACGATCTGCAAAGAATTGATCGAAGACAATGATCGCACCAACTGGAGCTAGCACAAATCCATAGAGCGCAACAAAATCGAGCAATTTCATAGCAAATGCCGGAAATAGGCCAGCAATGGTGGCAACAAGTCCTGCACAAATGGTTACCCAGAATGTAGAGGCTTTCGGCATGATGGCCTGAAAAGCCAGACCAGCTCGATAGATAGTCGGGTTGGCAGTAGTCCAACCTGCAATCACCACTGCTAGAATTCCAAAAATACCAATGGCATTATAGGCAAGTGGTCCAGGGGCTACGGTTGGAGCTTGGTTATTGGCAAGGAAGGTCATCGCTTCTGGTGATTTTAGATAGACAGCATACAACAGTGCAGCGGCAATCCAGGCCATGTAGTGACCCACATACATGCCTGCAGCGGTGGTCCAACCGGAACTGGCAGATTTGGCATATCTAAATACGGAGAGATCTGACATGCCAATATGCATGGCTGCATTGCAAAACCAAGACCATAAGAACACATGCCAGAAGGTGTATTTTATTTGGCCGGGAAATGGATCTGAACCTTCTCCCCAGATGGCCCAAAAATCAGAGAAACTAGACACTTCTAGCTGGCCCAGTGCAACAATACCGCAAGCTAAAAAAGCCAATACTAAAAAAGGGGATAGCCAATTGGCGGCCTTGGATACGGTGTCATAGCCTTTGGCAGCGATGATGGAAATAAGCGCCCCAATGGCCAACACGATGATCACCCAGGTAATGCTATTAGGCATAGTGTCGGTTAGTTTTGGCATTTTCATGTCAAAAGGAATACCCACAGCAGTCGCTGAGACGGTAATCATAGCACCTGCTAAAAAGCAGAACAAGAGGCCGTTGGCAAGGTTGTACCAAGTCACCAAACGTTTACCACAAATTTTTTCCAGTTGATAATATAGGGTCAACCGATTTTTTACAGCAATCTCTGCCGTTAGAAACCTCCAACTCAGTACGGCCATAAAATTACCCAACAATAGCCCTATGATGAGATCAAAGGCACTCACTCCAGTAGTCAAGAAAAGCGGTCCAATGACGAACTCAGTACCGGCGGCATGCTCACCTGCATACATACCTAGAAAGCTTTTCCAGGTTTTTAACTTTGATGCCGGTACTGGCTCTCGTTCAAATTCTTCGGACTGAGTGGACTCTTGTTTATTGCTCATAGGGATATCTGCATTAAATTTAGTGGCGATGACTATTTACCATCATCTATATCAAATAGACAATCATTATGGGTGAGCTTACCGGCCATTTAGAATTTCGTTTTAACTTTTAGCTTTTGCCTTTTTAATTCATAATGCTTGGCTAGAGATTTCTCACTCAGTTCCTTACTAGATACAGCGATCGCTGCACCCAATGCCGAACCCAGACCTGATCGCGCTGTCTCTATCTTGTAGTCTGAGAAATATTCAGTAAGCAGTTGCACATAAATTTGGTTATCAATAAAACCACCATCAATATATATTTTCTTGATTGCAGTTTTACCAATGGCCATCTCGATCGTTTCTATCTGTAGTTCAACAAGCTCAAGCATGAGCTGATGGTAAGCCTCCTTGAAATTTCGAAAGATATCCAGTGAATGGTCATCGACTATTTGCCGGGAGGCTCCAATGGTTTCAAAATGGAACCTCCTCTGATAATTAGATCGCAATCTTTTGATTAATTGCCAGTCAATTTTGATCGAATGATGGTATTTTGATTTCTTTTGAAAATGCGTGTGTAATTTTTTGACCTGCAATTTATACTCGTTCCCCAAAAATAATCGGGAAGCTTTCACTGACCTGCCATCCATTTGCATGAACTTTAACACATCATTTTGCAAATTCTTCTTTGACAGTGGTGCAATGGAAAATGGATTCATGCATATACTCCATGTACCCGTGGAAATTAAAATGAAGGGTACATTGGCAAAAATAAAATAAGGGAGCAGCGCTGATGAACTATCATGTATACCCACTCCGAATTTTAGCCTGAATCCAAGGTGTGATGTAAGGACCATCGTTGTCGTGGCCACTACAGGGGCTAATATTCGATCGATGCGTTCATCATAGACCCACTGATGGTAGTCTTTTTTGGTGAAATTCCAAAGTAGGGTATGGCTGCCAATACTGGTGAAATCGCTGACAGGCAAACCAGTAAATATATAGCTCAAGTATTGGGGTAGATGGAGAGACCATTTTATTTCCTTGAAAATTTCTGGTTTAGTATACTTCAACCAATATGGCTGAAGACCAGAATTTAACATCGCCAGTGGTGGAGAGCAAGTCTCCTTTGATAATGTCCATTTGTCCCCGTGTGTAGTGTAAAATCTGTCTAATATCTCAGATGGAATCGGTTTCAGATAACTGTACAGAGGCGTCAATGGTACTCCATATTTATCCAAATGTACCATGCTGGCTCCGTATGCTGAGAAGTTAACAGCCTGGATGTCATATTTACGCTGCTTTAGGTATTGTTCAAGGGTATGTTTGACCCAGTGTATGATTTCCCCAAGATTGTCACACGGGAATCCATCTTCATCTTTAGATTCCTCCATCTTCGTATACGTACGATGGACTTCTTTCAGCTTCTTGTCAAAGAGAAAGAACTTTTTGTTTGTGCGGCCAATATCAAAAACAGCGGTAACTTTCACTATAATCCAGTTGCTACTGTGTTTAGTCCACGTTGTTCTCTTAACACCTCTCGCATGCCTAGTCGGCGATACTGCGCTATCGGATGTAAAGCTCCACCAGATCTTCTCCTTGCTTCCCTAATTAAAGGCCGTAGATCAGAACGATAAGCATCTTGGAGTATCTCTTGTGCCATGGTCACATCATTTGTCGACCGTGCTTCTTGCAATCTTTGCTGATCCACCATGAGTGCTTGTGCATAGGCGAGTCGAATGGCCTCTAGACTCTGCATTAAATCTTCCAGTGGATCCTTGAGGTTGTGACTGGCATCAATCATCCACGCCAATGGCGGATTATTTGATTTGTTATTTGCCATACCTTCCACAAGCTCATTGAAGATGAGAAACAACTGGTAGGGTTTTATGGAGCCAACCGTCAAGTCATCATCCCCATATTTGCTGTCATTGAAGTGGAAGCCGCCCAACTTTCCCCTCCAGATCAACGTAGACACGATCTGTTCAATATTGGTATTTGGTAGATGATGGCCCAAGTCCACTAAAGTATATGCCCGCTCACCACATTCTGAAGCCAACAGATGGGAGGTGCCCCAGTCTTGAATCACGGTGCTATAGAAGTTGGGTTCGTAGGGTTTGTATTCGATAAATAACCTCCAGTCTGAGGGGAGATATTGGTAGATCTCTTTCAAGCTACCTAACGTTCTTTCTAATGCTTCTCGAAAATTTAGCTGACCGGGGAAGGCAGATCCATCTGCCAACCAAACGGTGAGACTTTTGGATCCAAGGGCCTGACCAATGTCAATCACCTCCTTGCAGTGGTTCACCGCTTGAGCCCTGATGCTAGCATCCGTATGGCAAAGCGATCCGAATTTGTAACTCAGGGTCTGATTGATCTGATCTTGGAAAGTGTTGGAATTTACTGCATCAAACAAAATCCCATGACTATCGGCCAGAGTGCGTATAGTAGTGGCGTCTTCAGGGATGTCCCATGGTATATGTAGCGAAATGCTACCGGCAGATTGAGTCAGCGCATGGATGAGACCAACATCGTGAATTTTTTCACTCAAATTTCTAGGTTCTCCACCAATGGAAAAGCGACCAAAACGGGTCCCCCCTGCACCAAGTGCCCAGCTCGGTATTGCCACCTGAAAGTGCTGGAGTTGATCAATGATGTGATCAACCGGTAAGCCTTTTTCAACAAGCCGGCTCTGCAGCACTTGAAATTCAGTTTCATGCTGTGCCATCATACCTTGGTTGGCATTGTCAATTTGCTCTTTTGTTATACTCATTGGTACTTTTTAGAAAGTCAGATTTTGATGGATTTGCGGTCGAATGAATGCCGCACTAACCCTGTCCCTGTGATTATCCTCTAAAATAAGGTGTTGATCTCACAAAAGTGTTCTGCTCCATACTGGACATTACTTTTTTTAGCTAAGTTTTTCTCTGTCTTAATGTACATAAGAGATGACTTTTCTTGCATCAAGCCGCCTTTTCTGCGCACGAACTTTGATAGTCATTTCAATGAACGTCAGCCCTTTGGGCCATTATAATCATACTTGAACCAATCTACATCTATCTGCCCTTTTTCCTCCTTGTCATTCCAAGTGAAGAAACCCAATCGATCTCCAGTCCAATTCCCAAATTCAATGGTAAAATTGGGCCCAAATCTTTGATATTTTTGGTCATCGAAACTGTATTCAAAGAAAGCCTGATTGTGTCGATTGTTGGTACGTATGAATAGAGCAGTGGAAGATATGGCGGGTCCCATGGTCTCATTACCCAGCTTATCCATAAAAAACAGGTTTCGCTGTCCATGATCGTCCTGTATTACACCAATAAGATGATAGACGCCGCCAAATCTAACGAATCCTGCTCGTTGTCCTGCAGACATGTTTGACACATCAAATTTAGCTTTGGCGACTCCCCTGGTGGTGCCCATGATGCGTTGACTCAGCGTATTGTAAACCCTCCAAAAGAGTGTCTGAGATCCTTTTGCATTCGTCCACTGATTAGAGCGAGGACCAAATTGCGCACCGATCTGTAACGGCATCCCGGCCTTTAGACGAAGCCATCCAGGTCTGTCAGTCAGGGACCAATTCGACCTTTTGGGATTGTGGTTCCACTCCCATTGTACTCCTAAGCTTTCAGTCCCAAAATCATCATCGGAGGCAGGAGCAGCCACCGGCTGTCCTAAAATCGGTTTCTTAGATTGACGAACGGGTTCACCTATATCATCTCCATCTACGTCGACACCAATGATTGGCCATCCATTTTTCCAGCTTACAGGTTCTAGGCATTGAGGTCTTCCCTGGAAGGGAAAATCAGTGTTCTGAATTAGTTGGTGCATATACCACCAGCTTCCATCGGGCGCCTGCATCAAGCCTCCCTGACTACAGCTGCGTGAAAAACCATTGCCTCTTTCCAGCACAACTTTCTTCTCATACGGACCGTAAATACTCTTATCTGATCGAAGCACAATCTGTTTGCGGTCATTCTCAGGACTGGGAATTTTTGTTGAACCGTTGGGATCATCTAAAAACCATTCGGCCATGAATATATACCAGGTACTATCAATGCGGTAGATTTTGGCTGCTTCAGCACCTAATCCGGTATATACCAACTGTCCAGCATCCAGCAACTGCTTACCGTCCCAACTCATTTTATAGATACGGTTTTCATTTCCGGGAACCGTATTGGTAGCGGACTTTTGTTTGCCGGCAGTATTACATATCAAGTAAGCCTGATGAGTTTCCTCATCCCAAAAAACACCTGGATCATCTAAAACTTGATCTGAAGAGAGCATATGATGTGGTGCAGACCAAGGGCCGCGAATGTCAGGCGCTGTACTCACGTAAAGTCCATGATTGAAATCAATTTGGTAGCAAAACCAGGTTCCTTCATGATAAGCCAAGTCGCCGGCCCAAACACCAAAGGAATATCCATTCATTCTATCCCATTGATATTCGGGACCCCAAGAAAGACTATCCCAAACATGACCAATGCTCCTCCAGTTTACCATGTCTTTGGATTCCAGGATTACCATGCCCGGCGACATATGTTGCTTGGAAGATATCATATAGTAAGTGTCGCCTAATTGTTCTATGTCTACATCCGGGTAGTCGGCATTCAGCACTGGATTAATGTAGGTTCCGTCTCCTTGGTCACCCCATGTGCCGGTCTGTGTTTGCTGTGCAGTTGTAGGAGTCCTGGCCAGAAATGTAGTGAACAGTATTAATGGTAAAGTGATCTTCTTAAGAATGGTCATAAAATAGCAGAGGTTGATTCAAAATTTGACAACTGATTTAAGAAAAAAGCCAAGTCACAGATGCAACTCAGCTTTTGCCATAAACTGAAACGTACTTACTAAAAACTCGTATCAAGTATATCCATTGTTGTTCGGGTCAGATTCTAGGAGTGCTGCATTTAATTCAAGTGCTTCCAGGGGAATGGGTAAAAGAACATGATGAGGCCTGATATTTTCATTGGGTGTGCAAAACCGACATTCACAATTTTCAACCACCATCCAGAAGAATACCCTATCTGATCAAAACTTCTATAAGCTTCTCCAGATAATTCACATTTACACAAAGTTCAATTCCATTTCAAAACTAACTCCACAACTCAATAGCCTAAATGCCAGGGAGAAATATAGCCTTCAAGATTACTTACTCCATAGCCCACTCTTAATAACCCGGATTCTGAGTCAAATTTGGATTTAATTGCAACTCATTTAACGGAATTGGAAGTAAAACATGGTGATCTTGTATATTCACGTTAGGAGTATAAGTCTTAAATTCAGCATTTCTAACAACGTCTAAATAAATACCCCATCTGATTAAATCGTATCTTCTTGTTGCTTCAGCTGCTAGCTCCCATTTACGCTCATCATAAATAGCCTCTCTAAATTGTTGTTGGCTTAGACCGACTAATTCCCATTCAGCCTGTGTTTCATAAGCACGCTGTCTAATAGGGTGGATATACTGGTATGCATCTGCAGGTCCAGTCACCTCATTTGCGCACTCGGCAGCCATAAGATAAACATCCGCTAAACGAAATACCAATCGATTATCTCCGTGATTGAAACGTGGAGAAGTCTCAAACATGCGATTCATGAATTTAGGCATGTAGGTATGATTCAATACAATGCCCTCGTAATCAGCCATAATATTCAACGGCCTTCGTAAATCATTCATTGGGAATTTATTGACGAAGTCTACTGATGCTATCTGAAGGCCGGTGCCATTAAATTCTTCTCCATTGGCTGCTAATGCATCTCTTAAAGCTTGATTCTCATCCGAATTCGCCGGCTCATCCCGTATACGCGGATTAAAGAGACTTGGTCTCCAATAATTATTTCCTGCAAATGAACGACCGGGGAACGCTGGCTCGAATTGACCTGTAATATCCTTCGCAAAATCTAAAGACCATATAATTTCTGCATTGTATTCATTGGCGGGATCAAAAACTTCAGCATAAGTCGGCAGTAACATATGCGGCGACTGGTTAATTATTTCCAAACACTTGCTTAAACCTGCTTGCCAATTTTTGGCTTCCATATGAATTTTTGCTTCAATTATCGCTGCTGCCCATTTAGTAGCCCTACCTCTATTTTCAACCACATTAACAGATGGCAGGTTATTTTGTGCAAACTCCAAATCATCCAATACACTGGCTATAATTTCAACCTTACTGGTTCTTCCCAGTTGTGCGATTTCATTTAAGGTCAATTGTTCATTGTAAAAAGGTGCGTCACCCCAAAGGTTGGTTATATGCCAATATGCCATTGCACGCAAAAATCTCGCCTGTGCAATTACATCGATCTGAACATCTTGTGAGATGTTCCCATTCCCGTCAACCCTATCAATAATAACATTGGCATTTAGGATAACTCTATATAAATTTTGCCATGTATCCGATACACTCATTAATTGGTTTGAGGCGTCAGCAGTGACTTCACTTAAAGTATAATTACCCATCACCTCAA
>JABDMH010000111.1 GCA_013001595.1 Saprospiraceae bacterium | reverse complement strand
CTGAGGTTAAATTGTTTGCTACTCTTTATACTACCGTAAGAAAAGTAGTCATCGATAGGATGCCATTTTTACTTTCTGACACCGTTGGATTCATTCGCAAACTACCGCATCATTTGGTAGAAAGCTTCAAATCCACACTGGATGAAACACGTGAAAGTGATCTGCTGGTCCATGTCATTGATATTTCCCATCCCTCATACGAAGATCATATCGCGACCGTTCAAAGCACACTCCGTGAATTGGGAGTTGGAGATATTAAACAAATTATGGTTTTCAATAAAATGGATCTGTATCGGTCCCAGGCATTTGATGATCTTCTAGATGCGAAGACAAGGAAAGAACTGGAAAAGGAACTGAAAGTTTCCATTAGAAAGCGATTTGATGTTCCTTGTTTTTTTGTAGCGGCCATCACCAAAGAGAACATTGGCGCACTACGCAGTGGTCTAAAAGAACACATTAGATCACTATATGAGGTCCGCTATCCCTATCAGGTCAAAACCTTCTAGCTAAGCTATCTCCTACTCAGGAGCCCTGATTAATGTTTAGCTTACTTCTGTTACGTATAGTCGAAGATCATTTATTGGACTTTTTTAACTTTAGCCAGCTTTGACTGCTACATTTCCATGACTTCGTGTACCTGCGATAGACACCTCCTGTCCGTCAGCTACTTAATGGTGGATTTGTTAGCTCTCATAATTTGGATTCTAAATCAACTTAAGACGCATGGTATTTCTTGAATTTGAGAAACCGCTGGAAAGTCTGTACGAGCAACTCGAAAAAATTACACAGGTGGGCCAGGAGGGGGATCTAGATGTAGATCCAATGGTGAAAGAACTAGAGACTAAGATTAGAAAGAAGCGAAAGGAAATCTACGATTCACTCACCGGCTGGCAAAAGGTGCAATTGTCTCGTCACCCCGAGCGTCCTTATACATTGTACTACATCTCGCAGATCTGCGATAAATTTATTGAATTGCATGGTGATAGACGATACAGTGACGACAAAGCCATAGTGGGTGGGCTGGCGAAAATCAGCGGCACAAAGGCGATCGTTATTGGTCATCAAAAGGGTGTCAACACAAAGATGCGTCAGTTTCGCAACTTCGGCATGGCCAATCCTGAGGGTTATCGCAAAGCACTTCGGCTCATGAGAATAGCTGAAAAGTTTGGGCTGCCAGTGGTGTGTCTAATTGATACACCGGGTGCTTATCCTGGTATCGAGGCCGAAGAAAGAGGTCAAGCAGAAGCCATCGCTAGAAATCTATTTGAGATGGCACAATTGCGTACACAAATAGTCTGCTATGTAATTGGAGAAGGTGCGTCCGGTGGCGCTATCGGACTCGGACTAGGAGATGCTGTGTATATGTTTGAGAACACCTGGTATTCGGTTATATCACCAGAGTCGTGTTCATCCATATTATGGAGAAGTTGGGACTATAAGGAGCAGGCTGCCGAAGCCTTGAAGCTAACATCTGATCACATGCTTGAATTCGGACTTATTGACGGCATTGTAAAAGAACCATTGGGTGGAGCGCACACCGACCCAGAAGCGATGGCGGCAACGCTAAAAAAACATCTGAAACAGACGATCAGCAAATTGAAGAAAATTGAAATAGAGGAGTTGATCGATATGCGAATTAAGAAGTTCAGAAACATGGGTAAGTTTCAGGAGACCTCTGACCAAGAGATGGAATGAGTTGGAAAGAAAATCTGGCAGACTACTTATTGGCTATCAAGTTGAGGCATAAACAGTTACAGCCCACTACTGCTCAGCATTCAACCATTTCTAATCTAGGTATCCTGCTAGCCGCGGAGTCAATTGATCATCAACAAGCCGTACGTCACTTCGCTAAAGAAATCGAGAAAAATTATCCGATCAGCACACATATTTTTGGATTCGTAAATAAGAAACTTAGTGAAAAAGTGACCTTTTCCTTTCCCCACTTTAGCAGAACAGATATGGATTGGAGTGGGATCCCTAACAACAACAAGCTAGAGTTGTTTTTGCAGCGTCCATATGAGGTATTGGTAAACTTTGATCTGATGAATTACAATGTTATACACTATGTGAGTCATATGACGCTAGCCAAACATAAGCTTGCCCTAAGTCCTAGATTTCCGCATCTGTATGATATCGTTATTGATCGCAAGGATTCCATGGATTTGGACTCGCTTGTCGACAAAACTTTAGATATTTTTGGCAAAATTACTCTTGCATGAATACAGACCAGTTTCGGGGTACAGGTGTGGCAACCATCACACCTTTTCAAGATGGGAAGCTAGATCTGGATGCACTGTCTGAGATTATAGATTTTCAGATCACACAGGGTGTAGACTATTTGGTTTGTCTAGGTACTACGGGAGAGGCCATCACACTAAGCCATGAAGAGACACAGAAAGTCCTACACCTAACGATCGATGTAAATGCGAAAAGAGTACCGCTCGTTTTTGGGATATTTGGTGGCAACAACACACAAGTACTCGCTAGCAAATTGGCAGGTTATAATCTGGCAGGTGTCGATGCTGTGCTGTCTTCGAGCCCAGCATACAACAAACCTACTCAAGAAGGTATTTACCAGCACTATCGTACACTTGCAGAAAAAAGTCCCCGACCTATCATTATTTACAATGTTCCTGGGCGCACCTGTTCAAACATTTCAGCAGAAACCATCCTTAGGTTATCTGCGATCGACAATATCATTGGCGTTAAAGACGCCTCTGCAGACATGGTCCAGGCCGCTCAAGTGATAAAGCAAAAACCTGCAGATTTTTTAATGCTATCCGGAGATGATCCAACTACTTTGTCCTTACTGGCAAGTGGTGGTGATGGGGTGATTTCTGTGATTGCCAATGCATATCCCGGGCCCTTCTCTAAGATGGTGAAGGCGGGTCTTGCAGGAGACTTTACTACCGCCAGAAATATTCATCTCCAACTACTAGACATCCATCCATTGCTTTATGCTGAAGGAAATCCTGCAGGCATAAAGGGTGCGATGGAAATTCTAGGGAAATGTACAAGAGAGGTACGCTTGCCACTAGTGCCACTCTCTAATAAATCCTATCAGGATTTGCAACTTGCCATGCAGAAATTGATATAGTTAAGAAATGGCTGCTCGGAGATATTCTAATAGCCTCGAAATGTGGCCCTATATGCGAAAAATCGCAAGGCTGGAAAGGGAAAAATAAGGCCACCTCTTTTGGCAGCCTTATTAAAACCATAGTTATCCCGATCAAAAAATCCTACGTCACATTG
>JABDMH010000085.1 GCA_013001595.1 Saprospiraceae bacterium | reverse complement strand
ACCTCCGTCCCATGTTTTTGAAGTAATCTTTGTTGATGAAAACTTTCGGATCATGTTGCCCTTATCATTCTTGACTTCCAGAGTGACTTCAGCATCTTCTGCCAGCTCGGGCAACTGATAATAGAGCACTGCACCTGATGCAGGATTCACTCCACGCAAAGGATGAGACCCTTTGAACGAGCTCGAGTTACCATCCAACTCACTGCTGCCATTGGATATAATCACCGGTTCTGGTTCAAATAGTTTGGTTGCTGCTATCGAAGGATCATACTGTCTCACGAGACCGAGATCATCTAATATCCAAAATGATCTTCCTGAAGTCGCCACTATGACATCCCCTTTATGAATTTTCAAATCATTGATCGGGGTCACCGGAAGATTGAGTTGCAGTTGTTCCCATTGACCGCCTCCATTCCAGGATACATAGACACCTAGTTCAGTTGCTGCAAACAATAAATCTTTTCGCACATCATCTTCTCGTACAGCCCTGGTATATGCACCATATGGAATACCACTGCTGATATTGGTCCAAGTCTTACCGTAGTTTGTACTCTTGTACAATCCCGGTGTATGGTCATTAAACTTATATCTCGTCGTAGCAATATAAACTGTGCCCGGATCGTGAGGAGAAATATCTATAGCATTGATCAGACACTCCCTCAATCCTTTTGGAGTGACCCGTTCCCATGTTTCACAATTATCTTTGGTCAACTGCAATACACCGTCATCTGTAGCGACGTATATGACACCAGCTTCATGTTGTGACTCCTTTATATAACTGATCGTACCGTAGTTCTCTGCTCCCACTGCTTCATTGGTATATGGCCCACCACCATTACCCAGTTTGGTGTCGTCTGCATTGGACAGATCCGGAGAAACTTCTTCCCAAGTCGTACCCAGATCTCTTGTTCGCAAAAGCATCTGTGCGCCATGATAGTAGGTATTGGGTTCATGCTGAGACCATATGATAGGTGCATTCCAATTGTACCGATAACGCATATCCCGCGCTTCTCTCCCCAAATATTGGATGGGAGCAGGCATGATCTTCGTACCCGCATTGGCCTCGGTATTGAGTACTTCTATCGTTCCCAAATAACTTCCTCCAAGCACATATTTCGGATTGTCCGGATCAAATGCCAAAAAAGCACTTTCCCCTCCTGCAGAAGACGTCCAGCTTCTGGTACTGATGCCCCTGCTTCCTATCTCGCGACTGGCTATTTTTACTGATGAATTATCCTGCTGTCCTCCATAGATGTTGTATGGAAATTGATTGTCGAGATCGATGCGATAGAATTGTGCAGTCGGCATATTCGCTTGTGTCGACCAGGTCTTTCCCTGATTGAAACTGATCGCTGCACCTCCATCATTAGATATGCAAAGATTTTTTGAGTTATCCGGATTAATCCACAGGTCGTGGTAGTCACCATGAGTTCCCGACAATCTTTCCCACGTCTTTCCTCCGTCAATAGACCGTAAACAAGGTGCACTTAGGACATACAATGTATGTTCATCGTTTGGGTCTGGAAACACCTCGATATAGTACCAGGCACGTTGAATCAGTCGGTGATCCTTGCTTATTCTTTTCCAACTGCCGCCTGCATCGGTCGAAACAAAGAGTCCACCTTTTTCCTGATTAGAATCACTTTCTATGAGTGCATAAACTCTTTCAGGATTAGATCGACAGACAGCGATGGCCATCTTTCCTTTTTCTTCTGGCAAGCCTTTATGAATCTTTTTCCAGGTAATTCCTCCATCGGTAGATTTGTATAATCCACTTCCTGGTCCACCACTAATGACTTTCCATGGCAATCGCTGATGCTCCCACATGGCTGCATATAATACTTCTGGATTGCTCATATCCATGGACAATTCGGAGCAACCGGTGCGTTCGTTGACATATAGCAGGTTTTTCCATGTCTTGCCGCCATCAGTGGATTTATAGATTCCTCGCTCTTTGGAATTGCCATGCAATGCACCTTGCGCCGCTACGTATACAACATTTGGATTCTTAGGGTGAATGACAATGCGGGAAATAAATTGGGTTTTTTCCAATCCCAGATGTGTCCAGGTCTTCCCTGCGTCAATAGATTTATATACACCATCTCCATATGAAGTCATTACGCCTCGAGGAGCATGCTCCCCCATACCTACATAAACGACATTGGGATCACTCTCGGAAACTGCCACCGCTCCAACAGAACCGGTTTTAAAAAAGCCATCAGAAATATTCTTCCAATGCTGGCCGGCATCTTCCGTCTTCCATACACCACCACCAGTGGTCCCCATATAATAGGTCAACGGATCTCCAACGACCCCAGAAGAAGCGACAGAGCGCCCACCACGAAAAGGTCCAATATTTCGCCATTTTAAAGGAGATAAATATTCTTGTGCCGAGGTAGAATTACTAGAATTGGATTGTCCAAAAGAAAGCGTGAATGGGCATAGTAGGAGCCCGAGGAATAACAGGAATCTCATAGTCAATGATATGTGTTTGCGATAAATATAGTAAGATGATCTGAGGAACTAATGCCTAAACCAGCAATGCTATGATATAACTAATACCAGCGGCGATGAGACCAAAGATGAATAACGTGTAAGAGATCCGAAGGTACTTGTATTTCTTATCCAAAATAAGCCCGATATAATATAAGTCCTTTGTTAGTGATCCATACAAGAGATTCTTATCAGACATGATCTGATCCATGCCCCATTCAAATTCTTCTAGCGGTATGTTGTTGAAATTTCCAAAAAAGAGAAGATTGACCTTGTTCGCTAATAGTGCGTCCCGACTATACTGAGAACGAACGACTTTTGGCCGTGTTGCCAACACAGCATAATACATGGTAGATAAACACACGATAATAATAATGATGGTCGGAATGATCAGAAATGAATTGTTGTCCAGCTTTGGAAGCAAAGAAGATAAAATCAGTGAAAGCATGATAGCATTCACACTCAACATAATATTAGCCTTGTTATCCGCAATTTGACCCAGACCATTGTTATTTCTCAAAGCCACTCTAAACATGGTTTCGATACCGCGTTCAGGAATCGTGTTTTTTGAAACTTTGGAAAATAGTTTTTTCGTCTTAATGATTGACTTTAGATTCTTAGCTTTCTGTTCTCCAAACTGCCTTCTGGCTGAATCCGTAAAAAACTGATGGTCGGTCAAGAATTTTGCCGTTAGATCATTCCATTCTTCTTCGTCCATCTCATTACCTGAAAGCATTTCCA
>JABDMH010000082.1 GCA_013001595.1 Saprospiraceae bacterium | reverse complement strand
GTTGTATCAAGAGTAGCAAACAATTTATCCTCAGCAAATACCTTGGATTTAGATAGCAAGTTCATAATGGTCGACTTACCAGCATTGGTGTAGCCAACTAGCGCTACTCTGATCATATCGCCCCTACTCTTACGCTGTGTAGTATTCTGTTGATCTATCTTTTCCAACTTAGTTTTGAGCAGGGAGATCTTGTCTCTGACAATCCGCCTATCGGTCTCGATTTCTTTTTCACCAGGTCCTCGCATTCCAATGCCTCCACGTTGACGTTCTAGGTGCGTCCATAAGCCCCTCAATCTTGGCAGCATATATTGCATTTGCGCCAATTCTACCTGTGTTTTTGCCTGAGCTGTCTGTGCCCTACTGGCAAATATGTCGAGTATCAGTGTACTGCGATCAATGATTTTACGCTCAATCCTCTTCTCCAATATACTTTGTTGCTTTCCAGAAAGGTCTTCGTCAAAAATGACCAAATCGATGTCGTGCTTTTTGACATATTCCGCAATCTCTTCAAGTTTTCCCGATCCCACAAAAGTCTTGGGATGCGGATGTTTCAAGCTTTGCATAAACCTCTTGCGGGTCTTAGCTCCTGCTGTTTGTGCCAGAAATTCAAGCTCATCCAGGTGATCTTCTATATCCCTGACTGTGTAGTCTTGGTGGACCAAACCCACTAGGACCGCCCGTTCCTTTTTCTTTTGTAAGCCATTGCTGTGGAAACTGCCCACATTCCATTCTGCCATATAAAATAAGCTATTGTATACTCATTAACCATTGACTGGGATTGAGAAGTTCCCTCCCTTTCCAGACTTCAAGGTGAACTTCACCGATCCCTCCTTTGCTTCGAGCTTTGCCGACCTGTTGGGCAGTGACGACCTTATCCCCTTTTTGTACAGTAACTTCAGATAGGAAAGAGTACACGGTATAGTAATTTCCGTGGGCTAAGATCAGCATATGATCATATCCTGGAATAAATTGAGTGCCCACCACAGTCCCACTGTATAGAGCTCGGACCCCAGCATTGATATCTGTTTTAATGTCAACCCCATTATTGACCGTAGTCACCTGTCTTAATGCTGGATGCTTTTGTTTGCCAAATGTTCTACTGATGATACCCTTCTCCACTGGCCAAGGGAGTGAGCCCTTGCTCGCAACAAATGAGGCTGCAAGTTTGGCTAGTGCTGGTGTCAGTGGAAGTTCAGCCGTACTTGAACCCGAACCAGTGCGTTCTCGAATGATTTTTTCAATTGCCGTTCGCAATTTGGATCGAGCTTTGGCATGCTCTTCCAATTCCCTTCTCAATTCTTTTTCCTTCTTGCCCAAGGAAGCTAGCAAGGTTTCCTGTTTACTCAAGCCCCTAATAAGCTTATGCTGCTCCTCCTTTTCAAGCTTTAGTACGGAAGTGCGCTTCTTTTCTAATGAGGCAAGTTCTGATATTTTCAGATCTAGTGCTTCTTCTGCCTCTTTCAGTTGTGTCAATTGCTTCTTCCATGCGGTATTTACTTGCTTGAGGTATTGCCACCGCATATACATTTGGTTGAAGTTCAAAGAGGAAAGGATGAAGAGCCATCGATTTTGTAAGAAAGAAGACCGATGACTAGCTCTTAAAATACCGGCATAACGTCTAGAAAGCCTATCTCGCCTTTCTTGTAAATGCTCAATCTTCTTCTTGCTGCTCTGCTTGTCTTTCTTGACCTTGACCAACTCCTGCTGATAATTCTTGACTAGTCGTTTTCGAGTTGTGATTTGATTTTCCAATAAGCTCAGCTCGGTCAAGGAATGTGCTTTGTCCTTGGTGACCGTACCCAGTAACTTGCTGGTCAAGTTTATCTTCTCTTGCAGCTTTTTCTGTGCCGATTCCAGTTCAGCACGGGATTGTGCTGCGACGGTATAAACTGTAATCGGGCAGGTCGATAAAACAATGGACAGAATGAGTGGGGAACAAACGATACTCCAAACTTCATATCTGCCTAGTAATCGACGATAGCAGTGTGCGAAGTGCATCCTAATCTGAGCGCGAATAATGTGGTGGAATACTAAAAGGCGTCTTTTTAGTTCTGTCACGGTCAACATGTGAGTAATTGATCTGAATATTAGCCAATTGTACATTATCTTTATTTATAATGTATTGACGAATGTATGAAAAATTGCCTAGATCCACGACCGGTTCATAAGATTCCAAGGTAGCATCAAGTTGTTGGCCAGAACGCACGTCACTCACCTGAATATGATCGATCTGAAGGGATCTAGCATCTATTTGGTGAGATATAGAGTAAGGCTCCATTACCTGAGAAATATTGTACTTATCATCCAAGAGATCTACCGACTTGGGTGCAGACTCATCCAACAGTGCATTTCCCAATAGAAGATCTTGCAATTGTGTAAAGGAGACCGGTACATCAAATAGGCTATCTATACTTTCATATCTGTCTTTGACATAAGATTTTTCAAGCCTATTGATCATAAAGATCGAATCAGGTCTAAATAGCAATCTCGCTGCTTCATATCCTAAAATAGATGCATTCATCCAGATCATCGAATCTCGTTTGATCCGAATGTTTGCATTAAAGCTTATCCTGGTGGATCCATCATCAAACTTGATCTTTGCTCGGGCATTGAGATAATCTGGAGTCAGCGCTCCTTTTTGAACTGCATTTAAGACATAATCTGATGACTTTTCTTTGATTGCATCTACTGTTGAGAGCTTTTTACTTGCACTACACCCTAACAGAGTGAGCACCACCAGTATTGACACAATGATGCTAAACCAGTGGTGAATGTTTGTCATCATTGAGCTTCGATCAGCTTTTTTTCCGTGATTTTTCGTTGCAGCCATTTTGAACCTCCACCCTTTTCCGCTGCCACTCGCCAATACTTCAATGCTTTTTCTGTTTGATCAGACTTGTATAGGGTGTCACCAAATTTCTCCAAGATATTGGCATCTTGATCTCCCCCATACCTTAATGCTTTCTCAAATGCTTCAAGAGCTGGCGATAGTTTTTGCTGACGGTAGTATATCCATCCCTGGGTGGCCCAAAATCGTGGATTACTCTTCGATTTGGCCAGTGCTTTCTTGTTCATCTGCTCTGCTTCTTGCAATCGCTCACCACGATCGGCGAGTAGTGTACTGTAGTCATTGAGCACATTGGCATCATTGGGCTTGATCCGTAGTGCTTCATCGAAGGCTTCATCTGAAGCACGATAGTCCTTGATCAGGTGTGATGTATGGCCCAATAGGGCCAATATGCTGAACTGCATCTCCTCATCCCTTGCTGCCATAAATCGGGCTTGTTCCAGCGATCCAATTGCATCTTCATAGGCTTTTATTTGCATAGCTGCCAAACCATTTAGATAGAAAATCCTGGCTTGATTTGGAAAAATTTCAATGGCTTGATTGGATGCATCGTAAAGCTTCTGATAGTCCCCAAGCTCGACCAATGAGGTCAACATTTGTTCCCATACTAGATACTTTGAATCGTCAATCGACAGGGTCTTGGCATACTTTGCTGAGGCACCTTCGTGATCACCAATCAAGGATAATATATCGCCATGGAGGGCATATGGCTTGGCATCTTCAGGATGGATCTGCTCAAGAATAGTGACCAGCTCCGTTAGGGCGGGCACAATAGATTGGTCATTTTCCCGCTGCAGTTTACGCACGTAAGGCATTAGTTCATCGATCTTCAAATCGATGGCTACCTTATCGTCTACTATCACTGACCGGATTGCGGCCAAGTAATCTTCCGATTCCTCATCCCTTTTGTAGTTTTCAGCCATGGCCACCTGAGCTCGAGGATCCCTGGGTTCAATGGCAAGTATATCTTTATAGACTTGGTCTGCCTGCTTTTTCTTATCAACTTTTTTTAAGTATTGCGCAAGTTTGTGTCGATAGCCTATTCTCAAGGGAAATCGTGCGATCAAGATATTAAGCACCTCTACAGCTTTCGATTTTTTACCAAGTTGGTCGTAGAGATCATGTTTGATCATCGATGTCTTTTCATTGATCCCTATCTTTTCATCTAGCTGATCCAGTACTGAAATTGCCTTATTGAGATCTCCTGCCTGTTTGCATAAATAGGCCTTTTTCTCCAACAAATGATGGCTTTTTGGTTGCTGAGCGATCAGTTGGTCATAGACCTCTGCTGCCTCCTTGTACATTTTGTCATTACTCAGGATATCAGCTTTGAGTTTCAGATACCACTTGTTGGCGGGATCTTCGTCTATGGCTAAATTAATATGGCGGACTGCCTCGACATATTCTTCGGCTCGATTGTAAGAATCTGCCAACTCATATGCGGCCGCATCGTGTGTGCTATACTTCTTAAGAATCTTCTTGAATAGCTCATTTGCCGTTTCAATATCACCCAGGAGCTTATACTTCTTAGCTTCGATAAACTCCTTCTCTATCGTGATTTCTTCTTCTGAGTAGCGCTTCCCCTGATCCTGTGCTGCGAGCAAGCTAGTGGCACAGAATACTAGTAAGACTGATCTTAAGATCTTACCGATAAAACCTACTGAAAGTCTAGTATCCATATCATTATTTTGTCGCAGTTACCATGCCTGATAAGTCGGTCGTCCCCTTACTAACGGTCACTCATTGCAAGACATTGTCTCTCCTATTGTTGGACGGATGTCATTTTAGTTGAGCGATCATTTAGATTTTGTAGTTATGTCTAATATGATCTTTGGCTCAAATTAGGACGAATATTTCAGCCAATTAGTCGACTAGTTTCAGGTGCCCTTTGTAACGAGAAATTCCTGGATTACCAATCCTCAAACAAATGCTCACAAGCCCGAGCTCGTTTTTGAGACCTTACGGAGCTTTGTTAGAGATCAGAAATTTGATTTAATCGACCAACGTAATTTTAAGGAAGTTGGTTCGAAACCTTCTGCGTAATGGCATCGAGCCCGTATTTACCAAGTAGTCGCCCTTCCTAACGGCCTTAGAATTCAATAAGATCCTATTTACATCAGAAATAGTCTCATCGGTAGAGGTAAACTTGTCGTAGTAGTAAGCCCGTACACCCCATACGAGGTTTAAGGCACAAAGGGTGCTGTGCTGATTGGAGAAAATAAAGATTTTGCATTGTGGTCGATAGCTTGAGATTTTGTAGGCTGTGTATCCCGATATGGTGATTCCGACAATCCCTTTTGCACCAATATCATCAGCAGTCTTTCCCGCATTTATGCAGATGACATCAGAGTAATAAGTACTTGACTTTCTTGATGCCTTGGTACGTTTACCTGTCAAATCGTAGTTCTTCTCCGCTTCCTTAATGATCTTGTTCATGGCTTCAATGACCTTGATGGGATGTTTACCCACTGCCGTTTCAGCACTTAGCATCACAGCATCTGTCCCATCGAGTACCGCATTGGCTACATCTAGTATTTCCGCTCTCGTGGGGGAGGGGTTATTGATCATACTATCCATCAGCTGAGTAGCAACGATCACGGGGGTACCTCTTTGCATGCACTTGCTGATAATGATCTTCTGCAAAGATGGCAGCCTTTCCATAGGCACTTCGACACCCAGGTCGCCACGTGCTACCATGATGCCGTCCGATGCCTTAATGATTTTATCTATGGAGCGAATTGCTTGAGGCTTTTCGATCTTTGAAACGACCTTAGCTGGGTGGCCGGCTGCATCGATTTTTTCTCGAAGTTCCAATACATCGTCAGCTGATCTCACAAAAGAAAGGGCAATCCAATGAATGGGTTGTGTCAGAATGAAATCGAGGTCTTTTCTATCCTTTTCAGTCAAAGAGGGCAGAGAAATAACCGTATCAGGCAGATTTACTCCCTTGCGTGAAGAAATGTGATCGCCATGCACTACCACTAACTTCACATTATCCTTATGATTGGTCTCCAGTACCTCCAAAACCACTTTCCCATCGTCCAGTACTATCTTTTCACCTTCTTTTACATCCTGGGGAAAGTTGTCGTAACTCATATAGATTTGCTCACGAGTGCCCATGCAGGGTTTATTGACAAAGTGGAGAATATCTCCCTGAGAGATGCGAAATCCATCCGCTTCAAGGTCACCAATGCGAATCTTTGGACCTTGCAGGTCTGCAAGAATGCCTATCAGTAGGTTAAATCGCTCGTTAATCTTAGTGATTGCATCAATTACTTCCTGGTGCTGATCATGAGTGCCGTGGGAAAAATTGAGTCTAAACACATTTACCCCGGCCTTCACTAAACCCAGTAGCGACCCATAGGAGCTGGATGCAGGTCCCACTGTAGCTACAATCTTTGTATTTCGTTTTTTTACTTTAGCCATTCAGCCCCATTTTAAGGAAGCGCAAAGGTAACATCCCATCCACTCTAATTCAAAGATTGGGGCGTATCAAATGGTAAATATTAGGGAGGGAACTGTATAAGGAGATGATACTGAAAGGATCTTCTAGCCTAAAAAAAAACGAAAAAGTTGTCTATCCGAAGGTTAAAGCCTTATTTTTGCCCCACTTTTTAATAACTTAATAATAACATTAGATATGTCTAGTATTTCAGACAAAGTGACTAAAATCATCGTTGATAAGTTAGGAGTTGATGAATCTGAGGTCACTGCCGAAGCTAGTTTTACCAATGATCTAGGAGCAGATTCGCTTGATACAGTTGAACTGATCATGGAGTTTGAGAAAGAATTTGATCTTTCTATTCCAGATGAGCAAGCAGAAAATATCCAGACTGTTGGTCAGGCAATTGAATATTTAGAAAAGGCAACAAAGGAATAGAAGTATACACTAGCGAATCAGTAGATCCACAAATGAGATTCTATTTCATTTGTGGATTTTTTATTTTTACAGCTTTCGAAGTGATTCCAGATTATCGTAGCAAAGACTGCTGGTGAATGATTTGGGTTTCGATTAAATGCAAATGATATGCATAGAGTAGTAGTGACCGGTTTGGGCGCCCTAACTCCAATTGGTAATGATGTGGAAGCCTTTGGGAAAGCGTTGAAGGAGGGACGTAGCGGTGCTGCCACCATCACTCAATTTGATGCCTCTGCGTTTAAGACGAGTTTTGCTTGCGAGATCAAAGATCTAGATGTTGAAGCATATTTTGACAAGAGAGAAGCACGTAGGCTTGACAAGTTTTCGCAATATGCGTTGATCGTTGCTGATGAAGCAATTTCTGATGCTGAGCTAGATCTAAAGACACTGGATCTTGATCGGGTTGGAGTGATTTGGGGATCGGGCATAGGCGGTTTACGATCGTTAGAACGAGAGATTGAATTCAACACCAATAGTCAGACACCACGGTACAATCCCTTCATGATACCCAAAATGATCGCGGATATCGCACCGGGACAGATTTCGATCAAATATGGGTTTCGGGGTGTCAATTTTGGTACGATCTCAGCTTGTGCATCAGCTACACATGCTTTGATCTCTGCACTTGATAACATTCGGCTAGGTAGAGCAGATGTAGTCATCAGCGGTGGCTCTGAGGCTGCAGTGACGAAGGCTGGCATCGGTGGTTTCGGATCGATGAAAGCGTTATCTCAGCGAAATGATGATCCCGCCACTGCTTCTCGACCCTTCGACTTGCATAGAGATGGTTTTGTGCTCGGGGAAGGCGGTGGTTGTCTGGTGCTGGAAAGCCTGGCACATGCCGAAGCAAGAGGGGCAAAGATTTATGCCGAGTTAGTCGGTGGGGGAACAACCGCAGATGCACATCATATAACTGCCCCACATCCGGAAGGTGCCGGAGCTGCCGCTGCCATGAAGATTACCCTGGAGGATGCCCAAATTGAACCCAAGCAGATAGATTACATCAATGTGCATGGTACATCAACACCCCTCGGTGATATTGCTGAGTTGAAGGCCATCAAGAGCGTATTCGGTGACCATATATACGACTTAAGCATTAGTTCTACAAAATCTATGACTGGACACTTGCTGGGTGCTTCAGGTGCTATTGAAGCGGTGGCTTCTATCCTTGCAATGAGGGATTCATTTATCCCACCGACCATCAATCATTCGACCGATGATCCAGCTATAGATTCCAAGCTAAATCTTACCTTTAACAAGTCAGAAACCAAGGGGATTGATCTGGCATTAAGCAATACCTTTGGCTTTGGGGGAAAAAACGCCTGTGTGATTTTTAAAAAAGTGTAGCTAGGTTTGACATTGATAAAAAGTTATTACAATTTCTTCTTCTCTCCAAGACGCAGTCTGGCGAAGAAGTTGAAACCAATATTGGGCTTTGTTCCTTCGAACATGGCACTCTTTCAACAGGCGTTTTTTCATAAATCAAATAATAATAATCAGGATTCCACGGGTCCGAAAGTGCATCAAAATAATGAGCGGCTTGAGTATCTCGGTGATGCTTTGTTAAGCACCATTGTTGCCGAGTATCTATTTAAGAAATATCCCAACAGTGACGAAGGTTTTCTAACAAAAATGAGGGCCAAGATCGTTAAGAGAAAGACCCTCAATGATATTGGCGATCGTATGGGTTTGGATATGTTGCTGCTAGAGTATAACAGCACCAAACTCAGTAAGTCTATGATGGGCAATGCACTGGAAGCCCTGGTAGGGGCAGTATACCTGGAAAAAGGCTATGATATCACTCGTAGATTTGTGGTTAATCGCATACTACGTGCCTACCTCGACATTCATAAACTGGAGAAGAAAGATGATAATTTCAAGAGTCAACTCTTAGAGTGGTGCCAGAAAAACGGATTGGAAATCTCTTATGAAGTGCTGGATCGATTCAAAGTAGATAAAAGAGATCGCTTTAAAGTGGCAGTGCTCGTCGATGGTGCCAAAATGGGTGAAGCTGAGGAGTTTAATAAGAAGAGTGCCGAACAAATAGCTTCCCGCATTGCGCTGTCGCGCATTCACTCCGAAGAGATCAGTGCTGGCCAAAATGGATAGACCCTTCCCCTCGGATGATCGTCTGCAACTCATGCAGCGAGGGGTGCAACAGTTATCGACTTGGTTATCGGATTTACTACGAGTGGGCCTATTGGAGTACGACTTTTCACCTGATTCACTTCAAGAACTGGCAGGTCGGATGGTAGATGCGAAACTGGCCGGAATTGCCAGGCGAATTAGATTACTTTCTGAATTGAATAAATCTGATAAGCATTGGAAGAGAGATCTGTTGCAAGCCCTAACAAAACTCCATCTTTTTACTGTCAATTTTCAAAAATTAGATAGCCAATCTGCAATTTTCCAGCAAACGCTGCTTTCAGTGGCAGGTTTTATCATCAAGAAGGAGCAATTGCCTCAAGAAGAGGCGATCGTTGATCATTGGGTTCCATGGGGAATAAGCCATTCTCAAGAAGAAAATCTGAGGGTGAGACGGTGTTGGGTCGCAGGAATGAATAGTAAACGTGTTGCAATGCTGCTAGATTTTGCATGGGGCAGAACGGACTATACACAGGAGTATCATTACAATAAAACGTACACGGGTGCCCTTGTATATTATCCTTCTACTTTTCCAATGAGAGCTCAGCTTTTCAATCCCCAGGTAGAGAAGAAGTCCGCAGGCCGCTTGCCCTCTTTCCAGTCATTTGAGACCTTCTTGTTGCAATATGCCAAAGCCATAGCAAGGAATCCTTGGATTGGATCCTTCCCAGCTGCATTCTCAGGGATGCAGGTCATCAGGAATGAAGGGGCTTTTTACCTCTTAGATAAAAACGGTGGTTTGCTTCCCATAGATGGATCCAACGATTTATGTTGGGCATTAATGGGTGCTGGTGCTGGTCATCATGACGATCTACAATTATTTGGTGAATGGAGCGGCTTTGAACTAGCCATTATTTCTTTTTCTGCAACTGATAAGGTTCACGATGCTGCATGGCTCAATGACTTTGCCTAGTTTATTTATCACGCACACATCGAAATCCGGTATGCTCCATACCTGTATCTGGACTTGATTTCATTCGAGAGGCTACTCGATAGCCTGAGCAATAGGAGTCATTGCATAAGAAGGAACCACCTCGAATTACTTTCTTAGGTACCGTTGGTTCATCAGGGTCATAGCTCTTGGAGGGACCTTTTGGATTCTCCACAGCATTTTCCTGCGCTATTTGATAGTAATGGTGATAATGGTACCAATCTGCTGTCCACTCCCATACATTTCCAGCCATATCATACAATCCAAAGGCATTAGAGGCAAAATGCTTCACAGGTGAAGTTTTAAGGAATTTATCGTCCACGGTATTCTTAGTCGGAAAATCTCCCTGCCAGTAATTGGCAAACTCGGGATTGATGCTTTCATCTCCCCAGGGGTAGACGCCATTTTTACCGCCGCCTCGCGCTGCATACTCCCATTCAGCCTCGGTGGGAAGTCGTTTTCCCGCCCATTTGCAGTACGCAAGAGCATCATACCAGGCCACATGTACTACGGGATGATTTTCTAAACCATCAAGGGTGCTGCCGGGTCCTTCAGGATACTTCCATGATGCGCCAGGAACCATTCTCCACCATTCAGATGGATAGTAGACGTCGCGCCCTGGAGCTTGCTCATTAAAGGTGAGTGAAAATGGCTTCAGAAGCTCTGGATCAGGGCGAGGTGTCCCTGCCGGAAGTTGCTTCATCATTTCATCCACATCGATCTCTTGTTCTGCAATGGTCTTATATCCAGTGGCATCTACAAAAGCTTTGAATTGTGCATTAGTGACCTCTGTTTCGTCCATCCAAAATGAACCTACTCTTACGGGATGCTTGGGCATCTCATCTTCTCTGGCTTGATCATTATCACCACCCATTTCAAAAGTGCTGCCCTCAATAGCTACCATGCCCTCAAAGTTCTTGGCAACGCTAGGATCTTCTTTAATGTCTTCCACTGCAGCCATATAGGCTTCAATAAAGTAGTTTTCACCACCTTGCGACTTTTCATCCGCTACTACAGATGATTGCGCCCCAGTTACTTGTACATCTGCTTTTTCCGATTCTGGCTTTGTAGAACATGCCAAAATAATCGAACCGATCAATAAAAATCTATACATATCCCAATCCTTACCATTCATGAAGGGATAAAGGTACGTATTTAGTCAGGGCAATAGTATGGTCGTACATATTCCACATGATAGACTTTTAGACTGCAGTTTGGCATACTTCCCAGCTAATCGATCGTTTTCAATACCAAATCCAGAGATATTTCTCTGTGCAGTTGTGATCATCCATATGAGCTCAAAGATTATAACTATTGTAGATATGTTTGTCCATCAAAATCAATGATTTTTTGAAAAATTTCACCATCTACTTAAAAATGATTTTCAAAGCTTTTCCTAATTTAGGCCAAAGTTTAACCATATCCTTTTTGATGAGATGAAAAGAATAGATTTCAAGTGCTGGATCTTGTCGGCAGTGGTTTTATGTAGCGGAGCCTGCCAAGGGGATAAGAAAAAAAATAACGTGCCTTCAGAAACATCGCCATTGGTAACCATCACAAAAGCTGACTTTGGGTTGACCCCGCAAGGACCAGCAGACCTCTATATACTAACCAATGAAAATGGTATGGAGTTGAGGATCACAAACTACGGCGGCATCATTGTGTCGTGGTTGGCACCGGACAGGAGCGGAGTGCTAAAGGATATCGTCCTTGGTTTTGATGATCTGGATGGTTATCTCACGGATCATCCATACTTTGGGGCAATTGTGGGCCGGTATGCCAATAGGATCAATGATGGAAAATTTACCTTGGATGGTAAGACCTATCAATTGGCTCAAAACAATAACAGCGAACATCTCCATGGTGGAATCAAGGGTTTTGATAAACACCTATGGAACGCTACCGTCGTCGAAGCAAAAATTCCATCCTTGAAATTATCCCGACGTAGCCCTGATATGGAAGAAGGTTATCCAGGAAATCTTGACGTGGAAGTATTTTACACCCTTGATCCTGAGAACACGCTGACCATAGATTACCGGGCTAAAACAGATAAAAAGACAATTTTAAATCTCACCAACCACACTTATTTTAATTTGAATGGTGATGGTGAGGACGATATTCTAGAACATACGCTCAGGCTCAACTCTACACGATATACTCCGGTAGACGATAATTTGATACCAACAGGTGATATGGATTCGTTGGATGGTACACCTTTTGATTTTCGTAGCCCAACCATAATGGGTGCTAGGATTGAGCAAGATGACCAGCAATTGAAAAAGGGTGGCGGTTATGACCACAACTATGTGTTGCATAAGCACGATGTAGATCACGATCATGGTTCTGATGAAATGATGCCCGTGGCATTGGTATACGCATATAAGACCGGCAGAACACTTGAGATTCATAGCACAGAGCCAGGTGTGCAGTTTTATACAGGCAACTTTCTAGATGGATCTATTAAAGGTAAAGGTGGTCGAGGCTATAATGCCCATGCCGGATTTTGCCTCGAAACACAGCATTTCCCAGACTCGCCAAATCAGTCACACTTTCCCAGTGTGGTTCTTTCACCGGGCGAGATTTATCGTTCAAGTACAAAGTATATTGTTACAGCGCACTAAATTAAGTACTAGAAGCAATGACCACTTGTTAATCACTTAACTCAAACACAAAATGACATTGACTTTAACAAAGCAAACGAAAATTGGATGGATTGGCACTGGAGTAATGGGTGTTTCCATGGCCGGTCACTTGATCGATAATGGCTATAATCTTAGCGTATATAATCGGACAAAATCTAAAGCTGCGGCACTTTTAGAAAAAGGTGCTATATGGAAAGATACGCCTGGCGAAGTCGCAGCTGCCTCACTAGTTATCTTTACAATAGTGGGTTTTCCAAAAGATGTAGAGGAGGTATACTTTGGGCAAGATGGAATTATGCATGGTATTGAGCCGTCGAGTATTGTGGTGGATATGACTACAACTGCTCCCAGTCTAGCACTAAGAATTAATGCAGCATGTGCTGCCAAAGATGTGGGCGCGGTTGATGCCCCTGTATCCGGTGGAGACGTAGGCGCAAAAAGTGGAACCTTGTCCATAATGGTCGGGGGGCATAAGCAAGACGTCGATGCCGTTATGCCGCTTCTGGAGATTATGGGAAAGAGCATCGTGTATGAGGGGAAGCCGGGCTCTGGTCAGCATACGAAGATGTGCAATCAAATTACCATAGCGGGTACCATGATTGGTGTGTGCGAAAGTCTGTTGTATGCCCAAAAAGCAGGTTTGGACCTTGATGTAATGCTGCAGGCAATCAGCGGTGGAGCAGCAGGATGTTGGACATTGTCTAATCTCGCTCCACGTATTGTAAAGCGGAATTTCGAACCAGGATTTTATGTGGAACATTTTGTGAAAGACATGGAAATTGCTTTGTCTGAAGCCAGGGATATGAATTTGGCATTGCCCGGTCTAGCCTTAGTGCACCAGATTTATAAAGCAGTCCAGGCGCAGGGCTATGGACGTAAGGGTACCCAAGCACTCACCTTAGCGCTCGAACAAATAAATAATGTAGGACAATGAATAAGACCGTAAGCTTCTATTTCTTAATAAATCTATTAATTGTATCAAGTATGACAGCCCAAGGACCGAAAATGATTATCTCATCGAATGCTCAGGAGAGTGCTCACGGTCTTTATGTCTTTGACTATCATTCATCAGATGGCTCTCTATTATTGATCCATAAAACCGAGGTGGTAACCAATTCTTCGTACCACAACATGCATCCGAAAAAATCTTGGTTGTATTCTGTGGCTAACGACCAAGTCCGTGCCTTTGTGTTTGACCCTAATGATGGCTCTTTATCACTCATTAATATTGAATCGACCGTAAATAAGGGACCGTGTTATGTTTATGTTGACAAATCAGGACAATTCGTCTTGGTAGCAAATTATGGGGGGGGTGGAATTGCCTCTTTCAAAATTGAAAATGATGGCAGCCTATCATCAGCGATTTCAGCCATCAAACACGAAGGTTCCTCTGTAGATGAAAAACGCCAGCAAGCGGCCCATCCGCATTTGATAATGACGTCACCAGAAAATAAATTTGCACTGGTACCTGACCTCGGAATGGATCAAGTAGTAATCTACAGATTAGATGGTAAAAGCGGTGAGCTGAACAAACACGGTAGCTGTACGGTGGCTCCTGGTGCTGGGCCGCGACATCTGGAATTTCACCCAAATAATAAATATCTATATCTACTCAATGAGTTGAATTCTACCGTAGGTGCCTACCAATGGAGCGAAGAAAAGGGTGAGCTACAAGAAATAGAAACGTACAGCGCACTTCCAGAGGGTTTTTCCGATTTCAGTAAGGCTGCGGATATTCACCTTACCTCCAATGGAAAATATTTATATGCCAGTAATCGAGGACATAATTCATTGGCTGCTTTCAAGGTCCACTCAGATGGAACACTGGAATTTATTGATCATTATGATGTAAAGGGAGATTGGCCAAGAAATTTCTTTATAACTCCTGACGATCGTTTTTTATTTGTCGCAAATCGAAGGTCGGACTCTGTAGTGCAATTCGCGATCGATGCCGACACCGGCGTCCTTAGTTACAAGAAAACGACCCATGGAATTCCTGGTGCGCTTTGCATTAAAATGGTCGAATAGTCACGACGGGGCTAATTATGGAGGCTGAAATGTCAACGATTCTGTTGGGAGTTGATTTGTCTCTAGAATTAAAATCTATTTGTATCACCTGACTGAAAGAAGAAATCATTTTATAAAATCTAGAATGTAATTAATGGCAATGAGCAAATTCACTTTCACCAATGAACAGCTTGAAGACATTCATAGCAAGCAGGACCTATTGAAGATTCTACATAATCATGGGGTTGATTTAGACGCCATCCGGAGTAAGATGCAGTATGAGGAGGACTTGCAACATCTTCAAATTGAGTTATTAAAACTGCAAAACTGGATTTTGAAGCATCGGAAAAGGGTAGTGGTTGTATTTGAAGGGCGGGATGCAGCGGGAAAGGGTGGAGCCATCCGCAGATTTAAGCGATACTTAAATCCTAGGTCCACACGTCTGGTTGCGCTTGGTAAACCTACAGAAAGAGAGCGAGGTCAGTGGTATTTTCGCCGCCATGTGAAGGAATTACCAAATCCTGGAGAAATTGTTTTCTTCGATCGCAGTTGGTATAATCGTGCAGTGGTAGAACCGGTGATGGGATTTTGCACAAAAGAAGAGTATGATGAATTCATGCGGCAGGTGCCGGAATTTGAACACATGCTTTTTGAGAATGGGGTGCACATCATTAAGTTTTGGTTTTCGATTTCTCGTGATGAGCAGGAGAGGAGATTTAATTCAAGAAAGGTCGATCCATTAAAACAATGGAAACTAAGTCCGGTAGATTTGAAAGCGCAGGGTCTTTGGGCAGAATTTACCTATTTCAAGGAAGAAATGTTCAGTAAGACGCACACGAGTTTTGCTCCTTGGATTATTGTCAAGGCAAACGATAAAAGAGAGTCTAGATTGGAATCTATTCGCTATCTGCTTTCACGCTTTGAATATGATGGCAGGGACAAAGCAACAACAGTCATACACCCAGATCCCAATGCAGTAGAGCGATTTCATCGTTCAATGTTATACGATCATTGAGAAAACTCCCTGAAATCATGAAATACACAAAGTCTGAACTAAAAATGCTGAGCTCTAAGAGTGGTGTTAAACAACTCTTGTCATCTTCAACACCTGATACCGAAGAAGTTTTGACCTTTTTGAAATATCGAAAAGAACTTAGGATCAAGCAAGTCGAGTTGATTCATCTCCAGAATTGGGTTGTTGAAAATAATGAACGCGTATTGATTCTTTTTGAAGGGGGCGAGTTTGCGGGAAAGGGTAGTGCCATCCGTGCCTTTATGGATCATCTGAATCCTCGATCCTCAAGACTTGTTGCATTGCCGAAACCTTCCGAGGATGATTTGGTTGAATGGTACTTCCAACGCTATGTTGTTCGATTACCCCATCCCGGTGAATTGGTGTTTTTTGACCGAAGCTGGTACAATCGTGGACTTGTCGAACCCGTCAATGGTTTTTGCACAAAGAAGCAATATCAGCAATTTATGCACGATGTTATTCATTTTGAAAATATGCTTATCGATAGTGGAATAATCCTCATTAAGATTTATTTGCAAATCACCAAACAAGAACAGGCAGATAGGATCGAATTGGTAAGGAAGAATCCCCTTAGAAGATGGGAGCTAACCAGCGTAGACGAGAATGCCCAGTCTCTTTGGAATAAGTACAACCGGTACGAAAAGAATTTATTTAAGTTGACCAGTACTAAGAAATCTCCTTGGATAGTGGTTGATGGAAATGATAAATATCAGGCACATCTAGATTGCATGTCAGAAGTCCTTTCCGTGGTACCTTATCAAAAGACAAACTAAAAGTATAATAAACCTGTGCTGGGAAAAAGAAGACCTGTGATTCTCAGATAGGTTTACACTAATGCAAGTAGTGATTTTCAACTCAAAGCGAAGCCAACGGACTAATTGTGAAGCAAAAGATATCTTGACTACGCCGACTATAATATATGGGCGAATAATCGCTTGATTGATGACTTATTGGGGCACGATCAGAAATTATTGATGAGGATTTTTGATGGGAGTTTTCCTACTATTCGTGCGACGGCCAGGCATATTTGGTTTGCCGAAACTGGATGGCTTTCTCGGCTAAAAGATGGGAAGCGTCTTTAATTTTGAAGGGAGTAATCCGGAATTATTTGGCGAATGGCAACTAACATCTGCGGCTTTGAGGAAGTTTGTGGAAGATGCTGATTTGGAGAAAGAAATCCAATTTGAGCATCAAGGGATGGCATATTCGATCCCATCAAGAGAAATGATTCAGACGGTTTTTAACCATGGGAGTTACCATCGGGGTCAGATTATGATGATGATGTGCCTTCTTGGAATTCTGAAAATAAGTCAAACAGATTACATCGAGTGGGTCCGTGAAAAGGCAAGAGGATGACTGTCTTCAAGTTAATATTTACACGCCAACTTGTAAGAATCTTTGTTTGAAAATGAAAGATACTAACCAGCCCCGGATTTTCCCCGGCTTAATAGATCTAGATAACGATTGGGTCCTCTGTCTTGGTCCGTCTGTCAGGGATACTCTTCCGGCGGTCAACATCACTGTGACTATGAGATACGTCCTAGGAATGAATTAGGAATATGCTGTAATTTTGAATACCGAAACAGGTATATTTGATTCTTTTTTGGTGAATACGATTTCTAGCTTATCGGTAAGTACAGGTTTATCAAATATCACCTTATTAACGGCTTGATAGTTGTCTAACTTCTCATGAAGAAGGTGATGGTGCTCATCGTAAATTCTATACTCTCTGACGGTAATGGGAATTTCCGAATTTGGATGAGTAACAAATACAGATGGTAGTGCGTTGTCATAATCACAATCGAAGAAGAGACGGAGCATTGTAATATTTTGCTTCTTGGTCCAGCTAATTCTTAGCTTGGGATTTGCATCCATTGGATCGGCCACCCAAACATTGGAGTATCCGTTTGAGGTAGGTCTGATACAGTTATTTGTAATATTGATGGGAGAGAAATTCTTGATGGCAGGCACTATGGTCAGTGCGATGTTTTGACCAGCCGGCATTTTTTCTGGAGTCCAGAAGTCGAATGTGTCAATCCCAATATCTTTTGGAGGCTCTTGTCTTCCATAATTGGAAACTGCAGGATTTTCCTTTTGTAAAACAGTCATGATTCCAGAATATCGCTCATCAGACAACATAATTTTAACCATTTCATTCTTCATGAAGCATACATAGGCATAACAGTCTTTCGCAATTTCCTTATCACAATTAAAGGTAATCTCTTGTATTCCCTTTTTTAAGTCATAAGTTTTGGATGTTATCTCGACATCTGGAGTAAAGTGTATTGGTTTTGAACTACGTTTCAACTTTATGGTAATCCTGGTGTCTTCCGAGGATTTTAGTTTAACTTTGAAAATATATTTTTTATTTGCTGCCAATGGGAGTATTTGCGCCATATTTACTGGTAGTGCTTTCCACTCTCCTGATTCCTTTATGGCCTTGATTTTTAGTTCTGAAGACGATGACACAGTTGCATGTTGCATTAAGTCATCCGTATCTTGGAGGGCTAACCTTGGAATACTTTGGCCATCCCTACTCAACGCCAGTTGCAGTTTCGGGATTTTGTCTTCTTCCGCCAGCTCTCTGGGCGTCCATTTGTGGCTGAGACATATAGCAACCGCCTTTCCAACTGCTTGTGCTCCGTGTGCACAGGTTAACATGACTCGGGAGGAGCCAAAAGCAACATGTGATGCGCTAATTATTCTTCCGGTGATAAAAAGATTTTCGATGTCCTTACTATAATAGCATCTATAGGGTATTGAATAAATACCTTTGGTATGCCATTGAGTACAGGAACTGTACTTACTATATATTCCATCTGCAGGATGTAAATCCATGGCCCAGCCCCCAAATGCTACTCGGTCATAATGATCCCTTTGCTCTACAATATCTTTTTGGACGAGCATATAGTCACCTTCAAACCTCCTGCTTTCGCGTTTACCTGGAATTGTCCCTACCCACTCTAAGGTCAGGTTTTTGGCTTCGGGGTACGTTCCACTGTTTTTTACATAGTCCCATATTCCATAAACGACTCTCCATAACTCAAACTTGATTTCTTCGGATTGGTGAATGGTATCAAGTCTTCCGCCGTATTCGACCCACCACAATTTGCAGCCGTGTTCGTTTAAACTGTAATTGCGAATTCGTGGCAATTCTGAAGCATTATCTATAGCAAAAGAGGGTGCAGTATAGCTGACTGGTCTGCCTAGATCTTTGGTGTAAAAATAGATAGAATGTCCAAGTAGGTTTCCATAGTCTTCTACATTTGGGGCGAAGCCCTCGTCAAATTCTCGTGACGTTTCAGCTCCCATTCTAAATGAGGCTCCAGCCTGAAATGCCACAATTCCATCTCCTGAGGAATCACAAAAGTAGGGAGCTTCAAGCACATAGTTTGTACTGTTTTGACTACAGAATCCCTTAACACTCCTAATAGTTCTTTCATTCGATTTCTCAACTTCGTAAACTGCGGTATTCAACAATAGTGTGATGTTAGTTTCTTCATGTACTTTTTCCAATAGGACGGTGTCAAAAATGAGTGGATTTCCGTCTCTATTTCGCTTTAAATTTTCTAAAAGAATTTCATTTATCAAACCTCCCTCTCTAGCCCATCTATTATTGTTGCCCATCGAAGAAGTTGCTCCTAATGCCCATAGTCTTACTTCACTGGAAGCATTTCCACCAAGAACCGGCCTATCTTGAACTAGAATTACTTTAGTGTTTTCTCTGGCAGCAACGATGGCCGCACAAACCCCTGCTAGTCCACCTCCAATAACAACTAGATCGGATTTTATTGTGAGAAGTTTGTTCTCGCGGCTTGTTTCAAAACCTTTTTTAATCATATCGGCACTTAATTTTTTTCGCACTTAGGTATTAGTTACAGTTTTATTTCCGACTCTTGGGTGAATGATACCTGATGTAATTAAGATCAATACGCCTACAACTAAAACTATTGTTCTAGATTCTTTGGTGAGGAATCCTAGAATTATGATCAGGATGCTTACGGCAAATAGAGTAGCTGCAAGCACCTTGAATCCAAAGGTGTTTTGTCCAACCTCTATATCTTCTTCAATTGTATCCTTTGGTTTCTGTAGACTATACTTCACATAATCTTGACTTTGTTCGTATTGTGTTTTGGCATATAGTTCATAGATCCCTAAAAGGAATAAAGGTAAAGCGGAACCTAGAAGCATTTCATTGGCCCTCGATAAAGACTCACCCAGTAGAGCATCTGCAAAAACCTTAAGTACTGTGTTGACTAACAGACTTAGTATTGTAATCCATAGGATTGATTTCCCTGAGTGTCTTTTAGAAAAAAGCGCCCAAACTATTGGGCCGTATAAGGAGCAACCTGTTACCGCACCAACACTTAATACAACATTCACAATACCTCCTGCGGCTGGGACTAATAGTGCCACTATGATTGTGCCAACACCAAATAGAATGGTAGAGCCTTTTGCAACGGACATGGTTTGCTGAATCGTTGCATTAGGTCTTATTATTTTATAAATGTCATTGGTTATCACAGAAGCGGCAAGGTTTAAAGTTGTATTTACTGAGCTTGCTGTTGCGAAGACCATTCCACCGAGCATGAGTCCCAATATTCCGAGGGGGAGTATTTGTTTGCATATCAACAAATATGCCCCTTCATTTTCCAGACCAGGTAAAGATGGGTTTAGTACTCGATAAATCATTGGTGGCAGCATCCATAAAAATGGACTTAGCAAATACAACCAACCAAAAGTTAAGCCTACCTTTTTGGCATCCTTGGGACCTTTAACGCTTGTATATCGTTGAACATATGCCCAATTACCACCAATGAAAATGGTGTTAAAAATGGCTACTGCAACAATGAACCACCAGGTATACTCACCACTTGTCCAATCGAAGAAGTTGTCAGGCACCTTCTCTACAAATTGTTGGTAACCCCCTACTTCTTTAAGCGATAGGTACACCACTATAATTACAGAAGCAGAAAGAATAACAAATTGAAGTACATCTGTTATAATGACAGCCCACAGGCCACCTACGACGGTGTAAAGTAAGATCAGAACACCCAGAACAATGACGCAGGCATTGACAGAAAATCCAGTAGAAACATTAATGATTTTTGCAACAGGATATAGGAAGGCTCCGGCATATGCCAATGACAGTAGCAAAATGAGGTAGGTGTAGAATTTCTGTACGTTGTCTCCCAATCTATCTCTAACAAACTCGGCAGCAGTGAGGCTATTTGTTTTTCTCCAGGCAGGTGCTATAAAGTAAGCTACTAAGAAACCGCTTATGCACATGGTCATTTGTATCGTGATTGAAACCCATCCCAGTTCATAGGCAATAGATCCCCAGACTACAAAAGTGCCTGCCGAGAAAAAGCTCATGAACAGGGATAATCCGCTCATAGACCAAGGAACTGCACCGCCAGCAGCAAAATAGGATTTCATATCGGCGCCTCGTTTGCGAAAAGACAAGCCTGCCAGCACTATTACCAGAGAGAACACTAGTATGACGATATAATCTATTATGTGCATTCTAATAGGTTGAGTTTATGGGGGGCAATTTTCCTTTTTTACTGTACCATCCTAGCTTTTAGAGAATATGCACAGCAACTAGATATTCTTTACTCACAACAGGGAATGGGCACGGATGTCTCTTCATCCTCCAGGCCATCGTTCCAAGTAAAGGGTGCCAATCTGAAATCGTTAGCAGGTATTTCTATAGTGCCTGTGCAAAGGTCAAATACCACTTTTCCGTCTAAATCTCGTACTACTTCGAGAGCATGCCACGGGTCGATTCTTTTCACTAGATCCATTGTTTTCCATAAATATGGGGTTTTACTTCTAAAAACATCTTCTCCACCATTAGGCCAGGGGCGCGCTGAAATAAACAAATAGTAGTATTCTCCTCTTTTTACCACAAAGGGTGATTCGACATTTAGCTATTTACACAATTGATACCGTCTTTATATTCATAAACGCTTTGATGCCATCTTCTGCCAGTTCTCGGCCATAGCCACTTTCCTTGATGCCACCAAATGGTAGCCTGGGATCCGAGGCCACCGGTGCGTTGACAAAGCAAGATCCAGCCTCTAGCTGTTCTCTGGCGATGGATTCCGCTCGTTGAACATCTGTACTAATTACACATGCTCCAAGGCCAAATGGACTGTCGTTGGCGATCTTGATTGCTTCTTTTTCATCTCTAGCTCTGTAGACCACTGCGGCTGGACCAAATAGCTCTTCGGTGTAGGCACGCATTCCTTTTTTTACATCGGTCATGATGGTGGGAGGGTAGTAGGCCCCAGCTCTATCTGGAATCTTTCCTCCAAGCACGAGGTTGGCGCCGGCACTGACAGCATCTTCTATTTGCAGATGCAACTCATCACGCAATTCCTGAGAGGCCATGGGAGCTAGTTCGGTATTTATGTCAGAGGGATCTCCCATTTTATAACCTTCCATTTTAGATGTAAATAGGTGCAAGAAGGATTCGTAATTATCTCCAACTACAATAAATCGCTTGGCACCGATGCAGCTCTGGCCACAATTCAGCAATCGACCTTTCACAGCAATATCTACTGCGCGATGTACATCTGCATCTTCTAGGATGATGTAGGGATCGCTACCACCTAATTCCAATAAGCTTTTTTTAAGATGCTTACCAGCAGCTGCAGCTACCGACCTGCCAGCAGGTCCACTTCCCGTGAGGGTCACTGCCTTAATCTCAGGCATGGCAATGAGTTTTTCCACTGCTTTGCCGGGTACCAATAAGGTTTGAAAGCTACCCGTCGGAAAGCCAGAATGGTGAAAAATCTCTTCGATGGCCAGGGCACATTGCGGTACATTGGAGGCGTGTTTTAGAACAGCCGTATTACCAGCCATTAAGGTCGGGGCTGCGAAACGAAAGACCTGCCAGAAAGGAAAGTTCCAGGGCATTATGGCTAGAATTGAACCCAGTGGCTGATAAGACACATAGCTCTTGTATGCATCTGAGGTGATCATCCTATCCTTGAGAAATTCTGCTGCATTATCGGCATAGAAGCGGCAAACCCAAGCACACTTTTCTACTTCAGCCAGTGCCTCTGTGCGTAGCTTGCCCATTTCTTGCGTCATCAGCCCTGCCCATTTCTCCTTTTCTTTTTCCAGAAGATCGGCCACTTCGTACATCCATTTAGAGCGGGCTGTAAAATCCGTCCTTCTCAAGCTAGCATAAGCTTGGCTAGATTGGGACGCTCTGACTCCGATTTCATTGGCTGAATAGTCTCTGTAGGTTGCCAGGATTTCGCCTGAGGCGGGATTGATACTTTCGGCCATGATTACTTCTTTTCTGAGCTAGACAAGGTTAATCAGAGGTATGTCGTTTCAGACTAGTGCAACAGATTTTGAAAAGTATAGGTAGCATTGACTCGGCTGGCCGACAGAGCTTCGATACTGTGCAATCGATGAGGAGTTCCCTCTTCCACTGCTTGTTCCATTACGACTAGAGGTTTCATTTGATGCTTTGATAAGTCTTCCGCCAGGCGGCTGTAGTCAATATCACCCACTCCAAAAGTCTCGGTCCATGTACCTCTTTTCGATTGACGTAGATGCAATTCGACGATCCGGTCACGGTATAGATTAATAATGTCGAAAAGCGCCACAGAAGAATTACCCGATCCGCGATATATCCAATGCGCATCTAAGCAAAGTGATACATAGTCCGGATCTGTTGAAAGCATGTGGTGAAACTCTCGTGCACCCTCACGCATTTCAGCATCGTGGTTGTGATAGGCCAACGTAAGCCCAATGGATTTTAGCTCCTTACCAAGTTTCTCCAATGATTGGGCTTGATGGATAAGTTGTTTATCTGATTTGTTCTCCGGACCTCCCCATTGAATAGGTGACGGATTGGTTACTATTATTTCGGCTCCCAGTTTCCGAGCCGCTTCGCCAATGGATACTACGAGATCCATACTTTCTGACACATCAGCTGGATCGTGCAAGACTGAATTCACATAAAAGGATTTCACCGAAATCTCGTGCTTGGCTACTAGATCTCGGATGGCATTCACATCTGCCACGTTTTCGAAGGTGGGTTCAAACATTTGAAACCCAGCTCTACGGAGAGAGGCAAAAGAATGATCAAGGTTTTCAACCCATTCTTTCTTTTCTCTGCGAAAAAAGGTGAACCAAGTGTATTGCTGGCACGATAGGTTCTCTTGTGCAAATACTCGTGCCAAATCTTGCGTGCCCATCATGGGACTCATCAATAGACCTCCACCGATCATTTTCTTAACAAAAGGGCGTCTTTTCATTTCTAAAGGTGATTCATTGTTGAGCAAAAGATAGAAATTATTTGTCAACTATTGTGCGAAAATGGACTGCATGAGACTCACATCAGTGCCACTTCATTCAGACATGATCAAGAGAACAGAAATGAATTTCTTCAACCTTTTTAGAGGCCATTTGTTCGACAGATGATTTTGGTTAAAGCTAAATTACGGTATGTCATCCTTCCTATTTCGAACACTGATTATATTTTTAGTTGTTGCTGGATGCGATAACGAGACCTCAAGGGTCGATTGCGAAAATATTATACTTTCCTTTGAGGTCCAGATTGTCGATTCGGAATGCGGACTTGCCCAAGGTAGTATTGTGGTAATTCCTGAAGTTGGCTCTGGAATCATGCGCTTTAAGCTCGATGATGGTCCATTCTCATCTGTCGGCTCCTTCAGGGATTTATTGCCGGGGGTCTATTCCATTACTGTTGAAAATGCTGATGGTTGCTTTAGTTCAAAGGATGTTCTGGTTCGGTCAGGTATAAGCTACAAGGATGAAGTAGAGCCCATCATCCGCGTTAGCTGCGCCATCTCCGGTTGTCACGATGGCATAAGTAATGTGGATTATCGTGTGTTTTCAAACTTCAATCCTGGGGATATGAAGGCAAGGACGCAATCACGAAATATGCCAAAGGAAGGAACCCTTACACAAGATGAAATTGATGCCATCGCATGTTGGGTAGATGATGGTGCTCTCAATAACTAGTTAGTACACAGTCTACTGAAAGCTTATCGTTACTTCTGACTCCTTTTTCCAAGATGCTTTGTTACATCCCTATATCTGTCGGGACGCGATAGCTCAGGCTATGCCATGTTCTCGCCTTGCTTCTCGAAGAAATAATCTCAGAGTTATTCAACAAATTCCAGTGGACAGAGTATTAGAAACTGACTGACTGCGGAGTCCCGAGTAATCGGTGCTGACAAATAATGTGGTCTACACTGAGGAACACACCAGACAGACTGCCATACACCGTCAACGGATTTCCTGAATATGGTTCTGGGCAAATTACTATCTTAAAGCACATGGATATACGTGTGTTGCTTGCGGATGATCATCAGGTATTATTGGATGGCTTTGTATCAATATTTGAAAGTATTGAAGACGTAAAAGTGGTGGGTGCTGTAAAAAATGGTCAGGAGGTGCTAGATTTTCTGGAAGAAAACCAAGCCGATGTGCTTCTACTAGATATTAACATGCCCGTCTTAAATGGGGTGGAAACTTGTAAAAAGGTGACTAGAAAGTATCCCGATGTGAAGGTAATTGCACTCAGTATGTACGATCAACAAAGCTATTTGAAAAGAATGGTTCAACATGGGGCTTCTGGATATTTACTAAAGGACGACTCGGCAGAAGAAATCGAAAAGGCCATTCGTGCTGTCACTCAGGGGGAGCGTTATGTAAGTAGTCAATTGCAGGACAGATTGACATCTATTGATTTCTTAGCGCGTAAGAATAAGACGGTGTTTACAGTGTCTAAAAGGGAAAAGGAAGTGCTTGAATTGTTGAGTCAGGGCTTCACTGACCAGGAAATTGGTGAAAAACTTTTCATTTCTTTTCATACTGTAAAAACACACCGGAAGCACCTTCTCTCGAAGTTCAATGCAAAGAACAGTGCCGAGCTCATTAAGAAGGCCTTGGAAAAAGGCCATCTCTAGCCATTTGAGATCCCCCGAAAGGGGTATTGTGATTTCTCACTCTCCTGTGGGATTTCGAAACTCCCGAGGAATATCAACTTTGACAGCTACCTTAATCATATAATGAATGCAATTGAGATTTAGGGTTGGTAAATTTTTGATTTTTTTTACATGATGCATATGTTCATTGGACTTCTAGTCATCTTCTCCTTTCTGGACCGACATACTGAGCATGTCGACCATTCGATAAGTGACCTTTTGGCGGTGGGTGAGGCTCTGGAATGGTCAAATCCCGATTCAGCGCTGTCTCTGTATCGAACAGCCTATCTTAAGGCGCTGGCAGAAGATTCTACATTGCAACAGGGATTGGCCATGTACTATACTTCTCTTGTACATATGGATCAAGGTCGGTTTGATTCTGCAACTCTTTATGTGGATCAATCTTTGGCGATTTTTAGTACAATTGAAAACCGTGAATACCTCTGCAAAGGATACAACGCGAAAGCCAATAATTTACAATTCGCCAACAATTTTAAAGAATCAATTGTAGCTTATCAAGAGGCGCTAGATCTGGCTGAGGAATTGGGAGATGCCTTGAAGCAAGCAAGAATTCTCAGTAATCAGAGCAGTGTTTTTAATATGGCTGGAAGGATAGAATCCTCCCAGCAGTGTTTGAAAAAAGCCGAAGTCTTGGCGAAGTCATTTGGAGAAACTTCCATTCTTGGAGATATTTATATCAACCTGGCCAATAATTACCAAAGTATTAATTCCTTTGAAAAGGCCATCACATATACACGTCAAGCTGCAGGAATTTACCATGCAGTATCTGATCTCAGGTATGAGGCACTGGCCCTAACCAATCTCGCAGGGCTACTTCACGAACAGAAACCGATGGATTTAGATGAATCCCTAGAATGTCTGGAAAGGAGTAGGGCGATTCTTGATAGTGTAAGGGCTCCTTCCATAGAGGTCAATTACTGGAAGCATCTGGCATACTTTCATTATAAAAAGAAAGCTTTCAAAAAAGCTGAGTCTGCTGCCGAGCGCTGTCTAGAATTTCTCAAAGAGTTTGCGGATTTAAGGAGCGAATCCACGATAAAGGAGATTATGTACAGCATTCACAAGTCCGAGGGTAATTATATGGATGCCTTACATTTTCACGAGCAGTACTTTGGTATCCGCGACTCCCTGATTTATCAGGATTCTAGGGATCAACTGCAAGAACTTGAAGCTAAATATCAATCCACAAAAAAAGACAGTCAAATCTCAAAACAACAATTGATCGTGAGTCAACGCACTGCACAGCGAAATCTGCTGATGCTGGGGCTACTCAGTGCGCTTCTGCTTATATCATTTCTCGTCGATAGATATAGAAAAAATAGGAGATTGGCTTTGGAAAAGGTGCAAAATTTGGAAAAACAACAAAAACTCTTGGTAATGAATTCGATGTTAGATGGACAGGAAGAAGAACGTAAACGAGTAGCTCAGGACCTACATGATGGATTAGGAGGGCTATTGTCATCGGCCAGAATGCAAATAAAGAGTGTACAACGTGAGATTGATAAGCTTGATGACCTAAAGCTGATTGATCGTACTGAAGAGCTGATTGATCATGCCTGTAAGGAAGTGCGGCGCATTGCACACAATATGATGCCAGGCGCTTTGATGGACCTTGGATTTCTAGATGCAGTCGAGGACTTGGTCAATGACATTAAATTGCGTGATAATATCGATATTTCCGTGGAAATTCCCAGTCAGCCAGTAGAGTTACCCGATTCCACTAGCGTCAACCTGTATCGGGTTATTCAAGAAATTTTTCAAAATATCCAAAAACACGCACAAGCTTCGCGGGTACACCTTAGTATAGATTTCGTGGGAAATGAGTTAATGGTACACCTTGCTGATAACGGAGTGGGTTTTAATCCCGAACATCTAGAGAATAGTGGTCTGGGACTCAAAGGAATGCAGGCACGAATCGATTATTTGGGGGGGACTATTCATCGCGAAGCAACTGTTGGCCAAGGCTGCACCTACATGATTTCAGTACCGATCTGAGTGAAATGATGGCATATACAAATACAGAGGTTATTCGTTGAGCCATTTGCCATTAAGCATGACTTTCTTTACGTTTCGCATGGCCGATATATCTTGCAAAGGATCCCCTTCGATTAAAAATAAATCTGCGATTTTTCCCGGTTCAATACTTCCCAGTTGATCTTCGACCCTCAAAAATTTGGCATTTTGTAGGGTCGAGGCATGAATAATATCCATAGGTGGAATGCCACATTCTTGCCATAGTTCCATTTCATTGTGGTATGCACCACCCAACTTGTCATAAGGTGACCATGAATGGGAGCCCAGCACCAAGTGTACTCCATGATCAAATAATACTTTGTTATAGGCCAACATCTGTTGAAATCCCTCGTATTTCACCGTGTCTGGTTTATCTGGATCCATCTGATATTCAAAAGCGCCTAGGGTAGGGCACACAAATGTCCTCTTGGCAGCGAGGAAATCTGCCAAGGCCCCAGCGGGTTTGTCTTCGACATCTATGTTGCGCCACATTTCGTAGCGCCCCATCTTTCTGGCACCGTTGTCTGCCAGTATCCGTTGCCGGTAGGCTTCAGCTTCACGTTTAGGTATGAGGGTAGTACCAAGGGAAGTTATATGTTCAAGTCCATCTATCCCCACGTTTACGGCATTGTAGATGTCGGTTATTTCCAAATGACCGGTTACTGGTATGCCAAGTTGATCGGAAGTCTGGCAGATCTGTTCGATGATTTCCAAAGAACAACGAAAATATACCTTGATTGCGGAGGCACCTTGATCGGCAAATAATCGGACGTTATAATCAGCTTCAAGTGGATCTCTAATGATAACTGAATTCTTTGGATAGGCAGGTGTACCCATATCGAAGTGCGGCCCGGTAAGGTATAGTCTGGGTATGGTCTCTCCAGAAGCCCTGACTTGGCCGTAGGTCTCAATCCATGCTCCAGGGTCACGCAATGTGGTGATGCCTTTTTGTAAAAAGAGAAGTACGAGCTTATTGTTTAAATGAAAATGTGCATCTATAAGTCCTGGAAGTAGCACTTGACCAGTGCCATCAATACGTGTAGTGTTGTTGGGAATGTTTACCTCATCTCGATGACCTACAGCCCTAATTCGACTACCCTCGACCAATACGGTACCATTTTCCAAGGGGCTTCCTCCACGTCCATCAATGATGGTGACATTTTCGATAGCAGTAGTCCCATCACCTGCTTCGATGTGTTGGTGATTAACGGGTTGGATGATGACACTCTGATCATGCGGCAGGTGCGAATAGGTCTGTGCAAGACCAGTGAGGGGCAGCAACGAGGATGCAATAGTGCCTAACAATACAAGTGAAGCATGGGTCTTGGATACAAATTTCATGAAGTGCTTAATGTTTTTTCTCACATTTTGGATCGGCGACTGAAATCTTTTTCAGCATGCCAGGATATTCAAAACTAGCTTAAACTACAAATTTTTTAACGTTGAGTGGGCAAAGGCAATGAATACATAGACTGCCACAAGCGAATTAGCTGAAAAGCATTTGTTGAGGCCTACACCCTAAACTGAAATCGATTTGTCGCCTAATGAACTTATACAAAATCCCGGACACTAGGTCGAGAGCATCGGTTTTCGTGTTCTTTCAGAAGTTTTTTCAGAAGTGAAAATTAGTTAAAGGTCGGAGCGAAGGAATACTTCCGTTCGGACTTTTTTATTAGATATTTGTTTATGCCGAGACATTTATAATGAAAATTATAATAATTTCATCGATGCTTACCATGGCCCTTCTAGGCTGAGTTTTACACTAAGCTCTCAATCCGAGTTGTATGACATCACTAAGTTTGAAGCTAAGGCCAGCTAGCATATCGTGAACAAGTACTCGATGCAGTCAGCGATAGATGCTGCCTGCGGGAATGGAGGAGGGGAAGTCTCATTCCAAGTGGTATCTCATTTTGGCATGCCTTTAGTTTCTCGAAGTTAAATATTAACTAAGCAATGAAATCTAGAATATGAAATTAAAAATATCGACAATTATAGTGTGGTTTTCCATGCTTTCTAATTATTGTTTAGGACAAGAAACCACCTATAACATCACGAATTATGGTGCTGTACCTAATAGCAAAGACATTTGTACAATGCCAATCCAAACGGCTGTCGATGCTGCTCATGATGGTGGTGGGGGTAGAGTATTGATACCGGCAGGGAATTTCATGTCCGGAACCATCGTACTTAAAAATAATGTGGAAATCTACCTGGCACGAGGTGCTCGATTGCTAGGTAGTACCAACTATGACGACTATCCTCGTCAACCGCAATCAAAATACCGATCACAAAAAGATGATGGCGGCTGGTACTCCCTCATATACGCTGAGGGTGCTGAAAATATCGCCATCTCAGGTACAGGTGCCATAGACGGGCAGGGTTCACATCATACGGGTCGACCTGACGCACCAGCTGGCGATAGGGATGGCAGACCTAGAAACATTCTACTAATTAGCTGCAAGAAAATTAGTGTATCTGGCATTACATTGATAAGTTCAGCAACATGGAACCAGCACTATCTAGATTGCGAGGATCTCACCGTTGACAATATAAGGGTTTATAATCACAGCAATAGAAATAATGACGGGATCGATATCGACGGGTGTCGAAGGGTAATACTCACCAACAGTACTTTCGACACAGGTGATGATGCCATCGTATTAAAAAGTACGGGTCCAGCTCCTTGCGAGGATATTGTGATCAATAATTGCATAGCCAGCAGCTTTTGCAATGGCATTAAAATGGGAACAGAATCGACTGGGGGTTTTCGAAACATTAATATAAGTAATTGTATCATTAGACCTTCCCTTCATCCTGATAAGCCAGCACCAAATCGAAATCCGGATGCCATTGGCATTACTGGCCTTTCACTTGAAATAGTTGATGGAGGCGTTATGGAGGGTATTTCTGTCAATAACCTAACAATCGAAGGTACCAAATGCCCAGTCTATGTGAGACTTGCGGGTAGGGGTAGAAAACACCGCGTTGACGCTCCTGAACCAGCAATGGGTAGAATGAGTAATATTTCCATCAATAATATTACCGCTTATGGAAGTGCAAATTATGCTTGCTCTATAACAGGAGTTCCAGGTTACAAGATTGAGCATATAAAGTTGAGCAACTTCAATATTGTGCAGCAAGGAGGATTGAAGGAAGGAGAGTATCTAGCTACTCTTGATGATGTGGAAGAAAAAGTAAAGGCATACCCGCAACCGACAAACTGGCATAATCTTCCTGTTTCGGGATTATTTATCAGGCACATAGATGGAATTTCAATAAGCAATTTCTCAATTGACACAAATGAGATAGACCCTCGCCCTATTTTTATGGCTCATGATGTGAAAGGACTTTCTATAAAGAATGTTCAGGTTGGTAAGAATTGCAACAAGGAGAAGATGATTGTCTTGAAGGATGTTACTGATCTTTCCTTAGAGTTTTAAGATCAGGAGCAAAAACTACTATAGTGAAAATTAAAATATTAAAATCGAAATTTGCTTTATTCATTCTTATAATGTGTTGTGTCACGTATTCTACTGTGCATGCTCAGAATAAGATTTACGATATCACAAATTTTGGAGCAACATCCAATATCGAATCCCTACAGACTGAATATATTCAAGCAGCAATTGATGCAGCCAGTAAAGATGGTGGAGGAAAGGTACTCATTCCTAAAGGTACTTTTGTGAGCGGTAGCATTGTATTGAAGTCCAATCTTGATCTTCATTTGGAAGAAGGGGCGATGCTTCTTGGCAGTTTGGATCCAAGGGATTATTTCAAACTGGGCTATAGCATGGCTTTTATATTGGCAGAAAACCAGCAGGATATTTCCATTAGTGGGTCAGGAGAAGTCAATGGTAGAGGCAGGAGGGTAGCTTTGAACGCAGATAGTTTACATCATTCGGGGATTGATGTTGATCAGTCATATAATTATAGAAGAATGCGTCCTAATAAGCGACCAAAGCTCATGCAATTGGCTCATTGCAGAGGTGTAAATATTGAAGGTGTCACCTTCAGGAATGGTGCGAATTGGGTATTGTCATTTGAACGATGTGAAGACTTGATAATTGAAAATGTCATTGTCGATAGCGATGCATATTGGAATAATGATGGCATTGATGTCAGTGATAGTAAGAATGTTAGGATTACCGGATGTGATGTCAACACCGCTGACGATGGAATCTGCTTAAAGTCTCACTCGGCAGGTTTCTTGAACGAGAACATCTACATCGGAAATTGCAAAGTGCGATCCAGTGCCAGTGCTATTAAGTTTGGAACAGCATCTCTGGGAGGATTTAGAAACGTAACTGTTGAGAACATCAAGGTTTACGATACCTTTAGATCTGCCATTGCACTTGAGTCTGTTGACGGAGGTATATTGGAAGATGTGAAAGTGCAAAATATAGAAGCTGTAAATACTGGCAATGCTTTTTTTATCCGTCTTGGCCATCGAAACGTAGATGGCCAAGTAGGATCTCTAAAAAATGTGTCCATTAAAAATATGAGAGTACAAATACCTTTTGACCGGCCAGATGCCGCTTATGACTTAAGAGGGCCGGAGTTACCATTTTTTCATAACCCCTTCCCAGCTTCGATAGCCGGGCTTCCAGGACATAATGTCCAAAATGTGACTTTGGAGAATATTTCTGTGACCTACCCAGGTCGTTCTAATAATGGATTGGCATACAAGTCGATTTATTTTTTAGACAATATACCGGAGAACGAAAGTGCCTATCCTGAATTCCATATGTTTGGTGAGCTACCTGCCTGGGCTATGTTTGTGCGTCATGTTGATGGACTTAAAATGAAGAATGTTTCATTTACGCTCGAGGATCCGGATTTTCGTTCAGGGTTTGTATTTGATGATGTTAAAAACCTGAAGTTTGAAGGTGTGGAACTAGATGCCAAAGGTGGAGACAAAGCCTTGGTGTTGAGAAATGTAAAAGAAGCAACATTTAGAAACATAAGAACAGGTAAAGAACTGATTAATAGACTTACGTGTATTGAAGGTTGTAAAGATGTTTCTATCGAGAAGGAGTAAGGGTATTACTGAAAAAGTGATTTGAAGAGAACGATGCAATAATCAGATAAATAGGCAACTCATTTTAATGAGTTTGATTACAGATAAATGTTCCGAACATACTTACTATTTCTAATTATGGCGGCATCAATAGGATGCTCGGAAGAATCTACTGACTTACGTATTGTTTCCATTGGCAAGGGATGGGCGAAAAACTCAGTTAATGCGGTCATTTTTAGACGAAATGCCGTGGTGTCACATAATGACTTGCAATATGTTGCATATTATGATGTGGACTCATCAGTCGTACTTGCCAAGCGTAATCTCCGCTCGACGAATTGGGAAACACATGAGACCCAATACAAAGGCAAAGTGATTGATGCGCACAACTCTATCAGCATCATGGCAGATGGTGCAGGTTATTTGCATATGTCCTGGGACCATCACAACCATCCATTGCGTTATTGTCGTAGTAAGGTTCCTGGCTCACTTGAACTGACGGAAAAAATGCAAATGACAGGAATTAAAGAGAATAAAGTGACTTACCCGGAGTTCTACCGATTGTCCAATGGCAATTTGCTTTTTCTCTACCGAGATGGTGCTTCGGGTCGAGGGAATCTTATGATGAATCATTATGATTTCAAAACTCAGAGATGGACGCAGCGTCAGGATGCCTTCATCAACGGTGAAGGGGAGCGCAATGCTTATTGGCAGATGTGTACAGACACAAAAGGTACCATCCACATTTCATGGGTATGGAGAGAAACAGGAGATGTAGCAACGAATCATGACATGGCCTATGCAAAATCAACAGATGGAGGAATAACCTGGCAAAAATCTAGTGGTGAACTTTATGAGCTTCCTATCACAGAAAGCAATGCGGAATATGCGGTACGAATTCCTCAAAATAGCGAATTGGCAAACACGACATCCATGTGTGCAGATTCAAAAGGACGTCCTTATATTGCCACCTTCTGGAGAGAGCAGGGGACAAATGTTCCCCAATATCAGTTGATTTACCACGACGGCGTCCAATGGCAAAGGCAACAAATCGGCAATCGAACAACACCTTTCACACTCAGTGGGCGGGGTGAAAAGAAGATACCCATATCAAGATGTCAGATTCTGGCTAATTCGGATGGTCCTAAGGAAAAGGTGTATATGTTATTCAGGGACAAAGAGAGACAGGATAGAGTCTCGGTTGCCATCTGCGAAGATCTTTCAAAAAAGAAATGGCAATATAAGGACCTTACTGATTTCGAAGTAGGAATGTGGGAACCATCTTATGACACAGAAATATGGAAAAATACTAAAGCACTCCATCTGTACCTTCAGAAAGTAGGTCAGGGAGATGGAGGGGCCTTGGAAAATGTTCCACCGCAGGAAGTGTCAATTCTGGAATGGAACCCTAGTTCAAAATGATACGAGAGAGCTATTCGCTGCTAGAATATTCGTTCATTAGGTTGATGGACCTAATTTGATTAGTTATTCTTTCCAACCTATAGAAAATTGTGAGGCAGGATATGGAAACACTGAAGAAATTAAACAATAATAGAATGAATGAAAGAGAATTCCCAATTACTTTGCTGCTGTTTATGTTGGTTGTCGTTTTTTCTTGCAAGCAAGTCCCTGAAGAAGAAGCTGCCTCCGACAAATACCGATTGGTCTGGAATTCAGATCCAACAAACTCAGTAACACTTGCCTGGGATCAATTGCAAGACTCTGAAGTAGAAGTATATTTCGACACAAAAGACCAGGGTAGAAAGTACTGGAAATACAATCAGAAAGTAAGTCCATCAGCAAATAACAACAGGTACGAAATGAATACGCATTTTGCCAATCTCGAGGGATTGCAACCAGGAACCAACTACTTCTTTGTAGTCAAGGATACTTTTGGTGTAAGTGATCGGTTTTGGTTTAAAACAGCTCCTTCGAAACCGAGTCCATTTACTTTTATAACTGGTGGAGACACCAAAAGCGAAGGGTTACCACTTGAGGCAGGAAGGGCCAGCAATGGTATGGTGAGTAAATTGCGCCCTTTATTTGTCATGTTTAACGGGGATTTTACAAGTGGAAGGGGAACTGATGCAAAAAATTGGCAGCAATGGCTTACAGATTGGCATAGTCTAACTACTACCTCAGATGGACTCATGATACCCATTTTTCCGGTACATGGTAACCATGAAAATGGTGATAAAGGCAATCTAAGCTATATTTTCAATACACCGTATCATGATAGCGATTCCTCTAGAAACTATTATTCTTTGACATTGGGAGGTAATCAGGTTCATTTAATTTCACTTAATACGGAAATTGAAACAGGTGGGGCTCAAAAACAATGGCTTGAGAAGGATTTGAGAGATCATGAAGATTGTACCTTTAAAATTGCCGGATACCACAAGCCATTCAGGCCGCATACTGCTGGGAAAAGGGAAAATGATTATCAATACGATCAATGGGTTTGGTTATTCGATAAGTATGGGTTGGATCTGTCATTCGATGGTGATTCGCATATGCATAAAATCACTTTTCCGATAAAGCCTGATAGCTCATTAAATGAAGTGAATATGGGATTTAGACGGGACAACGAGAACGGCACAATGTACGTGGGTGAGGGAAGTTGGGGTGCTAAACCTCGTGTAAATGACGATGACAAGCCTTGGACAATTGCTAGTGGTTCTTTTAATCAAATAAAGTGGGTTCATATTTTTCCCACTCGAGAAAATACCCCGTCAGAAATAGATATTTATACAGTTGTAACTGCAACCTATGATAGCATTGGAAATCAGAATTTGGTTCATAAGGATGTAGTGCCATTAAGAGATGAGAATCTATTTGATATTCCAGAGAACATCACCTTATTTGGAAATAATGGTTTTGGTAAAATTGTTAAATACCCGTTTCATTTAAATAGACCTTAGTAGGGAAGAGAGAAGTGAAATGTCGACATTAAAGTTTGGTAGGGTGCCTAGCAAGTAGTAAAAGGAATATGAGTCTGAACTATTAATCACATGGCACAACAGTAAAGCACTAGAATTCGAAATATGAAATCAAAACACACACCTATAATTCTCTTACTAATATTGGGCACCCTCCTTACAGCATGTACTTCTAAGGAGTCACTTGGCTTTAAGCAGAATGAAACGGTTGTATTTCTGGGGAATGCTTTCTTTGAAAATGCCTTTGATAACGGAGAAATTGAAACGTCATTATCCATTAGATTTCCTAAGAAAAACATCACTTTTCGCAACATTGGCTGGAGCGGGGACAATGTCTACGCACACGCACGCACAAGAGCACGTGGAGGGGGACGATTTGGAGATCCTGCCAATGGCTTTGGGATATTGACCAAACAGATCAGTGACCTTGAGCCTGATAAAATTTTGATCGCTTACGGTTTTAATGAATCCTTTGATAATGAAGCTGGCGTAGATGCTTATAGAAAAGGATTAAACCGCCTTTTGGAAATGCTCGGTCAATACTGCCCTGAACTGATCCTTATTTCTGTCCTACCCATGGAAAAAGGTTTTGGAATACCTGCAAAACACATAGAAGCACGAAATCGGGAACTTAAGAAATATGCTGAAATTACCAAAGAGGTAGGGATGAAGGGAAATTACAGTTTCATTGATCTATTTACCCCATTCAGCAAAGAGACGAAATACACAACAAACGGCATACACCTTTCAGTAGACGGATACCGCAAAGCAGGAGAGATGATTGCGCAAGCATTGACATTGCCTGCACCCGTAGTTAAAATTGATTCTGAAAGGGCCGATCAAATTCGAGATGCGATTATCAAAAAGAATACCCTCTTTTTTCACCGTTGGCGTCCACGCAATGATGCATTTGTATACGGAGAACGCAAAGATGAACAACGGATTGCTCAGAAAGAACCTGCCCAGATTGAGCCATTTATTGCAAAACAGGAAGCTGCAATTACGTTATTATTAGAGCAATTATGATGACAAATATTAAAAGAACATTTCAGCTGTTCATTTGCATCAGTTTGTTGACGCAAAGCTTACAAGCCCAAAATGCGCTACAGGACATCCCAAAACCAGATCTCGAGAAGGAACTGGCCTCCTTTTCTGTCGTTGAGGGCTTTGAAGTCAACCTCTATGCTGCAACGCCGTTGATAGAAAAACCTACGCAAATCAATTTTGACTCTGATGGTAGACTCTGGCTTTGTGGCAGCCATATCTACCCTCAATTAAACGTAAATGAGGAACCGAGCGACCGCATAGTAATACTTGAAGATACTGATAAGGATGGGGTGGCTGATAAGTCTTCCATTTTTTATGATAAGCTCATTATCCCTGGTGGCGTTCTTCCAGACAACGAGGGTGGAGCCTATGTTGCAAACGGTGACAAGCTCATTCACCTAAGGGACACAGATGGCGATGGAAAAGCCGATAAATCAGATGTTTTACTTACAGGTTTCGGGACAGAAGATACGCACCACACCCTGCACCGACTTGGTTGGGGGCCTGGAGGGAAAATGTATTTGCTGCAAGGTTTCTACATTGCGTCACATGTAGAAACTGCCTATGGCCCTCGTCACCTCAACGGGGGCGGTCTTTGGACTTATGACGTTGACACGCGACGTTTGGAAATCTTCACAAAGGGACATGTGAACCCCTGGGGGCACGCAGTCAGCTATTGGGGCCAGTCTTTCGAATCTGATGGGGCAGGTACAGGTTTTGGACACAGCTTTCCAAACTCAGTTTTTAGAGCTTCCCCTGGCGAATCACAGTCCTTACCCACACTTACACCAACCAGACCCAAAGCCAGTGGTATTGAGATTATCAGCGGAAAACATTTTCCACCATCATGGACGGGTAACATCATTACCAACGATTTCCGTGCACATATCACAGACCGGTACTCATTGAAAGAAGACGGGAGCTCTTACGAAGCGACACTTGAGCCTACCTTCTTAAAGTCAACACACAAATCTTTTCGTCCCGTAGACGTAAAAATGGGACCTGATGGAGCCCTTTATGTGGCAGATTGGTATAGCCCTATTATACAACACGGCGAAGTTGACTTTCGCGATGAACGTAGAGATCATCAGCATGGTCGAATATGGAGGATTACCGTAAAAGGAAGGCCACTGCTTCAAAAGCCCAACTATAAGGATTCGAGCATTCCTGAATTGTTGGAGCTCCTGAAGGCTGATGAAAACTGGGTAAGGCTAATGGCCAAACAAACGTTGAAGACTAAAGAGGCCAGCCAGGTGATGTCGGCTCTAGACAAGTGGTTGAGTTCGCTTGATACCCAGCATCCCGACTACGATCACCATCGACTCGAAGCACTGTGGACCGTTCAGACCCTTAATTTAATCGATGTAGACTTATTGAAATCTGTATTACAATCGAAAACAGCAGGTGCGCGATCAGCCGCTGCCAGGGTGCTCTACTATTGGAATGAAAAAGTACCTGATGCCCTTGACCTACTTAAAGTAGCCGTTCAGGATGCTGATCCTGGTGTGCGACGCGAGGCGATTACGGCGCTCAGCCAATTCACTTCAGTTAAGGCCTTCGACGTTGCACTGCTGGCCTACAATGATCATATGGATGATTCTTACGCATTTGCATTACGTCAATCTTGTCGAATGTTATCCAAATATTGGCTCCCCTTTGTACTTAATGGAGACTTGATACCTCAAGCAGAAAATACTGCACTTATATTCGCCCTTAAGAATACAGAAGACCCCAGAGCAACTCAGCCGTTAATAGATTTATTTAAGAAAAGCGAATACCCAGATACGGACATCCTACCGGTTATTGGTCTGTTAGGTAATGTCGAGCAGCTGAATTTTCTTACCGCCATTTCTAGTTCAGAAGGCAGTCCATATACAACCGAAGCGGCAAACGGCTTACTAGTTGCAGTTAAGAATAGAGGTGTATTTCCCAATGAAAATAAAACGAAGGTGCTTCAAAATCTCTTCGCATCGTCAAATAATGTTGACCACGCAACTGCTTGCGCTCTGGTCGGTCATTGGAACAGCAAGGAATTTATCGATGTACTGAAACAAAATCTTAAAGAGCCGGATGCAAGCGATGCCATTAAAAAAAGTGCTGCGGAATCCCTCGCCATGTTCGGCACACCAAATATTCGTGATTTCCTTGTTCAAATTATTAATGAAGACCATTCAATCAATACAACTAAGCTGGCAGTAAATTCACTTGTACAAGTTGACTTGGAAAAAGGGATTGAAGCAATAGCCAACACCTTGAGCAAAGAAATTGATAACGCAACCATTGAATACCTTATAAGGAGAATCGTGAGAAAGGAAGGTGCCTTTAGAGCTTTAACCAAAGAGTTGGAAGGAAAAACGATTCCTGCCGGAACCGCCAGGCATGCTACTCGATATGTACAGATATCCGGGCGAGAAGGAGCGGAAGAATTAATAGCTGCTTTAGCCAAAGCTGGGGCAATCGAAATCAATGCTGGCGCACCGAATAATGGACAAAGCACGCAGGAACTCATAGCTAAATTAAGAGAAGGTGACGCAGAAAAGGGAAAAGAAATATATCAGAGGCCTGCACTTGCTTGTATCTCATGCCACAAACTTAATGGAGTAGGCTTAAGTGATATCGGCCCTGACTTGGGTAGTATAGGTGCTAGTGCGCCAGCAGATTACATCGTTGAATCCTTAACAGAACCGAGTAAAAAGATAAAAGAGGGGTATAAATCATCTGCAATTACAACAGGAAATGGAGATTTTTATCAGGGGCCAATAATTTTTGAAGACACGAACAAGATTACAATAAAAACTTCTACGGGAGCAGAAGTTTCCATACAAAAAAGTGAAATTAGATCTCGTGAGACAAGTAAGGTTTCAATGATGCCAACTGGTTTAACAGATGCCTTAAATGAGACTGAATTAATCGACCTTTTAAAGTACCTGACTGAGCTTGGGAAAAGTCAGTGATTGGAAACTTGTTTATAATTTCTAGTTGTGTATTCAGACATAGTGGCATCAAATTTATTTCAAAGGAGTGTAAAGACCTTTCCTCATTCGCTTGTTTCCATCCGTTATCGAAGATATGCTAAACGGAGAAAAAGAATAGATAGAATAAAACCTAATTATGAATAGTAAATTAGTTAGTAAGATATTCAACGCTGCACTTCTTGTATTAACTAATATTTTATTCATTCAATGCGTTTCCCCTGATTCGAATATGAAAATCAAGGAGGGTGAAATCCCTTCCTTCGGTGCAGCTGACTGGTCGAAAAAAATGGCAAAGGTGCAGCCCGTGGCTATAAATAACATACAGGTTGCTGGTTACCTTGGAAAACGAATTGATAGAAATTTAGAAAGCCTGATGCTGGGTCTTAAAAGTCCCATTCCCAAAGTTTTTGAAGCTGCTGCACAGGGAGTAGAACCACCGGAGTATCGATTGGCTGCAGATAGTGATTTGTATAAATGGCTAGAGGGTGCCTGCTACGTTTTTATGAGAACTGGGAATGAAAAACTTAAGAAGGAGATTGATCGCATTACAGATTTAATTATTGAGGTCCAGGATGAGGATGGGTATATCAATGCACAGAAAAATCAAAAGCAGCGCTGGGATCCTAAAGTGAAACATGATCTTTATATCGCCGGTCATTTATATGAGGCGGCAGTAGCTCACTTCCGGGCAACAAAGGAGACTCGTCTGTTGGAGGCCGCCTCAAGATGGGCAGATTATCAGATCAGAGAATACGATAATAAGAATGAATACTTTACCACCACCGCTTTACGCGAGCATTCGGAGTATGAGTTAGGGCTTCTTCGCCTCTACCGTGCAACTGGGAAAGAGGACTATCTCAAATTCTCGCAAACATTGACTAAAGAGCTATGTAGCGTAGAGGGTCCGACCATACAGCAAGTGAAAGCTGGAGGTGGCCAGCATGCCGTTCGAGTTGGGTATCTGCTGGCAGGTATGGCAGATCTTTATCTTGAATCTGGCAGAGACGATTTGATTGAGCATCTGGAAGGGCTTTGGGATTATATAAATACTACAAGTACCTATGCTACGGGTGCAGTTGGTTCTCATGGAGAAAATTATTCCATACTTCCTTATGATTTACCCCATGAGAGAAAGGATCACGATAGTCGTCATTTGGCGGAGACTTGTGCATCAGTTGCTCATATTCTGTTCACGTGGAGAATGCATGCGATCGATCCTCAAAGCAAGTATTTTGACGCCATAGAGAAAACACTTTATAACCATTATTTAGGTGCTATTGCATTGGATGGGAAAGGTTCTTTTTATTATAACCCCATGCGAATGGTAGGGGATTTGAGTAAGAAGTCTGACCATGGCTTTGTCCCGATTAATGCACGGTGCATGCTGCCAGAAGTTAATGGAACCTCATGTTGTATGACTAATTGCTGGCGTTTTATGGGTGCATTGCCAGAATATCTGTATTCATTTGATGACAAGGGTGTTTTTGTCAATCTTTATTCAAGCTCTAAGATCAATCAGTCGCTAAAGGATGGTAGAAGAATTGGTCTCTCTGTTGAGACGGAATATCCATTTGATGGCAGGGTCGAGGTGGTTTTTACCGGCGAAACTGCAACTGCTTTTAGTCTTCGTTTGCGCATTCCGGCGTGGTGCAAAACTGCAGCCGTGAAGTGGCCAGGGCAAAATAGAAAAACTGTGGAAAGTGGTAAATATTTGCGGATCGACCGACAATGGAAAAGCGGTGATAAGGTGGAACTCCAATTCGATATGCCTATTCGTATGATTGAACCCAATTCTATGGTCAAAGCCGATATGGGAAAGGTTGTTTTTGCCAGAGGGCCACTTGTTTATTGCCTGGAAAGTGAGGATGTTTCATTTCCAGTTGAGAGAGCTATGGTTGTAAATATGAAGCCTGAGGAAGTTACTGAGCGGGTGGTTGCACATTGGTATCCTGATTTACTTGAAGGAATTCACAAGCTGAAGGTGCCAGGTTTAGTTGATGAAGAGGAAGTTGATTTGATACTTATACCATGGTTCGTGCGTGCAAACAGAAGTGACTCTGCGCAATGGACTATTCATCTACATCAAGAAGGTAGAATTAAATAGTGCAAAATAAACAGATATTCATGTGACTTTGATACTTTAAAAGTAAGAAAGATAAGGGCATTGGCAATAAGAGGTGAAATATGGGCAAGGCTACGACATTTGATGAAAAAAGAATAAAGCTTTTTCAGATCTTCCTATGGACTACTGTCAAAGAAGTTGCTATGAAATCTACCATACTTTATCCCTTTCCTGTTAATTTCAGGTTCTCCTCTCTTAGCACAGTCATCAGATGCCTATCTGTTTACTTACTTCGTGGGAAATAGAGAAGACGGTTAGCCTACAGCCGCGATGGACTAAGGTGAGAGGCGCTGAATGATCATAAATCATTTCTTACCCCTACGGTCGGTGATGATAAACCCATGCGCGACCTGTGTATCATACAAGGTCCCGCTGGGAAATTTCACATGTTATGGACCGTGAGTTGGAATGAACAAGGAATCGAGGTATGCATATTCTGAAGATTTAATAAAATGGTCAGAGCGAAAATACATACCAGTCATGGAGCATGAGAAAGAGGCAAGAAATTGCTGGGCACCCGAGGTTATTTCGATGAGAAATCAAATAAATGTATGATCTTCTGGTCAACGACCATTCCTGGGCGATTTCCAGAAACAGATGATCAAGGTGATAGCGATTACAACCATCGAATGTATTTCGTGACCACAAAAGATTTTATCAAATTCAGCCCAACAAAGCTGTTGTACGATCAAGGATTCAATGTGATTGACGGTACTTTAATCAAAGAAGATGGAGTATATGTAATGTTCTTAAAAAGTGAAACGCGTAAACCGCCTGAGAAAATATTCGGGTAGCAAGGAGTATGGAATTGACCAAAAAAGTATAGTAAATCGACCGAACCAATCAGGGTGATTATTGGGCCGAGGGTCCCACGCCTATAAAAATTGGGGATTATTAGATGGTTTATTTTGACAAGTACCGCAAACACAAGATGGGAGCTGTCCGCTCGAAGGATTTGAAAAATTGGGAAGATATTTCCGATCAAATTAAATTTCCGGAAGGAACGAGGCACGGAACTGTTTTTAAAGTAACTACGGATCTTTTGGAGAAATTAAATAGGATGTGATGCATAATAGTAGATGAGGTAGGAGAGATCGTGTTCCCTTAACTAGTGGCATCCGGTGTAGCATGACCATTGGTTTAGATATCGTAGAGTTTTGCTTTATCAATATCTATAATTGAAAGTCTACCAAATGCAATTCATAAATATTTAAATGGAGTTGGTTTTTTCCAAAAAGAATTTCCATGCAGGTCTGATTAAAATATTCTTTCCATTTGTTTTAATGTCTTCTGTTCTGTCACGAGTTAAAATTAAGCCTTCCTTTTCATCCAAAAAATTCAAGGCCTCCAAAATACCTTTGATTTCGCGTGCTTTGGTGTCATCGGTATGAAAATCTAAACATACATTAATTGGTTTTCCATTTTCCCAAAAGAAGTCAACTTCTTGTTTTTTTAGAAAATAATGCAACTTCAATCCCTGTTGCTTCAGATGAAGAAAAACGGCATTTTCCAAGACTCGACCAGTATCATCCCCAATTGTCATGGCAAATTTGAACGCAGGGTCGATGATGTAGGTTTTACTAGGGGTCTGTGATTGCGATCGTATGGACCGATGCCAAATGTCAACCCTAAATATTAAAAACGCTTCTTCAAGATGGGATAGATAGTCGTAAACCGTTGACCTACTCAGTTTAAAGCCTTGAGATTTAATGTCGTTGAAGATCTTGTTGATGCTCAAAGGATTGGCTAGATTGCTAATCACGTATTTCAATAAATACTTGAGTAGCGAAGGATTTTTTAAAGAGAACCTTTCAGTCAGGTCTTTGTAAAGCATCAAATCCAGATATTCGTCAATCGTGCGCCGATGCAAATCTCTTGATAGAAAAACCAACTCAGGAAATCCACCTTGTCGAAGCCAGCGATCAAACCAATGCAAGATAGTTGCCTGACCTTTCGACGTTTCTGGATGGATTTCTATGTTATTGAAATTCAAAAATTCACTAAGATTGAGCGGAAAAATCTCATAGGGTAAGGTTCGACCTCGTAATGTCGTGGAAAGCTCTCTGCTTAGTAGTTTAGAGGAAGATCCAGTCAAATAGATCCGGCAATTTTCTGTATCCCAGACCCTTCGTACGAATTTCTCCCAATGCTGGACTTCCTGAACTTCATCAAAAAAGAACCAGACTCTTCCATCCTTATTGTCTGGATATAATTCAAAATAGGCTTGCAGCAAGCTATCCATATCCCTTAATCGCAAGGGGAAAAGCCTGTCATCTTCAAAGTTGAGATAAATCAATCTACTTCGCTCCACACTTTTGTGAAGCTGTTGCATTGCATAAAACAGGGCATAGGTTTTACCAGACCTTCGAGGTCCCAGAAGAGATATGATTTTTGGAGTATCCAAAGGGATTTCAACATGTCGAGGTAACGCTTTAGGCAGCGGATTTTCAATGAATTCGGCAATGATTTGACGAAATACATTTTTCTTGTCCATCTTTTTGTCCGTTAGTAAAGACTCCAAAGATACTATATTGTATTTTAAAGAAGACAGGTATTGATTTATTTTGTCTGATTGGGAAGACAGGACCCATTTGGGCCTGAAGAAGACCAGCTCCTCCAATGGGGAACTATCCCTTAGATTTCACTGCGAACCAACAGAATTTATACCACACTCCAGAGTCCAGTAGTAACTTGGGTTAAAGTGAATTTTTCGAATCAATTCTTGGACTTGAGTATTTGGAGTAAGAACACGAACCACTGAATATGCTAGGTCCAATAAATTGACAAATTTGAAGTCATATTACCTTTAGAACCTCCCGAGTGATTTCTAATGTCTTATTAATGTCTTCCTCAGTATGAGAATAACTCACCGAACCCTGTTTACATGGAATAGGAATATGGTAAACACCCCGTTTAATTAGTTCTTGGCGATAGGTAAGATCCAATTGAAAATTATGGTTCTTTAAGACATCATGAAGATCTTGTGGGGCCTCATTACAGAAATAAGCACAAAAAGCCGATTTGTTATTCGCAAGAGTTGATGCAATTCCCTTCTCATCAAAAAGCATCTTTAGCCCATCATACAGTAGATGGCTGGATTTGTCAATAGATTCATAAACCCCATCTCTTCTAAGAAATTCGATGGTAGCAATGGCCGCAGCGGTATTCACGGGGTGGGCATTGTATGTACCCGCAATAAGAACCCTTTTTTTATCATCAGGGTCATTAAACAATTCCATGATTCCTCGTTTGCCCCCAATTACGCCGAGTGGGAATCCATTAGCCACTGCTTTACCGAAAACGGACAAATGCGGCTTGACGCCACAGTATTCCTGATAGCCGCCCAGTCCGGTTCGAAAGCCTGTCTTTACTTCGTCAAAAACGCATAATGAACCATGGCGTTCACATAGTTCGATAAGGCCTTTGAGATAGCCCGGATTCGGGGAGACAATCCCTACGTTCTGCAATACCGGTTCGGTCATTACACAAGCTATCGGATATTTCTTCATCACGTATTCCACTGATCCAAGGTCATTGAAATTTACAATATGTACCACCTTTTTGGTGTCTTCTGGTATGCCCCCAGACATTGCCATAAAGGGGTATTCACCCGGAGATACTCGGGGACCAATTTCGTCAATGGTAGTCATCACTTTTCTCGCCACTTCGTTGTGCCATCCATTGTATCCTCCCAGGGGTAAGATAATATGATCTCTGCCGGTGTATGCTCGACTCAGACGAATGGCATGTGCTGTAGCTTCACTTCCTGTATTTGTAATTTGAACCAGCTCTAAGGAAGGTACAGATTCACAAAGCATTTGTGATAAGGTAGCCTCCCAATAATTGGTGCCTGAGCCCATCAGCGACCAACCATCACTTAACGATTTAATCGCAGCATCATTCACATATGGGAAGTTGTGCCCCAATAAATAGGGTGCAAAAGCAGCGTGGTAATCAATGTATTCACGGCCATCTACATCGTATAACTTACTGCCTTCGGCGCTGTCGAATACGATACCGGGTGAGACTTTTCTATTAAGGGAAACCACCCCGCCAGCAATGTATTTAGATGATCTATCAATGATCTCAAGACTACTTAGTGATTGGTTGGTTTCCCCTTGCATAATAATAAACTGAGTGAATATTTGTACACAGAATCAATTTTATTTCGTATACAATACTAGCCATATTATGTATACATTAGACGAAATGTAGCATTTATTTATGAAAAACGGTTCTCAGTCAAATACTGCCTGTTTGGAATAAGGGCGTCAAATAATAACCATGCGAATACAGCCAAATACACGTCTCAAAGAGGATGGATGGGCCGAAAAGTTGAATTTGGGACTATTGGCTATTCGAGAAGCATTAAACAGATTATTGGGGGAGGGTCTGGTAACCACTGGCGAAATAGGAGACTATATGCAGACTGATAGGGAACACCGCCAGCTAATTGAGGCAATTAAAAACAAGAACTTAAAGCGGGCTAAAGAGGTACTGATGAGCCATTTTAAACGTGGTGAATTGGCCGTTCTGGATTTAGGGTAGAACTACTTTGCCATCTCTCATTGCCGATGCGAAGCCATTTTGTCACGCTTTATTTAAAATACTGAACTAGGTTTTTTAATTCTTATGAATGGACTTTCGCTGGCAATATTGGACTATGCAGTTATTATCGCTTACTTCATTGTACTAGGTGCGGTTGGATATCTTGTTGGAAAAAAGGAAAAAAATGTATCAGAGGACTATTTCCTTGCAGGCCGATCACTTCCATGGTATGTAGTAGGCACCTCGCAGGTCGCCTCAAATATGAGTTCCGAACAGTTTATTGGGGTAATGGGTTCAGCCTTTATTTATGGAGTATGTGCAGCGGTGTTCGACTGGGGAAACGTAGGATCTTTCTCTTTATTGATCTGGCTTTTTATTCCTTTTTTATTGGCTTCAAGGGTGTTTACGATTCCAGAATTTCTCGAAAAGCGATTTAATAATTCCATGCGACAATTTTTTGCAGTTGTTTCGATCGTGGCAAGCGTGGTCGCGTTTCTTTCAGCGGTGCTTTACATCGGCGGAATCGTGGTCACTGAAATTGTTGATTTCGGAATTCTGAACACAAAACTGCCTTTTAAGGATTCAAATGGGGCTTTTTTTGTGATGGAATGGAACTTGCTATTGGCCATTGTGATATTAGGTACAGTATCTGGTGTTTGGGCCATTTACGGAGGACTACGATCTGTAGCCTGGACCGATTTTATAACCCTGATTGTCATGTTGATGGGAGGTATTGCGGTTACCTGGCTAGGCTTGAAATGGCTTTCCGGAGCTACGGGATCTGTAATTGAGGGTTGGGGTATCATGATGGAAAAAAACCAAGCTACAGCTGGTAAATGGCTGGAAGCAGCGGCGAAACATGCTGACCAAATAAACGGATATAGAGGTTCCGGAGCTACAGAAAGATTATCAGTAATTCAACCTAGTTCACATACTTTCACACCCTGGACATCACTCATATTAATAACATTTTCTATCAGCATTTGGTATAATGTCATTAACCAATTTATGATCCAACGTGTCTTAGGTGCAAAAGATATGTGGCATGCCCGTATGGGAATGGTTCTGGCAGGGTTTATTAAAATATTTATACCAGTTCTATTGGTCGTTCCGGGACTGATATTGTTTGCGGCAAAGCCAGAGTTGCTACTTGGCGATTGGGATTCAGTAAAGGAGATTTCGGACAAAGTCTATGTGATATTATTGCAGTCCTTTGTTCCGGCAGGATTGGTTGGGCTCTTTCTGGCAGCTTTATTTGGAGCCATTCAATCTACGGTCAACTCAGTTCTGAATTCTACATCAACAATCTATACAATGGATATTTATAAGCGCATGATCAACCCGGAAGTATCTGAACGGCGTTTAATTAAAATTGGGGTTCGTTCTTCCATATGGGTGTTGATTATTGCAATTTTTATTGCATATAGCATATCCTATTTTAAATCTGAAAATATCTTTATTTACATTCAATCCTTGTATGCCTTTTTTGCGCCACCATTTGCAGCGGTCTTTTTATTGGGGATTCTTTTTCGAAGAATCAATTCGAATGGAGCTATAACGGCAGTGACCTTGGGCTTTGCTTTTGGATTTATATTGAATTTTTATTCCAACAATTATTTGATGGACTGGACCAATAACTTGGGCATGCGCAATCTGGGATATTATCTCAATTCAGAGCATTTGCCTTGGGCCAAGCCCTTCCTAAATCAAGCTTCCATAAATTGGGTGTTTTGTGTGTTGGTCTGTGTAATAGTTAGTTTATTGACCGCCCCTCCCAGAGCAGATCAAGTAACCGATGATCTTACCATCAATTGGAAGAAATTAAACATTTTTAGCGGCTTGGGCGGTAAGTGGTACAGTAATGTATTGTTCTGGTGGTTGTTGTTTGTCGGATTAATTATTTATTTGTTCTGGTTTTTTCGATAGCCTTGTTCTGAAAGAGTTTTCGGAGGTGCCCTATAGATTATTTCTTTCACCCAAGGCTGCAAAGGTATCGCATCCTCGTTGGTTGCCAGGTTTGTGAGGAACAAAAACTGAAAGAGGAAGGTGCTTTTTAGCCATATTGATTATTTTAAAGTGAAGTCTAATAAATACACATGGAATTAAAGAATCAAATTGCACTGATCAGTGGTGGCCTGGGTGATATTGGACGGGCGATTGCCCGTGAGCTGGCCAGCTGTGGCGCTGACATCGCGATAGGTGATATCGAAGAGGAACATGAAGCAGCACCTTTTGTTGCTTCACTCCAGGATTTGGGCCGTGGAGTTGTGTATACTAAAGTGGACGTGTCTGATCCAAAATCAGTTGAAGACTGGATAAGTACAATATCAAATGATTTAGGTGTTCCGACGCTTATTATACCCAATGCTGCCATTGTCAGAATTAGCAATATCAGGCAAATAAGCGTTGATGATTGGAACCAACAATTATCAGTCAATTTGAGTGGCTGTTTTTATATGTCCCGGGCAGCTGCAAACAAGCTGGTGGAAAGGAAGAAAAAGGGGAGAATAATTTACATAGGAAGTTGGGCAGCGAATAGGGTGCATAAAGATATTCCAGCTTATTGCGTGGGAAAGGCTGGTTTGAGAATGTTGTGTAAATGCATGGCCGCCGAATATGCAGAGAATAATATTATGGTCAACGAGATAGCGCTTGGTATTATTAATGCAGGCCTGAGTGGGGAAATTATGAAGGATCAGCCGCAACTACAAGAGTCCATTCAAGCACGAATACCGGTAAACGAATTTATCGAACCAGGCGAAGTAGCCAAACAAGTCTTAGTACTGTGCGATCCCAATAATAGACATATGACAGGGTCTACGCTATTGATGGACGGCGGTTTGAGTTTAGGTAATTCAAATAGTTAAAATAAAATAAACAATTGGGTAAAGAGTCGATATTCAAAAGTAAGATTGGTTTTGGGAGGCAAGATATAACCCCGTCTATTGGTATCTATTCAAGATGCTGGGGAGCTGCTATATCCGACTGCGCAAAGGGCATTCATAAACCCTTGTATGCCACTGCCATGGTGATGGCATCCGGAGATGGCCAGGAGGATCTTTATGTTCTTGTCAATTTCGACGGGACCTTGTACGCCAATAGGGAAGATGAGTGGGAAATGCGTAAGGCAGTTATAGACGCATTAGGGACCAATTCGGCGCAAGTGATGATTGGCGTTTCTCACACCCATTCAGTTATGTTTCTCTCACGAGACAATGCCGATAAACCTGGAGGGAAATGGGTAGTGCCCTATTTAAATAAAATAAAGGAGCAAATAATAGAGGCGGTTTTGGAAGCCAGACAAAATATAGAAAACGCCTACATAAGTTGGTTTAAGGGAAGTTGTGATTTGGCTACAAATCGTGATCTGAAAGATGCAAGTAGCCAGAGATTTATTACTGGTTACAACCCAAAAGTCACAGCAGATGAAACACTTGTAGTGGGCAAGGTAACAAGCAGTGAAGGAGATGTACTCGGGATACTGGTCAACTATGCCTGCCACCCAACTACGTTAGCCTGGGAAAATGAGCTGATATCCCCGGATTATGTTGGAGCCATGCGGGAAACAGTAGAGGAGCAATATCCAAATGCCCTGTGTCTGTTTTTATTAGGTGCTTGTGGTGAACTGGCACCAGCACATCAGTATACCAGTGATACAGATATTGCCGATTTACACGGTAGAAAATTAGGTTTTTCAGTGCTAGGCACCATGCATGGGTTATCTCAAAGTGATGAGTTAGTGTTTGACAGAATGCAGGAGTCCGGAGCTCCCTTGGCAGTCTGGACACTGAAGAAAAACAAAGCCTATTCTGAAGTTTTAAAATCCAAAGTGGAACAAGTTCCAATAAAAATAAAACCTGACTGGCAGGATCATGCTCAAATAAAAAGGGAATTAGAACAAGCGACAGACCGAGTCATCCAGGAAAGGCTTTTAAGAAAATTGAGGGTGCAGCAGTCACTTGGTGATACAAATAATTTTCATCTGCCAGTTTGGATATGGCGTGTAGGAGAAGCTTTCTTTATTGGAAGCCCGGCAGAAGCCTATTCCATATTACAAATTGAATTAAGAAAAGCCTTTCCCAATTCCACCATTATTGTCATGAATTTGATCAATGGAGCAAATGGCTACTTGCCAGAATCACACTTGTATACCGAAGATATTTATACGGTATGGCAAACCCCATTTGACCAAGGTGGGCTGGAAATACTTATCGACACTTGTAAAAAAACAATTCAGTCCATGTTGCACAATTGATATTGAAATGAAAATAACAAAAATCGAAACTCATGTCTGTCATGCGAAAATGCGTAATTGGATCTTTGTGAAAGTGATCACCGATGAACCCGGGCTTTTTGGCTGGGGAGAAGCTACGCTCGAATGGCACACTCGTGGAGTTGTTGGGGCCATAGAAGACCTGAGCCAATTGCTCATCGGAGAAGACCCCACCCGTGTCGAGTATCTCTGGCAGATGATGTACCGTCAGCATTTCTGGCATGGCAATGGTATCGTTCGCTCGACAGCCATCGCAGGCATCGATATTGCCTTATGGGACATCATGGGCAAATCTCTTGGCGTTCCATGCAACAAACTCTGGGGAGGCCCTGTTCGCGACCATATCCGAACCTATGCCCATCTTGGCGGTGGTAGGATGGAAGATTTTTACGAAACAGCCGATGACGATCACAAACGATTTGGTGAATTGGCTCAGGAAGCTGTGGAAAAAGGATACACGGCTTTCAAAACCATGGCCGTACCATCTACCATGCCCATCGAAGGGTCTAAACCCATCAATTATGCCATAAATAATGTGTCCGCCATGCGCGAGGCAGTGGGCGAAGACATTGACATCATGGTCGATTGCCATGCACGACCTTCTCCGGCAATGGGCCTCAAATTCGGAAAGGCACTGGAGCCTTTCAACCTTTATTTCTACGAAGAACCTTGTTGGCCGGAAAGTATCAAAGGTTTGAGCATGATCAATAAAGCCCTGACCACTCCTGTGGCCACCGGCGAACGCTTGACGCACCTGGCTCAATTCAAAGATCTGTTTGAGGCTCGTGGATGTGAAATTTGCCAACTCGACATAACACATTGCGGTGGTCTCAGTGAAGCCAAACGCATAGCTGCACTGGCCGAGGCACACCGTATTGCCCTGGCTCCTCACAACCCGCAAGGCCCAATCAGCACAGCGGCATCTTTGGAGTTTGGTTTTTCACAACCCAGTTACATCATCTGCGAAACGGTGACTGAAGATGTACCCTGGAGAAAAGATATAGTGACTGAAGGCTTCACTATGGAGCCTAAAGGTCAGATCGTTTTTCCGAATACAAAACCCGGACTGGGCATTGAAATCAATGAAGAGGAAATAAAAAAACACCCTTTCAAACAAGAGATTTTACAACGCACTTTTTATAAAGACAACAGCATAGGAGATTGGTAATGAATAAGATTGAAACAGCCTCGGAGAATAAAAATCACTTCCTCGCAGGAGGAGCTTATACCGGCGTTTTCGTCGATCATTAAATGAAGAATTGAACAGAAGAAAAATATAACACTAACAGTAAACAGTATATAGTTATGAAAAATAAAGTTAAACCTAATCTCCACCGAAGAGACTTCATGCAAAAGCTTGGGATTGGGGCGACAGCCGTGGGAGCATTTTCACTAACTTCTTGTGGAGGTCATAAAAATCTACCTAAAGATGCCGATGGCAATGTCATTCCTGGGTTCGAAGAGGTAGACAAAAAGCAGACGAAGCAAATAGTACCTGAGTCCTCGGATGGTTGGCAATCAAAATCAGACCGAAAAATCCGCGTAGGTATCGCTGGCTATGGTTTATGTCACTTTGGTGCTTCTTTTTCCTATCAAAATCATCCGAATGTTGAAGTGGTTGCCGCATCAGATCTTGATCCCGCGCGTTGTGCAGCATTGGCTAAGGCAGTCGGTGCTCCTAAGACATATTCTTCTTGTGAGGAAATGATCAAGGACAAAAGTATCGAGGCTATATATATTGCGACAGACGCACCCAGTCATGCACGCCTGGCGATTATGGCACTTAATCATGACAAGCATGTGGTCTCTGCGGTGCCTGCAGTTTTTGGATTTGAAGCAGAGGGGCAAGCGGAAGAATTATTTAATGCCGTCAAAAGAAGTGGCATGAAATACATGATGAATGAGACATCAACCTTTCATGCGGATCTCTACGAGAAAAGAAAGCAATACCAGGCAGGGGCATTGGGTAAGATTGTTTATTCTGAGGGAGAGTACTACCATGACTTTGGTCTACAGGGACTTACCAGTTTCAACCCCAAAAACGGAGAGATTGACTACTACGGATGGCGCAGAGGATTGCCACCCATGTGGTACCCCACCCATTCAACCGCATATTATATCTCCGTCTCAGGGGGGCGACTGACAGAAGTTTCAGCATTGGGTACGACAGGAATATATGACGAGTACAAGGATAACCAATACAACAATCCTTTTGGTACAGAAGTGGCCATGTTCAAAACCAGCGAGGATGGTATTTCGCGCATGGCTGTCAGCTGGGATATGAAAAATGCGCACGGTGAAAAGGGCAGGGTCTATGGCCAGCAGCCACACGACGAAGCAATCAACGGTGCCCGCCCCCCGCTGCCACCCGGTGTTGAGCCCGGTGGCCACGGAGGTTCGCATGGGCAACTTACCAACAACTTTATTGAATCCATTCTCCTGGATCAAAAACCCATCGTAGATGTGAGTGAGGCGCTAAACATGACTCTTGCCGGAGTGATCGCCCACCAATCCGCACTCAATGGTGGGGAGTGGATGAAGATTCCTCAGTATGAAATGTAGAATGGACTTATGATTAAGAATTTGAAAATAGGCTGCATTACAGTCATATTCTTACTAAATGCTTTGCTAGGTGTTGGCCAGGTAGAAAAGTCTGAGAATGGTACTGCTGATAATCGACCCAACATTCTATTCATGATTGCCGATGACATGTCTATGAAGGATTGGGGATCATATGGAGGGGAATTTGCAAAAACTCTAAACATCGATAAGGTTGCTAAAGAGGGCATCAGGTTCACCAATGCGTTCGCAAGCTCACCCGTATGTCATCCAGCCCGCTCTGTTCTGTTGACGAGCCAGGATATTTGGCGCTTGCGAGATGCTGCCGTTTTCGCAGGGACCCTGCACCAAGATTTTGAGATTTATCCAGATTTGCTTAAAAAGGCAGTTTATCAAATTGCCCATCAAGGCAAGGGATGGGGCCCTGGTTGGTTGTCTCCCGATGATCTACGGCAGCCACTTACCGGTAAAGAAGTTGTCATTTCACAATTTCTCAAGAACAAGAACCAGGATGAACCATTTTGTTTTTGGTGGGGTACGAATTTGGGCCAACGCCCATTTAAATACGAACCAGATGGACGTGACCTAAGTACGATTGAACTTCCCCCATACACGTTTTTGGAAGCTGCTGGCTTGGAAGCAACAGAAGACATGACCGGACAAAACTTTTTAAGCATACTCGAATCAGACAAGAGCGGTACGATCGAATCCCAACGCGACAAGGTTTATTTGGGTCTCGAATCCCATCCGATGACAGGGCTTTTCGATAAATGGCTCGGTTATATCTCATCCCGAAGGTCCATTCACGTCACTTGGCCCACGAGAGTTGGGTACCTCTAATGGGTTTGCATCAGATATGAATGTATTTAAGGATGATGATGGCAAGGCATATGTTATTTATTGCGATCACGAGACGGTGGCTACTAAGTTTTGTGATGGTTGTAACGGCCGATATGCGATTCGAATCGATAGATTGAGTGATGACTACCTGAGCAGCAACAAGGATGGAATTTATGCCTTCGAAAAAGGAGTGGAAGCACCCAGCCTGATCAAGTACAAAGGAAAGTACATCGCGGTTGGTTCAGGCGTGCATGGTTGGGCTGGACCAGAGACCGTATGCGCAGTGGCCGATTCACCGCTTGGAAATTATATTAAACAGGATGATATTAGTGAGAAAAGTACCTGGAACTCCCAGGTGACCGATCTCATTTATCTAAAGGAGTCCGACATTGTGATGGCCTTGTGCGATCAGTGGTGGATTCCAAACAAAGCAGATATAAATCAATCAAGATATTTGTTTCTTCCCATTCATATGGATGAAAAAACGGGTAAGCCGAAGATAACATTCCTTAAAAAATGGAACCCTTTACGGCCGGCCAAATGAATAAAACAGACAAATTATTAGGAACATGAGTGCTAATGATGAGAAGACGAGGAAAGGCTTAACTAAGCTAAATTTATTGATTCTGTTGCTTCTCCTTACCTGCCAGAATTCACAGGCACAGGAAAACATGCTAAGTGCCCTAGAATCTCCAATTGTATTTAAAGGAAACGATTCAATAGCCTACCGCGATCCAGCAATTTTATTTCATGAAAATATATTTCATCTCTTTTACACACTTGTGCGGTCGGAAGACAGTCTGATTTATTCATACACCGCGACTAATAAATCAGCGGACTTAATGCACTGGAGCTCGGCTAAAATAATTACGCCAAGAGATCAGAATCTAAATTTCTGCAGCCCCGGAAACGTAATCCGATTTGAAAATGAGTGGATCCTTTGTTTGCAGACGTATCCTCGACCCGGACTCAGAGATACAGATGCGACCAGGTACGGATCGGCCGATGCCAGGATTTACATCATGCGCAGTCTGGACTTGGAAAACTGGAGTGAGCCCGAAATAATAAGAGTTAAGGGTCCCGAGATTGAAATTGCCGATATGGGTAGAATGATTGATCCCTATCTGTTAGAAGATAAAGATGAGAAGGGTAAATGGTGGTGCTTTTATAAACAAAATGGCGTGAGTATGTCGTACAGTCATGACTTGCGAAACTGGACATTTTATGGCCATACAGAGTCTGGAGAAAATGTCAGTGTGTTAAACGAACATAATGAGTATATCCTATTCCATTCTCCTTCTAATGCAATATCCATTAAGCGGTCATCAGATCTTAGAATTTGGACGGATTGGGGAAGGCCGATCACATTGGGACAAGATCAATGGGTATGGGCAAAAGGAAGAATTACAGCTGGTACGGTCATAAACCTAAAAGGAGATCCACGATTTGGAAAGTATCTGATGTTTTTTCATGGTTCGGGTCCGAATACGGAGCAAGAAGGAGACTTTGATAAAAATGCCTCCTTAGGGATTGCTTGGAGTGGTGATTTATTGGATTGGGAGTGGCCGGGGAAGGCATCTAAGTAGGCTGAAGTTTGCAAATGGGTGAGACACGCCTGTTCTATTGACAGTACCATGACCGAAGCAGATTAATCATGATCAGGATGTCAATAGTAATACGGCTTCATTAATTACAGGTATTGAAAGCTACACCGGAAAAATGACCTCTTCGTCTTTACCAACAAGTTAAACGCAAACCCTTGATACCGGGAAGGAGGCAGGATGGTGAGTGCAGGGGCTCGGACCGAAATCATTGCCAGGCCAATCCGCTGAATCAAAACTTCCAAACCAGTACCCGTGTGAGTTTCTTTTAGAATTTTTGATACTGTGATAAAACATTGAAATTTATCGAACAGAAGTTTGAGGTTCTAAACCTTGAATGGAATTAAAAAAGCTAGGCATGGATCAAAAAAATATCGATATCGGAACGAAGTTACTCTTGTCGCTTGCTTTCATGGCAATGTTAATTTTGAATAGCGGATGTATCTCCTATGGGAAAGGAAAACTGCATAAACCATTCACGATTGTGGTTCTGCCGGACACTCAGGGTTATGCTGATGTCAGACATAAAGAGACACAGAAGCATTGGCCAGGTATTGGTGATCAGCGACACTGTTTCTTCACGCAGACTGAGTGGATCAGAAAGAACAGGAAGAAGCTGAATGTTGTCATGGTGGCTCATGTTGGAGATATCACCCAAACTGACCACGATGAAGAATGGAAGATAGCTGATACAGCTTTCAAGACCATTGACCACCATGTCCCTTATATAATGTGTTCGGGAAATCATGATATGGGATACTCACCAAGTGATCGTAAGACAAGTCATTCTCGGGAAAGCCGATTCAGCTCCTACTTCAAACCTTCGCGATTTATAAATAACCCTTTATACGACTTACATTTCGGCAGTAATAAAAATTTACATTTTCGAGAAGAAGGCAAGACCGAAAACTACTACCTCTTCATGAATGCTGGTGGGATGAAGTTTCTTATACTCACCCTGGAGTTTAAACCCAGGGACGAGACCCTCGCATGGGCTAATGATGTTGTTGAACACTATCCTGACCATCGGATCATCATTGTTACCCATGCGTATCTAGCGGGAAAGAAGGGACAACGAACAGATGTTGACAGGTACATGGTACAGGGTAACTCAGGGAAAGCAACCTGGAATAAATTCATCAGCAAGCACAAGAATATTTTTCTGGTTCTTTCTGGACATGCCAGAGAGAACTTGCTGACCAGCAAAGGCCAGAAGGGAAATACCGTGCACCAGATTCAGTCGGATTACTGGTATTGGGACATCCCTGAGATCAAGGCGGGAAGTGGTTTCTTACGGATCTTAACTTTCTATCCTGAGAAAAACACTATTAATATTCAAACCTATTCTCCTGTAGTGGATAGATTCCTAATCCGCCCGCAGAGCAGATTCTCGTTGGAATACCTCATGCAGTGAGAAGAAAAAATAGGAGTATTTGACGACATAGATCATTGTATAGAATAGTACCTAATATCGTTTTCTTGAACGATGACCGGATTATAATCGATGTGTTTCGTACCTAGCAAATGCGGGACAAAACTGCATTGCCAGGAAACGCCATTTGGAGACAGTAAATGTAAGGGGGATAGGGAACATGAAAATAACTCCTCAGCAAGGATGTACCTAAATCTATGGTCCATGAAGTTCTGAAGTTCAGCGTCGAAGAGTTACCCTTTCATGCAAAAACACTACCAAAGGTTGCGATTTAGCTGCCTCATAGACCAAAAACATGAGCCAGCATGGTAAACCCTTCAAGAATGTTGCCTAGGAAAGATCTAGGAAATAGGTCTAGTGCTGTAATTTGGAGGATGAACAGCCCTCTAATGTGCAGATCTGGTTTTTTGCTTTAGGCTATATGGGTATGGTCACCTGCGTTCCAAATTATCTTTGTAGTGGCCGGAAAAATAACCAAGTGCGTACGCTAGAAAGTGGCATCTTTACAAAATGAAAAGATCGCCAAGAGAACCATTTTTGATTTGGCGATTTTGTAGACTGGGTTGACTAAGTAGCATATCTCGCCAGCAAGGACGTGTTGAACATGTCATTCCAGAAATTGTCAATATTGATAGAATTCAAACCAAAAATGTAGGTGTTTAACCGTGGTTCTTTGAAGATGTTGATTAATCGGTGAGGGGTGATGTTTGAGATGGTGGTTGCTAAGTGAATATTGATGTGCCAAGACGTAGGAAGAAGTTGATCTTAATTCAATGATATATAAGCTAGATTCTAAAAAAAATGAGAATTCTATTATTGGTACTTGTAGCTCTGCTTACATTTTCATGTGGAAATAATCCAACACCTAAGCAAGTCGAGAATGAAGATGCGATTCAGATAAAGGTGGCTGCATATAATGTGGAATACAGCAAGCATGCATCGGCCACTGAAATAGGTGAGGCGCTGAAAGACTATCATTTTGATGTGATTTGTTTTTCCGAAGCACCCGGTGGTGACTGGACAAAGGAGGTTGGGTCAGTTATGAATCTGAATCATATCATGGTAGGAAGATATTCTACTGCCGGACATAAGGATAAATACAAAACCATTGCTAGCCGATTACCGCTCTACGATTACGAGGAGGTTTTAATGGCTGATTCGCTGCATACAGCCACCCGTGCCAAAATGAAGATTGATGATACTGAGTTTGTCATTTATTCGGTTCACTTTCCTTTCGGGTGGAGGGATCAGGCTCATATAGATGAAACGACCAACAAAGTACGGACCTTTGTAAATTATCTGAAGGAAAGACAACATAGGGAACTGGCTGTGGTTGCCGGTGACTTTAACTTTGTACCCATAAGCGATGACTCAATAAGCCAGTATCACAAGATGTTTATGGAGGTGGGACTAGATGTGAGCTGGAAGGAGTTAGGTATGGATTGTACAAAGCTAAATACATATAATGCGCTGAAACCTGAAGACACTGGGAGTGGCGAGGTCATTGACCATGTAATATACAATCCCCAAAGAATGAAAGCTATTGATGGCAATATCCTTGAAATGGAAAAACACCTTTCCGATCATAAGCCGGTTTGGGCATTGCTGGAATTAAGATAGGATCTGAAAAAATATAGGCCTGCTTTTTTCAGTATCTGAATTTCGAACGAATCCGACTCCTGCGGAAGGAATTATTAGCCCCTTATTTATATGGTGTATCGATTGGGTAGTATCAACTGGATAGACCATATGAACGAGTAGTTTTTGGCTTTAATGTTTGACCGTTTTCAGCAAAATGTTCTAATATTAATCATGAAGAGATGCCATCTATTGATCTTACTGTTTACCGGGCTGTGCACCTTGCGGCTCTCTGCCCAAGTTAGTCAAACGGAACTTTTTCTCGTACCAGAAATCAAATCGTCTTGGGATGACCTCACCCACGGAATAAAAACAAAGGAAGATTGGACTGTCCGTAAATTGCAACTTAGGGAGCGGTACTTGGATCTACTCCGGGATGCATACAAGCCGCAAAAACCTGCACTTGATCTGCGAGTTCACGAAGAGGTCTTGGTTGAAGGATTGTATAAGCGTCAACTCGTCAGCTATGCTGTGGCGGAAGACGAACGCGCCCATGCGTATCTGGGTATTCCACTTCATTTAGAAAGTGTGGCTCCGGCCATTGTAGTCTTACACGGTATCTACGAGCATGGAAAAATGCGTGCTGCAGGACTGATTGACAATCCGGATAAGGCTTACTTGGATCATTTATGCCGGCAGGGTTATGTTGTCATTGCCCCGGAACATTTTGTATCTGGACATCGGACTCCCACAGAAGGTGCATATGAAACAGCCACCTTTTATCAGAAGCATCCCAATTGGACCGCTGTCGGCAAGTTTACTTTTGAGCATTCCATAGCCATAGATGTTTTAGAAACGCTCGATCAGGTGGACAAAGAACGGATAGGTGCACTGGGTCATTCACTGGGTGGTCATGGATCTTTCTTCTTAGCTGCTTACGATGAACAGATCAAAGCCTCCGCCTCGAATTGTTCCGCGTCTTTTTTTCGACATAATCGCAAGGTCGAAGCCTGGGCTCGAGATCATTGGTATGTCTATTTTAAATATATCCGGGATGGTCTCTTACATGGTGAAATGCCACCCATAGATTTTCACCAAATCATGGCGTTGATTGCACCTCGTGCTTTTTTAGATTTATCTGGACTCAATTACGGCGATGGTCTCACTCAAAGGCAGAGAGTTTTGCTGATGATGAAACTGATGGATATTTATGAGCTGGAAGATGCCCCCGAAAATTTTGCTTTTTATGTCCGCGGTCGCGGACATTCCGTAGCTCATGAATCTAGACAACTCATGTACGGATGGATGGATACTCATCTCAAACCCCCGGAAGCTACAGCCACAAAATTGGTGGGATCTAAAAAAGAGTCTTTGGATAGACGCGAATAGGTCGATGGCATAAAATGACCGTTCATCAGATCAAGGAATTGGCAAAGGAGATTGGCCATGCACATTGATACTTATGTGTGACAGCCTATGCAAGAATTATCTGCTGGGATTTTCATCCGAAGTTTTGAAGAACTTGGAAGTTGTCTTAATTTAAGCATTAAAAATCAGAGATATGGAAGAGATCATTCAATCATTTGAAGTCACCAAAGGGAAAAAGAGTGGCGATTTACTAACTGAGAAAAGTGATGATCAAAAACTAAAGATTGGTTTTCTTGCTTGTGGTTATTTTGAATATTGGCGCATGTACGAGGGACTTCGTGAGCAGGTGGTTCAGGATATGGAGACGATCGCTGACCGCCTGAGCCAAAATCACCATATCATTTATCCTGGTCTTGTCGAAACACTGGATACGGCAGATGAAGCCGGACGAAGATTTAAGCATGACCACATCGATTTGCTTATTATATCCGAGGGCACCTATTGTCCTGATTACTTCGTTCACCAGGCACTTGGCCATCTTGCCGACAACATTCCATTGATTTGCTTTGCATCACAGGCCCATAGTAAAATAGATTTTAATTCAGGTTATGATCAGAGTCTCCGCAATTCTGGTCCCATGGGCGTCATTCAGCTCACGGGAGGCTTCAGAAAGATGGGCAAATATGAAAAATATGAATCAGTGGCGGGTGCAATTGACGACGACGAGGCCTATGAGGATATTGATCGCCTGATTCAGGTGTTTACTACCATAAAGAATCTCAGGAATATGACCATTGGTGTGGTGGGGCACGTCTTCCGAGGTATGTATGATTTTAATTTTGATAAGACGGCAGTAACGGGAAAATTTGGTCCACATGTGATGGATATCAACATCGATCACCTGATGAATATATACGAGGAAAATGGTGATACCGATCCACGTATCAAAGCCTTATGTGAGCAGTCAAGATCAGAATTCACGGTCGTTGACCTTGAAGATGAAGACATTACCAGATCGGCACGTCTGGGCATAGCACTCCAAGATCTGGTCAAGCGATATAAACTGAATGGTTTGGTCTTACTTGGTCAACACCATATTGAGGTCAAAGCCAATGCTTCGTGCTATCTCGGTCTATCGGAAATACTCTCCAAAGATCAAGCAGTGGCGGTTACGGAAGGGGATGTGTTGGGCTGTATTTTGAGTAAGGTGCTTAAGGATTTTACTGGGCATACAGCTTTTTATGGTGAGTGGGAAGAAATGGATAAGTCCTTGAATGCAATCATGCTTCTTGGACACGGTTTTATCGATCCACGAGAATGTCGTGAGGACCGCCCTGTATATATTAAACCGGCCTGCGAAAATTGGGGATTTGAGGGAAACTCGGTTGGATTTGAATCTACCTATAAACCGGGGCCCATCACAATGACCCATGCTATCCAAGATACAAAGGGCTGGCGATTACTTATCAGCGAGGGAGAATTACTAGATACACCCCCCATGAGTATTAATGAATCATATATGATCGTCAGGGTTCACAAACCAGTCAAGCAATATTTTGAAGAACTGATGCATCATGGTTTCAGCCATCATTCCATTGCAGCGCCTGGCCATGTGGGTAAACAACTGGAATGTTTTGCAAGGCAACTTGGCATGGATGTTTGCTGGCTATAGAATGTCTAGAACATGAAAAGGCCGAATTTTTAAAGAGTCCTTTAGACGAATCTTGAAGCTCTACTAAATTAAATTACTAATTATGTGTCATGTTGGTCGAGTGAGTTCTGTAGGATTTTTTATACTCTGTATGCTACCACTAAATTTTATCTATGGTGAAAAAGAAACGGAGGGTACTCTTAAGGTGGAGGAATTACGATGTGAGTATGCCATCAATCCCCTGGGAATTGATATTCCGATGCCAAGATTTAGTTGGATCCTTAAATCAGATATGCGGGGGCAAATGCAAAGTGCTTTCCAAATTATGGTTTCCGATGATTTAGATCGATTAAATAGAGATATAGGTAATAAATGGAATAGTAAGAAGATTGCGACAAGTAATTCTGTAAATATTCCTTATCAAGGTCCGTCATTGACGAGCGGCGAAAGAAGCTTCTGGAAAGTCAGGGTTTGGGATGAGAAAGGTGAGGTATCAGATTGGAGCGAGCCTGCAACCTTTGAAATGGGTCTTATGAATGAGGAGGACTGGGAAGGAAAATGGATAGGTACAAGATTATTTAATGATCTTTCTTATACAGATGGGAAAGCAGGTGAAGCGGTTTCACTTAATGGCACTGATCAACCCATAAAGGCTAGGTTTCATCGACTGGCAAAATTGGAAGATGGCATTACCATAAGCGCCTGGGTAAAGCCAGACGAATTTACCGATGAGTGGCAGACCATTTATCGGAAAGATGACGGTGTCGCAACACAGGTTTTAGCCATTGGATCAAAACATGGGGAAAAAGGTATTTGGTTCGGATTGGGTGTCAGCGGTGTGTATACAGAGGATTGCGCCATCCTTCCGGATGATTTTTTTGCAGATGGGCGCTGGCATCACATATCGGTTTCCTACGATCGCATTGCCAAAAGGATTTATTTAGATGGTAAGGAAATTAAAACTTTTACAAATCCTGGCCTCATTTACCCTCGAGGATATGCGACAGCCTATATTGGTTCACATTCCAATCAAGAACAATTTTTCAAAGGCGGGATAGATGAGTTAAGTATTTATCGGAATGCCCTCCCGGAAGAGTCGATCATTGAAGTAATGAACAATAATATTTTGACCAATGACCTAGCCGGTTGGTGGAGATTCGACGGTACTTTGGCTAATAATTATCGGCACCGATCTGATCCATCTGGCGATGCCCAATTGCTTAGAAAGGAGTTTGTGATCGATAAAAAGATATCTCGGGCAAGGATATATTTTTCTGGTCTTGGCTTGAGCGAATGCTATATAAATGGAGATAAGATCAGTGATGATGTAATATCTCCGGCATTTACAGATTATCACCGGTTGGTTAAGTACATGACTTATGATATCACGGATCAGTTGGTACGAGGAAAGAATGCTGTGGGTGTTTTTCTGGGTAATGGCTGGTATAGTGCAAAGGTCCTAGACTATGCTGAAAATTGGAGTGACAAATCCCAATTATTACTCCAAATGAATATCGAATTCGAAGATGGTACTACAATGCATCTTTCGAGTGATAAAACTTGGAAATATTCTTACGCACCGATGGAGGAAAATGATATGGATTTTGGGGAGAAGTATGATGCTCGAAAAGAGCAGGATGGGTGGAGTGAGGCTGGATTTGATGATCATTCATGGCTCGAAGCAGAAGAGAGCGATGGGCCCAGTGGGCTGCTTAGTGCTCAGATTATGCCCGCCATGAAAGTTGTTGAGACGCTTAGACCCATTAAAATTACAGAACCAAAACCAGGGATATTTGTCTGTCATTTTGATCAGTTATTTGGTGGATGGATTAAATTAAATATCAAGGGCAAACCCGGTGATGAAATAATGATCGATTATTCAACCCGCCTACTCAAAAATGGAATGATTGACGAAGGACCCTGGCCTGGAGAGCAAGAAAGGGATTATTATATTTTAAAGGGTGACCCCAGTGGTGAGAGTTATCAACCTCGATTTGTTTATCACCCGGTCCAATACGTGCAGTTAGTAGGATGTTCATACAAACCATCCCCGGATGATATTCAAGGTCAAATGGTTCGTAATGACGAAAACTTAAGAGGAGACTTTACATGCTCAAATGATTTATTCAATGCCATTCATGATAATGTAAACCGGACGCTTAGCAATAGTTTGAAGGGCTTTCTGTTGGATTGTTTGCATAGAGAACCTTATGGCTACAACGAACCAGCGAGTATTGCAGCAAGTCTTTTCACCAGGAAGCATATGCCTTTGTTCTGGCGAAAATATGCTACCGATATAAGATTAGCCGCTCGGCAGGATGGCAGTGTGGGAGATGTGATTCCTGCTTTTCCTGGGAAGCCTCGGGATCCCGACGTGTCACAGGGTTCGGCTTATGCCATGTTGGTTTGGTACCTATATCAAGCTTATGATGACCGATCGCTTTTAGATGAGCATTATGAGACGATAAAAAACTGGGTTGATTATATCAAAAGCAATATGTGCGAGGGGTCAATTGTGACGATTGGCTGGTTGGGCGATCATATGGTACCAGGGCATGCGCCGGGCTATGAGAAATGGAGATCAGATGAGACTCCACCAAGTCTTTCATGGACTGCGCTATATTATAGAAATATTTTAATAGTGTCTGAAATGGCCAGAGTATTAGGGCTGAAAGCAGATCAGTTGAGCTATACGCAATTGGCTCAAGAAGTGAAAAGTGCCTTCAACGAAAAGTGGCTCGATAAGTCAACTGGCCATTATGGATCCAAGTCTCAAACCGCAGAATTGCTTCCATTATCGATAGGTCTTGTACCAGATACACATCGCGAAAAACTAATCAAAAATATAGCACAGAACATCATTGGCAATGACAACAGCCACTTGCGGGTGGGACATGCTGGTATCACAGCTCTGATTGAATCCCTAACCGCCAATGGTCTTGGCAAGGTGATGTATGATATCGTCAACACCACAACCTACCCTGGTTGGGGTTATATGGTAGATCAGGGTGCTACTACCATATGGGAAAGTTGGGGTAGAGATTATGCCGTACTAGGAGGTCGAAGAAGATCGGACAACATGACCATGCTGGCAGGAGTGAATGAGTATTTTTACCACTTTATTGCAGGTATCCAGGGGCCCAATTTTTATGGTGCTTCAAATATGGAACCCGGATATCAGGAGTTTAGAATTAAACCCTATCCTCTTAAGGATTTGACATTTGCAAAAGCATCTGTCCACACCGTCAGGGGAGAAATCCGATCGTCATGGAACATCGAGGATAGTACTTTTACAATAGATGTTGTAATTCCGGCAAATTCAGAAGCCTTCCTAAGTATTCCAAAATCAGGGAAGAAGGATGTTGTGATTTCTGAAAATGATATGAATGTCTGGGCGAATAATAAATTTCATGATGGCGTCGAAGGTGTGCTTGAGGGGTTAGATGAAGGTGAATATATTATGCTTAAAGTGGGTTCTGGCAGGTATTCATTTAAATTAAGCGAGGTACTATGATGCGAAAAAAAAGTGGGACATCAGATTTGAAATCAGGGACATCTTCCATCCTTTGCGGTATTGTCACGATGAAAATGAATCACGAAATAAGATTTTCACGAGCTTTTCGGAAGAATTTGGCCTAAATGAAGCTCTAAAAGATAAAATGTCATAATTGGCGCGAATAACAGCTCACCTTATGTCTAACTCAAAATTGAAAGCGAGATTGGCGAAACCCAAAATTGGACTCTTGGCGACAGGACACCTTATCTACTGGGATCAATTTCCCGGGTTGAAAGATCTGTGCATGAAAATGTACCATGAACTTACTACCCATCTCGAAAAGATAGGTGAGGTGGTATCTCCCGGATTGGTGGATACCCAAGAAAAAGCGGAAAGTGCTGGCCGATATTTTACCGAAGAAAAGATCGATATTATTTTAGTTTGTCCCCTGGGATATACAACGGGTATGGTGCTACTCCCTTGTGTTAGACAGTTGGATATTCCGATTCGTATTCTCAATACGCATATTGATAATTCTTACGATTACGCAACAGCAGACACGGCAGAATATCTCTATCATGAGGGGCCCTGTTGTATTCCGGAGTATGCGGCGGGACTAATGACCCTTGGTAAGGGATTTGTGGTACGGACCGGCCCCTTTAGTTCTCAACGTTTTTGGGACGAGGTTCGGGCTGATTGTAACGGTGCAGCTTCTGCACGGGCTTTCCGGGCTATGAATGTTGGGATCATCGGGAATACCTACACCGGAATGGTCGATATGCCGACCGACGAACATCGTTGGCTGAAGGCTACCGGTAGAATGATCATCCGTCCGGAGGTGGAGGAAATTGAAGAAGCATTCCATCGTGTGAAACCAGCACAATTGGAAGCCATGTATCATCAATTTAGGCAGCTGTACGAAGTGGATGAATCGGTGACCAATGAGCACATGAAAGTTTCAGCACAATTGGCCGTCGCCTACGAAGAAATAATTACCAGGTATGATATTTACGCATTTGGTTATTATTGGTGGGGTGAAAAAGAATCGATCACTCAGATGCGCGCGCAATCGGGACTGGCCGTCTCTCGTCTGGCATCTTTGGGCCGACCTGGTGTGACGGAAGGAGATCTTAGAACAGCGATGGGTATGAAAATGCTGGATTTACTAGGGGGAGGAGGTATGTTTGTTGAATTTTTTGCCATAGACTACGATCAGGATTTTATTTTGTTGGGACACGATGGGCCAAGCAATATTAATATGAGTGAAGGTAAACCTAGGCTTAAAAATCTCGATGTCCATCATGGCAAGACCGGCCATGGACTGGGGATCGACTTTGATGTCGTCAAGGGGCCAGCGACGCTTCTTAATGTAAGTCAATTTGGTTGTGATGGTACGTTTAAAATGATTTATACCACAGGAGAAATTGTGTCTGGAGAAGTTCTTAATATAGGCAATCCAAATTGTAGGGTAAAAATCAATCAACCCATCCATACCTTTTTTGATAAATGGTGCCAACAGGGACCTTCGCATCATATTGCCATGGGTGTAGGCGACCTGTCAAAAGAGTTAGAGATGTTTGCCGTGGCTATGGATTTTGACCTTGTGAAAATATAATTCTAATTATTTTTTTTAAAACATCAATTGTATTAACATGAGAAATCAAAAAGTGGTGAAAAAAATATATATAATGCTCAATGCCATATTCCTACTGACTTTTGGTGTGGTGGGCCAAAATAATGACAATGGTAGAAATGATGCAGAGAAAAAGCAGAGTTATGATATTGCAGCATATGTCTGGCCATCCTATCACCCCGACGATCGGGCAAAGATTTTCTGGCCCGATGGAATAGGAGAATGGCAGTCGGTCATATCTAATAAACCAAAATACGAAGGGCACGACCAACCAAGATTTCCGTTGTGGGGATATGTCAACGAGGCCGACCCCTATATTGCTGAAATGGAAATCAATGCTGCTGCAGATCATGGGGTAAACGTTTTCATCTTTGACTGGTATTGGTACGATGGGATGCCCTTTCTGGAAGGACATTTGAATGAAGGCTACCTCAAAGCCCGTAACAACGATCGTGTAAAATTTTACATCATGTGGGCCAACCACGATGTAAATCAGATTTGGGACAAACGAAGAGCCGGCTTGCCAAATGAACATCTCATTTGGAAAGGGAGTGTTGATCGGGAAGAATTTGAGGTGGTCTGTCACCGGATCATTGAACAGTACTTTAGTCATCCCTCCTACTATAAAGTGAATAGCAAACCATCTTTTATGATCTACGACATTGGCGCACTGATTGCAGGTCTTGGCGGAGTACAACAAACCCTCGAGGCATTGGAGTGGTTTAGAGAGGAGACTAAAAAAGCTGGTTTTCCGGGCCTTGATCTTCAAGTCTCCTTACGCAAAGCTGATAAAAATTTAACCGCTGATGACGGAAGTGTAATTGGCGCATACAACGAAGTAGTTCATCAATTGGAGTTCGATGGAATTACCCATTATCAATTTGTGCATTTTACGGATATTGACCGAGATTATCTTGACATTATGCCGGATGTTATTGCTGAATGGGAAAAAGTCTCTACTAAGAAGGATGTTCCTTATTATCCGCACGTTTCGGTCGGCTGGGATAATAATCCCCGATTTCTACATTTCAAAGCGGGAGTGGTAAAAAATAATACACCAGACAATTTTGAGAAAGCTTTAAGAGATGCAAAGAAATATGTAGACGACCATCCCGGGCAAGTTCCGCTGATTACCGTAAATAGCTGGAACGAGTGGACCGAAACAAGTTATTTGATGCCCTGCACCTTATATGGTTATGGATACCTGCAAGCTATACAAAATGTCTTTGTATCTGATAAATAATCGGGATATAGAGAATATTAATCTTCTGACTCAAGATTTCGGAACCATATCGAATGTCTTGCCATATCCCAGCCTTGTATACGGAGGTGGGAACCCCAGCGAAAATAGGAGCGTAGAATTTTATACAGCGGACTTTACCAAATGTGGTTTTAGCAACCCTGGTCTCTCACCCGAAAGTAATCTGATAAACAGTTTGATACCGCCTCGTGAAATACAGTGGATATTTTCCATTTTGGGTCACGGTGTATACAGTCGGCTGTCTAAATAAATCACTGTAAAGTAATTTCATGAATCCTGCACTAGGAATAATATTGCACGCGATCGGAGGTTTCGCAGCCGGCAGCTTTTATATCGCTTTTAAAAAGGTCAAGAATTGGTCGTGGGAAAGCTACTGGTTGGTTAATGGCCTTTTCACCTGGATCATCATGCCATGGATGATCGCCTATTTTACCGTCCCTCATCTCCTGGACATCCTGCTTGGAGCTGATCGCGAAAGCCTACTTTGGACGTTTGTTTTTGGTGTTTGTTGGGGAGTCGGAAACCTTACTTTCGGTCTTTCTTTGCGCTACCTGGGAATGTCATTGGGCATGGCCATGGTACTGGGTTTGACCACGGCTTTTGGCACATTGGTGCCACCGATTTTCATGGGTGAATTTGGACAGATACTACGCTCGCTCGCCGGACAGGTTACGATCGGGGGCGTATTTATTTGTTTGATTGGCATTTTCTTTACTGGTTGGGCTGGTGTGTCTAAGGAACGGGAGCAAACAGCAGAAGAAAAACAGAAGTACATCAAAGATTTTAATTTTAAGAAAGGACTAATGGTAGCGGCATTTTCAGGTGTGATGAGCGCCTGCTTTGCCTTCGCCATGCAGTCCGGAGCACCCATCGCTGAAATGTCTACAGAATATGGCACTACCGAATTATGGAAAAATAGTGCCGTCCTCATTGTGATTATGGGTGGTGGCTTTATCACCAATGCCGGAATATGTGTATTTATGAATATCAAAAATAGCAGTTTGGGCGATTACTTTGGTGCAAGGGGTGCCTCGCTAAAAGTGAATTATCTCTTCTGTGCCATCGCCGGTATTACAGGTTTTATGGAATTTATGTTTTACGGAATGGGGACTACTAAAATGGGTAAGCATGACTTTGCGAGCTTCAGCATTCACCTTGCATTTGTCATCATTTTTAGCACCATGTGGGGATTGATCACCCACGAATGGAAAGGAAGCAGCGGACGTACGATGAGACTGATTTTCTTGGGCATTCTTATATTGATGCTTTCCACCGTATTTATGGGTTATGGGAATTACCTCGCAGGCAATGCGTAGGTCAGGAGCTCAACGGATTTTTCCACTCTTAAGAGAACATATGGTTGATGAAGATAAAATTCGAACAAGATTGAATCGTGTACCCATCAGAAGATTGCTACAACCAAGTGAAATAGCAAAAGTAGTCGCATATCTGTCTTGATAGGATTCCTCCGGAATAACTGGAACTAGTATTCTTATTGATGGAGGCTATCTTGCAACAGCTGAATGGGAAGGGGGGCCAACATCATGAAAGAATTAAAAATTGCTTGCGCAGATTTCACCTTCCCCCTTTTGTCTCACGACCAAGTATTGGACCTATTGGTAATGCTGGATTGTAAAGGAGTGGATATTGGTTTATTTAGTGGGCGTTCACATTTATGACCTGAAAAAGAATTTGAAGACATTAAAAGAAATGCGAGGCTCCTTAGAATAAAATTAGATGACAGAGGTTTGATTCCATCTGATTGCTATTTACAACTCGACACAAGTCTTTCAGATAAGGCAATAAATCATCCCAATTAGAAAATGCGATTATTGACACGTGAGCAATTTCTTAAGCTCATAGAATATGCCGAAGAGCTTGGAGCAGATCACATTACTTGTTTGCCTGGATTGTTTTTTCCAAATCAAAGCAATAAAAGATCACTGACCTTTGCTACCATGAATTAGAATGGCGGTTGAATGAAGTAAAAAACACTTCTATTGGCTTTGCTATAGAATCACATATTGGTTCACCTTTTATTGACCCATTGGCAACCCAAGAATTAGTATCTTCTGTTCCTGGATTGTCATTAACGCTTGACTACACTCATTTTATTAGGGAAGGCTATTTGAATAAAAATGTAGATATCTTGTTGGAATATGCAAACCATTTTCATGCTCGAGGAGCAAGAAAAGGATACTTACAAACATCAGCCCAACATAATATTATTGACTATGAAGACATAATCAAGAGATTAATAGTGAACAATTATAGTGTCTGGATCGGGTTGAAATTCATTTGGATAGATTGGGAGAATTGTAATGAGATAGACACCCTGTCAGAAATAATTTTATTGAGAGATACGATTATCAAAGCGTATGCCAAGCATATTTAGTTGTGCTGCTACATGTGAAAGTCTGATCTAAAAAGAGTAGAAATTAAGATTATCAAGATCAATTATGAAAAGGGATGCAATACTAAGTCTGAAAAATAAAATATCAAACAACGAAAGTATTTATGGGCTATGGGTTACCCTTGAATCAGGTAGCATAACAGAAATGGCTGTTGCGTTAAGTTTAGACTTTATTGTAATTGACGTTGAACATGGTCATCTAGACTGACGTGATATAGTAGACCATATCCGGGCTACCGTGCGTAGTGATACAGTTTTATTTGTCCGAATAGCGGAATTACAGAAAGGTCTTATTAAGAGATTACTTGATATTGGGGCAGATGGGATTATAGTGCCGCATATCGAAACAGTGGAACAATTAGAGCTTGCCTTGTCCTATGCAAGGTATCCTCCTCATGGTCTACGCGGTATTGGCGCGGAAAGAGCAACAGGCTGGGGGCAATGTTTTGTTGAACATGTTAAAGAAGCGGTCGATATAGTTGTTATTCCACTTATTCCACTTATTCCACTTATTCCACTTATTCCACTTATTCCACTTATTCCACTTATTGAATCATTAAAGGGAGGAAAAAACATAAAGGAACTAGTAATGGTCAATGACGTGGA
>JABDMH010000061.1 GCA_013001595.1 Saprospiraceae bacterium | reverse complement strand
CCACCAAACGCTCAGATCTTTGATCTGCTTGCCAGCTCTGCCAGATTGGGTGTTTTTCACGTGGGGCTTATTAAATCTGTCTACACCGGAAAGCGCTAAATTAACGTCATCATAACCCAAATCATCTAACAATATGTAGATGATGTTGGATAAGTCTTGTCCAAATGTTCTACCAATGGGTAATAACATCAGAAGAATCAAGACATGCCTGCAGAAAATTGCTTTGCGTCTCTTGACCAACGGTATAAAATTGTGGCTGAAACTATTGACCCTTGCCTGCAAAGTTTGCAGGAATAAAATGAATGCTGAGAAAATAGCAAAAAAAAATGTTGAGGTGTTGGGGAGGTATTGAGGTGTTCTGGTCGAATGGTATTATTGTCCCAGGTACACTGCTATTACGCTACCAATCGGCCAACTAGCCAAATCACTAACCAGCCAACTATCTAACCTGCTAACGACCCAATACGCCAATCAAATATCAAAATGTACCAATCGCTTAAATTGGCCTACTCGATCATCCAGCTCCTGTTCGGTCACACCCTGAAGTCGATCCAAGCTGAATTCTTCCACACAAAATGATGCCATGGCAGATCCATAAATGAGTGCTCGCTTCATGTTTTGAAAGGATACGTCATCTGACTCAGCGATGTATCCCATAAACCCGCCTGCGAAAGTATCTCCGGCACCTGTTGGATCCTTCACTTCCAATAAGGGTAGGGCTGGAGCAAAAAAGACATCGTGTTCGTGAAAGAGTAGGGCACCATGTTCTCCCTTCTTAATGACCAAGTATTTTGGACCCAAGGTAAAAATCTTCAAAGCTGATTTCATCAACGAATACTCTCCAGAAAGTTGGCGTGCTTCTTCATCATTGATGATAAGTACATCGATTTCCTTAATGACTTGTAGTAGGCTCTCCATGGCTACATCCATCCAAAAATTCATGGTATCCAGGGCGATGAGTTTGGGGCGTTGCTCCATTTGCTTGATGACAGCCATTTGGATCTCCGGAGTAAGATTTCCCAGCATCACATACGGTGTATTTTGATATCCTTCTGGTAGCGCCGGATCGAAATCGGCAAGTACATTTAGATCCGTCACTAAGGTATCTCGCTGATTCATATTGTCGTGATAGCGTCCCGACCAGAAAAAGGATTTTTCTCCTTCCTTGATCTGGAGACCTCGAGTATCGACACCGCGCTGCTGTAAAGCCATAATCTCCTCATTGGGCCAATCGTCACCGATTATGGAGACGAGTTGTAGGTCCCGATTGAAGTAGCTGGCTGCCCAAAGGATGTAGGTAGCAGCTCCACCAATTACCTTATCAACTTTGCCAAACGGAGTCTCAATACTATCGAAAGCTACGGTACCAACGGTCAATAAACTCATGACAAAATGCAGTGATTTTTAGTGCTGGCGAAGATAACAAAGTTGCTGGGCCTGTCAGGCTCCAAAAGACATCAGATAAAATATGCGCTATTGCTGTATAAGATATTCAAGCCGGTGCTCGACTAGAGACTTGGATTTTCCCCCCCTCCAGGATTCTTTGACCTGGTCACCCAGACCTTCCGGAAGGCTATGCCCCAACTCCTTGAGGTTGGCGAAGGCATTTAGCATGAGGTTTGCTTCGATCATACTACGTGCTTGGGCTAAACATTGCTGCATTTGATTCATTCCTTCCGCATGATCGGTTAAGGCCAAAAACTCAGCTGCGCGAAATCGGACCAAGATTTCCGCATCAACCTGGGAAGCCAGCAGGGCGGATTTGTGGAGTGAAGTAGCCTCCTCCCCAAAATAGCTACAGACTGTAAAAGCCCAATATCTCTCCCAGGGATCTGATGCTTCTACAGCTTCTTTTAATTTTTCTTTGGCAGCTGAATAGGGCAGTAGCGCCAAGTCAGCCACAGCCACTAATTGTTCAATTTGTCTTTGATGGCTTTTACCGTAATTCGTAGCAGCAGGCAGGGCAGCATTCAGGAAATAGGGCTCTGGATAAAAACTAAGATCAGGTAATGATTTCACCCTAGTCTGCAACAATGACCTCAACTCAAGCAACACTGCTTTAAGGCTGGCATCCTGAGCCAGATTTTTAGTTTCGTGAGGATCATTTGATAAATCATACAGCGACTCCGCGGTTTTGGGCTGAAAAAATTGAATTTGATCTTCATTCAGCTCATCACCTAGGTAGAGTGTCTTCCATTCAGAAAAGGCGAGCATTCTATATCGGTAAAAATTGTAGAGGGCGTCAGGATAAAATGGCTGGTAGTTGCGAATGTATTTATAGTTACCCTTGCGGATGGCCCTCACCTTCTCATACTTTTCATCAAATCGATCGGCATAGCTAAATGTTGTATTTCTTGCCTCCCATGCCGATCGGTTAACTCCTTTTCCTAGAAAGGGAGTGCCGTCCATTTGTTCTGGAACAGAGATTCCGGCAATATTCAATACCGTGGGGGCGAGATCAACGAAACTTACAAATGCATTGGATCGACTACCGATGGGCACTGGAGCCACGTGCTTCCATTTATCTGGCACATATACCACCATCGGTACATGCAAACCACTTTCGTATAGATAGCCTTTGCTACGTGGGAGCACACCCCCATGGTCACCGTAATAAAATATGATCGTATTTTCCAGGAGACCTTCACTTTTCAACCCCTTGATAAATTCTCCCATCAATGAATCAGCAATGCGATGATGATCTAGTAGGCGCGCATAGGTGTAGCGAAAGGTGGGGGTATTGGGATGATATGGGAATGGAACAATATCTGCTGGATCATGTATGGTTCGCTGGTTTTCCATTTGCTCCTGCCTAAAGTGCAATTGACCTTCATGGGTGATGCCATAATTTTGCACATGGAAAAAGGGTTGATTCTCCTTGCGGTTTTTGTAGCTTGCCTTATTTGATGATTCGTGCCATACGTCATCATCTTTGATGATGTTATAGTCTTCTTTAGAGTTGTTGGTCGTATAATAGCCTGCTTCCCTCAAATAAGATGGAAACATGCGTAATCCCTCCGGTAGCTCAACCTTTTGCACTCGCCGATGGTACTGCGCTCCGATGCGTGGTGCATAACATCCGGAGATGATTGTACTTCTAGCTACTGAACAAACCGGTGCATTGGAGAAGGCATGATTAAAAACGATGCCGTGCTGAGCCAATGCTTCAATGTTCGGCATGGCGACACCGCTGGAATCGTACAACCTTAGAAAATGCTTAGAATTATCTTCTGTAACTAACCATACGATATTAGGTCTTTCATTTTGACCAAATGCGTGAACGGGTGCAATTCCAATTAGTGCAAATAAAACCAGCTTAAAATAATTCATGCCAATCCAGCAATTCTTACGCCATTGGCATCAGTAGTCAACACCTCGCTCATATAATCAAACAATGGTCGCATAGCCTTGAAGGTTTTTACTACCTCCCTTTCGAATGAATCTCTCGAAACTTCTTTGTCAGAAAAATTGCGAATTAATAAGAATTGCTTGTACCTAAGAAGGTCAATATTAGGATGGTCTTTAGGGTAGCCCTTCGGACTTGTCTTCAGCTGTTCTCCTTCTAAACTCCCAAAGTATTTTTTGAAGGAGGCTGACCTGATGATCTTTTTCAGTGGCTTGGCATCAAAAGCCAGTTCTTGCCTGATCCTGGCTAGATCATTCTTCTCAGGATTCCAAAATCCACCAGCTATCAGAGAATTTCCGGGTTCGATATGATAGTACATCCCTCCCCTTCGTAAGAGGGTGGCACGCTTCAATCGACCACTAAAGGCAGATTTATAGGGCGACTTGTCTTTAGAGAAACGGACATCGCGATAAATCCTAAACAAACTTTTCTTCCCGGTCATGGGTTCCAAAACATCATGCTTGTTGATTTCTGCCATAATCCGCTCCGCAAAATCAATCATATGACTGTGCTCAGCTAGGTAGCGATCTTTATGTTCATTAAACCACTCACGGTTATTATTCTTAGCTAGTAGTCGTAAAAACTGGAGGGTCGACTTAGGAATTCCTTTTGACTTCATAGTTTCTATTTCGTTTTACAGGCATCTCCGAAAACATCGTTCATGGTTTAACCAAAAAATCAGAGCTTTTCTAACATGATCTCCTTGATTTAAACCGTGATATTCTTCGGTCACATAAATGCCGCTATCCCGTCCGGCCCGATTGCAGTCATTCGGACGGGATTCTTCCGCACGACTTGTCTAGAATAAAGATATCCATTTTCAAATCCATTCAGAAGTATCCTCAGGTGCCCTTTATTTAAATGCGTTCCTTGCCAATCGATAGAGTAGATAACACACGGTTCCAACGACAATCAAACCAGGTAAGCTACCGATCGGTTCATCGGTCAGTGCAAATACATTAGTGCTGCCAGTAATCGCTACAGGTATGGCTAAAATAATCCCGATCAAGGCTTCACCCGTAATGAGACCTGATGCAAACAATAAACCGGTGTGATCACTCTCTTGCTTGGCAGTCTTAAATGGAACGCTAACCGATGATTTATTTCGCTGTTGAAATCTACTCACCAGCAGAGCGATGACACCACCGATCCAAATGGCACTGTCTAATTCAAAGGGCAAATAAAGACCTACGGCAATCGCCAAAACTGGTAAGCGAAAACTGCCTCTACTTTCCTGAATTTTATCCAAAATGATAATCAGGAGCCCGATGGCTGCACCTATAAATACCATGGTCCAGGGCAGCTTGCCATCAAAAACACCCGAAGCCACACTGGCCATCAAGGTAGCTTGTGGTGCAGCAAGCGAATCGGGTTGGGCTTCAGTAGGAGGTCCAAAACCATAGGCCGTATTGAGGAGTTGTAACACTAAAGGCAAAGTGAAAGCAGCGGCAGTGACGCCCACCATCTGCATGATCTGCTGACGAAAAGGAGTGGCCCCCAGCAAGTGGCCAGCCTTGAGGTCTTGCATATTGTCACCCGCAATGGCAGCTGCACAACAAACCACCGCTCCAATCATGATTGCTGCCACAGGTCCTTGCTGGGCATCTGATCCCATTAAGGCAAGCAAGATTAAAGCCGAGGTCAATATGGTAGCAATGGTGACACCAGAAATCGGATTATTGGAGCTTCCCACTAACCCTGCCATGTATCCAGCAACCGCCGAAAATAAAAATCCGGCAATCATCATTAAGATTGCCATCAGGGCGGTGATGGGCACATTTTCGATTTCCCTTAGGTAAATGATAAACACAGGTACGACCATAACACCAATGGCAATAATCACCCAAGACATCGGCGTATCCCGCTCCGTACGTAAGACGTCTGACATCTTCTTAGATCCGTCCTTTAAAGCATCAAAGCCACTGCGCAGTGCCAATCCAATCGCTGACTTCAAGCTGATCAAAGCCCACAATCCGCCCACAACCATAGCCCCTACTCCCAAGTAGCGGATCTGATCGCTCCACACCTGAATACCGATGGCTGAGGCATCGGTGACACCTTCCGGAGCACCATAGTAGGCTAGGTACAGGGGTATGGCGATCCACCAACTGATTACGCCGCCGACAAAAACCAAAGAGGCAATATGAAAGCCCACGATATAGCCAACAGCGATCAATGCCGGGGACAAGTTGGCTCCCACATACGCATACACCTTATTGCCTGCAAAGGTGGCAGCCTCTGCAACCCCATGCCACAGTTTAAATCCGGCTTCCACAAATTTGACAGCGGCTCCAATCAGCGCACCCCAGATGAGGAACTTGACCGCATCACCTCCTTTTTCTCCGGTTTTGAGCACTTCTGCAGTGGCTACGCCTTCAGGGAATTTTAGGTCTTGGCCGACGATTAATGCAGCCCTCAGAGGAATGGTAAAGAGTACGCCCAGCACTCCTCCACAAAGCGCAATCAGGGCCGTCTCCAAATAGTTGAACTCGGCCCAATAGCCCATCAATATCAGGGCGGGAAAGGTGAAAATCATGCCTGCTGCCAGAGATTCCCCTGCACTTGCAGCCGTTTGTACAATATTATTCTCAAGAATATTACTCTTCTTAAAGAGCTTGAGTATGGCCATGGATAATACTGCAGCAGGTATACTCGCTGATACCGTCATCCCGGCAAACAATCCCAAATATGCATTGGCCCCAGCCAGAATAACCGACAGCAATGCACCGAGAATAAAAGCCTTGACCGTCGTTTCAGGTAAAGATTGTCCTGCTGGGATATAAGGCTGTTCCGGCTCGTCCATGAGGTGGTTTTCGATTTCTCTAAAAATAGAAAATACTTTTAACCCTGATTTGCCACCAAGGGCCTCATGGCGTGGTCTCCAACAACTATTTCGATAAAAGCTCTTGCAAACAAATCATGCCACCACTTAAGGACTAATTGGAAATTATACACTGGGATTTTAAAAGTATTTCCAGCGATAGTAGATATGCAAATGCTTAATTCTCAATATGGAAAAAATCCTTAGGAAGGGGCATTTAATGCCCTGGTCAGGATTTTCTCTATTTCAATCCTTATGCTGCTAACTAAATCATGGCGTGGCCTAAAGCAAATGAATAGTAGACCGACCATGGAGATTTTGTAGTTAAATACTGATACAATCTTGTTCTCAGAACAGGCCCGATCTGATAAGCCGTTCGTACGGGCACAAGAATAAAGGTGGGTCGTGGTCCCGTTGTCTAGATAGTCTATCCTGATGAAGGCGGTATGAGGCCCAGAGGGCTTAGAACTATTACTAATGCTTCAGTAGTTGGTTTCCTAAAACTCACCACCATTCCCACCGCCATCATCGCCTCTGTCGCCACCGCGTTGACGTTGCTTCTTCTGATTGATCCGATAGTTGAAGCTCAAATTGGTTTGACGAGGTCGTCGTTGATATTCTCGATCGAGAAAGAAACCATCAATTCCCCTGGTTCCCACCAGTGTTTCATAGCGATATTTTCGCGTATTCAATAAATCTCTTACACTAAGGGTAATGGTCCCCTTCTTTTGCAAAACATCCTTACTAAATGCCAAATCCAAACTCATCATACTTTTACTCCTACCCTGCGTCCTTGTTTCGGGTGCACGGTACCAAAAGCGGGTTTGAAACTCCGCATCCTTCCAAAACTTCATCTTAGAACTCAATCTATTCTGTAGACTGAAAGCTTGTGCATCAAAATTCTGCCCTTCAAAAGAGCCTTGTGTCCGTTTAGCAAACAAATTCAAGCTGCCGTCTAGCCTCCACCATTTGTTTATATCAGCCGATCCTGTTAGTTCAAAACCATAGGAATTTTCATCACTAAGATTTTGTGGTAGGGTTCTGGTTACGACGGAACCTTCTTCACCACCTGGCACCACGATTGTTGAATCGATGAACGAAATTCGCTCGATGACACCCGTGGTATGTCTGTAGTAGAAACTACTACCAAAGGAAGCTTCTCCTATATACTTAATGATTCCCAGCTCATAGGAATCGGTAAATTCAGGATCTAAATTGGGATTGCCTCCCCATATGTTTCGATTGTTAGAAAAGGTGAAAAAGGGATTTAGGTACCAAAACCTGGGTCTGCTAATGCGCCTACTGTAGCTCAGCTGAAGCGTATTCGATTTATCCAACTCATAGTTTAGGTGCCCACTGGGGAAAAGATTGGTGTAAGTCCGATCGTTGATTTCATTGGTTTGTTCCAGGGTAGTTATCACTTCCGAGTGTTCCGCCCGAAGTCCCACTTGGTATGACCAACGACCGATCTTATTGCCATAAATGGCATAAGCAGCATAAATATCTTCATCGTAAATAAAATTATTGCTCAACCCTAGAAGGGTTTGCCACCTATTATCAACTTCTTCTTCTACATAATAATCATTTCCAATTTCGCGTAGAGATATACGTGTACCTACCTCAAACTTATGTTCTTTGCCCAAAGGGTAGACATAATCAGCCTGCATCAAGAAGGTACCATTGCTTTCCGCATTTCTTGATCTTTGTAAGGTGGGCAACTCCTCTAATCGATTGAAGCTGGCATCGAAAGTCCGATCGATATAATCTGCTTCTTCTACCTCTTCACTACTTTGATACTGAACAAAGGCTGTAAATTTCCGACCTTTTTGTTTGAATTTCCGCTCGTATCTAAGCTCATATTCCAGATTTGTTTCGTCTTCGACCTCATCTTGTACACGCTCGGAAATTTCGAAGAGGTTCCCGTTGTTGTTAAAATCACGAAATAGGGTGGTCGCATCGCTATAGTCATCTCCAACTCTATAAATAATAGATCCAGTTAAGATGTCATTCTCACTGATGTAGTAGTCCATTCCTCCTCTAAAGCTATTCGATATACCGCCCCTGTCCCGGTCACCTATTTGTTCTGACAAGGATATCTTAGCGTCAGGATTAAAGAATTCCTGTGTGACCAGACTCCTACCAGGTCCACGGCGCGATCTAATGCCGTAGTTGAGAAAGAAGTTTACATCCTTGCGGCGTACATTCATGTTGATTCCTGCACCATAGTTTTCAGGAAGTCCAGCGGATATATCCACCGAACCATTAACTCCTTTCTGCTGGTCTTTTTTGAGGATGATATTGATAATACCGGAGGTACCTGATGCCTCATATCTAGCAGATGCATTGGTAACGACCTCTACCTTCTCAATCATCCCGGAAGGCAGGGATTTAAGTCCATCGGTGTCGCCTACTCCAACCAATCCGGAAGGCTTACCATCTACAAGGATTCTCACATTTTCACTACCGCGCAGAGAAACATTTCCTTCTACATCAACAGTGATCGATGGGATATTGTCCAAAATATCTTCCGCCGATCCCCCTTTATTAGCCAGGTCCTTTCCCACGTTAAAAACCCGTTTATCAAGATCAAATTGCATCTCACTTTTTTCGGCAACGACCTCGATCTCATCAAGCATTTGAGCACTTTCGCCAACCACTATGTTACCAAGATCATACGTAGGTTTTTCCGCACTCAAGACGATGTTGTCCAGCTGCATCGATTCATAGCCAATAAACTCAATCTTTACTACATACGTACCAAAGGAAGCCTTCACCTCAAACATTCCCTTGTCATCTGAGATACCTCCTGTCACAACTACCATGTCGGTAGGTGATAGTAAGGATATCGTAGCAAACTCCAACGGCGTGTTGCTTGTCTCTTCCAGCAAATGTCCGGTGATCGTCCCCTGACTCGCACTCCTTTGTTGGCCAAAGAGGTACATTGTTGAGGAAAGAAGTATAAATAGTAGTATGTGTTTCATTATTTTTAATTTGTATTACAAAGATGCATTGGGATTCTGAGGAAAATTGATACTGAATCTGAAGGAAATTTGAAGATGGCTTCACATCAAGCAAAAGAGATATCAATTTGATGATGTTCATCATACATATATGATATTTTCATACTATGAAAATCACATATCTCTTTCACAATAGCTAAACCCAACCCACTGGAATTTGTTTGCTCCGAGCTTTTTTCAAATCTATTGAATAACAGCGCTGGATCTTTGTTAGGCGGCTCTCCGCTATTCCTTATGGTCAAGTTGTTTGAGGTCAGATTGACTTTTACAAAACCATTCTCTTGATTATGCCGCATGGCATTATGAAACAAATTACTGAGGAGGATGCTTCCCAAATGCGGATTTAGATTCACCACCACAGCATCTTCGATTTGTGCGGTTAGGGTTAGATTTTTCATCGCATAGAGCTCCTTGAAGTTCTCCATGGTTTCTCTGACCAACTGACTTACATCGGTGCTTACACCCTGATCAAACTCTCGATTTTCTATTTTGGTCAACAAGGATAAGCTCTGGTGCAATTGTGATAGTCTGCCTAACGCTTTTTGGGCAGACATCACTTGTGAAAACTGAGCTTCAGATAGCTGCTCGTTATCTGCTAGTATCTCCAGCTTACCTTGTGCTATGGCTAAGGGAGTCTGCATCTCATGAGAAGCATTCTCACTAAACTTCTTCAGGCTTTGATATTCATCTTGTGCTTTTCCAGTCATCTCATTGATGAAGGTGTTGAGCTGACTAAATTCTTTCACTCGAGTAGAAGGTAAGTTGATACGTTCTGGCCTATCCACCCTAAAAGATTTGATTTTGCTCAAAGTAGCATGAAAAGGCCTTAGCAACGTCTTGGATATAAAAAAACTACCAATAATGGATGCCAGCACGAGCAAAGCAAATAGCCTTGTGATTATTTGCACCACACTGTCGTAAATGTCAGAGTCTTCAACAACTACGTCGATCATGGTGATCTCAAAGAGTTTGCCTTCCACATCTCTCACTACTTTGAGCATTCGCATATTCTCCAATTGCTTTAGATGAGGGTGCATGGCAATGGTGTCGGAAAAGTAAATCTCGTCAACCTCACCATCTTCTACTTCTTGAATATTTAGCTGACTAGTATTAAATCTACGCTCTAGATCGTATCCCCTTTGCACAGCTCTTTTTAACCTGTAATCAATCACATCTAAAGAAGATCGGAGGTAGTAATCCGTTTCCTTGGCAATCTCTTTAGAAATGAGATTATAGGTTACAACACCGCCTATCCCAAATACGATGATGGAGATCAAGATGTACAGCAATGTTGTTTTGGTGATCAGCTTCATGACACGACCTCCCTAAATTTGTATCCCATGCCATATACATTTGATAAATAATCTTGGGCACCCGCCTTGGTTAATTTTTTTCTCAGATTCTTGATGTGCTGGTATACAAAATCAAATGAATCCAAAAAATCTACATGATCTCCCCAAAGGTGTTCTGCAATGGACTGCTTGGTCAATACGCGGTTCTTGTTGGCTAGAAAGTATAAGAGTAATTCGTATTCTTTCTTGGTAAGCACTACCTGATGGCCATGAACACTCACTTCTTGTTGTAGCGTATCCACTTCAATTTCTTTGAAAACGATGGATTGTTTGCCATCGAAATGTCTCCTGCGATAAATAGCCTTTAGGCGGGCATTCAACTCTGAGAGATGGAATGGCTTTGTCAAGTAGTCATCTGCTCCTAAATTTAGACCCTCCACCCGGTCATCCAAGGCATTCTTAGCAGAAATAATAATCAGACCGGTATTGGTTTCTTCCTTCTTCAATTCTCTTAGGATTTCCATGCCATTCCCATCGGGTAGCATGATATCCAATAGAATCACATCATATTCAAAAGCGGCCAATTTATTAGAAGCTTCCCTTCTGGATGCAGCCAGCTCACATACGTAGCCTTCTTTAGTCAGGTAGGTGTACACATTATCGGCCAGCTCGGCATTATCTTCTATGAGTAGCAATTTCATAGTTCAAAGGTAACCACGCTTTTTGAAGGAATCTTGTAGATGCTGGTGCAGAGTCTGATTCCATTCAGTTATAAGACCAATCTTTGACTTCATTATTATTTTGTTTAACTTTTTTCCGTGTTTTGTTAAACAATATTGATCGCCCCTGGTTTGGTATATATTATCTAAACAACAAGAAATGTTAATTATGAAAAATTGTATCGCATTCATCTTAAGTGCCTTTGTTCTGTCATTATCTACCCTCCAAGCACAGGACAAGAATATAGTGGAACTGGCCGTGGAGACAGAATCTTTATCAACCTTGGTAACAGCTGTAAAAGCAGCGGGATTGGTAGAAACCCTATCGGGAGAAGGTCCATTTACTGTGTTTGCCCCAACCAATGATGCTTTCGCAGCTCTTCCAGCAGGTGTTCTTGATGACTTACTCAAGCCAGAGAACAAACAAAATCTGATTGACGTACTCACGTATCATGTAATTGGTGCTAAAGTGATGTCTACTGATCTAACTGATGGCCAAACAGCTGCCACAGTGCAAGGAGAAGAAATAAATGTAGATCTCAGCGATGGTGTATCCATTAGTGGTGCTAAAGTCGCTGCAGCAGATATTGAAGCAAGTAATGGTGTAGTGCACGTAATTAATAGCGTGATTTTGCCTCCCTCAATGCTCTAAGAGATATCATAAGGCCTTTTCTAAATCTCTGAAAGATTATGTCTTTCAGGGATTTTTTTTTGAAGGACCGCTCGATATATCGGCCTGCTATATATAGGCAAAGTGAAATAAGGGATTCCCTTCTACCGTACCACTACATGGACTCTATCTCAACGGAGTGGTCGCAGACCGTTGGTGTCTGCTGGAAGGTCCACGTCTATACAGAGTCTTGGGCTTTTTTATACGGTGACTTAGCGAACGCAGGTGAGGGAATCTGCGCTTTCGGACTAGCATAGATAGAGCAGCATCCCTTTGCTACGTAGATTCAATAAAGTTGGAGTCTGACTTACTATACGCAGATAAGTGAACTTGCGCTCCCGAACAAACATAGAGAGGAGTAGCATCCCTTTGCTACGGAGATTCCATATAGTTGGAGTCTGAATTCGCACAAGCAGGGAAAGGAACCTGCGCTCCAGGACATACACACAGATAGGGCAGCATCTTTTGCCCTAGAAATTCAATAAAGTTGGAGCCTGACTGACCGCACACAGGTGAGGAATCTGCGTTCCCAAACAAACATGGAGAGGAGTAGCATCCTTTTGCTGCGGAGATTTTAAAGTAAAAGGACTTCGTCCTTTTCTTTGAACGAAGTCCTACATGGCGCCCCCACAAGGACTTGAACCTTGGACCTACGGATTAACAGTCCGCCGCTCTAACCAGCTGAGCTATGGAGGCATGCTTTAAGCAGCGAGCAAATTTAGGCTATTCATTGATATTCTGCAATATTTGAATCTGGTTTTTGACACCTATATCCAAGAGCAGCAAGTAAAGCTTAGCACTGCAGGAATCAGACTGATTGTCACTACGCCTAGTAGTAAGGTGAAAAAACAATTATCAGTCAACTCACAACAGTTGCCAAAATTCTTCGGTGGTCTTTTGGTGTGTGTAGGAAGGGAATTACTAATTCATTGAACGATGCCAACAGCCACTACCTCATCAGGTCCTTTCGTATCAAGATGTGTACTTGGTTCCATGGTCAGATGAATGCTTTCGGCCTTATGCATGAAGGGTAAAGAGATCCACTGTCCCCGATGGTCATGAAGAATACCCATATCCCTCATTCTACCATGCACCTCAGCCCATAATCGATATTTCATATCGCCAGGTGGCTTGGGGAGGTCTAATACATTTAGAAAAGCCCGTTGATGTTGCGCATTCCAATAGGCAATGGCTCGAGCATGTCCAACTTGCTTAGTATCACTGAGTAGTATATGGTGGGTATGCATATCCCTTAAGAAATCAATTTGAGCATCGGTATGCTGCTGTTCCTCCAGCATGGCGATTAGCCGCTGTTTGATTTCTTGCTTCTCGTGCATAGCCAGCTCTAAATCATGCTCCAACCCGTAAAACTGACTGCTCTGATTGACAAGTGCTGCAATGGCCAATATTGCAAGAACGGTAGCGGCTGGGCCCAAGAATGTCCAAATTGATTGCCCAGATGTCTTTTTAAATCCCCGATGTGCTACAATCCTCCTTACCTTGCCAGCCGATTTGCGTGCTCCCTGGCAATAGTTCAACATCCCGGACTTCATTTCTCTGATTAACTTGGCGATATCTGGATGCTCCTGAGACATTTGTTCAACCAGTTCAGTCTCTTCTTCGTTGCTAAGGCCCAGCACATACGCTTCCAGTAACCCCGATTCTATCAATTCGCGCTTTCCCATATCAATCACTATATCCATGGATCCATCAATTTGATAACGGACTCCAAATACTAAATGAGTGAAAAGCTCAGAAAGTTTAAATAACAGAGTGCGATTTTGCCTATAAAGAAAACCGGTGGGATCTAATCTACTTGTACAATAGGATCAGAGGGGTACTTATGATTCTTCAATACCCTGCACAAGTAGGGAAACCTGGTTCGATAAAACCTCGATAAAACCACGCTTTATCTTGAAGACCAAGGTATCACCTCCCTTTTTCTTAATCGTTACCGCCCCGGCATTGAGTGCAGAGACAATGGGTGCATGGTTTTTCAGTACTTCAAATTCACCGCTGACCCCTGGAACTTTCACCGAATCAATTTCACCGGTAAAAAACTCCTTATCAGGAGATAATACACTGATGTTCATAGTTGCTTATTATTCCTCCGCTTCTGCAATGAGTTTCTTTCCTTTGGCAATCGCATCATCAATGGTACCTACCAAGTTAAACGCTGCCTCTGGGTATTCATCTACTTCACCATCCAAAATCATATTGAATCCCCTGATGGTCTCCTCAATTGGTACCAGCACACCTGCTAAGCCCGTAAAGGCCTCAGCCACGTGAAAAGGTTGAGATAAAAACCTCATCACCCTACGTGCCCGGTGTACGATCAATTTATCCTCATCTGATAATTCCTCCATACCCAAGATGGCAATGATATCTTGAAGCTCTTTGTAGCGCTGCAAAATTCCGATGACTCTTTGGGCAGTGCCGTAGTGCTCGTCACCTATGATATTGGCATCCATGATGCGCGAAGAACTACTGAGAGGATCTATGGCTGGATAAATACCCAGCGCTGCCAATTTCCTGTCAAGTACTGTTGTCGCATCTAGGTGTGCAAAAGTAGTGGCTGGTGCGGGATCAGTAAGGTCATCTGCAGGCACATAAACCGCCTGCACCGAGGTGATTGACCCCCGCTTAGTGGATGTAATTCGCTCCTGCATAACGCCCATCTCTGTAGCCAGGGTCGGTTGATAACCCACGGCAGAAGGCATTCGGCCCAAGAGAGCGGACACCTCCGATCCCGCTTGGGTAAATCGGAAAATATTATCAATGAAGAACAAAATATCCCTACCACCATTAGGATCGCTGAGATCACCATCTCGATAATATTCTGCAATGGTCAGTCCCGAAAGAGCCACTCGAGCTCGAGCGCCAGGAGGTTCATTCATCTGACCAAAAACAAAAGTCGCTTTGGAATTCTCCAATTCCTTTAGGTCCACCTTGCTGACATCCCATCCACCATTTTCCATGGATTCCATGAATTCTTTACCATAGGTAATGATACCTGCCTCCAGCATCTCTCGCAACAAGTCATTGCCCTCACGTGTACGCTCACCCACCCCTGCAAATACAGAAATACCGTCATATCCTTTGGCAATGTTGTTTATGAGTTCCTGGATTAATACTGTCTTACCCACACCGGCTCCACCAAAAAGTCCAATCTTTCCTCCTTTCTGATAAGGCTCGACGAGGTCGATCACTTTGATTCCCGTAAAAAGGACCTCTGTGTCCGTTGATAGATCCTCATAAATGGGCGGATTTCGGTGAATGGAATAGCTATCTTCATCTTTTGGGATGTTTCCAATTCCATCTATGGTTTCTCCGACGACATTAAATAGCCGCCCACGAATCTGAGTCCCCACAGGCATAGCGATAGGCTTGCCAGTATCTAACACCTCAGCACCTCTTGTCAAACCATCGGTGGCATCCATGGCGATGGCTCGAACACTGTCCTCACCAAGGTGTTGCTGACACTCCAGCACTAAGGTATCTGCTCCTTCGCGCTCAATCTCAAGTGCATTCAAAATCTCCGGTAAGACCATGTTGTCTCCGCTAAAACTTACGTCCACCACAGGTCCGATTACTTGCTTAACTCTGCCAATGTTTGCCATATAAATTGCTATTTTTTGAAGAGGCTTCTTTAAATCGCTGCAAAGATAATTGTTTTAAGAAATAAACAAACAAGGGACATCACTATTCAACAAGTTCGCCTTGACTAATTCGGTCCATCATTTTCGAAATAGATACCTTTGCGAGGTCTCTATTCGTAACCTTAAGACCAACCTACCATTTCATGCGCTAATTCCAAATTTCCCATGAGTCGCCAGGTATCTGAAAATGAGTCTTCCGAAATAATTTCTCGAATCTACGATGCTGCACTATCTGGCACTAAAGATCCAGATCTGACCAAACTTTTAATTGCCTATTTATCACATCACCAAATTGAGATACCGGATAAGGACTTCGATACCCTTCTTTGGAAAAGCCTGACTACAGCTTCCTTATTAGAAAGATCAGCAACATCCCTGCAAAAAGGCAGCGGCCAAGGTTCAGCCTTCCACGGTAAGATTGAAAATCATTGTTCAGTGGAAGTGGCAACGCTCATCGTAGAAATTATACGTGGTAGGCAATGGCTGTTCGTTGAGGAAGTACTCAGGTTGCTAAAGGCACACAAACTCACCTTACACCCCATCTCTTTGCCAACAGCACTCCATGGATTAGCGAAAAAACACCAACTCTGGCATTTACTGTGTGAAACAACTGACGAGATCGCATCTTGGCTGGCCAAGCAAGATTCGAATTGGTCTTGGTTTGTCGAAATAACGGATGCCCCTGATCCAGAAAAATCTACTGGCAATGAGGTAACCTGGATCTTATGGCGACGAGCAATTCATAAGTTCATTATACTTCCCGAGGTTTTCTTGAAATTACCTGCCTCCCAACAGAAAAAACTCTGGTCGTCAATCAGCTCAAAGCCAAAAAGTACCGATGAACCCTGGTTGCGATGGGCGCTAAAACATAGGCCCGCCAAAGAAAAAAACCAAGCCCTGCAGGCACTGGCTAGGTTAAACACACCTGAACGCCAGTCCTTGCGTGATCTTGCCAGGGAAACCATCTGTACCAACATCTTCAGTTCCCAGGGCGACTTACATTGGCAGCGGCATGAGGTCAATCTGCCCAAACCTTTCAAAATTTTGAGTAGAGGCAACCATGCTAAAACCGATGTATTTTTACTCAGTACGTTGAGCCCAGCGGAGATGTTTGCGCATCTCAAACTGGATGCAGATGAGATCTGTAGACAGATCATGACCGATGCCTCTCTGAAAGAATTGGGAGAAGCCATAATTATCAGTGCACAGTATACACCAGATTCAGCGTGGATAGAATTATTGATCCTTTTTTGGCTAAAACATTATCCACGGTTCAATACACAACATCTAGACCTTCTAAACCTTCTGCCTCTTCTAGATCTAGATCAATTTTCAAAAATGCTAACAAATTTACTTTCGTTAAAGGATGAATATTTTATAGAAAAATTAAGCTTGTACTTCAAGCATTCTATTCCCTATGTATCTCAACAGCTATCCACCCTTTTAATCAATGAAATCCTGTTCATTAGCCAGAACAATCTGAGTAGGACCGATACCAAATGGCTAAAGGAGCTCCTGCAAGTCCTTGTCTGGCGAGTGGATCCCAGAAGCCACCGGCAGTTGGCAAAACTCTGGCCTGAAGCCAACTTGCATTATTCGCCGCTCCATAAATCTTTTGAAGTATTCCGCAACCTCCTGGAAAAACGCTTTGATTTGTTTGCCTATATTTCTGGATTGAAATGAAAAAGACCAGCAACATACGCGCCCATGCTGAAGAACAGTATGGCAAGGAACTGACCGCCCTTAAAAAGGAAAAATCCACTCCTAAGCCAGACAACTGGGTGCTGTCCCCACAACAGGTGTCGACCTATATTTTGGGTGGCAAAGCCAAAGATGGTACGGAGATTGAACCAAAATACTTTGGACAGAAAAGATTGGTAGAACTAGCTATTGCGACGTTGATCACAGATCGTGCATTGCTTCTAATCGGTGTACCTGGTACCGCCAAAACCTGGTTGTCCGAACATCTAGCAGCAGCTATTAGTGGGGACTCCACACAATTGATACAAGGTACTTCAGGCACCGGCGAAGATGCAATCAGGTATGGATGGAATTATGCCAAATTGTTACAAGACGGACCCAGTGAAGAGGCTTTGGTACCCAGTCCCATCATGCGCGCTATGCAAGCAGGTAGGATAGCCCGCATAGAAGAGCTGACCCGAATACCATCAGATGTACAGGATGCATTGATCACCGTGCTTTCTGAAAAAATCCTTCCAGTAGCAGAACTTGGTGTTGAGATCCGTGCGCAGGCTGGATTTAACATCATAGCCACCGCTAACGATCGTGACAAGGGCATACATGAACTTTCCTCAGCCTTACAACGACGATTTAATACGGTCAAGTTGCCACTTCCCGCTTCCCTAGAGGAGGAATTAGACATCGTGTCTTATCGGGTACAGAAGTTGAGCAAATTGAAAAAAGGAAAGGGCACCAAAATCGGCCTAGAAGAAATTAAGAAGCTGATTACCGTATTTCGCGAATTGCGCAGTGGCAGATCAGAAGATGGTGAAATTAAATTAAAATCACCTTCTTCTACCTTAAGTACTGCTGAAGCGATTTCCGCCATCCACAGTACCCAGAGCATGGCTTATTACTTCGAACATCGCGCTGACGATCCATTGCCGATGGCCGAACATTTGGTAGGTGCAGTGGTGAAGGATGCAAGGCAAGATCTCAAGATATTTGAGGAGTATCTTGAAACTGTGGTGAAGAAACGCAAAGGCTGGGAGAGGCTGTATGAAGCCTGTAAATCTCTGGTGAATGCATCATGACGTACAGATCGAAATTTATGGAATTAGACACCACGGAGCGGGTTCTTCCAGAAATCTCCTGGCGGCGCTGGCTCAATTTGAACCCAATATCATACTTATTGAATGCCCTGCCGATGCCCAGCATCTGTTGACATACATCGATGATGCAGCACTAATACCTCCTGTAGCCATTTTGATTTACAATAAGAAAGATCTTAAACAGTATGCCTATTATCCTTTCACAGTGTTCTCTCCAGAATGGCAAGCCATACGATATGGCCTAACCCATCAGGCCGAGGTGAGATTTTTTGATTTGCCTCAGACACACTCTTTTCTGGTTCAGGATGACGCGGTAAGCACAAAAAAGGAGGCAGGATTCATGCGAGATCCATTTGCACGTATGGCTGAATTGGCAGGGTTTGATGATCCTGAGCTGTGGTGGGACACATATATTGAACAGCAGGGCACTGCGCCCGAGGTATTTTCAGCAATAAATGAGCTGATGGCCGAACTGAGGTCAGCAGATCTTACAGAAAAAGAAAGCAACAACTTACGCGAGGCATTTATGCGAGGCCAATTGAGAAAGGCTCGCAAGGAAGGATATACCAAAATTGCCGTTGTTTGTGGCGCTTGGCATGCTCCAGCACTCTCGGATGGGATGTACACTGAAAGACAAGATAAAAAACTGCTCACCGGCTTGAAAAAGGTAGCCATTGATTGTACGTGGGTGCCTTGGTCCTACAATCGCATCGCCAGACATACCGGATACAGCTCGGGTGTGATCTCACCCTATTGGTATGAAGCCCTTTTTACAGATCCCGACCAAGCCGTGGCAAGTTGGATGAGTCGCGCATCTTCGATTATGAATGACATGGGATATAGCATCTCTCCTGCTCACACCATTGAGGGATCAAACCTAGCTCATGCCTTGGCTCTCATGAGGCAGCGTACATGGCCTGGAATTTCGGAGCTTTTTGACGCCATTAGCTCCGTCTATTGCCATGGCGATGATGACCTTATCAGCAAAATGAGACGTAAACTGCTTGAAGGCGAAAAAGTTGGTGAGGTTTCAGATCAGATTCCGATGGTCCCCTTACAAAAAGACTTGGAAAGGTTGGTCAAACAAGCCCGCCTATCCAAAGACTGGCGAAAGCAAGGGGCCATAGACAAGTCTCTGGATCTGAGAAAAAAGACGCAACTTAATGCCAGTAGACTTCTGCATAAATTGCTACTCTTGGAGATTCCGTGGGGTGAAGAGAATGAACCTGAAAACAACCCATTGGGTAATTTTCATGAATACTGGACACTAAACTGGTATCCCGATTACGAAATCCTGATCATTGAAGCCAGTATGTGGGGAAACACCATTGATGAAGCTGCCACCAACTATGTGCTTGATAAAATCAACTCGGAAAAAGACTTCGAACATTTAGGCATCCTTCTTTATCAAGCCCTCCATGGATATCTACCTGCACTGGTTGCACCCATCAGTCGCAAAATCAGGGACTTGGGAAGTGTAACTGAAGATGTACATCTGTTGCTTACCATTACCCCTCCCTTAATTTGGTCAACCCGTTATGGTGATATTGCCAAACTGGATATCAGCGCCATCGAGACACTTCTAGATCAATTATTTCCGCGCATCTGCCTATTATTACCTGATCAAGTCTCCAATATATCTGAAGAGTCATCCCGAGCCTTTTTCACCGCCATCAATCGCATGCATCAGGCCATTCAAATGGCGACCAATACCATCCGAAAGGAGCAATGGATTTCAACTCTGTTGCAAATAGCTAAAGATGTACATGCCGATCCCTTGATCAAAGGAAATTGTCTACGCATCATGTTGGTAAAAAAGACTATGGCAGAGCATCATGTTTTGAGCATTGTGCGATTCGAGCTGTCGGACCTTTCCGATCCCTTCAGGCCAGCCCTTCTAATAGAGGGATTTCTCGCATCGGGAGGTTGGCTTCTGATTCATCATCCCGCATTGCGCTCAGTTGTTGACAGCTGGTTTGGTGCCCTCACCGACGAAGAATTTATGACCTACCTGCCCATTATCAGGCGTACATTTGGCACTTTTCATGAATCTGAAAAAGAGATGATCTACAGCCTATTGTTTGAAAAAAGGAAACTGACAAATGTAGATGCTACATTAGATGAAACGAGAACAGATGCCGTACTACCCACCCTGCGAAAACTTTTGTAAAGTTAATGTGTAGAGACACTTTGTGTTAAGATAAGATATGGCAACAAAACATAGATTTTCATTAAGTAGTACAGGGCGTAGAAAATATTACAAATGACTCCGTATTAGGGTGAAATGAAGAAATCGAAATCCATAGAATCATGTTTCGATTGGCTTATATGAGCACTGGCTATAAAACCAATGGCAGGTATTTTGTGAGCGAAGCCATTATCCTTGCCTGAGATATGGCCCACTATATATGCACACATCAAAGAAGACGAAAGATTCTATCTGAAACGTGGCCAACTAACTGTCAAAATCAACGTCATGGAAATCGAATTGAATTAGGGTGAATTTCTCACGATCGAGCGGGGTGAACGGCATTCTTGGGCCAATAATTCAAAGCTTGACACAGAAGTATTGGTAACCTTTGCCCCTGTCGGTGTCGAAGAACTGTTCAGAAAGCTGGATCAAGATCCATCAAGAATCAAAGAGATAGGGTTGAAGTATGGTACTGTGTTCGAAATCGAAATCAGGACGCCCGGTAAATCATTCTTCCTCACCTACGGCATTTCCTTCTAGCACAGGATCTTTATCTGGCAAGGTCAACCAAAAGTGATTGATGCCCTCTCCCTGTATCAGAGCCACGCGCTGCTGGTTAAGCATTTCTAATAGGGCTAGAAAAGTGACAATAGCATGTATTCGATTTTCCAAAGCGAGAAAAATGTCATCAAAAGCAGTCTTTACCCCTTTCTCCAAACGGCTATAGAGAAACTTTGACTGATCTTGAATGCTGTAGTCATAGCGGGCGATTGTATGCACTATAACCTTACTGTCAGAAAACCGCTCCATGACATTTTCAAAAGCTTTTAAGAGTTTGAATAATGTGAGGGACTCCAGCTCCAAATCGACCAGAGCTACTTCTGCAATTTTTCGCAGTTCTTTCTTAGTGCCGCCCCTGGAAAACTTACCGGCTCTGTCTTGCTCCTTTTCGCGAAAGGTCTCTAAAGTTTCCTTATATCGCTTGTATTCGATCAACTTCTGCACCAGTTCTTCTCGTGGGTCTATTTCATTGCCTTCTTCATCCAATGCCTTACGTGGAAGTAACATTTTAGCCTTGATCCTCATTAGGGTGGCAGCCACGACAATAAACTCACTGGCTAGGTCAATGTTGAAGGCATCCATTTGCCGTATGTACCCTAAAAAATCGGCCGTAATCTTAGCTATGGGAATGTTGTTAATATCTAACTCATCCCGTTCAATGAAGAAAAGAAGAAGGTCAAAAGGTCCCTCAAACTGCGGAAGCTTAATGGTATAAGTTGTGTAGCTTTGATCTTTCATACTGAGAGCACAAAAGTAATCAAATAGGCCATAGCACAAACACCATGGATACCAGCAGCGAGCGGGGAAAACTGTACTTGGTACCGACCCCTATCTCGGAGGAATCAATTGACCACATTGCTGAATCTGTTCGCGAAATTGTGGCACGCGCTCATCACTTCATTGTTGAAACGCAGCGGACCGGTCGTCGGCAAGTGAAAGCACTCGCTCCAAATAAACAGCTCGACTCTTGTACCTGGGCTGAGTGGAACAAGAAAACACCGCCGGAACTACTCAATGGTTTGTTAGACCCAGCGCTACGGGGAGAAGACATTTGCCTTTTATCCGATGCTGGCAGTCCAACAATAGCAGACCCTGGTGCCCCCGTAGTATCTCTGGCTCACCGTAAAGGGGTACCTGTGATGCCACTTAGCGGCCCGTCTGCCATTCTTCTTGCCTTGATGGCATCCGGATTTCAAGGTCAACGCTTTGCCTTTCACGGATATCTGCCCCCGCAGAAAGGTTCCCGACGTCAAGAACTTAAAAAGTTGGAAAGATCCGCATACCAAGGTATTACCCAAATTTTCATGGAAACGCCCTACCGCAACCAGCAAATGCTGACATCCGTCCTTTCCACATGCCAATCCGACACCATGTTTTGTGTGGCTTGCAATTTAGGAAGTGCCCAAGCTTTCATAAGGACCCAATCAATCCATGTATGGAAACAAACGCAACTGCCAGATTTGCACAAGAAGCCCTGCATATTTCTGTTGAGTAACACCTAATTTATCTCCTAAAAGAGTTTTTTCCAGCTGCTATAAAAAAGAAGTTGAACACGATTTTTGAGTTAATTTCGTGCACGCTAAAATTCTGACCTATGCATAAGGAGTCCACCTTAGTGTCGCCCGGTTCATTTAACAATGAACATCATTGGTATGCTAAAGCTCAAAATGCTACCATTCATCCTATGGTCAATTATTTTCTAAACCTTGACCAGCGTCGTATTGTCTCCAGATATTGCCATCTACATCCTCGGGTAAATCGTGAACGCCTTGTACAGCTGCTGAGCTATCGAAGCAAATTCTTTTTATGGAGTGGAGCCGACTTATTCAATGCTACTTCAGCAGATGGAAACCGTCAGATGGTAGTCATTGAGAATAATTCTTGTCCTTCTGGACAAAAATCGATGCCCCTCCTTGACGACAATAAAGAGGAAGGAACATACCGGGATTTGATCGAACGCACATTTGTACCCTTCGTAAAAACCAAAAGAGGGGAGCCTAAAATTGATGGTGGCCTCGCAGTAATATATGACAAAAATCATATGGAATCCTCCGCCTATGCCGCCATAATCGCTGATGTATTTAATGAAAATGTAGTACTGGTGCCCTCATTACATGGTGAAGGTCCCGAACGCATTAAAATTCTAGATGGCCTCGTTCATGTACATCATGACAATGAATGGCAACCCGTGCGTGCGATATTCAGGTACCTAACTCAAAAACCCTGGAATCGACTTCCCATTCATAGCAAAACAAAGATATTGAATCCTATTGTGGCTTGCCTTGCCGGAGGGCGAAATAAGATGGTAGCGGCGAAAGCTTATGATCTCTTTAATTCGGAATTAAAGTCTTACGGATTGAGCATAAATGCCCCTGAAACCATTTGGGATATTAGTAAAGAAGAAATTCCACTCTGGGTAAAAAAGATGGGAGGACATGCAGTAGTAAAGATCCCTTATTCAAATGCCGGTCAGGGAGTTTTTACCATTACCAATGAGTCCGAATTAAATGATTTTATGTCTACTGAAATCGATTATCAGAGATACATCGTGCAAAGTTTGATTGGAAATTACAACTGGAGCTCAAAAGGGACTAGAGGTAAATTCTATCATGTTGGGACGATGCCATCAAAAAACGGTTCGACCTATGTAGCAGACATTCGCATGATGGTGAGCAGCACAGCGGAAGGAATTAAACCACTTTGCATATACTCTCGCAGAGCTGCGGTACCGCTTACTGAAAACCTTGATCAAAGCCAACAATCTTGGTCTATGCTTGGTACTAATCTGAGTATAAAAACCGGAGAAAACGAATGGGACTCAGATACAAGTAGGCTCATGCTAATGGATAGAAGAGACTTCAACAAATTGGGCCTCGGTCTGGATGATCTGATCGAAGCGTTTATTCAGACAACTTTGTCTACCATAGCCATCGACCAAATGTGCCAAAAACTATTCAACTCAAAAGGTCGATTTAGAATGAAGCTATTTAAATCCTTGAATAATGACAGCAAACTCTTAGAGGAGATCCTGCAATGAGACGCTATAAAGTCCTGATACTTACCGATCACTCTACCCATACAGAAAATAATTCATTGTATGGCATAGCAAGCACCTTATACAAAGATGCCAGGTGCCAGATGGCTTTTGTTGCCAGTAGGGGTGCCGAGCAAAATGTCAACTTTTTTCGTACGACAACAAATGCAGACCTGCATGGACAAAAAATAACTGAAGACCTAGCCTTTGAACCCACCGGCGAATTTTTTACTAAAAATCTGCGTACATATTCTCCTGGCTATTTTGACCTCATACTATTGCGACTGCCTAGGCCTGTTTCTGATGTCTTCCTTCTTAACCTTAAAACGACCTTCACAGGTTTGCCCATCATAAATGATCCTCGTGGCATCATCACCTGCAGTGACAAGTCCTTTCTATTAAACTTTCCCTCACTATGTCCTCCTATGCGACTATGCAAAAGTATTCAGGAAATCAACGAATTTTCCTCAAAATATGAGACCGTACTTAAACCATTACGTGATTATGGTGGTCGTGGAATCTTGAGAATTACGGGTGAAATCATCAATGACGGAAAATCCAACTATCCACAGGTAGAATATCTTAAGTCCATCAAAGAGAATATTGAAAACGAAGGCTACTTAGCCATGAAGTACATGAAGCAAGTTAACAAAGGTGACAAACGACTAATTGTCGTGGGCCGTGAAATAATAGCAGCCTCACTAAGACTTCCACCTGAAGGTTCCTGGCTATGCAATGTAGCATTGGGTGGAACTGCTACCGTGGCTAGTCCTAGTGTCGAGGAATATCAAATGGTTGAGAAACTACATCCAATCCTCATGGAGAACGGTATTTTAATCTATGGCCTAGATACATTGGAAAATGATCATGGGTTACGGACCCTCTCAGAAATCAATGCACTAAGTATTGGAGGTATTATTCAGGCGCAGGAGCAAACTCAACGGCCAATTCTACAAATGATCACCGACAAAATATTCGAATATGCAGACGCACAATCTTAATCAGATACCCACCATACATAAATTGGATATTAGGGACACCCCGGAGGGTACCGTTCGATATTATTGGCTCGATCTAGTTTCTGATGGATTTGGCAATCCCGTTCGCATTCCAATTATGATTGCAAGGGGATGTCAAGATGGTCCAACACTCGGATTAACTGCTGCTGTTCACGGCAATGAACTGAATGGCATCCCGGTAATCCAGCGCTTGTTTGCTGAAATTGATCCAAAAGAATTGAGTGGCACCATTGTCGGTATTCCTGTGGTAAATGTTCCTTCCTATATGCGAAAGAAGAGGAGATTCACAGATGGAGTAGACCTCAACCATATTATGCCTGGAAAACACGATGGAACAGTTAGTCAAACTTATGCATACCGATTTATTGACCGCATCGCTAAACAATTTGACTATCTGCTAGACCTACACACTGCCTCACAGGGTAGAATCAACTCATTCTATGTACGAGCCGATATGAACGATGAAAAAGTTAGAAGACTGGCGCTCCTACAAAACGCAGATATAATTGTACACAATCCCCCTTCGGATGGTACGTTGAGAGGAGCCATTGGTGCTCTGGGTATTCCTGCCATTACCATTGAAGTTGGAAATCCAAACACCTTTCAACGGCGTCTTATCCGATCAGGAATCGAGGGAATTCATAATGTCTTGTGCCACCTTAAGATGATAGAAGATAACATTGTTCCAGCAGATCAGGATACAATCATTTGCAAAAACTCCTATTGGCTATACACAGATGTAGGAGGACTACTCAGTGTCCAGGTAAATCTACTTGACCTCCCTGAGAAAGGTCAGGTCTTGGCAGAGATTCGAGACATATTTGGCAAAAAAATAAAAACATATATTGCCCCAGAAAAAGGAATCGTAGTGGGAAAAAGCACTAGCCCTGTCAGTCAAACTGGTGGAAGAATTCTACATCTCGGCATCATAAATTCGTGAGTGAGGCACTCACTGAAAACAAGTAACCATGGACGTTCTGCAATTGTAATAATTTATAAAGTTTTATTGCAGATAAGAAAATCGTCACTCTCACAAAAACTTGGACAGATTAGAATGAAGAATAGCTATTTCGACCTCATTGATCAGAGCTACTATTTTCCTCAGGAGGGATTCGATTTGAAAAATGGGCACCTCACCTTTCATGGGATTTCCCTTAAATATCTAATTGACAAATATGGTACACCTTTTAAACTCATGTATCTACCTAGGATAGGTGAACAAGTACGAAAGGCGAGGAATCTGTTCAATCGGTCCATTAAGAAGCACAAGTATCTGGGCAAGTACAATTATTGCTATTGTACCAAGTGTTGTCACTTTTCTCATGTAGTAAAAGCAGCCCTGGACGAGAAAGTCCATCTAGAAACCTCTTCTTCATTTGATATTGATCTAATATTAAATTTAGATGCTGAGAAAAGCATTAAAAAAAATTGCATCCTTGTACACAATGGTTATAAAACCGACCTATATTTAGAAAAAATCTTCGAACTCAATAGACTGGGATTTAAAAACTCAATATTGGTTCTTGACTCCATTTCAGAAATCAAGCGTGTCAAAAAATTCCTACACTCATACGATGGCCAAATTAAAATTGGAGTTCGGATGGCCATCGATGAGGAGCCTCAGTCTTCCTATTACACTTCTCGGCTAGGTATACGCCCTGGCGAGATTCTTGGCCTGTACAATGAGCACGTAAGAGACGATCCAAAATTGTCTCTGAAAATGGTTCATTTTTTCATTGACTCGGGAATCAAGGACACCATGTATTATTGGGGAGAGTTTCAAAAGGCCATGAAATTATACATAGAGCTCGCAGAGGTTTGTCCTGACATGAGGGCAATAAATCTGGGAGGTGGTTTCCCAATTAGAAATAGTTTAGGCTCTGAATATAATTATGAAAGAATCATTGATGAAATCGTGGCGAACATAAAGTCTGCTTGTGAAGAATCCAATGTGAATGAACCAGATATTTTCACTGAATTTGGAAAATACACAGTTGGTGAAAGTGGTGCGATTATATTTTCTGTGCTTGAACAAAAACAGCAAAACGAATCTGAAAAATGGTACTTGGTGGATAATAGCCTTATGAACACCATTCCTGACGCCTGGTCCCTCTTCGAAAAATTCATCTTGTTACCCATCAACAAATGGTCAAATTCATATTCCAAAGTGAACATTGGAGGTATTAGTTGCGATCACTCAGACTACTATAATTCAGAAGATCTAAATCAACAGATATTCCTACCAGATATTGAAGATGAGTCTGCTGAACCGCTGTACATCGGCTTTTTTCACACGGGTGCTTACCAAGATTCGATCAGTGGATATGGTGGCATTAAACATTGTCTCATCCCAGCACCCAAACTAATTATGATCGATCGTGACGAAAATGGCAATTTTATTGACATTATCTATCGGAATGAACATACCGTAGAAGAAATGCTCTCGATACTAGGATACGAGGGCCGGCAATGATTTCAGGAAGTTTCGCTGTCAAACAAATTGGTCATTTTTTTGGCGGCGAACATTCCATTAGCATTAGGATCATTAGTCATTTTATCAGCACTACTTAAATTGTCTGCAAATAATAATTGGCAAGAATTCATCTGTATAATAATTTCTAAATCAATAGCCGAGGTGTATGGATACTACTGTTAGTCACATTTGACCGCTGACTTTACTTAAAATCTATACCCGAATTTGAGTCTGAGGAAAAAAGGTGTGCCTGGTGTGAAATGAATTTCTTCTATTGGAGCCGGCTCATGAGACAATCTGGACTCGGTTGCAAATTGTGCCTCGTTCCAAGCTACATTGAAGACATTTTCCACACGCAAGCCAATCGACCAACGTCTCTATCATAGCTGACATTTCCATCCACAACTAGGTAATCTTCAGCGACAATACTCTTATCTTCCTTCGCCGGCCTTTCACTGATGTAGCGGTATCGCACGCTCACGGAGAGTCCTTAGGGGAGCTTAACAGCTACACCCCCGGAACTGGTCCATGTAGGTGCTAGTGGGATGAAGTTATGGCCCTTTTCTTTCCCTAGGCTCCGTGTGTAAGCATAATTCACATCAGTGTCGATGAACAACCAGTCTTCAAGTTGCCATCTTATTTCCACATCGATACCTCTTCGCATTGAACGACCACTTGGTTCGAAAATTCCGGTATCTCCGACGTATACAAATTCCGGATCTGAAAGTAAAGACCACCCTTCTGTATTGATCCGCAGATTAGATGATGGTTTCCATATCATGCCGACATCTAATCCATAAACCGCGGGTAGTAGCTTTCGAGCTCCAGCGACTACCACACGTGTATAGTTCGAATGAAACCCCTTACCCGCCTTGATAAAACACTACCATTTTCTTCCCGGACTATAGCTTGCCTTAAGCTTAGGACTTAGGATGGTCTCCGCCTGCTGCAAGCTGCGGTATGCTGCAGCTAAATGTTCCACATACCCAAAGGTCATATGATCAAGACGTAAACATGGATGGACCGAAAGCTGCCCAAAATCAAAATGAGTCTTGAGAAAAGTATAATAATTCTCTTCATTCACCTGTCCCCAACTTAATCGTTGTAGCACATCACGTCGGTTTTTGGTGTATGATAGTTCATTGTCACTGACTTGATTCTTACGAAACCCTGCACCCAATTCAGCGTTTACCAGGGTGGATCCCATCCACCTGCTGCTGGAAAGAATTGACTCGTATCCCAGGAGGTTGCGGTTCTCCCTCTGCTTAATTTGGTCTCCATTTATCGGATCTTCGAGAGAGAATGTGAAATTGGAAACAGCTCGAAATGATAGTTTGAGAAATATAGTCGATTTCGGAGGTAGGTATTTGCAGCGACCTTGCGCTGATGCATCAATTGCAAAATTGGTTCGGCCTGTGAGTCCACCCTACGTATCATCTATGGCTCCAATGCGTCCGATCATTCCAGATTTGACCGCTCGCTTCCGGTATCTGGCCCGATGCATCCCAAGAACTTGAAAAATATGAGGCCTGTAAATTAAGTTGGTCGCCTTGAGAAAACTTCACAGCATATTTGCCCATGATGTTGGTGCGACTGAATACTTGTGTAGAGACGAACGGCCCATCGCCAGTCAAATACTCCAGATCGACGAAACCCTGCCTAGCCTGATCCTCTTCAAACAAATCCAATCCGGCAAATAATCGACGGGTATTAAATTCACCCAATTCCATACTTACGGAGCTTTCCCCTAAATCATTCTTGGTTCGAAAGTCGATGTGTCCGGCTGTGGCAAAGTTTCCTCGATCAGCCTCGTGGGGGCCCTTACCAAAGTCAATTCTTTCGATGATCTCTGGGATCAAAAAATGTAAGTCTGCATAACCCTGACC
>JABDMH010000047.1 GCA_013001595.1 Saprospiraceae bacterium | reverse complement strand
TGGCAGTCGATTTATTGATGTGGCACATCATTATCTAATGTCTGTAAAAAGGCTACCACATCTCGAATTTCTCTTTTCGATAGAATGTTTTGCATAGATGGCATTGCAGAGGGCATGTTTTGCCGAATAACTACATCTGATTTCGAGATGGTTCTTATCTCTTCCCTTCCAATGTTTAGAATAATGGTCGATTCCGTTTCTTCCTTAACAATTCCTGCAACAATGGAATCATCTGCTAAGGTCAGCGAAACAACTTCATAACCAGGTGCCAATTCTGCACTGGGAAGAATTAAGGATTCCAGGAGTTTTTCAGGCGCTAGTCGAGTAGCAACTCCAGACAGGTTTGGTCCTGCGTCTCCACCCCACTCCCAAATGGAATGACATCGCACGCACTGAGCTGCTTCACGCCGGGAAAAAATGCGCTGTCCCTTCGCCGCATCTCCGCCGGCAAGAGCTATTGAAAATTCGGCAGCTATGTCTCCCTTGTAAGACTTCTCATATTCGCTCAGCATGGCAACCAGTTGAGGATCATCACTATTTTTAGCCGCCTCTAGTACGTCGAGTTGCAGCTCATGCGATAAGTTTCCCTGAACGAATTGCTCAAATTGTTGACTAATAAGCCGGGCAGAAACCGGCGAGTGAAGCTGCCAAACACCTTGTAGGGCCGCCTGTTTTTCTCGGATAGACCCACTACTAAGGACTTCACTAAAAAGTGCTTCTGCATCGTCGTCAGGAATATTAGAGGCAGGTAATAAGGCAAGGGCTTCCGATCTGATTTCTGAATCTCCACTGCGCAAAGCTGTCTTCAGTGCATTACTGAGTTTTGGTGAATTCATCCGGTGAAGGGCGTGTATACCTGCCAGGACGACGTCATTGGAAGGATCATCCTCCATCTTTGTAAGTATCAGACTAGCTGTGGATAGCATCTTGAGTCTTGCACCAGCTTCCATGGCGGTAATTGATATTTTTGTAGACTTATTTTGTAGTAAGTCTGGCATTAGATTTCTTAGCGTGTCAACGACAACGTCCGAGTTGCGTATAATCTCTCCTCGATATCTGCCATCTACACGGTCAAGCACTGAAGGTTTAGGCCAAGTGCTTAGAGCGGCTAAGGCTTCTGCACGCATGGACTTTGGTGCGGAGGAGTTGAGCATGTATCCTATCAGAAGTGATAGATTTTTTTCTTCTCCCAATCGCAAATTGGCATTTATACAACGACGGATCAATGCTTCATTCGTAAATTGGGTGCTGCCGAGTAGTCTGGCCAGGGCTGGTAGCGCACCTTCAATAGAGTAGTCATCGTTGATCGCACGAGCTGCTTCGGTCACCACATATTCGGCCGTATCTGCTAAAAAGGCCTGAATTCCCTCATCTTGCATGCGCCGAAGTGTTACCACTGCTGCAATTCTTACAGCACGTGATGGATGATCATGAAGATCAACGACTGCTTGAGCGTTACCAATTCTAGCTAGTCCAAGTGTTCCGGCATGGCGTAGCCAAGCATCTTGATCGTCATTTGCTAATAACATGGCGATTAACGGTTGAATGGCGCGCTTTGCCTGGATCCGCCCCAAGGCTTCTGCGGCGAAGAATTGAACACGTAGAGAGGTATGGGTAAGTAATTCGATCAGTTGGTCTTCAGCTTTCCGAAAGCTCACATCTCCAATGATCTTGGCAGCCTGTGCCTGAATTTCAGGGTCAGCGTCGGACAAAAGGGGCACCAGGTGCTTTCCAAGTTCTGTATGCCTTCGTGCCAATTGACCAATTCCCCAGATGGCATGTATGCGTGACATTTGTTCTTGATTTGGCCCAGCAAAGTTCATGAACACCTCCAGCCCGATTTCATTCATCTTCGCCAGGGCAAATTGAGCTTTCTGTCTGACTCGCATATCTGGAAATGCCAGCAACTGCCCGAGTTCGTCTGCGGATTTGGTTGTAAAATCTCCTTCCAAATGAGTTTTGGTCAGCATGCGAAGATCTATTGAATTCGCATCCAGAACATCCAGTTTCCAAATGCGACCTTGATTTTTCACTCCCCAACCGTCAATCCAATCCGAGAAATATAGCGCACCATCAACTCCAAAGTCTAGCCCAGTAGGCAGTAGTCCCTTAACTACCTCTTTGGTATGATCTAGTGCAAACGAAGCACCTTCTGGACGAAGCGTGAATGCATGGATGGGCGAGTTTGCGGGAGAGCCTCGAAACTCGGCTATAAAGAAATGGTTTTGCCATTCTTCGCCAAGTGCAGTGCCGGGGTTGTAGACCATGCCAGTGGGACCATTTATATAATTGGTGATTGGTGGCGTAAAATAGGCAGCTTGCCCTTCCCAGCGAGGAATGTGCATCTGCTCATCCATCCAGACTTTGTAGGAGTTATTATCGGGATCCGTATATTTCCCAAATTGCCAATTGATTCTCCAGCCGCCATCTGATCCATTCGTTATATACACCAGTCGTTCGCGTTCGCCGGCATGATCTCCATCGTTGTCTTCGGAGATCAAGTTTCCATACTGGTCGAATACGAATTCATGTGTATTGCGTAGACCAGCAGCAAATACTTCGAAGTTGCTACCATCGGGCTCACAGCGTACGATGACACCTTGGTTGGGATATTTCCAACGTTTGCCCGATTTGTCTACTACATTCATTCCAATGTCACCAATACCCCAGTAGATTCTTCCATCGGGCCCCATAGTTACACCAGACATTCCATGTGCACCGAACCCGATGTGTACACCGAAACCATGTGCTAAGCTCTCTTTATGATCGGCAATTCCATCGTTGTTGGTATCCAAGGTTCGCCATAAGTTTGGACCTACGGAAATAAATACTTGACCATCATAATACTCCACACCGTTGGCCAAATCTGTGATTTCTTCATGAAAATCTTCGATGTATAACTGTGCCCGGTCTGCTACACCGTCATTGTTACGATCTTCCAATCGCCAAACAGATTCTTTCTCTACAGTAAGGTCTTTCCAATCGTGGCTTCCATCTCCATTGAGATCTTCTATTTGCTTCTTGTTTGCCTCACTTTTCTCTGGTGCAAAAGTGGCTCTCAAGAATGAACGACGATCTTCAACCGATTGAAAAGAGATGGATTGAGTCATCCAATCCCGATGTCCACGTATGTCAAATTCTGAATTTTGAAGACGGCCACCTCTCGTGTAGTAAATACCACCGGAGGGATCGGTGCTGATGGCTACAGGATCTGTCACCAGTCTGTCAGCAGCCCAAAGACTTAATTCCAATCCTTCGGCAATTTCAACACCTACTCCTTGGCGAATACGGTCAGCATTCGCATTTGCGCGCTGCATGTCGACTTCAATAATTCTTAGTGGATATGGCGGTGGGGAGGTAGCTTCTTGACAGCCGATGATGGATAGAAAAATCAATGCCGAGAGAAGGACAAAATTATCGGTGATAAATCTCATGTCCTAAAAATAGGGATTTGCCGGAGTCTAGTTTTCAAATGGTATCGTTGGAAGCAGCTAAGTCTGTAGAATATGTAATCCTGTCTATGTGCTTGCTTAAGAGCGCTAACCGACAAATGGATGTCGATATCCATTGCGGTACGAGCGCTGCAACATACCTGCAGCTTTCGAGTTATTGCTAATGTCCATGGTTGTGTCATCAAAGTCAACCGGTTGTTCACTTCGGTAGGCGAAGTCCGCATAATTAATGCAAGATGTAGTCACAAAACCTTGGTGAAAGGTACCTTTTAGTCCAGCGTTAGATTTTTTTCTAATCCCGGTAGCAAAGTCAGTCCATTGAGCTACAAAGATATCTCTGACCAGCTCCATATGTTTAGGACCCCCAAATGGCATCAAGGGATCCCCGTAGGTTTTCATCTCGCTACCATCTGCAGGATATACTTCCCATCCCGTATCGTTTACAAAGATGGTGGCTTTATCACCGTAGAAGAATACTCCGATTTTTGTATGTGGAAGGGGTGGAGTGTATCCAAACGTTTTCTGTGTCCATTGAACAGGCAATCCATCAAAATCAAAGTTTACGGTCAGGTGATCAGGATTTTCTCTACCATCTTTTCGTGTGATACCGCCGATGGCCGAAATACGATCAGGGAAATCCCAGTCCATAACAGATCTAATATTTTGTAAATAGTGTATGCCCCAATCAGCAAGAATGCCTCGACTGAAGTCATGCTGTGCTCGCCAGGCTGGGCTGCTACCTCTCCAACTTGGCCGATAAGGCGTCATGGGAGCAGGACCACAAAATTTTTCGTAATCTAAATGAGGGGGTATTTCCGCAGTTTTAGGATACCCTTCTGTATTATGAATGTTAAAGCTTATTTGGCAGATTTCACCCGCCTGCCCACTGTGAATAAAATCCTTGATTTCAGTATTCAGCGGACCATATAATCTTGGGAAATCAACATTTACAGTATTATTGGCTTTGGTATGTGCGTCTAACATGGCCTGAGCTTCCCTGATGTCATAACTAATTGGTTTTTCAAGCCAGACATCTAATCCTTTTTCACATGCAGCAATAAACTGCAAAGCATGCCAGTGAGTCGGAGTGGCAATGGCTATCGCCTCGATTCCTGGCATTTCATACATGTCTTGATAAGATGCAAATGCCTTGGGAGATAGACCCCCACCCTCAATGACCTTTGCTGTTGTTGTTTCTAAGGCTTCAGCATCTACATCGCAAATGCCGATAACCTCAAAATGACCAGATGCCTGAGCAAAAGGGATTAGAAAATCGTTGGCCCACCATCCTACACCCACAACACCTAATTTTATTTTTTCTTCTTGATTAAGAATGGCACTTGGCGAAAATAAGGCAGCAGTGGCTAATGAGCTTGATTTGAGAAAGGATCTTCTTTCCATGGATTGATTATTTATTATAATTACCTGGGGAGTAGGTAAGTGAGAAGGGTATTAGTTGCTGTAAGATACATAGAAAACCAAGATGTTTTCGATTTTGATAAACGGACACTCAACCATCGGGACTACAGGACTTCGGCCATGATTCCGTTTTGATGCCTAACCTTTCACAAAAATGACCTCAAAATTATTCCACATAATCCACTAGTCCGGCAGACACTTTATGTCAAAAGCCTTCATTCTTTGGAGGTCATCGTGCATGAGTTTAAATTCTTCTCCGAATTTTTTTCTATCCTCGACCGTATAATACCAAACTTCGTCCCATTGAACCTTATTATTAGTAGCCGGAATGATATTGAAATCTGAATCGTTTATTTCGCTGACGTGGTTAGCGGTAACAACACCCCATATCATTCCCTCATTGCCGCTGACAGTCAAATGTTTTATTTCGAAATGATAATTCTCAAGTGCGTTTCTGAATACTTTATGCTCATCTATGAATTCAAGGTCTCTAAGATAGGGACTGATTTTGTATGCCAGTCAGGATCATTGAGGTCTCGGATGTAATTTTCGATAAATAACCTGGTTTGGGCTTCTAGGTGCACTTTATCCTTCAAGTCCTGTAGGCGGGCTTCTGATGGAGATACATGGATCTGGGTGTATGCATAAATTGGAAAGATGCATATTAAAAATAGAGTTTTCATAAGCTTTACTTGTAATTTTTGATTCAAATATTGTGGTATCACTGATACTTAATAGAGAATAGTGACTTCAACCATCGGGACTACAGGATTTCGGCCGTGTCTATGTATAGACACCTCGTCCTTCATGGGTATGGTGAGAATGATTCAGCACATTTCTGGTAATCAGACCCTATCATATTTTTTCACAATTTTTCAGAAATCCAATTCCATCCCCCCGTAGTTCGATCTACCCTTCCTAGCCCAGGAAAATCAAAGTGAAAACTTTGCACCAGCATGTCCTCCGCGTAAGCCAGCTCAAGTAGCTTGATCCGGGACTGTTTGGCTTCTTCATGGTACATATCGTAGCTGGTGCGCCAGTCAAGATGCTCAATATGGAGGGGATGTAACCAGGCATCAGAGATGAATAGTAGTTTTTCTCCCTGTGATTCAATCCGCAGAGCAATTTGTCCGGGCGTATGACCAGGAATTTGGATGGCATGAATGCCGGGCAAAATTTGAGCCTCTTTCTCTGACATCAGGTGTAGATTTGCACCACTTAGCGGGAGAATATTATCTGTTATGAATTGATTGAATAGGGGAGGAAGTGTTTCTGCTTCAGATCCATTCCAAAAATCCCATTCGTCCGTATGGGCAATAAACTGTGCATTGGGAAATTGAATATTGCCATGCTCATCGCATATACCTCCAATATGATCTGGGTGAAAATGCGTCAATACAACATGGGTAATGGAATTTGAATCAAGGTCCATTTCATTGAATATCCGGAACAATTTTCCGCAGAAGTCAACTTCGCGCCCTTGGAAGACCAATGGTCGTTTATTGAAACCGACACCAGTATCTATCAAAATACTTTGCTCTCCATTTTGCAGCAGTAAACTTACGAAGGGACTTTTGATCAGTGTTGGTGATTGTTGGAAGGTCTTTAAAGACTGCGCGATCAGCGATTCTTCGACGTCGAGGAAGTAGTGTTCGGCCTGGTATTCAAAGAGTAGATCTCGGAATAATATGCAAGTGAAAGCACCAACGCTAAAGCTGTGTATATTATTCATCGTATTTCATACTGATCCTATTTCTAATAGTCGTCCTCTCATAAAAAATATTGAAAATATTGGCTCTGGTCTATCGCAGTAATTTGCGGATAGAGCTCAGTAGCAGGCAATACTTCGGGACGAATCTTGTTACAATCACTGCGTACCCATACTGATCGATGCAGCTGAGTGAAGATTCTTGTCATCATCTCTTCGGGTGCAGTGGCTGCGTTGATGATGCTATCAAGTTCTTTGGGGCTTATGATTTGCCGAACCACCGAGTTTCCGCTTTTAGCTTCCCAAAGCTTGATGAGATCTTCTTGAGTAATGGGATTCGTAGAAATAACCACTTCGCCATCAAGCGTATTTGCATCTTCAATGATAAGTGCTGTATACCGTGCGATATCTGATAGTGTGCACATGTAAGCAGGTGTCTGACCGTTGCCAAAGAGCTGCACTTCTGCAGGTGGCGATGTAGGTCCCAGCTGACCGAGGCCCGTACCCCAGAATTCCATAAATCCATTGCTATATATCATGGTCGTTGGAATTCCAGTGGCCTTGATTTGACCTTGCACGGCAGACTTGGCATCAAATAGATCACAAGAGCCGGGGCCTGCCGCATGGGGATCAAGACCAAATTCACTGGGCACGAATCGCTCAACCCCTGCCGCGGCAGCTGCTTTAGCTAAGTCGGTCTGCATCATGATCTGCTCTCCACCCACAGCAGAGAGCACCACGTCCTGACCTTGGCAAGGTGCATAAAGCGTTTCGGGATTATTTAAATCGCCTTCAACCAGATGAACACCCATTTTTTTTAGCGGGTTGACCTTGTCCAGATTTGCGATAGATGCCGGACGGAGCATTGCCGAAACTTGATGCCCGTGAGAGACCAATTCTTTGACCAGGTGAGGGCCCAGGTTTCCGGTGGCACCAGCGATTAAAATTTTTTTCATGTTCTTCAGATTTAAAAGGTGAATGGCGATTTATTCCTCAATAATGCCGAATATTCGATAAATTTAAGCGAATAAGGATTGTTGGGAGTACTCGTTAATGAGTATTTTGCTACCAATCCTTCGTAGAAATTGCCATAATATGCGTAATTACACCACCAAATACAATTTTAATGGCTTAAGGGTACACCATAATGATATTATCAGAAAGCACTTAAATCAGGACTATGGAGAGATTGAAGCTGAGGATGTGGTTGATAAGTTGAAGATGAACTATAAGCTATTGCCTAATGAGACCCTATATGTTATCGATTGCAAACACGCCCAGCTAGAGCCCCTATCAGAAAATTTCAATAAGATTATTGGTCATAGCGGGCCTCACAAGAATGATATCTCGTTGCTGTATACGCATGTTGGGGACAACAATTATACGGCATTAATTCGGTGGGTGGAAACGATGTTGGAGGGCATGTTTGGGCAATGGGGTGAAATTGAGCCTCAGCAGGATGTCGTTAGTTGCCTTTATCTGAGTAGGGATAAGAAAGTAATTTTGAAATCCACCACACCGATCGTTTTCGACTCCAATGGCACCATGCGATACTCACTTGGTAAATTGACGGACCTTTCAGAGCTAATTCCGTTTCAGTGCTTCAATTATCGCTTCGAGGGACCAAATAGCCAAAAAATAATTGACTCCTTTCACAAGAAGATGGAGTCATTTAATATTCTCAGTCCTCGGGAGACAGAAATACTGAATTTGATTGGTTCAGGACTAAGTAGTGAAGAAATTGGCAAACAATTATTTATCAGTAGACTGACCGTCGACAAGCACCGAAGAAACATCATTGAAAAACTTGAGGTGAAGTCTGCGTTGGAGGCATATCGCCGGTGCAAGAACCTTGGTTTTTTTTAGCGACCTAATAAGACTAGCAAACAGAACAACGACATCACAGCGTAATGCCAAGGAATGAAGTACGCTGAATAAAAGTCATCTTCTCGATAGGTTTTCCAACCTCAATCAAATGAGAAAACCGCGCTTGTAAGGCTGGAAGCTCGGTTGTTTTTAGCTCCTGCGTATCAATCCGGAATGTAAAGATTTGTGGAATTGGCTCAACGGGATTTCTGACGAAAAGCAGTGACAAGCCTTGCAGTGTTGTACAATGATAATATTGGGAATTATTATCCACACATCAGAGAACGATAAACATAGTATGGACTTTGATCGATTATATTGGAGACTTTCGGGCTTTTTGCAATGATTTAGGTATTTGGTCTAATCCACCCTCACCCGTACTTCCTTTACCGAATTCAACATTTTCGGAAATGCAGCTTTCCCATCTTTGTCCGTAATTATTGAGGGACCTTCCATGTGCAACGTGTCCCCATTAATCCGGTAATTCCAAACTGCAGTGCAGCCTGCAAATTCTGGAACACTACTATGGAGGAAAGTTTCCGCGTAAGATGATCCTTGTGTAGTGTATGTTCCGACTGCAGATGTGTTCCACAGGCCATTTTCTGGGTTCATCATTAGCGAAAAGTATTTGTCGTCAAAGAACTTGTATTGGTAGATTTCCCCTTTATTGTCACGGGCCTTCCCAGAGTATTCTCCTTGAATCAATGCCCAGGTACCCTTTATGGATGCTGTTGTGTTGCTTGGAGAAGCACCGAGTAAATCCATATCCAGGGACTCGATATCTGGACCGACTAACCAATCGGTATAGGTAGATATAAAGCTGCCGTAACTATCGTTCATTTCATCGAGTGCAAATTGAATGGCTTGCAGTTTTTTCAGACCGTAGTCGGTCCAACTTCCATCTGTTTTCCAATATTTATTCCTGACTGCTTCAGATTCTATGATCATCATTAATCCCATACAGGTTTCGCATTCTCCCCTCAATCCATACATGGTTTGCATATCTACCCCTCCCATTTGGGCTCGATATACAGGTAAGACGATATCCTTCCAGAATTTCATATACTTCTCCATAGTAACTCCCGACTTGAGATCTATGCTGAGGTGATGCACACCAACGACATTGCCGGTTCGCAAAGATTGCGCAGTGACTGCACAGTGGAAAGTCAGAAGAATTAATGTGAATACGAATACTTTCATCTGGAAGGGATTTAATGCTATGGATTACGAAACGCTATCTTTAGAAGGAATTCAGCGTATTTGGGTTACTGAAAGATGTATTTCTTGACCCGAAAAATATGCTCTATACTGCAGAAATCGCAAATGGCATTCCCTAATTGCTTTTGGAGACGACATGAGAATGCACTGGAGTAGGAAACGCTCAAGCTGAGCTAATCCTAAACTCCGAGCTGCCTTTGAAAATCTGTATGATCCCAATTTATGTTGATGTGGTTAATCTCATTGGAATCATCCATGGTGAAGACGAAAATATGTTCACTGTCAAACGAATGACCTTTGTTGGAGATTCCGGCAAAGTCTTTGGCTTGGGTGCCACGAATGGATACTTTAGCAATTATTTTTCCTTCCTCGTGAGACACACTATGTACCGTGTTGTCGATGTCTGGAAAGCTGTCCATCAAATAGGTCCACATGGTTTTACCCAGATCTTGTATCGTACCCTTACCGTCTTCGCCTAAGGGTGTAAATGATACTGTACTATTTTTATGGCAGAGAGCTACCATAGACTCAACAGAATGATCTTGGTACGCTTTTAGGAAATCGAGGGAGACATTCTTCCAAATGGAAAGTACTTTTCCCATGGTCTTAGTAAGTGGCTTCATAATTTTTCTTTTTGTAAAGATGGGAATACAGGGTCACCCCGGATTGTAAAAATGCGTCAGGTTTCTTAGGATTCGATTTTGTGGCTGAGTTCCTGGTTTTTGAGTAAGTACCGCTGCGGGGATAATCCAGAAAATTCTTTAAAGTCTTTTATAAAATGGCTCTGGTCATAATAACCCCCAGGGAAGAGTACAGTGTCCCAATCGGCTTCTCTTTTACCAGCTATGAGAGAGCATGCATATCCATATCGGCGTAAACGTGCGTAATACTTTGGGCTAAGTCCCACTTCATATAGAAATCGCCTTTCAAATTTCCTGCGACTCATGAATGTGCCAGGAAGTACTTCGCTAATTTTAATATTGCCTCGTTTACCTACGATTTGATTGACGGCAAGATCCAGTTGGTCAGGGACTAGATTTTTACGGGACAGTTGCTGTAGAAGTACTTGTTGGATGTGCTCGATCTGCTGATCTGGAGACTTTAATTCGGCGATTTGTTTTTCCAGCAATTGTAAGGATGCAGCAGAAAGATCATCAAGTGAGAACCTACCATTACTAATTTCAAACCCCGGAATATTAAAAAGCTTAAATAGTCCCGTGGGTTTAAATACAATACCTATCTGATGGATAGATTCTTCAACTAGAAGCTGATAATTAGAAGTAGCTTGACCCACGACAAATGAAGATCTAATGTCGTGGCTGTCATGTCCATATCGAGCGATTTGATATCCCCCTTCCAAATTAAAGACAATAGCACTGTAACCAGCTGGTGGAGAGTCAATCACAGTTTGCTGAGCTTGTTTGGGAACTTCCCAAAAGAAGAGGCATTCGACAAAAGGTCTAAGTCGGGGGAGTGGTATGTATTTTTTATACTTCATACCAAGAAATGGTTGAGATGCTATAGAGAAGGTACAATTTTTTTCTGCAATCTTGTCTCAATCCGTGTAGATCAGACCCCTTGAGACTGTTTAGTTTTGGTTTTTATCGATTTTTTTATCGGCCCTTAAATCTGCAAATTTGAAGTTCATAGTAGGTTGCTCAAAGGGGATAAAGGCACAGTTATTCCTTTGGTTTGTAACATTAACCATACCTAGTTTGTCCCAGGATATGAGCTTCGTGGTTTTTCCAGATCGCATCCAAGCTATTAACCATCGAATTTTTGGTCATTTCCTTGAGCGCCCCAATTGGGGTGGGGAGGCAGGCATAGAATATGCGATCGATGTACGGACAGGGCAGTTGGACCTTCAAGTGTTGGAGAAGTTGAAAAACCTAGAGATCCCGGTTTTACGGTTTCTTGGAGGAACCGACATTGATTACATGGACTGGACGGATATGATCGATCTACCGAATAGGGCAAACCGGCCATCTTCACTGGGAAATGCGGGAGACACGGTTACCAACCGTTTTGCTATCGATGATTTCGCTCACCTTGTGCATGCACTGAATTGTGAAGCAATTATTCCCTTGAATTTTTTTGATGCTTTTCTCAAGCGCGTTCCACTGGACACTGCCGCGATTCATGCCGGGGGATTGGTGGCATATGCAAATGCTAGAAAGGGTCAGACATTTCCGATGGGCCTACAGGATTGGCCTGCAGATCGGGCCGCTAATGGGAATGGCGGTCCTCATGGATTCCGATATTTTAAAATCGGAAATGAAACCTGGGCCCTTTGGTCATGGAAGAAGAAGTTGTTGGGGGAAGCCGATATACCAGATCCTGTGGGTTGGTACATCACTTGCGTCAAAAGATATGTTGAGGTTATTGAGGCTGTGGACCCTCAGGCTGAAATTATCGTCGACTACGTGAATGATGAGATCCTTGATGGCCTTCATCGTGAAATGGGAGATCGTATTGATTATTACGTGTTTCATTCGTACATGCCCTGGCGATGAAACCCAGTAATATTTATAGAAATGGTCATGCCATAGCACCTGAGCTACTAGAGAAGGAAGAAGTTTGGAGAGCGTGGGTCAGCATACCCAATACTCTGGATCAGCTGCACATGTCATCGATCTGAAGTCCACTCATTAACAAAGCAAGCGAGGAAGGCCTTCGCATTAAGGAGTTGGTGCCGGAAATCGACGTAGTTACTACGGGTTCTGAAAACAAAATCACGCTGTTTTTCATCAATCGAAATCATGCGGATTACAGCAGCGTGGTGATTGATTTGTCTCCATTTAAAATGTCTATCGATTGGAGTGTGTTGCATGTACTTTCGGATGCTTTAGATGACACAAATATTGACCCAGCTAGGCAACCCTATATGTCAATATCTACTGATCCGGTGCGTGCAGATGCAGAGCGACTTATAGCGATTCAATTGCCAGAGCGATCAGTAGCCGCGTTGGTCATTAAGCTGGATGAATGAATCCCAATGGTACCTGCAGTGGCTGGTGTCCAAAGTCCTACAAGTGTCGTAACCAGATATTTCTAAACGCCACCGGATTACTGTGATCTTGAAGTTTTATGGGAAGTTTACCGTGATAATTGACTTGCGGGGGGCCCTTGTAGGGAGTGGTACCTTGGATCTTCGTGTGGTCTTGAATTAGCACACCATTATGAAAAACGGTAATGTAGGGATGTTTTTCATACTCTCTACCACTTGCGAATGTAGGGGCGTGGTAGATGATATCGTATGTTTGCCATTCACCGGGTCCTCTTGAAGCATTGACTAAAGGCATGGTCTGTTTGTAGATCGAACCGGCCTGACCATTTGAGTAGGTTCGATTGTCATAGCTATCTAAGACTTGTAATTCATAGGTGCTTTGTAGAAAGACCCCGCTATTGCCCCTGCCCTGACTCTCACCCACTACCTCTGCTGGCGTACGCCATTCGATATGGATCTGTGCATCGCCGTGTGGCACGGTACTAAAGATATATCCTGCGCCCTTGACGGCAACCATGGCTCCATCTTCGATCTTCCATTTAGGTGTGGAGCCATCCTCATGTTCCCAGCTGTCAAAGCTTTTTCCATCAAATAATATGACGGCATCTGAGGGTGCTGCTCCCATATTTCCTGGAGTTACGAGCGGTGGTTCAGGCTGCCAAACTTCTGTTAGTTTCGGCTCGATGCTATCTGCTTCAAGCAAATATGGCTGCGCTTTGGCAACATTAGATACTAATGCAAAGAATATTATTGAGCAAATAGGTTTGATCATCTTTTGATGTTGCTGGTTAAATAGTTGGAATTCCAGTACCAGATGAGAGGTTAAAAGGCAACACCTTTAAAGTAGTCCGGTCGCTGAGCCATTGGCTTAATATCAACCAGCTCCTCTATCTGCACTGGTCGGTTCTCTGCAACGCTCATTCGAGCAGCAATTCCTATGAGTATGGACATCGCACCATCTCTGCTTCCTGCTGCATGACGATGTGGATCTGGGGCATTTTGATCCCTAAATATTTTATCTTGAAGGCGTACGTCTCCACCGCCATGACCTCCAGTAGCTCTAGGGATTTTCACAAACTCGTAATCATTCCAATTCTTCATGACCATGATTTCATCGTATGCTCCAGTTGCTTTGTCCTTATCTTGCGACATTTCTGCAGCATGCAGTTCAGCTTGAGCCATCTGCTCCTTTTGACGCCAAGGAATGTCTTCCCATGCTTCCATTCTGCCATCCATACCATTGAAGGCTATACGCCAGCCTTCATAAGGAGAATAAGTGGTCAGAGAATAATTTACGATTACATTATTGGCATATTTAATCTGGGCTGACATTTTATCATGGATATCTATGTCGTCGCGCCAAAGGCAATTATCGCGGATATATCCGTCATATTTTTCATTGTCAGTATATAGTTTTGTATTCCGTTCACTTTTAGTAATGTCCCAATGAAACTTGCATTTATCTGTGTGCGCGCAATTCCTGCAGTTGGCACCTTGAAAGGAATTATTATGTCCGTAATGCTCCAATGAACCATAGGCTGAAACTTCCACAGGATCAGAATCTAGCCACCAATTCAATAAGTCGAAGTGATGGGTGGCTTTATGCACCCATAAAGAACCGCCCTTATCTAACTCACCATGCCATCGTCGGAAGTAGGATGCTCCATGGTAAGTGTTTAGATACCAATGAAAATCTACCGAGGTGATTTTACCGACTGTCTGATTCTCTAGAATTTCCTTGATCTTGGTACAATAAGGTGACCAGCGATAGTTGAAACCGACGATGATTTGCTTGCCTGATTCCTTTTCGGCATCTAAAATCGCCTGGCATTTAGTCTCATCGGTAGTTAAGGGCTTTTCGGTAATCACCTGAATCCCTGCCTCCAGGCCCTTTATGATGAATTCATGATGCGTACTATCCATGGTGGTTACAATGAGCACTTCCGGCTTCACCTCTTCTATCATCTGATCAAAATTGGTGAAAGTAGGGCAGGAAACACCCATATATTTTAAGGCATAATTCAATCTACCTTGATTGATATCTGCCAAGGCCACAAATTCAAGGATGTCATTGTACCGCTCTACCAGATTTTTACCCCAAAAGGAGGTTCCTCTGACACCTGTTCCCACAAGGGCGACCCTTTTTTTTGCAAAGAAGGTATTGGCACTTACTTTTTCAACAACTCCCGTTGCCAGGGAGGCGGCTCCTACTGCCAAGCCTGATTGTTTTACGAATGATCTACGCTGCATGTATCCTGATTTAGTTTCAGCCGAAAATATAGAAATATTTACGGTTTTCCTCTGAATTGCCTTACCTTTTGATTTTCACAACCATTTCTTAAAGGCACTTAAATGTCGAGAAAATACGTCTTAGCGATAGACCAAGGCACAACCAGCTGTCGTGCGATTTTGGTCGATAAAGGTGGTGACATCTTTGGTGTTGCCCAGCAAGAATTTGGTCAGATTTACCCTAAGCAAGGTTGGGTGGAGCACGATGCAGAGGAGATCTTGCGTCTGCAGTTGGAAATGATTGATCAGGTATTGGACAAGGCGGGCATATCTGGATTTGATCTTGCAGCAATAGGGATAACCAATCAACGTGAAACCACGGTCATTTGGGATAAGCGCACGGGCAAGCCGATCCATAATGCCATAGTTTGGCAGGATTCGCGCACTGCTTCCATTTGTGAGCAGATAAAGGAGCAGGGTTGGGGTGAGGAAATCCGTAGGCGAACAGGCCTAGTCGTGGATGCTTATTTTTCTGGCACCAAGGTGATGTGGTTGCTAGATCAGGTACCTGGTGCACGAACGCTTGCTGAGGAGGGCCATTTGGCCATGGGTACGATAGACACTTGGCTGATATGGAATATGACCGGGGGAAATCAATTGGTCACTGATTATTCTAATGCATCACGAACGATGCTCTATAATATCCATGACCTTGATTGGGATGCTTGGATTCTTGAAAAGCTACGGATACCTCGGTCGCTTCTCCCGGCAGTCAAACCTTCTGCCTATGATTTTGGGCATTATGATTTTGGTGATGTCAAAGTCCCAATCAGGGGTGTGGCC
>JABDMH010000046.1 GCA_013001595.1 Saprospiraceae bacterium | reverse complement strand
ACTTCCAACTTCGTTTGTGTATGTCGTGACCAATGAATAACTTCGGAGTAGTAGTAACTTTATTAGGCATCTTATTATATTTTTTGTTTCCACCTAGGAAGTTGCTATTTTTTACATGAATGCTATAATTCATAAGGGTTTCAGAGGTTTTCGAGTATTATCACCCGCATCAATTTTGGGTGGCAAATTGATAGGTTTGAAGCACGCATTCCCTTACGAAATCATACACCGACCCGTTAGCAATTATTATATAAACCAATTTGATGATGCTTGCATTAAGAAATAGAATAAAAAACATCGTAGAATTCTCAAGCATTAAATTAGCCGCTTTTTCATTATTGATTCTGATCTTGGCTTGTAACGAGAAGGAGGAATCCCACAGAAGAAATCATGTGGAACTGTCCAATCAGAAGAACAGTAGAGTGAACGAAAAAACTTTCACAATAAATTCACAAATTTTCAATGTACTGGATTATGGGGCAATGGGAGACGATCAGACGGACAATACTAAAGCATTTTCGGCATGCATGAAGGCTGTAATCGAGTCCGGAGGCGGGCGAATGTTCCTTCCAGACGGGGTCTATCGCGGCAGGATCATAATTCCCGGGACCAAGAAATGGATAACCGTGGAAATCGCAGGTGAAAGCGAACCGACACCGGTATTTGGGACGATTGGATCAATCCCCTTTCCGAAGAACGGCACAATTCTCAAGTGCCTGTCGAAGTCCGGGCCTGCGGTCATCTCTGCGGCAAACACGCCCGAGAAGCTGTACCTGACATTCTCAGGGGCCTACGTGATCATCGAAAATCTGGATGTCCGCACATATGACAATCCAGGCATCAGCGGTATTGACCTGAAACACGCGGCGCAGTGCAAGCTCGAGAACGTCTTCGTCAACACCGATCTCTACAATGTGCAGGCGTCGAAGCCCACCCTCGGTGCGAACGGCTTGGTCACACCTGCCTGCAATAACGGTGCTCTCACGGTCCTGCGCAATGTGACAGTGACCGGATATCATAGCGGTATTGTGGTTAACGAACATACCGACGGGGATAATATCGTTGTGGCCTCCAACATCAACGGTCTTGAATTCCAACAAGCCCATCACGCTTCCCGCTTCGCCCGGGTGGGCACCTACCGCAATACACATCAAGTTACTGTGTCTGGCAGACACGGATTCTCGATCGAACAAATGAACACGGAAATGCCAGGTAGGGGACAGACAAACACGGAAAATGCCTGGCAGACGCTCGTCAGCGATATCAACGATCCCAAGAACCTAGGCATTGCCGATATCAACTACTGGGTCGTAGAGGGCAATGTCGGGGCGGTCGACAAGTTTATTAGGAACGGTGGTGCTTCAATCCGGACACGAAGGATTGGATCGGCTAAGGCCACCGACAAATCTAAACGTAAATAAAGAAAATACCTCTATTTAATAAATAACAAATGCTAACACAGTGTAAATTTAATAGCAGGTTCGGTGGGTATTTCAACGTTGGATTCACGCTTAATTATCCGTTTCTATCGGACGAATAACCGCACGTAAATCCGCTACAAAACTTACACAAACCGTTAGCCTTCATTATGACCAACCAATAGACAAATGATTAAATTCTTTAGAAAAATTAGACAAGGACTAGTTACTGAGAACAGGTTCCGTAAGTATCTGTTTTATGCAGTCGGAGAAATCGTACTCGTTATGATTGGTATTCTTCTGGCATTGCAGGTAAATAATTGGAACGAATTAAGAAAAAAAGAAGAGGCTGAAAATTCTGGCTTAAGAGGCTCATTTAGTTTTTAAATAGGAATGATGAAATCGAAGAAGGTAATATGCTGCTCTAGTGGTCGTGATAATCGGTTTGGTACTTCAATTGATGGATATTGGACTATTTGGGGAAAATCCAATTCCAAAAATCACCGGTACGATCAAGTATTGTTTTGGGTTGGAGTGGTTGTTTCGGTAATGGGAATCACTCGAAAGCAACCTCAAGGAGTGGGGCAAGAAGAAAGGGACTAAGTGTAGGTGATATTTATCCAACAGTACTAGTGGTTTAATGGAATACAAGACCAGAGAAGCAGTGGACGATGATGCCAGAGAAATAGCTTAGACACACATCACTTGTTGGCAGGAAACCTAAGCAGGAATAGTCGAAGAATGAACATTCTAAGAGCATGTCACTAGTAGATCAGGATGGAGTGACTTTTCTAGTTTCTTAGCATGACCATCTTACCGTATGATGCGATTAAAAAAGGAGTCTTATTAACAAAAAATGCAGCGTTCAGAATTCGGGTAGATCATAGGAAAGCTCAGGCACGACAAGTTCGTATTCACCGTGTAGGAAGGTGACCAAGTTGATCAGTTCTTGAATGGTCATCACCTCATTGTAATTTGTCATGGGCGAATTATCCACTATTCTTCTCATCTGAATGATGTATTCACGATTAATCTTGTGTGATGGATTAATGATGGAGGTTACCAGGTCACCATAATTTTTCACTTTGGTGGTCTCCCCACCTAGGGGAAGATGCGGATGCCCTGACTGCTCACCGGCCCATGGTATCTCACCCACACTATGGCATAAATTGCAACCGAGCTCAACAAAGTTAGATTTGCCTGCTTCCACAGTACCGGCAGGAAGTGCATATTCATCCGATTGCTGGCATCCCTTGTCGTACACTAGAGAAAGGGTGATTAGAGAAAAGATGAGGCTTAGCCAACTATTTCGAAATCTCATGACATATCCTTTGAGATTGCTAAGGTATCAGATATCTAGCAGAGAAGGGACTGACCTTGGTCACATGGCTACCTGATCGTTAATTCATATGGTCAGCTACAAATGGTCTCAGCCTAGTTAGCTGTTGTTGACAAATTCTAGACCAGCTTAGTAATCCTCCCACTTAAGGCATCAAATACCGGAACGATCGGATGACTGTCCATAGTGGTACAAAATAGTAAGTCTTCGTGCTGGTGGAGCCTTCGTAGTCGATCAGCACCATTGCATGCGAGCAGATCTTCTTGGATTTTAGCAAACTCGCTGTCTTGGGTGTCCAGCAGCTGTTGGATGTATTGTGCACAAGCTTCATCTTCATGAGCAGGATCAATTGCATTAAGTCCAATGGCTAGCAAACTGACGATCTCCGGTTGTTGAGCGCGGATATACTCGGTAATCGCCTTAGCATTGGCAAAGCTGCCGATCACCAGCAGATCCGCCTGATTTGCATGCACAATACCCTGAGATCCTGCCGATGTCGTTAGGATGATCTTCTTGTGTTCCAAATCCATGCAAGCTGCCTTGGCAGGGGAATTATCTCCGTCGAATCCTTTTGGAGGGATGCCATTTCTTTCACCTAATAACATATAGCCTGGATGCTGTTTCTTTAGGCGATGGGCTTCATCTAAATCACCTATGGGCAAAACAAATTCAGCACCTCCAGCCAGACAGGCAATGATCGTATTACTTGCTCGAAAGACGTCAAATAAAACGGTCAATCCACGTGCTTTTTGAGCACCTTCTAGACAGCGGTAGATCTTAATTTGCATGTAGATGTTTTTATAATGAGCACCCAATTACCGAGGGTGATCAGGCTCAATTGATTTCAAAGTATGTCCCGAAAGCTATGGCAAACTGCTTCACTCAGCGTGTTAGGGTCACCCTTAGCCACGGTGCCTCGAAGGTAAAGTCTTTCAGCTGAAGATAATTGGCGAATCGAGGCAGGTAAATGGATTTACGTTGATTGCCGACCTGTATGACCAACTCGTCCCCGAATTTTTTGCATTGTAGATCTTGAGCATGTAAAAATGGCAATTTCAAGCTAATCAAATAGCCATCATCCTGTTCTTGAATATTGAAGAAACGCTCTTCAAAAAAGACATCCGAGGGATCGCGACCTGCGTATAGATCAGCACCTAATTTTGCTAATAGGGACTGCCCAAACACCTCCCTGCCCTGATGTGGGACGCTAAAGATCGGTAATGGCTGAAAGGCATCTTCAATCTCTTGAAGATAATCAGCTTGAGCCGCTAGATATGATTTAAAAATTCCGCTGGCTGCCTCACGGGGGAACACACGATTAATAATTACAGCGTCGACGGAGTATCCATATAATTGCAGATAGGTAAATGCCCGCTTGGCCTCCTTGATCACCATACGTTCAGGATTCACCACGATACGAATGCTACAGAGCTTTGGATCAATCATGATCTTTTGAATGTGCTCTAATTTTTTGAAGAGTGCTTCCAATTCTTCCAGACCGTGATCCAATGGTATGCCGGTGGTTGCTCGAATCATCGTGCCAAAGCCTTTCATCGCCATACTTTGCAGCGGAAATGCTTTCAACATCCAGGATTGCATGGCTTGTGGAAGGGACAACATGCCCAGCGTTTCACCAGTTGGTGCACTGTCAATGACAATTAGATCATAGACTTGTTCCTGATAATGTTGCTCTAACCACAGAAATGCAGATGCCTCTTCCATGCCCGGGAGGGCAGAAAGTTCTTCAGCAACGATGTGATCCATACCTTGCCATCTGAATACGGCAAGCATCAACTCACGCAAGTTTTCCCAGTGTTTTTGCATAGAGTAATACACATCGAGTTCCTGTGCAAAAAGGTGCCGGTCGATTTGAGTTGGTACCGGCGTCAACTCACAATCTAAGGCATCGGAGAGGCTGTGTGCGGGATCGGTGGATATGATCAAGGTCTTGTGACCCTGCCTGGCTGCCTCGACGGCCGTAGCTGCAGAGATCGTTGTCTTTCCAGTACCTCCTTTTCCGGTAAATAGAAGCAATCGCAATTTACGCGCATTAAGATTTTAGCAAAAGAGCCCAACTGTATGGGGAAGCTTGAATCCCTGATGCAGTTGGACTTGAATCTTTCCAAGTTGTAAGGTCTCCATTCTCATCCAAGGTGACTATGATGCGGATCAAGTGAGGGCAAAATACTGGTCAATAGACGGGATATCGAGGTTGCCTGGAGTGAGCAGGATCAGTAGAGGCTATGACTAAACTCTTTTGACCTGCCGCTCATGACTAGTAGCTTACAAACCCCTAGGAGTGGGCAAATACAATAGATGCATCTGAATATTCAGTCAAAAAGGCAACAAACATTTGATGCCATCGTGGTGGGATCGGGCATCAGTGGAGGTTGGGCCGCCAAAGAATTATGCGAAAAGGGACTCAAAACATTGGTGCTTGAACGCGGTCGTATGGTACGACATGTTGCCGACTACCCCACGATGAACTGGAATCCGTGGGACTCCCCTTATGCCGACCGACTTACAGCCAAAGAAATACAGGAGGATTATCCAGTGCAAAGTCGTACCAGTTACGCTGTGCTACAATCCACCAAACATTTCTTTGTCAATGACCGGGATTATCCATACATCCAAAAGAAGCCATTCACCTGGATGCGCGGAGATCATGTAGGTGGGAAATCATTGATGTGGGCTAGGTGGGCCTACAGGTGGAGTGACTATGATTTTGCCGCACCTACCAAAGATGGCGTGGGAATCGACTGGCCCATCCGCTACCGCGACCTTGCCCCGTGGTATGATTACGTAGAGTCCTACATCGGAGTCAGCGGAGAAAGAGACGGGATTGCGCAAACCCCCGATGGGAAGTTCTTACCTCCCTGGGAAATGAATTGCATCGAAAAGCACGTTAAAGCAAAGGTTGCAGCGCATTATACGGACCGGATGTTGGCGATCGGGCGTACGGCCAATATTACGGTCCAGCACGGAGGCAGAGGTGCCTGTATGGCTCGATCTTTATGTGAACGAGGGTGTCCATATGGAGCTTACTTCAGCAGTAATGCCGTGACTTTGCCTGCCGCCGATTCAACGGGCAGTATGACCTTGCGACCACACTCTATTGTGCATACCATATTGTATGACCGAAGCAGGAAGAAAGCTACGGGCGTTCGAATCATCGATGCCCAAACGAAGCAAACGATCGACTTCTACGGCAAGGTCATATTCCTCTGTGCTTCAGCATTGGCTAGTACCGGTATTTTGCTTCGATCGGTCAAGGAGTCCTTTCCTGATGAATTGGGCAATACGAGTGGCGAATTAGGACATAATGTTATGGACAATCATTTCCGGGTCGGCGCACGTGGCATACATGATGGATACACCGATCAGTACTATAAAGGTCGGCGACCGGTCGGAGTGTTGGTGCCCAGATTTCAGAATCTCGACCAAAAGACACAGAGAAAGGATTACCTCCGCGGTTTCGTTCTGTATGGCAGTGGCTCCCGTGCCGGATATATGAGAAATGAACCCGACGCATACGCTTTCGGAGCGGACTATAAGAACCGCTTGACTAAACCAGGTCCCTGGTCCTTTGGATTTCTTGGTTTCGGAGAATGTTTACCCAATCATCAGAATCAAGTGTATCTGGATTACGATAGGCCAGATCCATGGGGCTTGCCTCAACTGGTCATGGATGTGGCTCATGGCCAAAATGAAAAAGCCATGCGCAAAGAAATGCAAAGTGCCAGTGCCGAAATGCTTGAAGCAGCAGGATTTCGGGACATCCGGACGTATGATGAAAAGAGTGAGCCCGGTCTAAGCATTCACGAAATGGGATCAGCGCGTATGGGAAAAGACCCTAAGACTTCCGTATTTAATCGCTGGAATCAGATGCATGATATCCCCAATGTTTTTGCTACCGATGGTTCAGTCATGTGCTCTAATGGATGGGGTAATCCATCTCTAACCTATATGGCCATGACTGCGAGAGCATGCGACTATGCAGTCAAGGAGATGAGAAAAAACAATCTGTAGACCATGGAAAAAATCAGTCGGCGTAGAGCTATTGAAAAAACCTCGACCATAATGTGTGGTGCATTGAGCAGCTCACTGGTTTTAGGAGTGCTATCAGGGTGTCGTGCAGACATAGATCTGGATTGGACTCCCCAGGCGTTTACAAATGTAGAGGCCATGATTGTTGCAGACTTTGCTGAGCAAGTCCTACCTACTACCGATACCCCAGGTGCGAAGGAAGCTGGCGTAGAAAGTTTTGTGGAAAAAATGGTTGCTGAGTACCTGTCAAACAAGGAACAAGAGGTTTTTAGGAACGGCCTGTCCTGGCTGCAAGAACGAAAATTCCATACTGCCACTCCGGAGATCCAATACAACATGATGATGGAACTGGCAGAACAAGCGCGAATGGAAAAACAGCAAAGAGACGCAAAACCATTTTTTCTGCTGGCTAAGGAAATGATTTTGCTGGGCTTTTTTACTTCTGAGATTGGGGCTACACAAGTACTGAATTACGATCCCATTCCTGGAATCTATCAAGGGTGTAAGCCGCTGGAGGAGGTGGGAGGAAAAACTTGGGCCAGCTGATTCTCAAACCATTCCAATAAGTACTGTCATGAAGTGCCGAGGGAAGGTTTTTTTTAGCGGACTAAAAATCTTGCCAAAAGGATACAATGGCGACTATTTCAAAATAGGATATCCAATCGAAAATAGCCCCACGCAATATGCCAAATTGAATAGTATATGAGCCTGCTGCAATACATGGGGATAAAACCATATCGCTTATAGATGAATAGCTGGGTCAGATTGAACAAGAGAATATTCAGCCAAGTGACAATCAATGCCCCAATGGGATAGCTATCCATCAAGATTTGAAAAGTGGGCTCAATGATAGCGACCAAAAGAATGCAGCCGAATGTGACTTTTTCCTCATCAATATTTTTAAAGATGCGGTTAGCAAGCATTAATGCCATGGCAAGTGGTATAACGTGAAATACCAGTTCGACCATGAAGGCAATTGCCGGATAGAATAGAAGAGAATCAGGGAACGGGATATTGATATCTATTGGCAAAGTGATCTTCCAATCCACTAGGATAGCAACTATTGCAAAAAGAATGACCAACCAAGCATAGCGTAGGGACTTGGTGAATCTTCCTGACTTAAGGATAGAAAATCCAAATGATCGTAGGCAGAAGACATGGATCATTAGTCCCAAGAGACCGGTAATTGAAATGGCCAAAAGCGGATTTAGATCCCCGATAAATTGAGCAAAATGGGATGGATCTGTATAGAAGGAAATGTACGCCAGAGCTAATACCACGAGCAATATCAGTAGATAAATCTGGTTGACAAATTTATTACCTGCGAAGTCTTCTGCTCCCATATTCTCCGATGGTTGACTCAAAGAATTATCTAATAGGTGCTTTGCCTAGTTGCATTTTCATGCCTGAAGCTGAAGCTACAAGGTTTTTAATTTCTTTCTAAGTGCAAAGAGCTCATCACGTAGCTGAGCAGCGGTAATGAAGTCTAAATCTTTGGCAGCAGCTTTCATACGGCGTTCGGTTTCACCAATGGATTTTTCCAACTGGTCTCTGGACATATACTGCACGACCGGGTCTGCAGCTATACTGGGCTCGTCGGGTTCAAGATATGCGTTGGCTTGGGAAGCAGCACGAATATCCAGAATGCTTCGGGCCGTTTTCGATTTGCTGATGGTCTTTGGAGTGATGCCATGTTCTTCATTATAGGCAATCTGTTTGGCCCTGCGCCGGTTGGTTTCATCTATGGTTCGCTGCATAGATTCGGTGATCTTATCGGCATAGAAGATCACTAAGCCATTTTCATTTCGAGCGGCCCGGCCCGCGGTCTGGGTAAGTGATCGAGCATTCCGCAGAAATCCCTCCTTGTCGGCATCGATGATGGCCACCAGAGATACTTCAGGTAGATCGAGGCCTTCTCGCAGCAGATTGACTCCGATCAACACATCAAACGTACCCTGCCGCAATTGTTGAATGATTTCAACCCGTTCCATGGTATCTACCTCCGAGTGGATGTAACGGCACTTAATATGTAGCTTGGTGAGGTACTTGGTCAACTCCTCCGCCATCCGCTTGGTTAAAGTAGTCACCAACACGCGTTCTTCAATTTCTATTCGTTTATTGATTTCTTCCAACAAATCATCGATCTGATTGATGCTGGGACGCACTTCAATGGGTGGATCTAAAAGTCCGGTCGGTCTGACCACCTGCTCCACAATAAAGCCGCCAGTTTCTTCCAACTCATAATCGCTAGGAGTGGCACTGACATAGATGATTTGATTGGACAGGGATTCAAATTCTGCAAAGTTCAATGGGCGGTTGTCCATGGCAGAGGGAAGGCGAAAACCAAAATTTACCAGATTGAGCTTACGGGCACGATCTCCTCCCCACATACCACGTACCTGGGGAATGGTAACGTGACTCTCATCTATGACCAACAAATAATCATCTGGAAAATAGTCCAGCAGGCAAAATGGTCTGGTGCCCGGATTGCGACCATCGAAAAAGCGAGAATAGTTTTCCACACCATTGCAATAGCCCAATTCACGCATCATTTCAAGATCAAAGGTGACCCGTTCTTTAATGCGTTTGGCTTCGATATATCGCGACTCTTTTTCAAAGTATTGCTCCTGCTCATAAAGTTCCTGTTCGATTTCTTCCAGTACACCTTTCATACGCTCCTTGGGTGCTACGTATAGGTTAGCAGGAAAAATGGCTGCATGTTCGAGTTTCTCAATGCGCCTACCAGACTCGACTTCAATGCGTTCAATTTCTTCAATTTCATCTCCAAAAAATATGATGCGGTATCCATATTCCACATACGGTAGGTTCACATCTACAGTGTCACCACGCACCCGGAATGTACCGCGATCAAATTTGGTCTCTGTGCGCGCGTAGAGGCTTTCTACCATACTATATAAGAGGGTATTCCTAGCAATGCTCATACCTCGCTGAAGGCGAATGATCCCTGTTTTGTAGTCTTCGGGATTTCCCATGCCGTAAATACAGGACACTGATGCCACGATGATGATGTCGCGCCTGCCTGATAACAGTGAAGAAGTGGCCCTAAGTCGCAGCTTATCTACCTCCTCATTGATTGAAAGATCTTTTTCAATGTAGGTGTCTGAGACGGACATGTATGCTTCTGGCTGATAATAGTCGTAATAGGAGACAAAATATTCTACCGAATTATTGGGAAAAAAAGAAAGAAACTCTCCATACAACTGTGCCGTGAGGGTCTTGTTGTGAGTTAAAACCAAGGTCGGTTTCTGTACATTTTGAATGACATTGGCGATGGTAAACGTCTTTCCGGATCCTGTTACTCCCAATAAGACCTGGGCAGGCTCATGAGCTTCAATGCCTTCCGTTAGTTGCTTGATCGCCTCAGGTTGATCTCCAGTGGGCTTAAAAGGTGATTCAAGTTTGAACATCGATACTAGCGACTGGTTTATACTTTTGCAATATATGCAACTACATTCTAAGACTATTGGTTCTGGACCACCAGTGATCATCTTGCATGGGATGCTCGGCATGTTGGACAATTGGCAGTCGTTTGCCAAGCGCTTGTCTCATGATTACATGGTCATAATGTTGGATCTGCGCAATCATGGCAGGTCATCCCATGATAGATTGATGACCTACGACCTGATGGCTTTCGATGTGCAGCAGTTCATGGAACAAAACTGGTTGTACGAGGGTGCCGTCGTAATGGGGCATTCGATGGGAGGTAAAGTGGCGATGCAATTGGCTGCCGTTCACCCGGAGTTGGTCAAGAAACTGACCGTTGTCGATATGGCCCCTTCGGATTATGAACCTGCATACTGGGGTCTGTTTAATGCCCTGCAAGGAATCGTTTTAGAGGATATCGATCGGCGTGGTGAGGTGCTCGAACAACTCATGGAAAAACTTGGAGATGAGGCTGTAGTTGGGTTCTTGGCGAAAAACCTGGCGAGAAACAGGGATGGATCTTTTTTTTGGAGAATGAATCTGCCGGCGATCATCAGCAACTATGAGTTATTACTGAAGGCTCCACCTTTTCCTAAAACACTAGTCGAAGTGCCCACGCTCTTCATCAAAGGCGCCAATTCATCTTACATCCAACAAGAACAGATTAACCATATTGACCAGAAGTTCTCCACATATGAAATCGTAGAAATCCAAGATGCGGGTCATTGGGTGCATGCTGATAATCCAGATGAATTGGAAAAGACGGTGGTTTCCTGGTTTAAACCGTGATGACTTCACCGATTGAAATCCAGTTGAGCTAAAATGCCGAATAAATGAATAGGAATGTGTACTTGACGAAACAAGTCAAGGTCACCGCACGTTATTCAATCCAGATGTATTCTTAATCAAGCAGTTATGAAAATAGTTAAACTTAGTATCGCCATTGTTCTGCTGTTATCAAGCATTGCCTTCATCGAGGACGACAGCAAGCAGTTTGAGATTAGCAAGAACTTGGAAATTTTTACCAATATATATAAGGAGCTCAATACACATTATGTAGACGATGTGGATCCAAGCAGGTTGATGCGTGTCGGAATTGAGGCCATGCTGGAGACCCTGGATCCCTATACCAATTACATTTCGGAAGCTGACATTGAAGGCTACCGGTACATGTCTGAAGGTAAATATGATGGCATTGGTGCTCGTGTGCGAAAAATGGGCGACTATGTGACGGTGGTGGAACCTTATGAAGGTGGCCCGGCGATAGATGCCGGTCTTCGAGCTGGAGATATGATCATCGCCGTAGAGGGAAAAAGCGCTAAGGACAAAAAGACGGCTGAAGTTGAGGAAATATTGAAGGGTTTTCCTGGTACAGAGGTCAACATCACCATTAAGCGACCAGGTGAGGATACCGAGCGGAATGTGGCGGTCAAACGCGACGAGGTGGCGGTAAAAAATGTGCCTTACCAAGGAATGTTGGACGACAAGACCGGATATGTGGTCCTCACCACCTTTACCAACAATGCAGGAAAGAACATCTCACAAGCCATCAAAAAATTGAAAGAAGAATATCCAGGTATGCAAAACTTGGTTTTCGACCTGCGTAATAATGGAGGTGGATATCTACGAGAAGCCGTTAGCATCAGCAATCTATTTATATCTAAGGGAGAGACGGTGGTGACAACAAAGGGCAAGGTCAGAGACCGTGATCGCGGCTTTAAGACATCCAGCCCACCCGAGTTTCCCGATTTGCCCGTGGTTGTGCTGACCAATAAATGGACGGCATCTGCCTCGGAGATCGTCAGTGGTGTGCTGCAAGATCTCGATCGCGGAGTTATTCTCGGTACGAGAACCTATGGGAAGGGACTGGTACAAAATACGGTAGATCTAGAATACAACTCAAAACTGAAGCTTACTACGGCCAAATACTACATTCCCAGCGGTCGCTGTATCCAAAGCGTGAGCTACAAGGACGGCGAGCCTGTAGATATTCCAGACAATAAACGAGCGGTCTTTAAGACACGTGCTGGACGGAAGGTACTGGATGGCGGAGGCATCATTCCTGATGTGATGGTGGATGAGGTGGGTGAGGAGCCCATCGTCAAGTTTCTGGTAGATAACAACTTGATTTTCTACTATGCCACAAAATATCATCAGGAGCACGAAGAAATTGGCTCGGCCAAGGATTTTGCCTTTACTGACTTTGCCGAATTTGTAGCCTTTGTTGAGAGCAAAAACATAGATTTTAAGACCGACACGGAGACGAAACTGGATGAATTATTAGAAACTGCTGAAACGGATCAACTCACGGACCTAGTTGGAGCCAAAGTCAAAGAGATGAAGGAAAAGATCGCTCAGGAGAAAGCAGATGACCTGGAGCAAAACAAAGCCACCATCATCTCCCTCATTGAAAAGGAGATTGTGAGTCGATATTATTATCAGACAGGACGCACAGAAAAGTCACTGCGCAATGATGCGGAGATCAAGCTTGCTTTGGAAATCTTAAATGATCAGGAACGATACCAAAACTATTTCAAGCGATAATAGATTGACTCTTGCTGATTTATCCTCCGAAGGAACGGACACCCACGATCTTATTCTCTGCCTGGAGACTGCCACGGAGGTTTGCTCAGTGGCCATTGGCAGGGCTGGGCGTACGCTGACCATCCATGAGATAGACAGTGGATATGTTCATGCCTCGCAACTGTCGGTGCTGGTAGAGCGGTGTTTGGCAGATCTGCGCATTGCACTAACAGAGGTGGCAGCAGTGGCGGTCAGCAGTGGTCCGGGATCCTACACCGGTCTGCGAGTGGGGATATCTGCAGCCAAAGGTTATTGTATGGCCCTAAGTATTCCTTTGATCGGAATCGATACTTTGACGTGTCTCGCTCAAGGCGCACGCGCAACGGTACCAGGGGTTTCATCTATTCGCTACATTCCGATGATCGATGCTCGTCGTATGGAGGTATATACAGCCCAGTATGATGAAAATTTGAGTCAAATACGTGCTGCTGAGGCATTGATTTTAGATGAAAACAGCTTTCAAGACGAGATAAATACAGGTAAACAGTTGGTTTGTACCGGGAATGGAGCACATAAGTTTGCCGGTATTTTTCATCATTCTGCGGTGAAATTCATCAATAAGCCCTGTTCTGCCTCAGATCTGATGGTACTAGCTGAAGAAAGATTTCGAGAAAAAAATTATTCTACTGCCCGTTTTTTCACCCCAATTTACCTCAAATCACCACATATTACACAACCCAATAAAGTGCTATAATGTAGATTATGTGTCAATTACATATGCAACTTAATTTATATTTAATATGTTTTTATACATATGACACTGCCTCACAGTATGAACATTCTCTCACGTATTACAAATTTTGGTACAGTTTTGGTATTGAAAAGAGAGGATTCCAAAATTTGTAAAATAACTTAGATATGAGAAAGCAGAAGAATGAAAATGTCACTCTCAAGCATGGGAAGAAAGACATCCTGCTGGACTACGCAGAGCTGCGAAAGGCAGTCCTCGTTCTAAGGGCGGTAAATCATAAGCTTCGGCAGCGAATTATCGACTTGTTAGAGGAGGGTGAGTCCATGACTGTGACTGACATTTATATTAAACTTCGACTGGAACAATCTGTTGCTTCGCAACATTTGGCCATCTTGAGAAGGGCTGGCGTAGTGAAAACTGAACGACAAGGGAAGTTCATCTACTACTCCTTAGATAAGGATAGATTAGCTCAAATTTCAAGATTGGTTGAGGAATTAGCAGTATAAACTTTTAAAATCAAACGCGTTTGATATCAAGGAATTATACATTTTAATTGTAGTAGTACTCTAATCCTGTTCCGGGACAAATACTAAATGCTGTAATACATTACATATTACGGCATTTTTTTATGTGTTTCTTTGTATATGATTTTTTTTTAATGCATATTTGTCTGGACTAAGGCATTCAATTTAAGAAACACTACACTTATGAACAGGACTAAAGTTACGTTCAATCATGAGAAACTTGACCTTTCTTGTGAGATTGTGCGAGCACTTGCACACCCCCTTCGACTAAAGATTTTGGAGTTCATAGACCAGCATCGACGTATTCATGTCAACCGGATCTACAACACACTCAAAATTGAACAATCGATTACTTCTCAACATTTGCGTATACTTAGACTCGCGGGTCTTGTACATGCGGAAAGAGATGGCAAATTCATCCATTATTCGCTAAATTATCCACGCTTGGAAATCGCTGAGTCTGCTGTAAATCATTTTTATGGCCGGCCTTAACCGGCTCCCATTACAGATTAGCATACAGCAAGTTTTTAACCCAATATGGGCACCTATACCTCCACATATCCTTGTGTGTGCATAGGTATGTACTCCCATTGTCCTACAATGAATCGCATTGTAAGCGACCTTGAGATATTGTTGGGGCTTACATACGTGATGCTATGAGGTTGAGACCAATATTGGGGTTGATTAGCGTGGAGTGAAATGGAAGCTAGGAGTTAAGTGGGTTCTATCTGATCTGGTGATTCCTGAGGTATGGGAGCTTCTGCCGCTTCGTCGACCACTTTCTGTTCAGATGTCTGGGCAGGTTGCGCAAAGAATGATCGTTGGAATAGTAGCAGGCTGACAATCCCAACACTTATAGAAGAGTCTGCTACATTGAATACGGGTTTGAAAAACTGAAATCGGTCGCCACTGATGAAGGGCATCCATGATGGCCAATGTGTGTCTATGAGTGGGAAGTATAGCATATCTACCACCTTTCCATAGAGAAATGAGGCATATCCACCTCCTTCGGGAAACATGGTCGCAACACCGCCATGATAGGGGGATTCAGAAAAGATCAAACCATAAAAGGCACTGTCGATAATGTTGCCAATGGCACCAGCTAAAATCAGGGCAAAGCAAATAAGGACACCCATCTTCTGTTTGTCTTCGATCATCTTGCGGATAAAGTAGATGAGGAAACCTACGGCCCCAATACGAAATAGGCTGAGTACCAATTTCCCAAACTTGCCTCCTAGTGAGATGCCAAAAGCCATCCCGTTATTCTCCACAAAATGGATGAAGCCCCAGCTGGCTCCAAATATGGATATCTGCTCGCCGTAATACATGTTGGTTTTCACCCAAATCTTTGACGCCTGATCCAGAATCAGCACCAAGATGACGATCAACGAGATGATTTGTCCTTTGTTTAGTTTCAATATGCTCTATTATGGGACGGCGTAAAGGTCTAACGGTTTTGCTTCGCCTCTATGCTGAGGGTAGCATGAGGTACGGCTTTCAAACGCTCTTTTGAGATCAATTTACCAGATTTTCGACAGATTCCGTACACCTTATTTTTAATACGAATTTTGGCGTTCTCTAAGTGTTTGATCAAATTTTGCTGTCGAGAAGCCATATTGGTAAGCCGCTCACTTTCGGCAGATCCAACACCATCGTCAAGCCCTTTACTTTTAGCATCGGCACTATCTGCCAGATCGCGCAGTTGATTGCGATAAAATGCCAGTTGCTCCTGAGCCTTGGCCAACTTGGCATCAATAATTTTACTGAACTCTTCAAGTTCTTGGTCTGAGTACCTGGTTTTTTCTTTCACCTTTGCCATCATCGTATCATTTGAATGAGAGATCGAAATCAGAAGTGCCTACAAAATTATCTTTTTTTTGTTTCACCTGCCGACTGGACCAATAAGATCCGTGAATCTGTGAAAACGCAGCCCTAACCTTGGCCTAAGCACACTTTTCTAACCTACACCGGGAAATGGATTTCGGACATGCACGCCATTGGTTTAGCGTTAAATATTAGCTAATGAGTATTCTGCCCAGAACTTTACCAATATGTACATTGTCATAAGGTTATGGAGCATCAATTTTTGAGCACATCCGGTTTCATATGCGTACTTCTTATCTTGGTTGGGCCTCTTTTTTTTCAGTCCAAGGCCCAGGAGATTGAGTTCATTGACAATGATTTGGACATGGCCGTAGCTCGGTCAGCGAGCTCCGGTAAGATGATTTTTGTCGATGCCTATGCCAGTTGGTGTGCTCCATGTAAAGTCATGGATCAGCAAGTATTTACCGACAGCATGGTGGCGGCATTCTTCAATGCGAAATTTATCAATCTAAAGCTGGATATGGAAAAGGGGGATGGTGAGGCGGCTACTGAAAAATATGATGTCAAGGCATATCCGACTTTCCTATTCATTGACTCCGCTGGCAGCTTGTTGCATAAGGGAATCGGCTACATGATGCCCAAAGATCTGGTCTCCTTAGCTTTGCGAGCTCGTGATCCCAGCACCCAATTGGCATCCTTGGCGGCCAAATATGCGGGTGGTGCTCGTGGAGACAAAGTTCATCTGGCATATGCTAAGGCACTTTCTCGTGCTCGCGACCAAAGATTTGACATAGTGGCTCGAGCCTATCTAGATACCCAACCTGACTGGACAGATAAAGCAACGATGGAATTGGTCCTACAGACTGCAAAGGTATATGGAGACCCCTGCTACCAGGACATACTTAAGAATAAATTTCTATACATCAAAGCCTACGGTGAGGGGGTGGTCTATGGTCGATTACTCCATATGTTGGAGAAGCATTATTTCGAAGACATAGATGCCGTCAAGCTCTCGGATGTAAAGCAAAAGTATGCCGACATATTTCCTATATCTAAGGAGGGGCAGTTCTATGATAATTTTGAGTTGAGTTTCTATGAGCGCACCAATAGGAAAGAGAAATACATCGATGCGGCGAAGCAGTACGTGAAAAAATATCCGAACCTATCCTGGAGTGCCCTCAACGGACTGTCGTGGAACATCTACGAAAAGTACGGCGATGAAAAAGCCCTGAAATTGGCGACCCGCTGGGCGAAAAAGTCGATTGAACTGCAGAGCAACCACTACAATAATGATACGCTTGCTGCCCTCTATTACAAACAAGGTAAAGAAAAACCAGCACGGAAGTATGCAGAAAGAGCGATCGAATTAGCCAAGGCTGCGAAGGCCGACTATTCGACGACAACCGAACTGCTAGAGCGCATCAACGCTATGTCCATAGCCAGCAGTTGAATGGATTCACAAAAGTGTTAAGAACACCAGAGTCCAGTGGGTGTGCTATAATCCCATCAAAAGTTTAACAGGGTCTTCGAGTAGTTCTTTCACTTTTACCAAGAAGGTGACCGATGAGCTGCCATCGATCACGCGGTGGTCGTAAGAAAGTGCAAGATACATCATGGGTCTAATCTCTACAGCTCCATCTATGGCTACTGGTCTTTGCACGATGTTGTGCATACCTAAGATGGCAGATTGCGGCTCGTTGAGGATGGGTGTGCTGAGCATGGATCCAAAGATTCCACCATTGGTGATAGTAAATGTACCTCCCCGCATTTCTTCCAGGGAGAGTTTGCCATCTCTGGCTTTGATCGCCAAATCCTTGATTTGCAGTTCTATTTCATGAAAGTCCAGCGATTCGACATTTCTGACAGGGGGCACCACCAAACCCGATGGGGTGCTGATGGCTATGGAAATATCGACGAAGTCATGGTAGATGAGGTGGTCGTCATCAATGAATGCGTTGACCTGCGGCATTTCCATCAGCACTTGGGCACATGTTTTGGCGAACAACGACATGAATCCCAGTTTGATGTCGTATTTCTCTACAAATTGCTCCTGGTAGGTTTTTCGCATGTGCATGATGGCGCTCATGTCCACTTCATTGAAAGTGGTGAGCATAGCGGTGCTGTTCTTCGCAGATACAAGTCGTGAAGCAATGGTGCGCCGCATCCGCGACATTTTTTCCCGGCGTTCATTGCGGCTAGAGGCGGCAGGTTGACTGGCGGTCCTAGTTGTAGGCGCTGTCTCGGCAGGTGGCTGTTGAGTTTCATTGGAGGAGCCAATGGCCTGTACCACATCTTGTTTGGTAATGCGTCCATCTTTACCAGTACCATCAATCTGAGTAGCTTCAATATTGTGTTCATCCATTAGCTTAGCGGCGGCAGGAGAAGGATGACCTGTAGCGTGACTTACTTCTTCATTAGTCGGCTGAGCGGGCGCAGCTGACTTTTGTGCACTGGTTTGCTCAGTGGCTGCAGGTGCTCCTTCTTTGGCAGCCGCTTCTGTTTTGCCTGCTGGTTTTTCTGCCGAGGTATCGATTTTCGCGACGAGGGCGCCGATGTCTAGGTCGTCACCTTCTTGCGCTACGTAGATGAGCTTTCCTGCAGCTTCAGCCGGAAATTCCAAGGTTGCCTTGTCGGATTCAAATTCGCAGATAGGCTCATCGAGTTCTACATAGGCTCCATCTTCTTTCAACCATTGGGACAGGGTAACTTCAGTCACGGATTCTCCAATGGTAGGCACCTTCATTTCTTTCACGCTCATAGCTGTTCGAATGTTTTAGGAAGTTCAAAGGTAAATATAGTTGTTCGCTTTTTAGTCGATCTATGGTTTCACGCAAAGGCGCTAAGGACGTGGAGTTTGAGGGTTGATTTCGTTAAGCTTCACACCATTGTATAATTAGACCATGTCGTCACTCTGGATAAACACTCCAACGTCAGTCTGAGCGCAGCACAGTGGAGTCGAAGACCCATTTATTAGTGGACCGAAGAGATTGGTGGTTAGGAAGTTGGGATTTCACGCGAAGGCGCTAAGGACGCGGAGTTTGAGGGTTGAATTCTTGAGCAGTTTCGGCATTCTAAACATAGCGCCATAGTCAGCCTGAGCGAAGCAACGCCAAGTCGAAGGCCAGGATAGCGTTTTGGCTTGTTAGCGAGTTGGGGCGGGTTAGCAGGGTTAGACCTAATTGCAACGATAGGGCTCTCGACTGGTAGAGGAACAACCCTATTTTTGGTCATTTAATTAGCACGAAAACCCCCAACGTCAGTCTGAGCGCAGCACAGTGGAGTCGAAGACCCATTTATCAGTGGACCGAAGAGATTGGTGGTTAGGAAGTTGGGATTTCACGTTAAGGCGCTAAGGACGCGGAGTTTGAGGGTTGAATTCTTGAGCAGATTCGGCATTCTAAACATAGCGCCATAGTCAGCCTGAGCGAAGCAACGCCAAGTCGAAGGCCGGGATGGCGTTTTGGCTTGTTAGCGAGTTGGCGGGTTAGCAGGGTTAGACCTAATTGCAACGATAGGGCTCTCGACGGGTAGAGGAACAACCCTATTTTTGGTCATTTAATTAGCACGAAAACCCCCAACGTCAGTCTGAGCGCAGCATAGTGGAGTCGAAGACCCATTTATCAGTGGACCGAAGAGATTGGTGGTTAGGAAGTTGGGATTTCACGCAAAGGCGCCAAGGACGCGTAGTTTGAGGGTTGAATTCTTGAGCAGTTTCACTATTAAACAGAACCTCCGTCTTCTAAAAGGTGGGTCGGTTCAGGCTGAACCAAGGTATCTTGCTCTATGATGTAGATGCCCAGAACCAAAATGCCAATTGAACAGGTAAGGATAAGTAGCAAGGAGGTCGTATCCATCAGCTCGTTGGTGGTGGCTTCTCCAAAGTAGAGGAAAAGACTGTAACTCAGCAGATTGTTGATGAAATGCACAAAAATACAGGGCCATAGGGACAGAGTGCGGTAGTATAGCCAGCCTATGAGTAGGCCGGCAAAAAATGCGGATACGGCCTGAGCTGGTATCATATGCACACCGCCAAAGAGCAAAGCGCTCCAGAAAATGCCTTTGGCAGGCGACATATTTTTCAAGAAACCGCGCAAGATGACACCTCTGAAAAGGAGTTCCTCCAGCAGTGGTGCCAATATAACGGTGGTGATAAAAGTGAATACTGAGGGATAGAGCATATCTCGCATAAGTTCTTCCAGTGTTTCTGTGCCTGGAACCAGGTATGCGATTTGTTCACCGATGAAGCCCATCGCGATGGTCACAGGAATAAGTATCAGAATCATCTTGATGGGTGGAGTGGTAAAGTTGAAAGGCAAGGGCTCCCCATCTGGCTTTGGAGACCGCTTCCTGGCTGCCCTGATGATCAGTAGAAATGGAATCGCATAGCCGAATGCGGTGGCTAAACCTCGTATCTCAGGATGCGTGATCCCCATGTCCATCAAAACTACCAGGGGCAATCCAAAAAGTAGTGACCAGAGCATAAGTTTAACGACCATTACAAATGCCTGGGACAAGGAAGGAAAAGAGGTCATATTGCATGGGACTTAGCTTGTCAATGATACGGAAATCCCATCTTTCCCCAATCACATAGATATAACTTTTATATTACGTGCTATAGATGACCGATCCCAGCTTCCCTATTTAGATTGATAATGGATGGAAAATTATTTAACAAATAATTAATTCGCCCGCGTACAAAATAATTTGCATATGACAATAATGCTGTATCAATTTCGAATTGATTGATAGCAGACCATGTGCCTCATTATTCAAGTCTAATTATTTAGAATCGCAACTAAGATTTGGATAGTTCGGTATGGAGATAGAATGACGTTTAAAGAACATTTTTAGTCCCTAGTAAAATCGTTTACTAATTAAAATAAAATCATATCTATTAATATATAAGACATTGATTATCAGCTAAGTTATGGAAATAAAAATCGCCCTTTATGCATGGCACAAAGGACGACTTTGAACACACTCAAAACCGGCTCTTTGGATTTAATGAGAAAAAAAGTGCCTAGGGGGAGTACCCTAGACACTTCTAACACTCAAATCCGCAGTACATGAGACGCACTACATATTGATTCTTTATGGCCCACTCCAGCCTCCGGCATCTTCCTCATCACCCATTAAAACTTTTACTTCTTGGTTTTCATATCCCTTTTCTTCGGCTGAATTACTTAGTGTAATATTAGAAGCCGACATTGATATTAGTAGAGCGAATAAAATTTGTAACATTTTCTTTACCTTTGGTGTTATACTTCAAAGTTAGATGATAGGGCTATGCTAGTATAGGACACTTTACATCATTTCGTACCTGCCAGAATTATCAAAATATTTGTACTTTAGGAAAGTAAATAATTGATAAACAGATGGTTAATACCTTGAAATGGATGAACTAAGGGAGGTCGCAGCGGTTGTATCGAAGAATAAGATCAAGGAAATCAACACCTTAGATTATGCGAGGAGAGGTGATAGAGTATTCGATTTCTATGAAAAAATACTTTCTAATCAATTTACATGTGACCAAGAGGCTTTCGAATACTACTACAATAACCCTGCCCAAAGGGCACAGTACCGTAAACTGAAAGCAAAGCTCAGAGATAGGTTATTCAATACACTTTTCTTTATTGATGTCAATAAATCTAAGTTTAGCGATGCCCAAAAAGCATTTTATCAGTGTCACAAGGATTTGATGGTGGTAAAATTGCTTTCGGGAAGATATGCGAGAAAAGCTGCCATCTCACTAGCGACGAGAACCTTGCAGAAGTCCAAGAAATTTGAATTGACTGCAGTCTCGATTGAATTACTACGCTTTATTAAGAGATATCATGCACTTTATACAGGAGATCTCAAATCCTATAACAAGGCTTTAATTGATCTGAGGAAACATGAACATGATCTGCAACTTGAAACGAAGGCAGTAGATTATTACGAAGATATTCACATTCATTACAGGAAAAATCTCCATCTGGGAAAGAAAGTACGTGATCGAGCTCGAATGTATATTGCAGAATTAGAAAAAGATTGTATGGTTTGTAAGACTTTTCTTCTGAATCACATGACATTTTCTCTAATAGGTTTCATCGAAAATATTGAAAATAACCTATCTAAAGTCGTTGAGAATTGTGATCGCGCTATTCGTTTTTTTAATGGAAAGCCTTACGTATCTCCGCACTTCGTGGGCGGCTTCTATTATAATAAGTTGCTCAGCATATCGAAACTGGGGGATTATGGAAAAGGAAACAGGATTTTTACGAAATGCCGATCCACTTTCGAGCGTGGGACCTTGCGATGGTATAAGAGTCATGAATACTATTTTATTCTCTGTATGCATACGGGAAGATATGCAAAGGGACCGATATTGATTCAGGAAGTCTGCTCAACTCGAGAATTTAAATACCAGAATGAACGGAGGATAGAAAGATGGCGAATATATAGTGCTTATGTCCATTACCTCCAGTCGATTGGAAAATTGATGGAGGGCAATGATTTCAAGAAATTTCGACTCAACAAATTTTTGAACGAAGTTCCTAAGTATTCCGCGGACAAGCGTGGGTACAATGTTCCCGTTTTGGTTATACAGATTCTTTTCTTAATTCAAGAGGGTAAGTATGATCAACTTTCCGATCGAATAGAAGCCATTGAAAAATATACATTCCGATATCTAAAGAAGGATAATAATTTTCGGACAAATTGTTTTATCAAAATGCTCCTGCAAGTTCCTAAGCGGCATTTTCATAGGGTCGCTGTAGAAAGGCACGCCAATCCTTACCTAGAAAAACTAAATAGAGAATCTGTGAATAGATCTAGTGAGACCTTTGAGATCGAGATCATACCCTATGAACATCTCTGGGAATATGTTGTCGAGTCGCTTGACAAGAAATTTCATTGATGTGCTAGCGTGGATCTTAGAGTGGGTGCCTAGGTTTTTCCGATCTGCTTTTATATAAATCCCGCAGAATGAGATGCTGCGCTACCTGTTTCTATACACGCGATGAATCCGAAAAATATAGCTGCTCACGTGTATCTAGTATGCAGCTTTTTTCATACGATCCATATCTCGACGCATGTCCTTGTCTTTGATGGATTGACGTTTGTCATAGATTTTCTTACCCTGGGCGAGCGCAATCTCTAATTTAATCATGCCTCGATCACTGAAGTAGATGCGATAGGGAATGAGTGTGTATCCCTTTTCCTTGACCTTTTTTTCCAGCCGCCGCAATTCCGCTTTTTTCATGAGCAATTTGCGCTCCCTTCGACTATCTTGCTCATAGTCACTAGCCATATTGTATTCTTTGATGTAGAGGCTGCGCACCCACAGTTCTCCCTTGCGAAAGTAACAGTAGGCATCATTCAAGTTGGCATTACCGGCACGCAGAGACTTTACTTCTGCACCGGAGAGTACGATGCCTACTTCATACTGATCGATGAAGTTGTATTCAAATCTCGCCTTCTTATTTACTGTTATCCCTTTGGTTTTCTTGCTCACGTTGCTATTCTTTGGAAATTCTCACTGCAGTTCCATACGCTAAGATCTCTGAAGATCCTTGCATAACCATAGAAGTCATAAACCGCACATTGATGATGGCATCAGCGTCCAGTCTCTCTGCATCTGCAATCATCCGATCAATGGCATCTTCTCTTGCATCGGCCATAAGTCCGGTGTAGGCACGAATTTCACCACCGACCACACTTTTGAAGGCTGCCGTTATGTCTCGACCAATGTGGCGAGCTCGAACCGTACTTCCCCGAGCGATGTCTAGCACTTCGTCGATGCGATATCCGGGAATAAAGTCCGTGGTTACTAAGATCATGTTTGACTGATGATTGATAATAATACTCGACTGTAACAAAGATAGTCTATATACATGGTAGTCTTGCCATTGACAGGGTTAGCGGTACTACATCTTTCCTATTTCACGGATTGTAAACCCCTTTCATGATGTGGTCCTTTTTAGCCCAGGTTTACATCTGGATTTCAAGGCACAGCATTCCAAAGGTCGTGGTCATGTAACCAAATGGTAGTCGAATCGTACTTATCAGGTTTGTTCGATGATCGCATGTTCAATTGGAATCAAAATGATTTCGGCCTATGGATCTAATAGTTTGATGTTCAGCCCTAAAGGCTGAACAAATTTCTGTGTCATTAACCATGGGCAATGCCCCTGGCTAATGCATGTTTAGGCCTTCAGCTCAAAGCGTACTGCCAGAAAGAATTTCTTGTAACCGAAAGAAGGGGTGTCGAGAGCATAGTTCCAACCTCCGCACAAGGCGCTCCCTGATCCCATTTTCGGATTTGGGAGCCTTCGTAGCATCTTGGCTAGGTATAGGACAAATTAATTTGAGTCGCTCGGCCAGTAGTAAAACCCACCAGGATCCTAAAGCCGAACTCAGCGATTAAAAAATCAGCTCTAGGATTTCGCACTGTTTCCCTGGGCTGTTTGCTATTTGGTAAAGTAACTAAAGCGGATATGCATTTGATGTACCGCTGGTGGCAACTCCCAGATCCGACTCCGAAAGTCCCTCATCACATCACATGCCAAGTAGGATATTTGTAATTTTCAAGAACGAAGTGTACAAATTAGATGGGATGGGATGACTTGAAGTATCTATTAGCGTATGTGGGGCCTGCCTCTGCATATTTCTCCGTTGCTGCGGGAGGGACGTGGTCGTACAGTTCGGTTGTCTTGGCATTTGTTATAATCCCGGTGGTGGAATTATTTGTTGGGAGTAAAGGTGGGAACACCTCAGCTGAATTGGTACCACTTCGCAGTAGACAGATCTTCTTTGATCTCTTACTATACCTAAATGTCCCAATCATATATGGCCTGGTTTACTTTTATTTATCTACAGTCACCAGCCAGCCACTACATAGTCTTGAATTACTAGGCATGACATTGAGCGTGGGCATTTTTGTTGGTGCTACGGGCATCAATGTGGCTCATGAATTGGGGCATCGACGAAATAGATGGGAAAGGCTGTTGTCAATTGTACTTTTAGTACCGGCCTTCTATCAACATTTTTATGTGGAGCACAATCGGGGACACCATCGTTATGTCTGTACACCCGGTGATCCAGCCACGGCACGCTATGGTGAATCTCTCTATCGATTCTGGTGGCGCAGTACAATCGGCAGTTATTTAAGTGCCTGGAACATCGAGAAGAAGTTGCTGGCGAAGCAAAACCATCCCGTTTGGAGTATGCGAAATCAAATGCTTCAGTTTGCAGTAATCCAAATCCTGTATATGATTGTGATCGCATTTCTGTTTAGAGTGAACGGGCTTTTGCTGGCTATCTCCATAGGTGTCATTGGTTTCCTACAATTGGAATCCATCAATTACATCGAACACTATGGATTAATTCGGAGTAAAAGACCAGATGGAGGCTATGAGAAGGTTGGGATGCAGCATTCCTGGAATTCTAACCACGACCTGGGTAGGATTTTTCTCTATGAGCTCACCCGCCATGCAGACCATCACTACAAGGCCTCTAAAAAATACCAAGTACTAAACCATGTAGATGAAAGCCCGCAACTACCAACGGGCTATCCCGGATCCATTTTGTTGGCATTGTTTCCGTTTCTGTGGTTTAAGGTAATCAATAAGCGCATACCCGCAGATATGTTGCCCATCGATGGAGGCGGATAAATCATCAATGAAAACAGTACAACAATTATTTATTCTCGCAGAGTCGCAAAATTTATGTGGAATAATGCTTATTGTAAAGCCAAATAATTGTACAATGAAAAGTTGAACAACCAATGATCAGCGGCTTAGCAATCGCATCCTTAAGACGTGTCCGCAGATGATTAATTCGGTGTTTGTTTTTGTATGGGAAGATATCAATGAATTATCATGCGCTTACCAATCCTAGTAAGGACTAAATTATTATTGAAATCCACAATTGCTCAATTCTGAAAAAGAAGTTGAACAATCAAAGATTCTCGCAAAGGCGCGAAGTTTGCAAAGCTTTGGGGGGGGTTGATGTTTATGTCAAAGGTGACAATTGCACCATTCCACAAAGAACCGCTGAACAATTTGACTCTGTCAGAGGCGCCAAGTTCGCAAAGTTGGAGGGGTATTGGTATAGGTAACTATTCCAAGGCGCCGCAAAGAACAGTTGATCAACCAATGATCAGCGCTTAATCCTTGTAGGTACCAATTTATTTGAAATCCACAATTACACAAAGAACAGTTCAAAATTATTTATTCTCGCAAAGGCTCGAAGTTCGCAAAGTTGTGGGGATTGTTGGTATAGGTGACAATTCCACCGTTCCTCGAGAAACAGTTGAACAACCGATGATCAGCAGCTTAGCAATCGCATCCGTAAGACGTGTCCGCAGATGATTAATTCGGTGTTTGTTTTTGTTTGGGAAGATATCAACGAATTATCATGCGCTTACCAATCCTAGTAAGGACTAAATTACTATTGAAATCCACAAGGGCACAATTCCACAAAGAACAGTTGAACAACCAATGATTCTCGCAAAGGCGCGAAGTTCCCAAAGTTTTTAGGGTGCGATGTTTAGGGGAAGGCCAACAATTCTACAATTCCACAATAAAAAAATAGAGCCGAAGCATCAAGGGGTGCTTCGGCTCACTCTCTGTCGGCTATGAAGAGAAGAAAAGAAAATTAAATACTGCCATTTTTAAGGGTGATCTTCATAGCATAGCGACCTCTCAATCGAGTATTTTTCAACTGTTTATAATTGAGTCGAGATTTCAGATAATCGTCTACAAAATCGCTTTGTGTGTCTACATACAATACCACGATTTCATTGTTTTTATTTATTAAGAAATGTAAAGTAGATTCGGCCTGATCAAAATCAAACCGCGAGACGTCTGGGTGGTCAATGAATTCAATGATCTGCTCACGCACCTTCTGTAAATTTGAGGGATCAGGTGCGGAGGTGTGCGCCGTCAATGAGCTACTGATGCCAAACAGCAACAGAAAAACTGGAATTAGAACTGACTTTTTCATAATTAAATAATTCAAAGGTGAATAAAAACATGTTAAAGGTCGGCTCTTATGATGAACTAGCTTTAGCATCGGGGTAAACAAATCTTTAATTTCCTCAATGTTTCTCCTCATCTATCTTTATCCTTTTGACAGGTCAAATCTATGCCCAATTGAAATTGGTTTCAAATGCATTCACGCTGATTTTGTCATTTTCATCGCAGGGCGATGTTGCTTCCTAGTAGAGTGAATCATGACTGCAGCGTAATAGAATTTGGTTTTTGATAGAAGGCATAGTATAAGATTTGGGAGTTTGCCATCAGAGACATGCTGAAAGCGGCTTTATATGTGAAGATGTTTCATTTCCAGCTGTTGGATTCACGAGGTAAAGATTGTCGAATCCAGTCATTCGACCGATCCGCAAAGAGCAATTGAACGCCAATCGCCTTACGCAGAGGCGTAAAGACGGCAAAGTTTATGTATGGAGGTCTCCCTTAATCAAACAATTCTACCCTTCCACAAAGAACAATTGAACACTGATAGGTTCACACAGAGGCGCAAAGGCGGCAAAGTTTGAGGCATGGATGTTCCTAGCAGTTGCACTCTTCCACAAAGAACAATTGAACATCATTGGCCTCATAGAGAGGTGCAAAAGACCGCAAAGCTTATGTGTGGATGTCTCCCTGTATAAAACAATTCTACCATTGCATGCCCAACTAGCTAAAATGCAATGAGCCAATACGCCTGCTAGAGTTGTTTGCGCTTTAATTCGAAATGCTGACCTAGGTACACTTTGCGTACAAGTTCATCTGCCGCCAGTTGCTCGGCAGTGCCATCTCGTAGGATTTTGCCTTCGAACATGAGATAAGCACGATCTGTGATTGAAAGGGTCTCTTGAACATTGTGATCGGTGATGAGGATGCCGATGTTTCTTGTGCGCAACTTGGATACAATACCTTGGATGTCTTCCACAGCAATCGGATCGATACCTGCAAAGGGCTCATCAAGTAGAATAAATTTTGGATCAGAGGCTAGTGCCCGGGCGATCTCAGTTCGCCTGCGTTCACCACCGGACAAAGTGTCTCCAAGACTTTTACGCACTTTTTCCAAGCCAAATTCTTCGAGGAGGGAATCTCGCTTTTCTTTCTGTTCGGCGGTGGTGAGGTCCATCATCTCTAATATGGCCATGATGTTGTCCTCTACACTGAGTTTTCTGAACACACTGGGTTCCTGGGGCAGATAACCGATGCCGCGCTGGGCTCGTTTGTACATGGGAAGATCGGTGATGGGATCGTCATTTAGGAAAACCCGGCCACCATTGGGCTTAATAAATCCGACCACCATATAGAAGGTGGTTGTTTTTCCTGCTCCATTTGGTCCCAGAAGGCCTACGATCTCTCCCTGATTTACGTCGAGGCTGACTTCAGATACAACCGTTCGACGGCCGTACTTCTTCGAGAGATCTACCCCTTTTAGTTTCATTTTCTTGTCCATATATATTGTACTTCTATTTCCCAGTTGGATCTCAATGTTTCTACTGAAGTTTTATGTGTATGCTCCGGCTGGCGACCTGCCAGGTAGTCGGCGGGATCCCAAAGGTGATTTCGATTTGCGTCTTCAGTGACACGCAATTCGTAGTCCCCTGGTTTTAATTTGTAGATGGATTTGATAAGTGTTTCTTGCCCTTCAGCATATAAGGTGACCTCAGGTTTGTCTTTTAGTAGCAGTTCTATAATATAGGCTTGATCGCCGTCCAAACTATCTACGGTGAGTTGGATCTCCCCAAAGCGTTCAACATTGCCAATGGGATAACGATCCGTTATGGTGTCATTAGGCAAACCATATATATCTACAAGTGCTCCTGGCAAGAGGGTTACCTGGTAGATGCTATCTGGCTTCCAAGCATAAGAAACTTCCAGGCATAATGGAAGACTATCCAGGATCAATAGCTCTGGACTAATGGTGTCGCTGGTGCCTTCTACTATGATCAAGTAGGTGGTATCAAATACGCTTAATGGTGTATCGAAACACAGGTAGTAGGGATCACTTGGATGACCTGAATTTCGAATCCGTGCTTTCTTTTCAAAAGAAGGTGTCGGTGCTGGTGGTGTATTTCGACGCAGCGATAGTGTATCGGTCTGAACAGTGAATGTGTCCCTGAGGTAAAGAGGCCATGAAGTTCGTGCATCTGAATGGTACCATACAAAGATTTCTTCGTCCAATAAATCATAGTAAATGTCACTATCGGTTGAGTCAATGTCGACTACCAGATGCAGTGGGGTTCTGTTGTAGGTAAATATGCCTCGATTCCAACCGCTGGTATCTTTTTTTGACAGATAGAGGTCTTCTCTTTCCAGCGATAATTGCAACTGTATGAAGGGGAAGCTATCTCCATCCAGCACCAATACAGTAGATAGAAAAGCCAATGATTCGGTAGGTGGATCATAGAGATAATTTAGGTTTTCGTCCATGATGGCCACTACTTTGAAGCTACCCTCTTTCATGTTTTTGATGGTAAATGAACCATCTTCTTGTGAGCGTGAAGCATAAAACGGCTTTTCCTTGTAGATGATGGAGTCCTGCGCGGATTCGTAGACCATCACCAGTGCATCTTCTACTGGTTCGGCAGTGTAAGCGTCGATGATCGTTCCACTGATTTGTAGGGAGTCGATGGCGGTTCCGGTAGAAAACACGAAAGAGTAGTTCTTCAAAGGATTATTCTCGGTGATGTCCTGAATGGCTTCGCCAAAATTAATTGAGTAGGTGGCGTTTTCACGTAAGACTTCTTCCTCATCAAACTTTACGATTACCGATTTACCCTTGATGCTGATGTCCGGTCTTTTCTCTAATGGAGGGGAGATCAATACCTGGGTAAATGGATTTTCCAATTTCACCCACTCGTCCATACTAAGCACTATGGTACGTTCTTTAAATTGTGTCTGAAAGTTGGCAGTGCTTTTCTCTTCGAGAATGACAGGGGGTGTTTCATCTCTCTCTCCACCCTGCAGCTGTCCTCCTTTTACCGCGCAACTCACAGCCAGTACAACCATGCAAAGTGCAGCCAAGACAATGATTCGGTTGGAGCCCACACTTCGCCGCCTGCATGGGGGTATTTTGTTAGAGACCAAAATCATCTGCTGCTGTATTTCGAAATCTCAGTGGTCGACGCCCAAGAAAGCTGGGTGCAGATGCATTGAGAAAGGGGCGATGGCTCATGGTACAAAGTTATCTAATAACTGATAGATAACGATACACTTAAGATTTGTTTAAAGGGTGGTAGCTCATGATGGTTTCACGGAGGTACTGTATATCGAGATGAGTATAGATCTCTGTGGTCACTATGGATTCGTGGCCCAGCATCTCTTGTACTGCCCGCAGATCTGCACCTCCTTCTACCAGGTGGGTGGCAAAGGAATGACGAAAGGTATGCGGGCTAACATTCTTTTCAATCTGAGCTTGTTTAGCTGCTTCCTTAACGATGTTGAAGATCATGACCCTGCTCAGCGGCTTTCCCCGCCTGTTGAGGAAGAGGAAGTCGGAGTCTGCGGGTCGCACCTCTAATTTATTGCGGTCTGATTGCAGATATAAGCGAATGTGTTTGATGGCCGACGATCCGATGGGTACGAGTCTTTCCTTATTGTTCTTTCCAATAACCTTGACAAAGCCCACGTCAAGAAACAAACAAGAAATTTTCAATTGAATGAGCTCGGTAACCCTTAAGCCACAAGCATAGAGTGTTTCCAAGATGGCACGATTGCGTGTACCTTGTGGTCTGCTAAGATCCAATGTGGCCATCATTTTTTCAATCTCACTATGCGACAGTACTTCGGGAATCTTCTGATGCGTTTTGGGCCCCTCAATAAGGGCAGTGGGATCTGCATCGATCTCGTCTTCGATGAGTAGATATCTGTAAAAAGCACGGACCCCAGAGAGGATGCGTGCTTGAGTGCGGCGTCCTAGGGCCAGGTCATTGAGATATGCCAAAAAGGTCTCCAATTGATCCATGGTAACCTGGTCTGGCATGGTGGTTGGACTCGCATCCAATAAGTGATCGGCAAGTTTTTGAACATCATTGACATAAGCCTCAATAGAAGGTGCCGCCATGCCACGTTCAAGCATTAAGTAATGCTTGAAACCGTTGATTGCTGAGCTCCAAAGCAAAATTGATCCCCTTTATATGAACTATAAAGATAATGTTTTATCTCCTTACAACGTGAGGGTCATGCGATTTAGATAACAGTGTGCAACGTTTTGGCAATTGTTGTACAGGCACTGATTAAGGGAGCTACGGTCTTTGTACCCATGGGCAATAAACTTTTCTAGGTTTTGCTTCTGATGCCTCTTTCAATGTACGTTTCTACGGAACCAAGATGCTAGCACACCGTCTACTGAAAGGTTGTCGTTATTTCTGGCCTCTTTTTTGCGAAATACTTTGTTGCAGATGCTCGCCGGGGCTTAGGCGTTGTCTGCGTTCTGACGCCTTGTCTTTCACAAAAAATGAACTCAGAATTATTCAACATATACCGGTAGACAGTGTATTAGATGCTGCATCTGACTCAAATCTTTGCTGACCAGAAGTAATGGTTGAAGTCCTCTTCAAGAGTAAAACCTGTCCGAGGGTAGAGGTTATTACCAATGTCGTTCGTTTTTTCTGTCTCCAGAAGGAGGCCTACCGAATTCGTATCTGCAGCCAAGCGCTTTGCCCGGTCTATCAGCTGAATCGAGATTCCTTGACCACGATAATTTGGCACTACAAATAGGTCGTTTAGCAACCAAATGCGGCCCATTCGTGTCGAGGAGAAAAGCGGGTAAAGCTGTGTAAATCCCACCAAATGGTCTTCCTTGTCTAATGCTCCAAAGACCATAGATTCCTTTCTGGCGATCCGTTCCTTTAAAAAGGTATCAGCTCGACTTAGACTGGAGGGCTGACCATACCAAACGCGATAGGCATCAAATAAGATGACCAGTGCCGGCAAATCTTCTTGTGTAAGTTTTCGAATGGTAATCATAAAATCCCGTCTTTACAGATTTTCAATATCCCATCGCAGTCTATTAGTTTCCCTATACACGGTGTAAGCTTACATTATAAATCCCAATACCAAGTATAATCCTGCACTAACGATACCGACAAATAGAGCGTAGGGGATTTGGGTCTTGACATGGTCAATGTGGTCAGTTGCTGCCGCCATGGAAGAGAGAATGGTAGTGTCGCTGATGGGTGAGCAATGGTCGCCGAAGATTCCTCCGCCCAATGCAGCTGCGATGGTTATAATCTCATTTACTTCCATCTGCCTAGCCATGGGTACAGCAATCGCAATCATGATGGCAAAAGTACCCCAGGAGGTTCCTGTCGAAAAAGCAATAAATCCACTCATGAGGAAGATGACCATCGGGACCAATCGGGGAGACAGCCATTGTTTAGCAAGTTCTGCAAGGTATAGTCCTGTTTGAAGCTCCTTACATACCGTACCAATGGCAAAAGCAAATAAGAGTAATAAAGCAATGGGCATAAGACCAGAAATGCCCTTAAATACCAGATCAATGTTCTCACGCACATTAAAAATGCCTTGCCAACGATAAAGGATCATGCAGAATAGTATGCCTACTACTACACCTACGAGCACCGCTGTCGAGCCGGATCCTTGGCCTAAGGCGTGAAATGCTTTCTCTCCCCATGCTCCGTTGGGAAACCGAGTTAGTGCTGCCTCCCACCCTGTGTATATCAACATGATGGGCATCATGCAGACCATCACTAAGAGAGGCATTACCATATTCATAGCTCTGGGCTGTACATCATCCTTCATAGAAACGGAGGTGATCTCCTCCGAGACCATTGGTTGGGCATCTGGCCATAACACTAGCCCTTCCGCAGTACGTCGATCTGCTTTACGCATGCCGGGATGATCCCAGCCGGTCAGAATAACAATGACTACTAGAAATAGGGTTAAGACTGGATAGAAATTATACACCACCGATTGCATCATGATCTGGAATGGATTGTCAAAACCCTGTGTGAGGAGTAAGCCCATGATCAGGGCACCCCAACCATTAAAAGGTATCAGGATACAGGTAGGTGCACTGCTTGAGTCGGCAATATAGGCTAGCTTTTCGCGCGATATTTTTAAGCGATCAAAAATGGGTCGAAAAAGTGAACCCACCGTGAGCACGGATATGCTCGATTCCACAAAGATCAACACGCCGGTCAGCCACGCCATGAGCTGAACCCAGGTTTGTTTGTCACGTTTGCCAGAAGCCTCTAGTTGTTCGAGTTTTTGTCCCAACCAGCGAATAAATCCTTCGACACCACCACTACGTTGAATGAAAACAATGATGGCACCGATCAATGCACTAAACATGATGGTACGTGTATTTCCTGGATCGGTAAACACATCCACGAGTGCGTATAAAGTGTCCAAGAAACCAAGAATTAGGTTGCCATCATTCAAGATCACCCACCCTAGGAAGAGTCCAAAAATCAAAGAGATGTACACCTGTTTTGTCCAGATGGCCAAGACGATGGCGATCAGTGGAGGCAGCAATGAAAGAATGCCATAATCGTGCATGACAACAAGGTAATTGATACTGACGAGGCTACTGCATGTCACTAGTAGAGATTGTCAAGATTTAATATTGGTAGGTATATTTTGGTACTGAGGAGGCCGTCGCCTGTCAGCAATTTGGTACTGATGAGGCTAATCGCCTGTCAGCATTTTAATACTAACGAGGCTAATGCATCTCAAGGGTAGAGATTGTCAATACTTTATTGGCAGGTATATTTTCGACTGAATAACTGTAGCGAAGATAGCTTCGGATCCGAAATGGTCTAAAGCGGTTAAAGCCTGACTGGAATTCCACCTTTTTATACATTTGTCAGCATGTTGCACCGGAAGAGAAGTACACGTGAGATCACTAAGGTGGATGTACAGATCGGTGCAGGATCCATACCATTGGTCATTTACCGCGAACTGAGGAACAACTGGAGAATAGCCATTACACAGCGAACTGTAAATCTGCGCATACCATTGATTGACTCGGCTGATCAGCCCGGAGATCCAGTCGAATGGGGCATTAATTGGATTAAACAAAAATTTGCATCGGATCCCCACATCTTTAATCGTTTTTTCCTCAAAGCGCCCGTAAATGGCAAAACCTATAAAACCCTTTTTGGTGAGTTTACACTAAAATTATTGCCCGTAGATCGCACAGGGACCACAGGACATGTGGTAGGTCAGGATTTGATTGTAAAATGTCCGAGATCATGGAGTGAGGCCGAGCGTGCAGATGTATTGCCCAAGATGGTCAGTAAGCTGTTGGCTCGTACATTGCATGATGATTTCTTAAAAAAAATTATGGAGTTTAATGACCGATACTATCAGTTTGTCGTGTATGGTTTGTCCTTCAAGTATAATAAAAGCAACTGGGGCAGTTGCAGCCACGACGGCAATTTGACCTTTAGTACCCGCCTATTTCTCGCTCCCGAGCCGGTGGTGGATTATGTCATCATTCATGAACTCGCACATTTGAAGCACCACAATCATTCAAAAGCATTTTGGGACTTAGTGGCCTCTGCCATGCCAGATTATCGTAGGTGTACCAGGTGGCTGAAGGAAAATGGGGATGCCCTATATTACTAATCCAGCAAGTAAGTATTCGTGAATCTAAGGTCCCTATTTCTCAATCATGTTGCACAAACCAGCCCAGCTCCGATGCTGGAGGAAATTGTTTCTGCTCATGGTATGTACTTGCATACAGGCGATGGGCGCAGCATCATGGATCTGATAGCTGGCATTGGTGTCAGTAGTCTTGGTCACACACATGCTTCCGTCGTAGATGCCGTACAGGATCAGGCATCTCGCTACATGCATACCATGGTTTATGGTGAATTTGTCCTTTCTCCGCAAGTTTTATTGGCTCAAACTTTGGCCAATCTTTTACCAAATCCATTGGATAGCACCTATTTCGTGAATAGTGGCAGCGAAGCTGTAGAGGGTGCCATGAAGTTGGCTAAAAAAGTGACTGGCAGGTTTGAGATTGTTGCGTGTACCAAAGCTTATCATGGCAGCACGCAAGGCAGTATGAGTCTTCAAAGTGATGACTATTTTACCCGACCTTTTCGACCATTGCTTCCTGAGATTAAGTTTATAGACTATAACTGCGTGGCACATTTGGACCACATCACAGAGCAAACTGCTGCTGTTGTAATGGAAACTGTACAGGCAGAGATCGGTCTGCAGGTACCAGAAGGTCAATATCTTCAGCGGGTTGCAGATCGCTGCCATGAAGTCGGAGCCTTGCTGATCCTTGATGAAATACAAGCTGCCATGGGTCGGACTGGACATCTTTTTGCTTTCTCCGCTTTCGACATCTGTCCAGATATTTTACTGCTGGCCAAGGGATTGGGAGGAGGTATGCCTATAGGTGCGTTTGTTGCGGCAAAGGCACACATGGATCAGCTGGCAAGCGAACCCGTCTTAGGCCACATCACCACTTTTGGTGGCCATCCAGTGAATTGCGCAGCAGCATTGGCTACGCTGAAGGTGTTGCAAGAAAGTGATTTGATCGATTTGGTGCCCGTAAAGAGTCAGTCTTTTCTCGAACTTTTGCCACATCCGGCAATCAAAGAGATTAGGACATGTGGTCTATGGTTTGCCCTGCAACTTGAAAGCAAGGAGAAACTGCGAAAGGCAGTCGATCTTGGCCTGAAAGAGGGACTACTCTTTGATTGGTTCCTTTACGATGAGTGCTCGATCCGATTGGCACCACCCTTGATCATCAGTAAGGAGGAGATCAAGATGGCTTGCAATAAACTGCATCGGGTCTTGGATAAAATCTGACGGAACTTTGACCTCACTCCTGGGAAGCTGCTCAGACCGCGAAATAAATCTTATTTTAACTTTCTAACGACAATGCCCACTTGATATGGAAGAAAGACCGTGGTTGAAGAATTTCCCCAATGGTGTACCTGCCAATGTAGATCCTGACGCTTACGACAGTTTGCTGACATTCTTTGATGAAACATTTAAAAAGTATGCAAAGCAGACCGCATTTATCTGCATGGATAAAGCCTTAACCTATGCCGAGGTGGATAAGAAGTCTACTCGATTCGCTGCCTATCTGCATAGCCGGGGCTTAGAACCAGGAGATAAAATCGCATTGATGATGCCCAATCTACTACAGTATCCCATTGCGCTATTTGGTGCTTTGCGGGCGGGACTCATTGTGGTCAACACCAATCCATTGTACACAGCCCGGGAAATGAAGCATCAGTTTGTAGATTCCGGGTGTAAAGCGATCTTGATTGCTGACAACTTTGCTGCCAATTTGGAATCGATCATTGCCGATACCAACATCAAGATCGTCATCACCACCTCCATTGGAGATTTGTTGGGATTTCCCAAGAAGCAAATCGTCAATTCTGTAGTTAAGTACGTCAAAAAAATGGTGCCGAAGTACAATATACCCAATGCGGTGACATTCAACGAAGCACTAAGCCAAGGGGCTAAATTCTCGATTAAGGAATTTCAAACTACACCGGAAGACACGGTCATTTTGCAATATACAGGAGGGACTACCGGTGTTTCCAAGGGTGCCATGTTGACCAATCGAAATCTAATCGCCAATATGCAGCAGGTCAGGGCAATCATGCTGCCTTTCTTGAAAGACGGAGAAGAGACTGTACTATGCCCGCTGCCGCTGTACCATATTTTTGCCTTTACGGTAAACTGCCTGACCCTATTCAGCATTGGTGCAAAGAATGTATTGATCACGAATGCACGGGATCTCGACACCTTGATTAGTGCGTTTAAAAAATACTCGATTTCCCTTATGTCGGGCGTCAATACATTATTCAATGCACTGTTGAATCACAAAGACTTTGCAGGCTTAGATTTTGCTTCTCTAAAGATTACGGTCGGAGGTGGCATGGCTGTGCAACAAGCTGTTGCGGTGCGTTGGAAAGAAGTGACGGGCTGCCAGCTGACCGAGGGTTATGGAATGACTGAAACCAGTCCTGTAGCCTGCGTGAACCCTCTCGATGGCACAGCTAGGTTGGGTTCGATAGGCCTCCCGATACCCTCTACTGATATGCGCATCGTTGATGAAGGTGGTCAAGTGCTCCAAGTAGATCAAATCGGTGAATTGCAAGTTAAAGGTCCCCAAGTGATGAAGGGGTACTTCAATAGACCCGATGAAACAGCCAAATCCTTAAAGGATGGATGGATGAGCACGGGCGATATTGCATCAATGGATGCTGATGGATTTTTTAAAATTGTCGACCGAAAGAAAGACATGATTTTGGTGTCTGGGTTTAATGTTTATCCGAATGAGGTTGAAGATGTAATCGCTTCGCATCCCAAAGTATTGGAAGTGGCGGCCATTGGGATACAAGATGATCGTTCGACCGAAGCGGTCAAGGTTTTTGTAGTGCGAAAAGACCGATCACTCACAGAAGATGAACTTCAGGCCTATTGTAAAGAGAACCTTACTGGGTACAAGCGGCCCAAAGAAATTGAGTTTAGAGATGAACTTCCAAAAACCAATGTGGGTAAGATCTTACGAAGGAAACTGAAGGAGGAGGAAGAAAAAAAGCAGGAAGCCTAGATCGTTTATCTAAACGATCTGATTGTAATAGATCGTTAGAGGTAACGAATATTTCTACTCTATGGTAATTTCGTCGACCATCAACAAAGCTGTTTGGCCGGCATGTTTATGCCAAGCCGGATGCTTGCCTAAGTTTTCTGCACTTATGCGTACATACTGAGTCTTGCGAGGCTTCTTGAATTCGAATTCGTAGGGCGTTATTTCAACCTGGTTGTCCTTGGCATGAAACAGCGGTTTGCGATAGATTTCAACAAAGCGTCTGCCATCATTGGATATTTCAAAGAGCACTTTATTAGGTAGAAAAATGCCATGATCCTGGTCCTTTAGTGCATTGAGTTTGACGGACTCTATCTCAATACGTTGACCAAAATCAAGTGTTATACTTAGGTCATTCCCTTTAAAGCCTTGCCATTTACCATCGTCATAGGTTTTTCCACCTGTGACGCCGTCGATCAGTGCCATCTTGCCACCGGCGGCGTGTCCAGGAGCATACATTTGATTGTACGTAATGGGTTTGAAGGTGGCTTTGTTGAGCTTGACTTCTTTTATCGTTTGCGCATCCGATGCCCTTCCGTCTGCAAACGCCAGTGCCTTAATGGTGCAGGGTCCACTAATATAGAATGGTTGTCGATAGGTGAGTCCAAAGAGACCTGGAGGATCCCCATTAATGGTGTATTTGATTTCGTTGACATTTTCCTCGCTGGAGAGGCTGACCAAATATGCTTCTGCATCTTTCTTGTAGGCAATGTCTACTTCAATTTCTTTGATGATCATAGGCCAATCGTCTGTTCGAAAAGAAGACGCTGGCAGCCCCTCTTGGTTAAAGAAATTTGGTGTGGCCGTATTCGTAAAAGCAAACCGCACTGCAATTGGATTGAGTACATATGGTGCGTTGACTACGACCTCGTTGCCTTCAATTTTGGCGTCTGCGGGAAAGAATATCTGATCTTCACCTGCGATCTCAAAGTGGGTGAGTGGTCCATCCTTGCTGAGCAATCCATTGTCTGCATGATCAAATGAAATGCGGATTTGTCCAGATTCAATGGAATGTGCTTTATAGATCGGTCCAGCATAGGTCACGTCTTGCTTCCCGTAAGTTCGAGCAAGTGCCCAATTGGCAAGCCGCTTGCCCACATCTTGCTTATTCCGAGGATGGATGTCGTAAATATTGCCAATGTCACTCACGACAACCATTCCGGTATTTCTGACCTTCGACATCGTCAACATCTGAGATTCTCTGACCAGCGCACCCTGCAAGGGGGTACCATAGCGGTAAGGCGCAATTTGGACATAATAGAAAGGAATGGGATAATCCCAGGCATCACGCCAACTCTGGATCATGGCTGGGAAGAGTCTACGATAAAGTAATGCATTGCCAGTGTTAGATTCTCCTTGATACCAAATGGCACCGTTGACTTTGAAGGGAGTGATGGGATGAATCATCGCATGATAGGTGCTGGCAGGTCTTCTGGGCCAATGATCTGATGTGTACAGCACTTCATCCCATTTAGAAAACTCAGGATCGGAATCTATCACTTCCTCAGGGGTCCAGACCTCAGCTGCCGTGCCTCCCCATGCTGCTTGGATCAAACCAATGGGTACGCCCTCGAGCTGCTCTTGGAGGTGTCTGCCAAAAAAGTACCCTACTGCGCTAAAATCCTGGATGCTTACAGGTGTGCATGGTTTCCATGCACCAGCGCAATCTTCCTGTGGGAAGTGTGCCGTTGACTTTGGAATTTTGAAGAGGCGCAGTTGTGGATAATCCGCGAGTTTGACCTCCTCTTCTGCGTTTTGGTATCCATGGTTGGCAGACCATTCCATATTGGACTGCCCGGAGCAAACCCATACCTCACCAATCAAGACATCTGACAGCTTAATGGTGTTGCCTGCTGCAAACGTGATCTCGTAAGGGCCACCTGCATCCGATGTTGGAATCGTTATTTCCCATTTGGCATTGCGATCGGCCTTAGTGTCATAGGTATGATTATCCCAGGTGGCGGTCACACTGATCTGCTCTGCCGGTGCAGACCATCCCCAAAGTTTGACGGCACTATTACGTTGCAAAACCATATGGTCCGACAGTACTGCGGGTAACCTTACAGTACACCATGCTGAGATCAATCCCAGCCATATCAACAAGGAAGTTAACCAGACGTTTCTTGAGGTCATTTACACTGCCATTGTGCTTCCGGGCACAGCAATTGCATAGCGTCCATGCTCGTCCGGAGTGGTCTGTGGCATGGCATCCCAACTCCATGAATCAGGCAACAAGTTAATATCCGACTTGATGGCTTCATCCCAGGTAATCATCTTGCCGCTATAGGTAGCCATTCTTCCCAGGATCGAAGTCATTGTACTCTTCGCACCATTATCAGCATCCGCAAATTTATACTCTCCATTAGTGATGGCAGCAAAAAGCTCATCGTGTTCTACCTGGTATGGATTGGGATCATTGGTGTCGTCATGTTTGAGAATAACTTTTCCCTTATGCGACTTCAACAGTCCATCTCCAAAGTCAGCAGTTCCTTTGGTTCCGATGAGTGTTTCATTCACCTTGTTCCAGCAGTTCTTTATATGTCGGCATTGGCTATTCATTACCGTTCCGTCTGCGTAGTGGAATTCTACAAAATGATGATCGAAGATTTCGCCGTGATCTATGTCGTTGCGTACTTCTCTTCCTCCCATACCTTGGGCACGAACGGGATATCCTTGCTTTGCCCAATTCATGATATCCAAATTATGGATATGCTGCTCCACGATGTGATCACCGCACAACCAAGTAAAGTAGTACCAGTTACGCATTTGATATTCCATTTCTGTCTGAGAAGCCTCCCTCGGTCGTACCCAGACCCCGGCACTATTCCAATAAACTTGACCGGAAGTGATGTCTCCAATTTTTCCTTTGTGGATATCGCCCATCATTTCACGATACTTGGTTTGATAGTGCCTCTGTAAACCTACCACCACATTTAGTTTTTTCTGCTTCGCCTTTTCCGCGGTTTCTAAAACACTGCGAATACCAACCGCATCAGTAGCCACAGGCTTCTCCATGAAGACATGTTTGTTTTGCTTGATGGCCTCGGCAAAGTGCATGGGTCGGAATGCCGGTGGAGTGGTCAAAATAATCACATCACATAGTTCGATGGCTTTTTTATACCCATCAAAACCTACGAATCTTCGTTCTTCAGGCACGTCTACTTTATCCATACCCACTGCTTCCTTGATTCCGCTCAAACTTTTTTCTAGTCGATCTTTGAAAGCATCTGCCATGGCAACTAGCTTCACATTGGCCTTGGTCTTAAGTGCTTGGGTAGCTGCTCCTGATCCGCGGCCACCGCATCCTACTACCGCTATTTTGATCTCATCAGCTACACTGCTTTGAAATCCATAGCCTTTAGATACAAGAGGAGCGGCCATGAAAGCTCCAGCTACCAGCGACGACTTCTTGACAAATTCTCTCCTTTTGAAGACATTTCCGTTTTCCATAATACTTTCTTTCGATTAAATAAAATTTGAGAAGGGCATCTAATTTACAAATTATCCGCCGAGTACTGAAGCCCAGAAAGCATTTTGTTCTTCTTGGCTGGGCTGATTGGCAGGTTTAATAATTCTAAGTCCCACGAATGGAGAATCTGTGTTCCACCAAAAACTTTTCGGAATCTGTGGATCTCTTTTTTTCCAATCCAAGGTGGATTCTATGCGATTGGCACAGCGAAGTTCAGCAGGTTCACTTCGATAGGTGCCACCTCTAACAGTGCGAGGGTGAAGTGCTTCAGGTTTCATCCATGGATCTGTACTTCCGGCCTCGGTTTTTTTGTAGGCGTCGGCATGATAATGGTCTAAGGTCCATTCAGCGACATTGCCTAAAATATCATACAGTCCCCATGGGTTTGGTTTCAGTTGGCCGACCTTGTGAAATCGACCATCGCTATTTTTTTCATACCATGCATATTCTGCCAATTCCTTCTTTTTCTTGCCAAAGAAGTAGGGCGCATCTTGCTCACCAGCTTTACATGCATATTCCCATTCGGCTTCGGTAGGTAATCTATAGAATTCTCCCGTCTTATTCGAAAGCCAGCGACAAAATTGTAAGGCACCAAACTGAGTCATTCCAGCTGCCGGAAATCCAAATTTGCCCATGCCGAATACAGGATCTTCATATGGTGCACTTGGGCGACTGACACCATCAATCCTTGGATTACCATCAGCGTCTACATCGATCTGTGGATCTCGATACACCATAAATACATCATGGGTAATCTCCAGGGCACTCATGTAGAACGGCGATATATTCACTTGAGTGCGAGGGAGTTCATCTGGTTCTTTCGATTTTCCATCTCCAAAGGTTAAGCTGCCACCAGGTATTCCAACCATCGGTATGGTTTGATCTGAGTGTGGAATGACTAAGTCATAGTCATCAGGTTTATCTTGGGCAGATGTACCAAGGGTGAGTACCAGGCATGATAGCGCCAGTAGATATTTCATAAATCTATAGTTTACTTCTTAAGTAATGTAATATCAAAAACAATACTGACGTCATCGTATGTGACGATGGTGCCAAAAAGAGCCGTAGGTGGCTCGATGTCAAAGTCAGATAATTTCATGGCATGGTTCCCCTTTAGTCCGCTTGCCAAGGTGCCTGTAGGAGCAAGGGTAATTTCTTTCTCTTGGCCAGCCATCTTAAAAGCTCCGGTTGTTGCAAGGCCATCGCCTGTACCTTCACCGTTGAACTCGATGGTCGGCTGTTGTTCGGCCTTTAGGGCTTTGTAGATCTTGGCATTCATGTCTGGTCCTCGACCTCCATCCATGCTTTTTACACTGAGTTTTACACTGACGGATTCAACCGTACCGTCTTCTTTGGTTACGATGCTGCCCTCCCAGTCATTGACTTCAGCGGTCCAATCCTTTAGGGTAGAAGAACCCTCCACCCAGATGCGAGAGTTGGCAGTATCAATTTGGAATGTCGACTGAGCAAAGACAGATGGAATCACACTCAGCATCAAGAATCCGCACAATAGGGAAACAACCATTAAGCTTTTGATTTTCATGTTACAATGTTAGTTTTTTCTGGAAATATTATCGACTAATTTTTCAAATCTTCTGGACTGGTATATCTGATGATCTATGCCGAATGCATAGTCAACTGATGAAAACTCTTGCAGGATTTGTTCTGAAAGTTCGGGTTCGGAAATGGCGATGGCCGATGCCAATCCATCTGCGAGCCAGCCATTGGGAGCAATGACTGTAGTGCTAAAGGGATGTGAAATGCCCCAACCTGTGTTGGGATCAATAATGTGGGCATATTTTTGACCCTGATGCACAAAAAACTGATAATCTGGACCTGATGTTGCAACGGCTTCATTTGCGATGCCAATGGTATGGCCGAACCATGGGATTTTTACGATCCAATGATCCTGCCCTGGAGGTGGAACCCCAGCGATCAAGTCTCCTCCCATGTCAATAAGATACTGGTGAATGTCTAGACTATCTAAGAGGTTAGCAAGGCAGTCTCCGATATAACCTTTGGCAATACCTCCAAAGTCTAAGGAAACGGCTTGCTTGAATTGCACCGTTTGATTACCTTCTTGCAGTGTAATGAATCGGTAGTCTACCTTCTGCTTTGCCTGATTGATTTCCCGACGTCTGGGTACTTCGTCTTGTTGCAGATGGTATCTCCAAAGTTGAGTGAGGCTTCCCACAGTGATGTCAAAGTGTCCGTCGGTAAGCTTGCTGATGTGATTCGACTTCTGAATCAAATCAAATAGCGGCCTGCTTACAGGAATCGGCATGTGAGTGGCCGTTGAGGTCAAACAACGTGCTTCACTATCGGAAATATAATCTGAAAAAATTTGATTGAGTGAATCCACCAGATCCCAGCAAATCAATGCCAACTCAGCTTGACGATGTGCGTCATTAGCATAGCATGTAATGGAGAGTTTGCTGCCCATTTTTGGACTGCTGAAATGAATTCGACTGAGAGAATCCTGGCCACTTAATCCTGTTGCTAGAAGACAAATTGCTAATAGGATTCTGATAAAATTTGCTACATTGATGCGCATCAAAAAATACACGTATTGTGAAAAGAAGGCAATTTATACAACAGGGTACTGTACTAGGCAGTTCCGCAATCGTTGGTTCAAACCTGAATACTTTTGCTAAACATGAGTCTTCCCAGGCTTTTGAATTTCAACTTAAATATGCTCCACACCTGGGCATGTTTAAGCACCACGTTGGTGATGATCCCGTTGATCAATTAAATTTCATGGCAGACATGGGTTTTACCGCTTTTGAGGACAATGGAATGAAGAAAAGAGAGATTGCCACCCAAGAAGCTATGGCAAAGACAATGGCAGATCGTGGTCTGGACATGGGTGTATTTGTAGCGCACGAAATCTACTGGAAGGAGCCGAATCTGGCAAATGGTGATGAGAGCCTTCGTCAGAAATTTCTAGATGATATCCGTAGTAGCGTTGATGTAGCTAAACGAGTAAATGCAACTTGGATGACCGTTGTGCCAGGCCATGTTGATCTGAAGAAAAATATGGGCTTTCAGACAGCTCATGTAATGGAGACACTAAAGCGTGCTAGCGATATTTTGGAACCACACGGATTGGTTATGGTCTTAGAACCATTGAATTTCTATAACCACCCAGGCATGTTTCTTACGGAAGTGCCACAGAGCTATGCCCTATGTAAAGGCGTGGACAGCCCAGCCTGCAAAATCCTATTTGATATATACCATCAGCAAATCACTGAGGGTAATATTATTCCAAATATTGATGCTGCATGGGACGAAGTGGCCTATTTCCAAATTGGCGATAACCCCGGGAGAAAGGAACCAACAACCGGAGAAATAAATTACAAGAACATTTTTAAACACATTCATTCGAAGGGGTTTGATGGCATCTTAGGCATGGAGCATGGCATCTTTAATCCCGGTAAGGAAGGTGAGGAAGCATTAATTGCAGCCTACAAGAGTGTGGATATGTTCTAGTAGCAGTTTTTGAAACCGGAAGATTATCCGTTTTGCGCTAGATCAAATATTTTTTCCATCAGCACCCATTTTCCTCCAGGAGGGGTGCCTGGCAGTCGTTTTTGAAAACGATCCATTAGCGTTTCCCATTCCTGGACTTTACTGTTCTGCTTGTCCATTTCGGTCTTCTTTTCAAAAGAAAATAGATCATCTACTTCCATCACCATGAGCAAGCGATCTGCCACATGATAGATTTCCATATGGATAATCCCTGACGATTTAATGCTATCGGTGATTTCTGGCCAAATTTTCTCGTGGTATTTCTTATACTGAGCAATGAGTTTGGGATCGTCTTGCAGATCGAGTGCTAGACAGTATCTTCTTGTATTCACGTATTTTATTTAGTAAGATACAACATTGAGATTAGTCGGAAGTTAGCATGAGAAAAAAGGGAGACCGTCACATGATCTCCCTCAATTCAACAAATCCCATGTCAGTATGCGCTTAATCCAGTACCACCATCTTACGGGTGGCAGTAAATTGGTTTGTTTCTAATCGGTAGTAGACGATGCCCGAGGTTTGCAATTCTGCTTTCTCTATCATTACCTCCTGATAGCCTTTGCCAAAGTGCTCCTGTACAATCTTCAAGGTCTTACCAGTGACATCAAAAATGCTTATTCGGACGTCTGCTGCCTCAGGTAAATTAAAGGATAGCATGGTTCTCGTATTGAAAGGATTTGGTCTATTTTGATAGACATCTACGGTACCTTCATTGATAAAGTCCTTATTGACACTAACCTTGCGCAGTCTACCACTCGTTAAGTCCTTATCACCCATCTGTTCCTTTTCAGTATTTCGCACTATTTCTAGGTCGTCAGCGCTGATTTCAAGATCTCGTCTTGCGGCATTGTTACAAAGGTCTGACACAACGATGAAGGTCTCCACGATGGCTGACTGTAGACCGGACATATCTGTTGCCTGCCACTGGTGCCGGAAGATGATGCTGTCTGGATTTGTATTTGATGGTATCGAATCAGCCGTGAAGCCGAGTAGATCCACGACTGGATTAGGACAATTGTCGTTTCCAGTAACGGCCAACATGCTCCTGATCCTCATGTCCGTCGGGTCGTTATTGAAATCATCCGCCCATTCTTGAAAAAATACACATCCATCACTGAAGGCAGTTACAGTGGGATTGACATCATCAATCACGGTAACGGTGTCGGTCAGTGTAACTTCACCACCACAAGCATCGGTAATCGTGTAGTTGACGAAATGAACACCCACATCATAATTACCACTTGCATCATTGCCTGAATTCTCTGCAAAGGGAGAATCATTGGTTATAATGATGGGCTCTAATCTCGGGCATGCGCCAATGACTTCCACGGGATCTAAGACAATAGAGTCTGAACAATTGAAGGGTTCGGCATCTCCACGATAATTACTTGGCCTGCTAACCTCAAATGATCCTGGTAGTAAGGTTATGGTTTCATTGCAGCTATCGACGCGCATTCCGAATGAGTTGACCAGGTACCAAGTGTTGGAAATAGTGCCAGAACCACAAACATTCACATCTGGACGAATTGTGTTTTCTAGTGAAAAATCATCACAAGATTCGGTCTCTATCGGATGGAAGATAGTGGGCATATTAAATAGTGAGTACAACGTAGTCAGATCTACAGGTACGTCTTCACATGCTATGCTCGTATCCCTGAGTTCAGCACAATTAATCATGCAGGTACAAGTACATCTCACCAGAATGGTCTGCACATATTTTAGGGTTGTGCCCTCGAAGTCATCATCAGGCCAGGCGTCAGATGTTGGCTTATCGGTCGCACACCAATCTGCAAAACACCAGGTCCTGATGATTTTATAGCAGTAGCTGGTATCATTGATTACAGACAGTACCTTATCAAAATGCCCGATCCCCACCAATCTACAGTCATCATCAAATATATATTCTGGTCGTCCCGTGCTGTCAGGATCTGCAGCACCGATGACGTTTCCACTGCCATCATACTCTAAAATGCAGACTTCGATTTCTGCATCATCAGGTACGACAAACATACCTGAATCCAGTCCACACTGATTACCCACCCAAATCTTTTGTTTTTTGATGGTGGTATCCGGCGTGCCTGCCACATATAATTCATCACCTTGTTCGCACGCTTTCCATAATTTCCAAGTACGTTCGATCCAGCCCTGCCCGCAGTCATCTATCAAAGAGGAGACCTTTTGGTCCATATGTAAATTATCAGGGCAGCTTACGACTATGGCGCCATCAGCATAAGTTCTGGACATAGCTTCGTAGAAGCAATACCTACCCGGTACAGTTGTTTCTATCCACCCCAAGAGTGAATCGTATACAGTCTTTGTTATCATAGTATCAATACATCGGCATATACTATCTGTGAATGGGATGTCGAGATCCACAAAATTTCCTTCAGCATCAGTAAGTTGGCCTTGATCATTGCGCCAAACGCTTTGGTAAGTACCAAATACTTGGTCAAGCTGTTCAAGGGCAGCTGCATCGCCCATTTCTGCGGTAGAGGTGAGATCCGACAAGCTACTGGCCTGACCTTCAAATTCATAGGCTAGATCTCTGAACGACTTGCAAGAGATCTCTATAGAAGGAGGAACGTCTTTGGCAATGTCCAAAGCACCTTTGTCATCAATCCAAGCTTCCGACCAGGATCTACTCCAATTGCACCAGTAGTCCATGACCAAAAGTTCCACTTGGACGGGATTGCAGATATCCTCACACGAGATCGGCACCTCGAAGCTCCAGCCGCCTCCAATTTGTTTGACCTGTACAGGATCAAGAGCCGGATTAAGATAATCATCGACCAAGATGTCAAAATCTGCCGCACTCATTTCTTGCTTGCAGGTCACGGTGGCATACTTCAATAAAGCATAGTGCCAAGCCTCGCTCACTAGTGGGCCACAAGATTGGCCATCGGTAACTAGCCAATTGATGGTCTCTTGATAGTGTTGCTCGACTAGATCTACGAGAGAATCACCACCAAGCACAGCTCTCCAAAGACTATCACCATTGCCGAGCGGGCTTACCAATGCCAAGTTATTACATAGGTCAATGCAGCTCTCCTGCCAATCGGTCCGGCGTGCCAAGACCAACGAAACATCGCAATTGTCCCAACTGCTTTCGTTGAAGGACTCTGCACTTACCCATGCTTTCTTGCCAGACATGTTTACGTTCACCCTTTTTTCTGCCACTGCAATGGGTGCGGTTTGGTCAATCACCTTAAAATGGCAAGTGTCGTAGCCAACATTATGACAGACGTCAAAAGCCTCGAAAATGACCTCAATAGAATCTCCTGTCATGGGTATGGTGATAGGCTGGGATGATACCCATAGATCACCCTGTCTTTCATATGTGACGGTGCCATGGTTGGCAATACGGGCTTTGACTAGAGTCACATCATGACATAAATCAATGGCTGTTACTGGTGGTAGTGGTAACTGTGTCTCACAAGAATGCGAGTTGGTCGGAAGTGTCTGAAGCTCCATGCCACAGCTTACGATTGGGCCAACAGTGTCCAATTCCATGTGCCAATAGGTGCAGGTCCAATATCCGTCACCGCCTGTGAGTACGTTCCCAGCTGATGGTACAGTACATGCATCAGGAGTGCCAGGACAAGACTGTTTAATTTGGACGGTCACTTTTTTGAGGGTGCCGCAGTCACTCGGAAAGAATAGTTCATCTACCTTTACTTGTAGACCGCAGAGCTCATCGAATGTCCTTGCCGATCCATCTCCATTTAGGAAAAAGAGCGTTTCGCACATCCCGGTCTTCGGGTTTTCATACATCATGAAGGGCCCTGATTGCCTAGGTGGATCACCACAGAAGGTAGTATCTCTCTCAGCGCAATAAGTATTGGCCAGCGAAATAGCTGGAAGTTTGGTTACAGTGATGGTGTCCATTGCCATGGTGCGTATCCCATCTTTGCTCATAGCGGCATAGGATCTCAAAATCACTTTGGCAGGATCACTGTCTGCTTCGCATGGAAATTTCATGGCCCAATCCGATACAAACTCGGCCGGTTTATCAGGCTCACATGGTATCTCTGCCAAAGGTGGGCTGCCATTTATATGTCCACCACTGACCAATGGGTCATTGCATAGGACAGTATCAGAGCGCCCCCTTATTACGGGAAGATGTGATTGAGTAAATGTCAATACAGTATTGCACCAACCGCCAGCATTGCCAGCCATGATGTTAAGCTCTTTGCCTACATAGCGACACGCAGGAAGTTCGATCGATGCATCTGCCATTACATCCTCCAGCCGCAGTAAGACTCCATTAAATGGATTCATTACCTGGATGGTCAACAGCTGGGCATCAGCTGCATTGCTGACGAAGTCCTGCACTTGAAAATTTACTGAATCATTTACCTGAACAGGAAGATTGATATCTCTGCAGGTGGGCCCAGTTTGGGCGCATAGGTTGACCCCTTGACAACATAGGTATGTCAGGACAAGGGATCCGAAAATGTAGTTTCTCATGGATCCTTAGTTGAATTAAGGGCCAATATATAACAATATTCTATATATATAAATATTTTTAATAATTTTTTAATTGAAGAACAGTATTCTATATATAAGTTTGAAACATATATGTAATTGTAATGGCTGCAAGTCCCTTTATCGGATTTAGCAAGGTAAACGGGCAAGATTTTTTTGGCACCCTCCATAATCAGGTAGTGACAAAGCCGAAGGATCAATGCCCACTAGGTGTGAATTCTTGACAAATGTTTAAGGACTAAACAGTTAACAGCATTGGTGTGTAAGAATGCTTCTTGTCCAGGAGCCCAATTTGACCGATTCTTTATCCATGCTTCACAAAGAGTTAACAATGCCCAGTTATATTTGTGGAGGGTGATCGGAAGAAGATAGTTTTTCCAGATCATGCACAGGATGAGGCCCAATTGGGGGTCTTTTTTATCTACCTACATGGACCAACAACACCGACACATCCGAGGGGGATACGCCGCTGATCCTGCTGGCTTGACCTATGGTGCGCGGCTTTATTTGAGCCAATTTTTCTCTAGCCTCTGCTGAAAGTGACTGAAGTGAATGATAGTCAAAACCATCATGTAATTTTACGGCTTCCAATCTATTCATCTTCGCGACCATCTCTTCCTCTTTTCCAATGTAGCCAGCATATTTCATGTTGGTCTCGGCCAATTGGAGAGTTTCGGCCTCAAAGGGCTCCAATAGTTTTTTGATTTGTGGTAGTGCTTCGCAGACATCGGAGAGGGTGATGTGAGGACGTATCAAGATGCTGTTTAGCTTCACTTTTTGCTTAAGAGGTGCTGAATTCATACTGCTCAAAAATCCATTGATGTCATCTGGGGCAATGCTTGTGTACTCGCAAAGACGGATGATTTCACGCAGTTGTTCGGACTTTCGTGCAGTGCGTTGGTAGCGTTCCTCCATACCTTGCATGCTGATCGCTTCAATCTTGGGGGTGAGGCGTAAATCAGCGTTGTCTTGTCTCAGCAAGATGCGGTATTCCGCACGGGAGGTAAACATGCGATAGGGTTCTTGGGTACCCTTGTTGACCAAATCGTCGATGAGGACACCGATGTATGCATCAGATCTTTTTAAGACGAAAGGTTCCTCGTCATGGATGGCTAGGTGAGCATTTAGTCCGGCCACCAGACCCTGGCTAGCGGCTTCTTCATATCCTGTTGTGCCATTTATTTGTCCGGCGAAAAAGAGATTCTTGACCAACTTCGTCTCCAAGCTCACTGATAGCTGGGTAGGGGGAAAGAAATCATACTCAATGGCATATCCGGGTCTAAACATTTTAACTTCCTCAAAACCCGGAATCTTGCGCAATGCTTTAAACTGAACGTCTTCTGGTAGGGACGAGGAGAAACCGTTGACATAGATTTCACAGGTGTCTCGACCTTCTGGCTCTACAAATAGCTGATGTCGATCTCGCTCAGCAAAGCGGTCGATTTTATCTTCGATTGAAGGGCAATACCTTGGCCCAATTCCCCGGATTCGCCCGTTAAACATGGGTGATCGGTCAAAACCAGTTTTTAGCAGCTCATGCACTTCGGGATTGGTATAGGTGATATGACAGGGGTGTTGTTCCATCAGTGGAGGAGTGTCCGTGAAGGAGAATTTGGATGGATGTTCATCTCCGGGTTGCATTTCCATTTTATCCCAATCGAGGGAACGACCATCCACCCTCGGTGGAGTACCGGTTTTCATTCTTCCTGATTCGAATCCCAACTCGAGCAATTGTTCTGTAATTCCAGTGGCAGCCCGTTCCCCTGCTCTGCCTCCTCCAAACTGCTTCTCTCCAATGTGTATGATGCCATTCAAAAAGGTGCCATTGGTTAGTATCACAGACTTTCCAGGAATTTCTAGGCCAATCCCGGTTTTTACGCCCTTTACCAGGCCATCCTTGACAATGATCCCTTTCACCATTTCTTGCCAAAAATCTATGTGGGGGTGTGCCTCTAACATTGAGCGCCATTTTTGGGCAAACTGCATGCGATCGCTCTGAGCTCGAGGACTCCACATGGCTGGTCCTTTTGAACGGTTAAGCATGCGAAATTGGATCATGGTGTGATCGGTGATGATACCGGAGTAACCTCCAAGTGCATCGACTTCACGAACGATTTGCCCCTTGGCCACACCACCCATTGCAGGATTACAGGACATTTGTGCAATGGTCTGCATATTCATCGTAGCCAGCAACACTTTGGAACCCATGTTTGCAGCAGCAACCGCCGCTTCACACCCAGCATGACCCGCACCTACCACAATCACATCGTATGTCGGAAACATGATCCTTTCTTTTTTGAAAGATTCTCTACCGCTAATTGGAGTCTGCCTCTTCCTCTACTAGGACGGCATCATTGAGTGTATACATGAGCCTGTTGATATCCGTGGCATTTAGTTCGAGGGTACCACGCAACTTAATCTGTTCGGCAGTATAATCTATGGGTTCTGTGGCAAATACATCCATAACCGTTTCAGGACCTGCCCCACCGCAAAAGAAGCACATACTATAAGGAAAGGCAGAAAAAATAAACTCTTTGTGACCTTTGTAACCCTCCACGGGGATGATATAGCCTTTGATGTCTATCTCTGTTCCTTCCAGTGCTTGAATGTCTTCACTAAAAACGGGTACATCCACCTTAAAACCCATCAGTTCGTCATACTGCTTGGTGAAGGTGATCTTAGCCAAGGTTTTCCAAGTATTCTCTTGTGCCTGAACATAGGGAAGTGAAAAAAGTAGAAGAGTACATAATACAATGTTTTTCAGATGCATATTTTTCAAATTTCTCGACAGAAGCTGTCTTTGTTAACAGCAAATAGATCATGGTGGTTCTCAGCATGTAAATAAGCGTTTTCCCATGCGGTAGCAAATTTAGGAAAGTTTGGGGTAGCTGGAAGGAGCTTACTTGAAGTAACAGGGGATCAACCCATAGTCAAGGTCTCCGAAATATCTGTTTTGAAAGCCTGCCAAGCAGGAATGACTGCCGAAACTAAGCCTACCACTAGGCAACCCAGGAATAAGTATGCTTCTTCCGGTAAAAAAACGTTGCCTGAAATGCTGTATTTATAGGCTTCTTGCATATACCCCGAAAGGAGTGAAATGGAAACATGACTAAGTAATATACCTAGGATGTAGCCAATCACAGCGATAAGCAATCCTTCCAAAATGATGAATCCGAAGAGCTTCAAACGCGATGCACCCATGACGCGCATCAGGGCAAGCTCATATTTGCGTTCCTTGAGGGAGTTGAAGAGGGAAATAAAGATACTTAACCCGGACACAATTACGATCACCCATGCCAGCACTTTCAAGGTCTCAAGTCCCACACCCATTAGACTAAACAGTCGGTTAATTTCAATCACGGGAGTGGCAGCTTGCAAAGAAGTATTCTCATTAATATTTCGTTGCATATTTAGCGTGCGAAAATTGCGCGCTGAAAATTCGATCAGTATGGAGGTGATTTGCTTATCCGGATAGGACAGAAGTGGTTGGTCATAGGCGGGATGTGTATGTGCACGACTATCATGATCGTGCACATGCTCATCGTCATGCTGGTGGTCTCCTGAGTCCGCTTCGGGGCTTTCGTGCTCATGCACCATCCAGATGGTAGGAGGTGTGGTCAGGATGAGTTGGTCTACTACTGCACCACTTGGGGCCAAGATGCCTACCACTTCAAATGGTTGTTCAGTTTCATGTTCAAAATCTTCATTATGATCAAATCCATGGGCACTAAAAAAGGTATCGCCGATTTTTAGCCCCAAAGTAGCGGCCACATTTGCCCCTATAGTGACCTGAAAATGGGAGTCAAAGAGTGCACCTGTCTCAATCTTAGCATCGTATAGATCCACGAAGTCCGGCTCGGTTCCTACAATCCGAAAATTGCGATAATTATCTCCGAGAGAAAGTGGTATGGCTACCTCTATAAGGGGATGACCGGGACGAAGAAAAGGCTTTGCATCTTTAATGTCAATGTTGCCCGTTGGGGCATCGACATGATACATGTTACATAAAATGAGCTGAAGTGGGCTTCCTTTAGCACCGATCACCAGGTCGATTCCGGCCAGGTTTTTTTCAAATTTTTGATCTAGCTGTTGATTTAGGAGCAGTAAGAGGGATATCAGTCCGACACCAAGTGCAAAAAGTACAATGCTGAGCAGCATGCCGAGTGGGCGGTTTACCAAATTTTTCCAACTCAATTTGATCGCATTCATATCGGCAGCTTATTGAGTTTGATTTGATGATCGAAGTTGGTTTTCAAACGGCCATCGTGAGTAACAATCAGTAAGGTGGCACCATCTTGCGTTGCCTGTTCTTTCAATAGATTTATAACTGCGGTGCAGTTGCCATCATCCAGCGCTGAAGTTGGCTCATCGGCCAAGATCACATCCGGACCATTGATAAGAGCGCGGCAAATTGATGCCCTTTGTTGCTCTCCTACACTCAACTGAAACGGTTTTTTATCCGCCTTGTCCGCAATGCCCAGCCGATGTAATCGTGCTAGGATTTTCTTCTCATCCTTTACAAGTCCGGCAAAACGCTGGGCTAGGATAAGGTTTTCTCGCACAGATAGTGCTTGGACAAAGTGGGATTGCTGAAAAATTATGCCAATATGTTGACCACGAAAGTGATCGAGCGCCGCACCAGTGAGTTGGGTAATATCTAGATTATGGATGTGAATAGATCCAGATCCTGGTTTACGTAGGCCAGCGAGCAAATGCAGTAGGGTGGTTTTTCCACTTCCAGATGCACCGAGTAGGAGCCAATGTTCACCTTGGGCACAGTTGATGTCTGCAAAAGATAATGCGCTGCCTTTAGGATATGAATAATGGAGGTTTTCGGTTCTTAGCATGCAGGTAGGTTAATGCATTTTAATTTCGTGAGACTATAGCAATGCGGCACCAAAAACACCAGCACTGTCTCCCAACTTTGGTGGGATAAACATGGTGTCCAGGCGATTGTTGAATACAAATTTCTTGACTTGTGCCACACCTTCCGAGTACAATAGATCAATGTTGCCCACACCGCCTCCCAGGATGACTACATCGGGATCGACTACATTGATTACACTGGCCATACCTTTACCGAAAAAATGAAGGAGTCGATTGATGGTCTTGGTAGCAGCAGCATCTTTGCCCTGTTTGTGCAGATCTACAATCTCCCTTAACTTTCTAAAGGTGCCTGATTGCTCTTTATAGAACTTCTGTAGCGCCGTTCCAGAAATCACCTTCTCAGTGCAGCCTACATTTCCGCAGTAGCAAGGTCCCCCACTATCATCCAGGTAGGTGTGTCCCCATTCTCCACCTATACCTTGCCTACCGGTGAGCAGCTTGCCATTTATCACCAATCCTCCACCTACGCCTGTGCCCATAATTACGCCGAAGACAACTTCGGGGTCCGTAAAATGTTCCTTGACAGCACCTAACTTTGCCTCGGCAAAGGCAAAACAGTTGGCGTCATTGGCCAACACCACTTCCTTGTTTAGTTTTTTTTCTAAATCTGCCTTTAGGGGCTGGCCATTTAGACAAGTCGTATTGCAATTTTTCATGATTTGCAATTGAGGATCCAACACACCTGGAGTGCCGATGCCCAGTCTTTCTACGGACAATCCTGTTTTCTCCCCTAGCAAATCCACGCATTTTTTTATCTGATCCAGAATATGCTCATAGCCATGCTCGCTCTCTGTAGGTACCCTTAGTCGTTCGATGACCTCCAATGAGGTCGCATCTTTTAAGACAATGCCTTCAACTTTGGTGCCTCCTAAATCAATTCCCCATATTGGATTTCTACCCATTACGCACGCTTGTCTGAAATTTATAGATATTTTTATCGTCTACACTGAGGTGCCATGCGAAATTAGGCTTTCTTTCACCGTTTTTCAATTGCGATCCACTCCGATTCTTAGGAGATCGTTGAATTACTGTCTCGGTTTGGCTCGCTAGCTTATTTTGGTCTCAGACAAGTCAAAAAACACAGGCATTGCTATGGTGTAACAGGTACTAAATATCCGATACTATGGAGCGGCTTCTTTTTCACCAGCTCTTCATCGTCGACCCCGAAAACTCTAGGGGTACGTAGCTTAAGGCTACCGTGCCCGACTGAATCGTTCTGGCGGGTGCGCGGTTTTCGCCTCTTCGATCTGGCAAAAAAATAAGCTCATTTATAATAACTAATACTTAGCAACTGCTACACCTGCATATCGACTATTTTTGGTGATGTATGTGGGCAATTGAAGCAGCGAAAGAAGCAGAGTGGGTATTTCAACAGTCTCCTGGGATTGGTGGTCCCAATTTTCCTTGTAATCATCTGTCATTTGCATGAAAAAAGTCCTTAATCTCATCTGGTTTGCCATCAAGGGGGGAGAAAAGAACTTCACCACGGGCAATATCAACCGGGCCATCATTCTGCTTTCCATCCCTATGATTCTCGAAATGGTCATGGAGGCATTGTTTGCAGTGGTGGATGTATATTTCGTGTCTAAGGTCAGTGTAAATGCCGTAGCGACAGTTGGTTTTACAGAATCGGTGATCACGTTGGTCTATTCAATTGCGATTGGCCTGAGCATGGCAACCACTGCGATGGTAGCACGTAGGGTAGGTGAAGGTGATCATGACCGGGCTGCTGAAGCTGCCGTCCAATCCATTTTAATAGCCATTGCCTTTTCCATAGTCATTAGTGTGATTGGGGTGATCTTTGCCGCCGATATATTGCACATCATGGGTGGCAGTCCTGAGCTGATTGCAGAAGGCATTTGGTATACGCGGATCATCTTTGGGGGCAATGCGGTGATCATGCTTCTTTTTCTTTTGAATGCCATTTTTCGTGGTGCAGGAGATGCTGCGATGGCCATGCGGGCCTTATGGTTGGCTAATATCCTCAACATATTTCTTGATCCGTGCTTCATTTTTGGCTGGGGGCCTTTTCCAGAATTGGGTGTAGCCGGAGCGGCTGTAGCAACCAATATTGGTCGGGGTATTGGTGTGCTATTTCAGTTGTATGTGCTAATGAATGGTAAGGTCATTGTCAAAATCATGCGCCGCCACCTGAAGGTGGCCTGGGACGTAATCCTACGCTTGTTAGATGTTTCTCTAGGAGGTATGGGCCAATACATTATCGCTTCAGCAAGCTGGATATTTTTGATGCGGATTATTGCCGAGTTTGGCGAGGTAGCCGTTGCGGGATATACCATTTCGATACGCATGATCATTTTTGCCATATTGCCTGCTTGGGGCATGGCAAATGCCGCCGCTACCTTGGTAGGGCAAAATCTAGGTGCCAACCAACCGGAACGCGCGGAGAAGTCCGTATGGACATCGGCTTTTTATACGATGTTATTTCTGCTCGGGGTGTCCATTATCTATTATTTATTCTCGAATCCATTGATTGGCTTTTTTCATAGTGATCCAAGGGTGGTAGATGTTGGATCTACGAGTCTCAAAATTATATGCTTAGGATATGTGTTCTTTGCCTATGGTATGGTGATCAGTCAGTCTTTTAATGGAGCCGGTGATACTCGTACACCGACCGTTCTAAATTTCATATGCTTTTGGTTACTTCAAATACCGCTCGCTTATATCATGGGCATCAGTATGAATTTGGGCCCCAGTGGGGTCTTTTGGGCCATTGCCATCAGCGAAACGGTGTTGGCAATAATGTGCATTTACCTTTTCCGCAAAGGTGCCTGGAAGAAGGTTAGCATCTAGGTCGACACCATTTTGTCTGGTCAATTTCTTAGTCTTAGCTTAGCCAGCAGGATATGAGAGGCCATCAGTTGATAGGGTAGTTCCCAGGGTGTCAAGATGCGCTATGTACTGTTAGATCCATCAGCATGGAAGTGAGGATTTTTCATTTTTCAAAAAAAGTTTGCCCATGAGTTAGGGTATGGGTTCATTTCTGGGTTTAGAAGATGAAAGCCATGAAAAGATCGGCATAAAATTTTCTCTATAATCAAATGATACCCATAAACTTAAAATAATCAAACTATGAAAAAGATCAGCTATGTTTTTGTGTTATTGCTTGGAGTAACCCTAATGCAATCATGTGTAAAGGATCCGATTGTGGACACCCAAGAAGGTGTAGCACCTAAGCTTCCACCCCAGGAGACCTTCGTCATGCCTTTTAATGGATTCGAGAGCGCAGATACGACCAAATTGAGCGGAGGAAGGCGAGGTCCGCGAAACGTACCTACTTATTTTAACTGGTTCTATTCGGTTAGCAACGTAGTGGTATGGAACACCGTGGTAGGCCTGAATATGGTCATACCGATTGCTTCCTTTGGAGAAGCTTTTAATCACGATCCGGTGTATCAAGGGAATGGCATTTGGCTGTGGTCTTATTCGTACACCCTCGATGGTAAGACCTATGAAGCCGAACTCACAGGCGCCATCATCAATGAATCGGAAACAAAATGGGATATGAACATCGCTCAGGTAGGTGGTTTTAGTAAAGTCCATTGGTACAGTGGCATCATTGCCAACGATGGAAGTAAAGCCCAGTGGACGGTTAACCATCAGCCCAATAATCCAAGGCCATATCTAAGCATCGATTTCACGAGGGGTGCTTCTGAAGATGAAGGAACCCTGCGATATACCAACATCATACCGGGTGACCAGGGCAATGGAGACTATATTGAGTTTAGTGTAGAAGAAGGAGGTCCTTACAACCGCACCTATCAAGTCTTTGATGCCAGTAAAAGCAACCTCTTGCAAATTGAGTGGCATGAACCCAACAAAAATGGCCGCGTTAAGAACCCACATCAGTTTGAAGATGACAATTGGCGATGCTGGAACGAAAACTTTGCCGACACCGACTGCTAAAAGTTAAAAAGCCTTCTCGACTTGGGTTGAGATACCTCAAATCCTCTGGTGACACAACGATGATGATGCGTTGTGTCGCTTTTTTATGTGATAGATTGACCTGCTTGCCGACACAAGGAGACTATTGCAGTGGCACATTTAAGACCCGATGCCAGCTCAAAATTGACTCATGATCATATGAAGCGGCGGGAGGTTGGCGTCTCGCTCAGATACCTTGGGATTCTGATCTGGCCATGCGAATGCAAGTTCTGGATCCGTATAGTGACATCCCAGCTCATCATCAACATTCCAGTATTCACTCACGCCATAGATGTGAATACTTGGCTCGTAAAAGTAAAATCCATGGGCAACACCAGGTGGAATGATCAAACTTTCCAAGGCACAACCTTCCATCTCAACATAGGTGATCATATCTTTCGTGGGAGAGTTCGAATGCAGATCTCTGAGTGCAAATAAGGCTCTCCCTTGCACAAGGCAGAGGCAGTCAAAATGCTTTATATGAACGTGAACTCCGCGTAATACCTGCGTTTGAGAATGCACCACATTCCATTCACAATCTGCATCCCATCTGCGACGATGACCTCCGCGAATATACTGCGATCTAAATAATCCTTCGGTCTGGATCAATTTTTCTCAGGGTAAGGCAAATGGCATTCCAGCCACCAACGTGGTCTATAGGTGGTCGTTACACGGGAAGGTTGGCTGGTGGGATGGCGAAGCTGTTAGGCCTCCAGATCACGATCTGTGGGTGCGTATACTGACTAACTGATGCCACTCATCACTTCATCAACATGCTCACCTGTTTGCATTTCCGTGCTAATTGGCGAACGGATCAAAAACAGTGAACCTGGAGATCTTGGTAAATATCGCACTCTATATAAGCAGTCAGAAAGTGTTCCAGCAGTTTTTCGAGCCAAGGAAATTCCAAAGGGAATTTCTGAGCAGGAACATATTTATAAAAATTATGTGGTCAAGCGTGACTTTTCTCGTGAACTCAATAGTGACATGCTCGATTTATACGATCAGGTACTCCTTACCTATTTGCGTTCACTTGCCGATAAGGATATTCATACAGATACCATAGATATTGCCAGTTTTTCCAAACGCGAGGAAAAGGCACCGGCACACCTGGACCGCATTAATGGAAGAAGTTCGCGGACATACGAACTTCACCTAAATGAGTCTAAACTGCATCTGGAAGGATGGGGTTTGATCCAATTAGTCAATCTGTTGGCAGCATGATCGTGGTTCAGGTGAACGAGAGATTTTATCAGGCAGATCAATATGGAATTTTACGGAACGATGTTGCCAGGCATTTTGACCTACCAGCCGTTCGCTATGCCGGTTTCTCATCAACCATCGCCATCGATCCAAGTGTGTCATCCCATTTCCATATTAGACTATGGGTTATTTCACGTACACAAACCGATGTCTTCCCAACGGCTGTATCTATCGTTTTCAAGACAAGTACTTCACCTTAAGCCATCTCAAAAACCCATTTGTTGGGAAATTAGGATATTTAGATTACATCAAACTAGGTACGACTCTTCAATAACAAATTGCCGTTATTACAGGATGATTCGGAGCAATGATTCAGAAGAACTTTGTTATAGCCAAAGCAACGCTTTTATGACGTAATTGCATAGCAGTGGATGGGATTGTTAAAGTGAGATCAGCACCGATCAATTCTATTTGCAAGTATTTTCGCCGTCATCTAATTCAAGTAGTAAAGATTGTCTAACACGCCTAAGTCTCATATCAGTGTAACAAATTAGGCAATTGCGATGTAAATATTTTTTCTCAACGTGATTGTTTACTGAAAATTGGCTTAGATTTTGTCTTCATCTCTAGTGGAGAATCATTTAATGACTCTCAAAATCATCCTTTAAAGTTTAGATTTTACCTAAAATGAAATCTGGAGCATTAACCTCTATAATATTACTATTACTGTACTATTCCGGTAGTGCTCAAGAAGAATATCTAAGATTTGATAACTATGGGATTGAAGATAACCTTTCTCATAGCTATATCAAGTGTATGATACAGGATCGTTATGGATTCATGTGGTTTGGAACTAATAATGGTCTGAACCGCTTCGATAGCTACGATTTCAAGGTGTTCCAGAACAGGCTCGATGATAGCAGTAGTATAAGTAGTAATCAGATCAATGATCTTGATGAAAGACCCAATGGAGATATTTGGATTGCGACGGATGGTGGAGGTGTGAATCTTTTTCATCGACGACAAGAATGCTTTACTGCACTCCGTAATGACCCTAATGATCATAATTCCGTTGCAAGCAATTTCATAAGCTGTATTGTAGAGGATTCATATGGCTACCTATGGATAGGTACTGAAGGGCAAGGACTTGATGTATATTCAGTTGAGGATCGCAAGTTTGATCACTATACAACTGCTACAAGTGCTACTTTAAGAGACAACCATATCCAATGTATCTTTGAAGATGATAAACGTCAGATTTGGATCGGTACGAAATCCGGTCAGCTATATAAATTCGATCGGGATAAAAATTCGTTTAGAAAGTATCGCATATTTAAGGAAGATCAAATCACCGAACTATCATCTGGCATTCGAACTATATTTCAAGACCAGGATCTTAAATTATGGATTGGAACAAGTGGAGAGGGTGTCTTTACCTATGACTTGAGTTCTAACGCCTTCAAACCTTTTTCTGATAAATTAGATCTCTCTAATAAAACCATTTATGCAATCTGCCAGGATATTGAAGACAATATATGGATTGGTACGGAAAACGGCGGTGTAACGGTTTATAATACTGAGAAAGAGCACTTAACAATTTATAAGCGAGATGAACTAGATCGTTTTAGTGTTAGCAGTAATTCTATCCATTCAATTCTACTGGATCAAAAAGGAAACATATGGCTTGGTACCTTCAATGCTGGTGTGGACCTAGTCAGTGTGGATGCGAAAATGTTTACTCACTATAGAAGAAAATCTGATGAGGGTAACCTAAATCATAATAAGGTATTAACGATCTATGAAGATTCAAAGCAGTTTATCTGGATTGGGACAGATGGAGGAGGTTTAAACAGGCTAGATCCTGAGCTTCACGAGTTTAGTAGTTTCATTCATAGTAAAGGAGATTTAAATAGCATTTGCGGCAATCATGTGCTCAGCATTTGTGAAATGGAAAATGGTGAATTATGGGTAGGCACTTGGGGTGCAGGCATTACAGTCTTCGACTCTGATCGCAAGGTTAAGGGACATTATCGAAGTAATGAGGGGCAAGGAAGTCTTAGCAGTAACAATATCTGGAAGATCTATCAAGACAAAAGAGAAAACATTTGGATCGGAACACATGGTGGGGGTCTTAATTTATATGATTCTCAGCAAAACAGTTTCAAGAAAGTTCCTCTTGTAGCCAGCGGACAAATCGGTTCAGCAAATAAGATATTATCTATCATGGATGATAGGCGTGGTTTAATTTGGATTGGTACGGAAGGGGGAGGCTTAATTCGGTTGAACCCCCATAGTGGGATGATTAAAGCTTTTGAACAGAAAGATGGTGCACATAGTATTAGTCATAACAGTGTTGGCTTCGTCCATGAAGACAAAGAGGGGAATTTATGGATAGGTACTAAGAATGGACTGGATTATTTTGATGTCGAAGATCAGAAGTTTAGTAACTATTCAGTTGAAGATGGATTACAGGGAAATCAAGTCCATGGTATTCTTGAAGATCGCGAAGGTATGTTATGGATTAGTTCGAATGGAGGTATTTCTAAATACAATACCTCTAGCGATACTTTTGAGAATTTTTCTGCTGATGGGGGCGTTTTGGATAGCGAATTTAAAGAACTTGCTTTTTGTCAAACCCGTTTGGGCAAGATGTATTTTGGAGGGAACCATGGGCTTATAGGATTCTGGCCAGAAAGAATTCGTGCTATTGAATTTACTCCACCGCTAATCATTACGCGATTTCAAATTTTTAATCAAGAACTAAGTCCGGATTTTCAGGGTTCAGATAAACCAACTCTTGCTGAGAATATCAGTTTGACTGATGATATCATATTGTCTTCAGAAAGTTCCTTAGTGACCATTGATTTTGCATCCGTTAATTACGTGCCAAATAGTAATAAACAATATGAATGCAGGCTCTTGGGATTTGAAGAGGATTGGCGCCAGGTTGGAAATTTGCATTCAATCACCTATCCTAATCTTGACCCAGGTCAATATACTTTTCAGGTTAAGGGTACTAATAATGATGGCACTTGGAACGAAGCAGCAACAGAACTAGGACTATTTATAAAGCCTCCATGGTGGGAAACCTGGTGGTTTAGGCTGCTATTCTCATTTTTCTTCGTTGGTTCTATTATACTTTTCTTAAATAGACGTGCTAAATCAATTACCAAGAAGCAACAGTCATTGAAAATGGAAGTAGCGCTTCGAACCCAAGAACTTGTAGTCTCTTCTTTCAAAGAGAAATCAGCCAGGGAAGAGGCAGAAAAGGCACGTATTGAAGCCGAACAAGCTAATGCTGCAAAAAGTGTATTCTTAGCGACAATGAGCCATGAAATTAGGACACCTATGAATGGAGTCATTGGAATGGCAAATCTCCTGATGGAGACGGAATTGACCGTGGAGCAACAATCATATGCAGAGACAATTACCATTTCTGCTGAGAGCCTGCTTTCCGTAATCAATGATGTCTTGGACTTCTCCAAGATTGAATCCGGCCGTATGACTTTGGAGATGGATGATTTCGAATTGAGAAATTGCATAGAGGATGTCCTTGATATTTTTGCAAATCAAGCTTCTCAAAAAGGTATTGATTTGATTTATGAAATAGATGCAGAAGTGCCCGCTCAGATCATCGGTGACCATATGAGGTTACGGCAGATTCTCATCAACTTGATTAACAATGCAGTTAAGTTCACCAAGGAAGGTGAGATTTTTGTCAAAGTTGAGCTGGAAAAACGATTTGCGGGAGATATAGTCGACCTTAAGTTTCAAGTGAGAGATACCGGAATAGGTATACCAGAGAAAAAGCAAAGTAAGCTTTTCCGGGCTTTTTCGCAAGTGGATTCATCGGTAACAAGAAAATATGGTGGATCGGGCTTGGGATTGGTTATTTGCAGAAGACTCGTGGAAATGATGGGGGGCCAAATTGGTATAGAGAGTGAGGAAAATGTGGGCAGTAATTTTTATTTCACGATCAAATCGCAGGCGGGTAAACAATCGCACCCAACTTATGTGACTAAGTTGATAGACGCGATTAAAGGAAAGAGAATTCTAGTTGTTGATGACAATGAGACAAATTTGAAAATTCTTAAGACTCAACTGGAACAATGGGGATGTGAAGTTTTTCTTGCATCTTCAGCTGCGAGTGCTATAAAAGAGTTTTCTTCTGTACCTAGAATCGACATGATTCTCACAGACATGCAAATGCCAGGAATGGACGGGACCGCCCTCGCTAAATCGATCAAAGATCTACAAGAAGATATCCCTATAATACTGTTGACTTCGCTTGGAGATACTAGCTATAAGGAAAATGCAGATTTGTTCTCGGCTGTCCTTATAAAGCCAGTAAAGCATCATAGGCTCCAAAAGATAATTCAGGAACAACTCAGAAGACCGAATCGATCACTAGGTAAGAGTGAAGATAAAAAGGAAAGAATGTCGACAGACTTTGCGAAAAGACATCCTGCCCGAATTCTAGTAGCAGAAGACAATTTAATTAATCAGGTTGTCATCAGAAAAATACTTAATCGCATGGGATTTGATCCAATAATTGTAGAGAATGGTAGGGAAGCCCTCAGGGCTCTGGAAGAGGATCAATTTGATATCGTACTCATGGATGTGCAGATGCCTGAGATGGATGGCCTGGAAGCAACTAAGCAAATTAGAGAGAGATTTGGAGGTTATCCATTTATTATTGCAATGACTGCAAACGCTATGCAGAGTGACAAAGAAGCATGCCTAGCTGCGGGTATGGATGATTACTTGAGTAAGCCTGTGATGATTGACGAGTTAATTTCCAAGCTAGAAAAATGGACCAGTGAAGTAGAAATCTAAAAGGAAATGGTGGCCTTTCTCTACTCTATTGGATCTGGAACGCCAGTAGGCTGTGAAATGAAGTCCGAGCACTACTTCCTAATTAACCTATTGATCTTTTGAAAGAGGTCCTCTTTTTTGAAAGGCTTAATTACATATTCATTCATTCCAATATCAAAAGCTTTAATCTTTTCTTGAGGTAGCGCATCGGCCGTCAAAGCAATTATTGGCACATTCCTTTTCTCTTCAGGAAATTTTGTTCGAATCTGATGACACGTTTCAAAGCCATTCATCACAGGCATCTGAAGATCTAACAATATTAAGTCAAAATCGGATTCAAGAAGTAATTCTATTGCCTCTTGGCCATTTTCTACCTCTTCAGTGAAAATATTATCGGCCCCCTTTTGTAATATTTTTTTTACCAATACCCGGTTCATCCTACTATCATCAACTACCATTATCTTACATCCTTCTGGAATTGATTCTCCATTTTCCTCTGGTATTCGAAGTATCTTAGGCCTAACGCTATTCCTTTTAAAAAGAATGTTGAAAGAGAAAGTTGATCCCTCATTCAGGGTGCTTTCAACACTGATCTGACCTCCTTGTAGTTCTACTAGTTTTTTTGAAATTGAAAGGCCAAGCCCAGTACCTCCATATACCCTTGTGGTACTTGATTCTGCTTGTTTGAATTCCTTAAAAATATTCTTAAGCTGTTGAGGTGCTATTCCAATACCAGTGTCTTTAACTTTGAAGGAAATGGCATACTGATTTTCTGAAACACCCAGGCAGTGAACACTAATTCGAACATAGCCTTCATCTGTAAACTTAATTGCGTTGGTGGCTAGATTAAGTAAAATTTGACTTAGTCTAACTGAATCACCAATCACATTGGTGGGGACCTCCGGGTCAACCAAGGTTGAAACTTGAATATTCTTCGCAGCTGCACTAACCTTGATCGTATTTTCAATATTACGAATTAGATCACGAATAGAAATGTCTGCCTCTTCAAATTCTATGTGTCCACCCTTGATCTTAGAAATGTCTAAAATGTCATTGATAATCGCAAGGAGATGTGAGGAAGAGTGTCTGATGGCATCAACATACTCTTTTTGCTCAGCGGATAAACTCATTTGAGAAAGTAATTCAGTAAATCCTACAACGCCATTCATTGGAGTTCGTATTTCATGACTCATATTAGCGAGAAAATTCTCCTCAGCCATTCTTGCTTCTATGGCCTCTTGAGTTGATATCACAAGTTTGTCTTCGACCTTTTTTCTTTCCTCGATTTCTATCAGAAGTAGATCGTTCTTCTCCTCAAGTGATTTCGTCCTCTCCCGCACCTTAGATTCTAGTCCTTCATTTGCCTCAACTAGAGAATCTTGTTTCTTACCTGCCATTGCGGCAAATAATCCAAGAAAAAGTGGTGCCGTATCAATAATCCAATGTAGTGGTTGCTGTTTTTGTACCAGAAAAATATTTTCCAAGGTAAAGGAAAGATGTTGAATGTAGAGGATGTCAAACAGGGTCGCGATGATGGGAAATAGCAGACCGAAGAAAGCACCAACTATTCCATAAACGAGGGTATTTGATAGTTTTATTCTCTGATCTTTATTCATTATTGAACAATGTACTTGAGATCCATTTGATAATTATCCTGAAGCGGCTATAAATAGTGGCAAGTAAAAGGCGGACGTTACAATCGATATAAGCCATGAGACCGACCGTCTATTTTGCGCGGCATAGTGTTTGTATTAGTTATGCTACAACAAGCAAGATAGGACTTAAAGGAGTGTCAACCAAATCTAATGTCACTTCCGTGAGAAGTCAAGTAAAATGTTGGTTGAATGAGTGTTTCAAGAAACGTAGAAAAAGAAGACGGAGATGATTGCCAACGCGATAGATCGAAACGTCCGAAACGCGCTATGAGCGCGAAATGAACATGATTGCTGCTAAAAACAAGCACAGTCTTAAGGACATCTAACCTTAGGGAGAATTGCCAACAAATGTTTTCTTACTATATGCCTTTAACTTTCTGTATAACTTGACGGGATTGAAAGGTTTGGACATGAAATCATTCATTCCCACTTCTTGTGCTTTGTTTTGAATTGATATTTCCGCAGAGGCAGTAAGGGCAATGATCGGTATCGTTTGAAATTTTGGATCTTTTCTGCTGCGGATCTCTTTCGCTGCAGTGTATCCATCCATGATAGGCATTTGAATATCCATGAGTATTAGATCAAAGTCTTCGCGGTCTAAAAAGTCTAGGGCTTCGGCGCCGTTGTTTGCAACACGAAAATCGATGTCCCATTTGTTGAACAACCGCTCGATTACCATGACATTCACTGCATTATCCTCTGCCACTAACACTTTGAATCCATCCATACCTGAGTAAGAAGGCTGTAAATCCATAAATTTGGGAGCTTCAACATCAAAGCGTTTACTCTTTTTGAACGTGAGGCTAAACGAAAAAGTGCTGCCCTTACCAAACTCGCTTGCGACCATCAAGTCACTGGCTTGTTGTTCTAATAGGCTTTTGCAAATAGTAAGTCCCAATCCAGTTCCTCCGAATTGTCGTGTTGTACTAGACTCTGCCTGAGAAAAGCGTTCAAATATTTTGTCAATATTTTCTGCTTTAATCCCAATGCCGCTATCGATGATCTCAAAATGAATGGATATTGAGTCATCGGTTGCAGATTGCACTTCCATGTCTAGTATAATCTTACCTTCTTTAGTGAATTTTAGTGCATTACCTATCAAATTGGTTAGTACCTGCAGGAGTCTTGTTCCATCTCCTACGAGGATAGGTGGTATGCTGTCATCCTTTTTTATTTTGAAACAAATTCCCTTTTCTTCTGCTTGGTAGCTAAATGTTTTGCGGATACCTAGCAACATCGTTTCAAAATTGAATTCTGCCGATTCAAATTCGATCTTACCAGATTCAATTTTATTGATGTCGATTAGATCATTTATTAGTCCAAGTAGATGTTCCGCTGAAAAGAGTAAAGTGTTTAGGTTGTCAATTTGCCTAGGAAGGTGTTCTTCCATCATCAAGATATTGGTCATTCCAATTACGCCATTAAGAGGAGTTCGAATTTCATGTGACATAGTTGATAGAAATACTTCTTTTGCTTGGCTTGCGCTTTTGAGTTTTTCCTGTGCTTTTCTCAATTTTATTTCGGACTGCTTAAGTTTTGTCACATCAACAATATTGCCTATAGTACCATCTACAACGCCACTATTATCTCGGGTTATTCGAAACGAAAGATCTATCCATTTTTCCTCCCCAGATTTTGAATAAATTCTGAAAACCCTCTGCCAATGCTCAGCTTGTTTCTTGATTAAAACAGGTATCGGGATATATCCTTTCTGGTCGGCATTGTGAAAGAATTCTTCATATGATTTTCCGATCGATTCTTTGACTTCGTAGCCTGTCAATTCTTCCCATGCCGAATTAAGATAAATTATTTCACCTTTTAGGTTAGTTTGAAATATTACGTTTCGTACATTATTAACTACTCTTTCGAGCTGCAGCTTTGTTTGATGGTTCTCAGCTGTCTTAATTTCAATATCTTTTTTAAGCAACTGACTTGCCTTATAGAGTTCCTGCGAACTCTTTTCTAAGATATTTTCCAAGTGATTTACATCCTTGTCGGCACTTATGTAGGCTTCATTTACTGAATCAAAGAAGATGTTGAGACGATCTAGATCTTGTTGATCTACATGATGTTTTTTGATCTGTCTCCTTAATAGTCGATGTAAGCCAGCGATTTCCATTTGATTTTGTCAGTCTAAGCTTCAGCAAATGTTGTGACCGTCATAGTTTGATTGTGTAACTGACAAGGTGCAAAAGCACCAAAAGGAGCGATTTCGCCGTAAGAATAGAAACCGGTAATCGGTGTGTTATTACCAAGAACTGTTCGTACTGCCTCCAGTTCTTCCTCCACCAATTGTTTTAGGACCAAACGCCTGCCTACGCAAGATATGAGAATTGCTAGCTGGGATTTGGTGCCTTTACCGTTTGAAGATATACTGGCAGATTCTTGAGCACCATCTATAATTCTATCGACATTTGCTTTCATCAGTCTAACGAAAGAGCCATTAGGAATATCCCCTGCAAAAGTTAGGCTCTGTTCCTCTTCATTGACCCCAAGGATGGTTCTAACCACCGGTAGTTCATGCTCTCTGTCACGCATGCTTAGTGGAAAGAGTAGTCCTGAACTAGGTAAGTCATCAGCTTTCTTACCGAGAAAGGATTTATATAGAGCAAGTGCAGGTTGATCATCTAGTTCATACAGAACATTGTTTGTTGAACGAGTCACTTTTCGTTCGATACCAAAACTATCCCATCCACCCTTTGAGCCACAACCTACCTTTAGAATGTCACTGTAAAATCCCAAACCGACAATTTTTCGTTCTGATATAATATTATTTGCCAGGATAAATGTATGGGCGAAGTCAGAACCATCTCCAGCGAGTCCACCTGTTATGGAAATATTCTCTGCCACGCCTTTGCGTAGACCACGAACCAACTCTGCTCCATTTACATTGAGACCATCGCTAAATATCATGATATGTTTGAGTTTTTCACCATTTAGTTTCGTAGACAGTGCCTCTCCTACCTGGCAACTCTCCTCTACTTTAGGTATATCCTCAACGATTAACTTTACTGTAGTATCATCGAATTGAATCGCAGTGAGTGCGATAGAATGATCGCTCACAGTCACATCTAGGATTTCACCGGATGTGGAACATCCGGCCAAAATTGCCGTCGGAAATTTTTGGCGAAGCATTTTTGTAGACTCATCTAATTCTGTGAATTGGGGAGATATGAAGCACAGGACTAGATTCGGCTCAAAATCTATATTTAGGGCTTGGATGTCTTTGGCAGTTGAGATACTTTCTTGGAAACATTTCATTGTGTTTTGATTTTTTGTGAGCAAATTGCTGGCAACCAATTCATTCTCAAAAAATGAAATTCTTGATTTATAGAATTAGGCAACACTACATGTAAGCCAATTACTGTGCCAAATGAAAGGAATATCAGATTAATCGAGATAATACTGGAAATTACCTACTAATCGCAGTGAGATTGTCTATATGAATTATGAATGGTTCCATCGCATTCCTAACAGCTAAGTGAGAGTTTAGCGGTGGGCTGCGACAGAGATACAAATCTCGATTTAAGGGAAAAAAATACTAAAGCAAATTTAGATTTCCTACAAGCAATGATTTATGAGAACGACTTATAGGGATTACTTTTTTCCCGATGACAAGGGTTGTATCTTCTATATCAATAATTTTGTTTAGATTAACGATATAGGATCGATGGACTTTTTGAAATCTTGAATCTTTTATTCTGGCATCGATGCTCTTGATCGTGCCATGTATAATGTGATTGCCTTGTTCAGTCTTTATGTATATATAGTCACCAGCATTCTCAAAGTACAATATATCCTCATAGCGAATCCTAACATATCGACCGTCTTCCCTAATATAAATATCATTCGTATTGGCCTCATAGTTCTCATCCTGTCTATGTATCTCAATTGCTTTTTGAATTGCCTGTTCAAACCTAGGTAGTGAGATTGGCTTTTTCAAATAATCTGATACGTGATATTGAAAGGCTTCGTAGGCGTATTCGGTCTTTGAGGTTGTCAAGATAATCTGAGAGAGGTCACCGATATGATCCATAAACTCAATACCAGATAGATCTGGCATTTCAACATCTAAAAATATTAGGTCTACATCACTTTCTTCTAGGTAGGAAAGAGCCTCCCTGGGATTTTCAAATATATTAACAAGTTGAAGAGATTCAACTTTCAGACAAAGCCTTTCAAGTGATTTCCTGGCTATAACTTCATCGTCAACGATGATGCATCGCAGTTTCATAATTAGAGGGTTAGTACGTCAATTAATATGGACTCATGGTCTTGACTAGGGAGAGTCCGTTTCTCATAGAACTATATAGAAAAATTCATACCACTTTTAATTTTTCACGCATTTTTCTTAATTCTTCTTCAAGGACGGGAATGGTTTGTTGTAGTATCTCGTCTATTTCGCTATATATCGCCCTAATATCTTCAATATTTTTTTCGTTTCGGGCGCTTTTTTCTATTTGCAGCATCTTTGTTTCAAGATTCGTCAGACCGACCATGGAAAATGTCGGCTTGATTTTATGTGCCAAATCTCCTAATGGATCCCAATCCTCATTTTCAATATAAATAGAGAGTTGTGCAATATCTTGCAAGGAGTGGTTAAGAAAGATATCGAAAATATCAGCGGCATATTCGATATCATCATCGTACACTTCTTTTAGAAAATCGACATCAAGTATATTGTTAAATTGGAAATCCTTTTCGTTGTCTTTAGTTGGAGCTTTTCCCAGATCATATTTTTGTATAACTTCTTGTAGCTGATATGGTTTAAAGGGTTTGGTGAGAAAGTCGGACATACCTACCTCAAAAGCTTTTTCCTTGGTCGAAATGAGCGCAGATGCAGTTAGGGCAATAATGGGTGTAAGTTGGTTAGGATTTGATGTGGAGCGTATTGATTCTGTAGCAGCAAATCCATCCATGATGGGCATGGATATATCCATTAGTATAAGACTATATTTTTCTTGCAGGGTCATCTCGACGGCTTCTTTACCATTTTTTGCGTTATCTGCTTTAATATTCCATTTTTCAAGAAGTGAGCCAACATACTTGCAATTCATTGGATTATCTTCCACGACGAGAATTCGAAATGAAGATTGTAAGGTGTTATTGGAATCATGCAATTCCTTAGTAGCTTGAATTGTGGAAACTCCTGAGTCTTTGTATGAAAGCCTGAAAATGAAGTGACTACCCTCTCCTTGGTTGCTATTTACCCAGATTTTGCCATTCTGCAAAGCAATAAATTTGTTTATGATAGTAAGACCGAGACCCGTTCCACCAAAAAATTCTTCAGACTCTTCCTGAAGTTGCTTAAAATCTTCAAAGATGTGGTTTATTTGATCTTTGGGTATACCAATACCTGAGTCATGAACTGTGAATTCTAGTAACCGACTTCCATGTTCATAATTAATTTGTTGCACACGAATCCCTATGTCACCTTCGGATGTAAATTTTAATGCATTGCTAAGAAGATTAACGAGGATCTGATTAAGAACCAGATCGTCTCCAATTAGAAGTGAGTTAATTTTGGGATCTACTTCGGCTTTAACCTTAATGTTTTTCTTTTGGTCTTTTGCTTTTTGTTGAAAAGTTTGCTGTAGGAATAGGATAAGTGCTCCAAGATCAAACGTTTTTTTCTTTAGTTTAAATTCTCCGGATTGAATCTTTGAGAAATCAAGTATATTGGTAATGATGCCAAGGAGAAGATCCGCTGATCCTTTTACAACAGATAGATATTCAAGCTGCTCTTCGTTGGGTGAGGTGTCATTTAGGAGATGAGCCATACCTATTATCGCATTAAGGGGCGTCCGAATTTCGTGACTCATTCTGGCAAGAAATTGTTGCTCCACTTCTTGTGCTTCTTCTGCTCGACTCTTAGCCAACGCAAGCTCTTGTTGCAGTTCTTTTCTCTCGGTGATGTCATAGTAAACACCAACGGATCCACAGGTTTTTCCTTTCTCAGAGTATATAGGTGCCCCGCTTAGTAGGGCCCAGATCAGCGTTCCATCTCTCCTTCTAATTCTAACTTCATTAACGGTATCTTTTTTTGCTAATTTGTTTTTAGTGTACCAAAAGACATCTGCATATTCCTTAGGTAAAAATGTATCTAGAGCGTGCTTGCCGACTAGTTCTTCTTGACTGAATCCTGTCATTTCACAGAAGAGGTCGTATGCACGAACAATTTGGTAGTCCAGATCGAGTTCAATAAGTCCCAATTGCATATTTTCTAAGATTCCGCGATACTTCTCTTCACTCCTTCGCAGTGATTGTTCACGGTTTCTCTTGTCAGTCACATCCCGAAAATTCCAAAGATGTCCTAGATATTTGTTATCAACAGAAATGGGAATGTAGTCTCGCTCAAGGATAGAACCTTCACGGAGGACAAACTCTTGATTGATGACGGGTGTTTGATTCTTCGTCTGTGAATGGGTTTTTGCGATAAACTGATGGGGCTGTTGAAATAAGGAGCTAATCGATTGCATTATCTCACTACATGCATGACCTACGATGGAGTCTGGGGAATCACTAAGATGGAATAAATTGATAAACCTTTGATTTGCTAGTAGTATTTTTCCTTGTTCGTCCTCAACGACTACGGCTGATTGAAGATTTTTAATTAATGTGGAAAGCCTAATCTGGGTTGTTTTGAGGGCTTTCTTAGCCTCGACTTGTGTACTGATATCGCGAGCTACAGAAGTGATTTCTTTCACTCGATTATCCTCAATGATGAGTTGGATGTTTTGTCCGATCCAGATGGTTTTACCTGACTTAGAGATTGCTGGGAACTCGTGATAACTTCGCTCTTGCATAGTGCGACGAATCTCGTAGTAGAACATCAACACCTCTTGTACGTAGTCCGGATGCACAAATTCGGCGAAGTGCCTACCAACGATATTCTCAGGTTTGTATCCAAACTTGTTTGATGCAAAAGTATTGATGTACGTAAAAAAACCATTGTGGTCTGTGCGATAAATGAGATCTGCAGCAGTATCAATGATTTGTCGATATCTTCGCTCGCTTTCCTCAAGTGCGGCAGTCCGATTCGCTATTTCCAACTCCAAGTTCTGATTGAGGTGTAGCAGTACCTCATTTGCTTCTTGAAGTTCAGCCGCTTTTTTCTTCAATTCGAGCTCAGCCTTTTTACGTGCAGTTCGCTCAACTTGCAGTTGGCTATTTAGGCCTTTTGCCACACTTGTTTTTAACATTTCAAACATCAAATCTTCATTTCACTTTTCTCCACCATTCAGAATTTGTTATCAAAAAGTAGTTTTCGGATTGACTTGCATGAATTACTCTAAGATGAAGATTCATTTTTCAGATCAAATCAACACTAATGTTCCTACAACTACCTCAATCGAACGAAGGACATATGTTATACCATAGCAAAAACCATGACAATTTTGGAAATGCAGCATTCTGCACAATCAATTGGATGAGGGAGTTGACAAGTTGAAGGGGAATTATGCGTAATCCTCACTATTAGACTTATACTTCTGCTGCATCCGATCTACGATCTACCACCCCTATTGTCTACTATATGATCGGGTGCAGCACTTTTCTTAGCTATTCAGCGGTAGGAGCTAATCAACAGCATCAAGGGGTTGGATGAACACAAGATAAGGTGACTATTCCTATTCTAGGGAACACTACGTCACTGTCCCATAAGCAATAGAGAAGGCAGATTATTCCCAAGGGGTGTTGAAGATCCCCCCGTAAAAAGGGCATTTCCAAAAAAAGAAGGAATGATACCGAAAACAGGCAAGAAGCTGCAAAGTGCGGAAGAATGGCGATTTGGGGGTCGAAAGGGGGGTAAGTTTGATATGTATTTAATAAGAAAGCACAAAAATTTTCAAAAAAATGCAGAACAGCCGAAAAATATCAATCATTACCAGCCTACTGTTGGCGATGGTGGTGACTTGTTTCGGCCAAGATAAAAGTACAGCAGTTCAGCAGGTAGTGATAAGTGTACCAGAAGTTGCCTTGATAGATTTGGAATCAGCGACAGGCACGACGATTGAGTTTTCACCAGAAGTATCTAGCGAAGCAGGTGAAGCGATAGATTTCAGCAATCAGCGTCATTCAGGAATCTGGATCAACTACTCATCCATAGTAAGCAGTCGCACGGAGCCAGGCAGAAACATTACTGCACAGATCACATCCGGTCGTCTACCACAAGGTGTAGAGTTGAGTGTGGTGGCAAGTCAAGATGCTGGACAGGGAGAAGGTGCGATGGGAAAAGCTACTACGGCGATCAATTTGACCAATCAGTCTCAAGACATCATTCGCGGCGTCGGCAGTGCATACACTGGAAATGGCGTATCGAAAGGACATGAGTTGACATATGCACTATCGCTGTCAGAATCAGCTGGATCTTACGCAAGTCTTGATTTCAATGAATCTGGATCTGTATCGATCACCTATACGATGACTGATCAATAATAGAAATGCAGCCCAAAGGATTAACGAATGGCAATAAATTACTTCACAACTAAACACAAAAGAGATGAGAAAATTTACAAAAACAGTTGCATTGGCGGTTATGATGTTGGGTCTAAGTCAGGGACAGATGTTGGCCCAGGACGATCAAGATGATGTACACAATGTGAACATCGCAGTGCCAGAGGTTGCCCTATTGGATATCGAGTCTAATGGCAGCAAGGACATCACCCTTGGTCCAGATGTACCTACGGAAGCCGGAGAGGCGCTAGATTTTTCGAATGAGACCAATAGCGACTTATGGATTAACTATTCATCAATAGTGGGCTCGAAATCAGATCCACGACGAGATGTGACCGTACAGATCACTTCAGGCGAGGTGCCTTCCTCGATGCTGTTAAGTGTGGAGGCGTCTGCAGATGCAGGGGCAGGTGATGGTATGATGGGTACTCCTGGCACTTCAATTACGTTGAATGCCAAGGCCCAGGACATCATCACCGGAGTGGGAAGTGCCTATACGGGCAATGGACCGAGTAAGGGACACTTACTGACGTATAAGTTGTCATTGGATCCCAAGAAGGGATCGTACGCCAGTTTGGATTTTGATCAGGCCAACACCCTTGGGATCACCTATACCCTGACCGACCAATAAAGATGAAGCATACTAGGAATTAACACTCAATGTTAGGCTGCACCCGATCGGTAGGAGACCGAGTTATGGAGTTCGGGTGCAGCACTTTTCCTTTGGAAGAGAAAATTAGGTCAGCAGATCGAACTGACTTTACATAGAGCATACCCAATTTGGGTTTAAGTCAACACACTCATCTCGAGGCTGCATCCGATCTACGATCTACCACCCCTATTGTCTAGTACATGATCGGGTGCAGCACTTTTTTTAGCTGAAGTCAAGGAGGAGATAGTCAACAGCATGGGTGACAGATTATGCATGGATTTAGTGGACTGTGAGTAATTCAATGGCTCGACATACAGTGAAATTTGGATTTTGCATTATGAGATACAGATTATAAGAAATCGGTAAGTGCATAATATAACTTGAATATTACAAGTTTGGCATGATTTTTTAGCTATGTCAGAAAAAACAATATAAGTGATGAAGCGAATAATTACGTTATGTGCGATGATGCTGCTCGTTGCATCTGGATTTTCCAAAGTTATCGTCTTGAGTGGTCTAACAAATATGCACTCTGGCAATCAGGGAGATCTAATTCAAGGTGAGATTCTGGTACAGAATATTGGTGATAAGGATGAGCGGATTATAATTTATCTAAACGACCTAAATCAGGATTGTCACGTGGAACCTATTTACGAAAAACCGGGTACTCATTCAAGATCTCTCGGACTATGGGTAGAATTGAATGCAAGTGAAAAAGTTCTGGCGCCGAAAGAGGAATTTGTAATAAAATATGAAGTTCGGGTGCCAGATGATAAGGCGATCTTTGGTTCTTATTGGTCTATGTTGATGGTTGAAGTTGCTGATCCTATTAAAGAAGATCAATTGGAATACGGTGTTGCGATGGATTCAAAAATTAGATATGGTATCCAAGTCATTGCAAATATTGGAAAAGAGGTTGCTGCGGAAATCGAGTTTATCACCGTAGCTCTAAATAAAGATGTGCAGGGTCATTTCGTTCTAGCGGTTGCCGAAAATAGGGGTGATTTTGTGGTGACACCCACGGTTATCCTGGAAATGTATGATGATTCTGGAAAATTGGCATTCAAGAGGGAAGTTCCATTTAAAAAAGTGTACCCTAAAAGTTGTAAAAGTTTTGAAGTCCCAATTGAAGAGCTTGATAAAGGAAGCTATGCCGCCCTGCTGGTTGCAGACTACGGTAAGGATCTTTACGGAACCAATCTGCAGATCGATCTTGATTAACCAAATAATGTAATTGATAATTTATAGAGATTAATGAGTTATGAAAAACTTTAATAAAACTGTATTTACTATTAGCCTGGTGTTCATTGTATGCTTAAGCAACTCTTTGGCCCAAGATGATAAAGACGATGTCCATAATGTCATTATCACACTTCCTGAAGTGGCACTATTGGACCTCGAGGCAGCATCAGGAACATCGATAAGTCTGGGACCAGATGCACCAAATGAAGCTGGTCAAGCGCTTGATTTTTCAGCAGAATCTAATTCTGATATTTGGGTCAATTACTCTTCAATTATTGGTAGGAAGACAGAGCCATCCAGAAATATCACAGTGCAAATTACTTCTGGAAAGATACCAGCTGGATTACAATTAAGTGTCGTGGCTAACGCTGATGCCGGAATGGGTGATGGCAGAATGGGTAAGCCCACTTCAGCAGTGACGCTTTCAGAAAAAGCACAAGATATAATTGAGGGTGTAGGAAGTGCTTACACTGGAAATGGAGTATCAAAGGGGCATCAACTTACCTATACACTGGCACTTAGTAAAGAGGAAGGATCTTATGCTAAATTGGACTTCGATAATTCTAATTCATTGGGTATCACCTATACATTGACTGATCAGTAGTTATCCTATAATTTGTTCGAGAATGATTGAATTGATTTGGGACGATAATTATGCCTTTCAAAATTATTATGTCTTCAGTTATACTGAGGACATAACTGTTTTAAGATCTATCGATATCAATAAGGTCATTCTTTCCACAATAATGCTTATGTGGTTCTTATTCGGATAATGAGTGGATGAGAGTTTACTTAAAATTCATACTAATTGTAGCAATGACATTCTCTGCTAAGAGTACTTTCGCTATTATTCATTTGACAGTCCTTAATAAAAAAGAAGTGCTATATCCTGGAAACGCATATACTATATTGATTAGGGTCGAAAATCGGGGAGATGCAGTGTCTGTAGAAGATTTAAATGTTGAAATACCAGAGCAGTGGTCTCTTATAACGCAAAGTTTTCCAGAAGTTCTAAAGAAAGATGGTACTGGAACAGTTTTCATCACTTTTAAAACGCCTGAAAAGGAGCAAGCGGGGTCATTTGAAGTAGTGGTTAAACTTGAGACTGAAGGTGAAGTCGTGGCAAATGAACAATTGACCTTCTTAATTGAGCAGGTGCATAGCATTGACCTACAGGTAATTGGCAAACCTTCCCAAATAAATGGTGCTGGACCCTATGAGTGTGAATTCTTGGTGACCAACACGGGTAATATGTCTGAGGTGGTTCAATTAAAGTCGAGATCGGCAAGTATGTCAGAACAACAACTTGATCTGGATGCATGGGAATCAAAGGCGATTACTTTGAATTCTTATGCCTCGGAACAAATTTTGAGTGCTAAGACACTAATAGTTGATCTCCAAGCAACACTGGAGAGTCGCGACACACAATACAGCTTGAATATCCCCATTCCTTTCTTTCCAACAAAGACCCTGAAAGTTGATAAATATTTGAGGTTTCCGATTTCTATCAGCGGGAGTTTGCTCAGTTTTTCAGGGCAGAGGGAAAATGTCTTATCAGGAAGATTCAATATAAAGGGCCGAGGGCATATTGATCGGAGACAGAAGTTACTATTGAGTTTGATTGCTAGTGGGCCTAACCAATTTCAACAGGCACGGTTCGGACAATATGATCAATATAGCATTGGACTTGCGGCAAGGTCATTTGGAGAGTTGGAACTTGGTGACTTTGGCGTTTCAATATCTCCTTTAACTGAACAAAGTCGATTCGGTCGAGGTGTGAGTTATCGGCAGATCCTTGGCCCTATGGAATTTTCAGCCTTCAAGATAAAGCCACGCTTCTTTCCAGATTCTGATAATATCTATGGTTTCAAAGGTAGGTTTGCCATATCAGATAAGATGAATTTGGAAGCCAATTGGGTAAACAAGAGTAATTCTCTCCTAGAAGAAAATCCTGAAGCAATAATTAGGAGCATTGCTAGTGACTATGTGAGTGGTAAAGTTTCATTTTCTGTTGAGGCGGCTCAAAGCAAATATCTGGATACAGATGATTATGCCATCCAGACGGAAATTGATTACTCCGATCAATCTATGCAAGTCAGCGCCAACTTTCTATATGCAGGTCCTGAGTTTAAGGGTTACTACCGAAATTCAATTTTCGGGTCAGTCAGGGCCCGTTACTCACTAACTGATAACATATCTCTATCCATATCAGGAAGCCAAAGTGAAATCAATCCCCAGCAAGATACATTGAGTATCACTATTCTTCCCAAACATACTTTTGCTTCTATCGGATTACAGTATAAATATAGTGCTAAGGAATCTTTTACATTCCAAGTTCTGCAAAGTCGAAAGAAGGATCGAATTTATCCAGTGGATTTCAATTACTATGATCGATTAATTCAGGGATCTTATTACCGACGAGATGATATCTCAGATTTGAGCATTGATGCTTCTTATGGTAAGACGCGCAATTTTCTAATCGATTTGGAAGAAGATCAGGAGGGTAATTCTTTTCGTACAATTGTCTTGTATGGACGTCAACTTCTGCCAAGATTTAGAGTGGGTGGCCAACTTGAATATATTAATACAAATAAATTTACTGATCAACGTACAAATCAGAAGTTACTTTTCTATGGAGCAAGGTTGAATCATCGAGTGGGTGATAAGTTATCTTTATCTTTTGATTATCGAAGTAATTTTCCAGTAGATGAGCTTTATCAACCCAGAAGCTTTATCGATGGTGAAGTGAGTTATAGATGGTCTCCACGTCAAAGGCTTTCAGCTTCGATGGGTTACGCATTATTTCCTGGTACAAGTGACGCCAAGCAATTCTTTTTTTCAGGAAAATATGAGCAAACGCTCAATGTTCCATTAAAGAAAGTGTTGCAGTTGGGTAGTTTGAGTGGAAGACTGATTGGTAATAATGGGGAAAAAATAGCTGGTGTCCGAATATCTGTTGCTGATCAGGAAGTGGCTACGGATTTGACAGGCAATTTTGAGTTTAATGATCTTCCCTTGGGACAAAATTTTGTACACCTAAAGGCTGGTTCTCTAAGTATTAATGAAATCACTAAGGGGTCGTCGCCCTTTGCCGTAGATATTAAACAAGATATTTCTCAACAAATAGAGATTGAAATTGTGAAATGCGGCGCCATAAAGGGCACCATAGCATTTGAAGAGGACCAATCGACGCAATCTGAGGCATTCGTTAAGAAACGCCCCGAAATCTTTCTGAAAGTCTGGAATGATAGCGGAACACTTTTTACGAAAGTGGATTCCAACGGTACGTTCCAATTTCTTGGCTTAAGACCGGGTATTTGGAAATTGGCCATACTCGATAGCGGATGGTCGACGAACTTTAGAATTGATAATACTGAAGAAGAAATAGTATTGTCTGCCAACCAGGAAGTGATTTTGAATTTTGAATTGAAACCCAAAAGTAGAAAGTTGAAATTTTCGAAGAAAACGCTTAAAATCAGCTTATCCAATGACTAATTGTCTGCTGAGTTTATTGGTTCTATGCATTTCATACGCTGCTTCTGGTCAAGTCTTGGGCTCCGAAAGGATTGATATTTCAGTCACATTACCCGAGGTATCAATCCTAGATTTGGCACCAAACACATCTACGATCGAGTTAAGCCTCAGTGCACCAAGTCAGGCTGGAGATCCAATTGATATGGGTAATACTCTGAACTCTACAAAATGGATTAACTATTCATCATCTATTCGGAAAGGAGGTCCTAGAAAAAGCATCACAGCACAAGTTTTATCTGGTGAATTGCCACGGGGACTGAGATTAAAGTTGAGTACTGGAAAGTATACGGGATCAGGAAGGGGGAAAACTGGAAAGCCTCGTAAAGAGATTGAATTGAGTCATTTACCCAGAACAATTATTAAGAATATTGGTGCTGCATATACTGGATCTGGAATGCATCAGGGGCACAACATCACTTTTTCGCTTGTGTATGATGAATATAGAGATATAGATTTTGGAACATCCACTATGGTAATAGCTTTTACCTTAACCGACAATTAATCCGTGATGAGCAGTAAAATTATTCTGTGCTTCATTTTGTATGGCAATGCCTTTATGGCCCTAAGTCAGAATATAGAATTCTCACCATTTTCAAATTGGCATCTAAAGGTAAATTCAGAGGACATCATTGCTGCCGGAGAGGACTTTGCTGGGATTTATGAAACATCTGCGAATCATATGAGAATAGGTGTTCAGGTAGGTGCTGAGAATTATCAGAATAAAATGGAGAGAAGGTGGGTGTTGGAAGTGGAAAGGCGAAACAAAGGATGGCATCAGGACTTGGTAATTTCCACTCGACGTACAGGAGGGGGGTCAGGCCCTCGATATGGTCAGGCAATCGAAGGAGGTGAAATTTATAGAGAAATCAATAGAAAGCCCATTCGTTTTTTTTCTTGTAGGGGTTGGAGGTACGATATTCCTATGCAGTTCGAATTGAGAGGAATCTCCGTACTTTTACCTGTAAAAACCTACTCCGTAGAATTAAGATTTACCATTGTCGAGGATTGAACCATCTCTTCAATGTTATATGCGATTGATGCAACTAGGCTTCAATCAATGCTACCGAAGAAGATCTGCCCAGATGCTCTTATTCCATTCACCGGGAGATCTTACACAGATGCAGAAGAATCTGAATAGTAAATGACTTTAGTATCTAGCTATTCAATAACGAAGTATTCTAAAAAAATACTGATATTTAGTCTGTTGATCTAATCTCAATGCCCATTTGATCCTGCAGGAAAAGCCTTTGTCATATATATGCATTCTGCCAATGGCACTGCTACTACACCTATTTTGTGTCGATCAGGGTTATGGGCAATTCCTTATCGAGGGCCAGGTTCTAAGTTTGCCGAATGAGAAACCTATAGCTTTTGCCAACATTGGAGTAATGAATTCTTCGCTAGGTACCATCTCAGAGTTTGATGGTTCATTTTCCTTTCATATTGGCAGTGCTCATGTGCACGATACCGTGATTTTTTCAGCTTTGGGTTATGCTAGTGTGTCCGTGCCAGTCCAGGATATGGTGAGCAATCCAAAGATCAATGTCTACCTCAAGGAAGAAACTTATACACTATCTGAAATCGTAGTTTGCGAGGACCGGATCAAACCTCGCCAATATGTGGCCGGAAATGGAAAGTATCAGGGAGGTAGCTTGTATGCCGATACCGTCAATGCAGGTAGTGCCATGGCACTGCTGATCACCAATCGATCTTTAAGGGGTAAAACTAGGTTTGATTATCCCAGCTATGTGCCAGAGGCTCAAGTTTTGATCATCAACAATACCTTTGATCAATTTCGTCTGCGGGCGAGGATCATGGATGTGGACATCAGTACTGGTCAACCTATGCCCGGTGAAGACCTACTGAATGAAAGTGTGGTTGTGCAATCTTCCATTTACCGGGATTGGCTGACTGTAGATCTCAGTCCCTACCGCATTCGGGTGGAGCAGGATTTTTTTCTGGTTTTTGAATGGATCTTGGAGAAAAAAGATCGGCAAATATTGCATCAACAATATGCATCTTTCAAAAGAAAATATCCGGGAAAGTTATCGACACAGTACAGTAAGGTCAATGGAAAATCAGTGTCTTTTGAAAATTATCAAGGCAACTTCTACTTTGGCACATCATTTGGCATCACCTTGGATGGGTCACTTATAAAAGCACATACTTGCTATTATCGGCTCAATAGCTTGGGGCGGTGGTATAGGGCACCATCTGTTTTGGCTGCTCGGGTCACTTTATCAAATCAAGTAGATAACAAAGCGCTTGTACCAGAGAGCAAAAGAACCATTCCTTCTGATGTCAATCAATTGCTGTCTCACTATCGAACATACTTTGAACCCCCTGATGAAGAAAGCTTGCCTACCGGAAATAAAAAACATTGCACCCGTTTTGACAAGCTTAAGTACGATCCAGTAGAAATACGGGTGTTACGGGATCAAAACAATCTTCATTTTGATGCCATCAGTCAAAGTATTTATCCGTACGAATTAACGCTCTCATTTTCTACCCTTCACAATTTGACACCCATCGTACCGATGAAAAAATTTGTAGTTGGCAAGGGCCGAAATCGAATGTTGACATTGAGCGTTGTTTTTAAAGATTTAGACAATTACCACTACGAGCTTGCCGTGCAGAGAAGGATGGGAGATCCTTCTTGGGAGCCTAAATTACAGTACACCTACAGGGTTCCGGTACAAGCATACAAGCCCTTAAATATCGCGCCGACAGCATCGGATACCACAGTCGCATATTCAGATCGATTCTTTCTGGGTGCGAATGACACTTTGTTCGCCATGCGCAATGGGACCATTACTCATGCTTCAGGTACTGCCAAACAGCTTAATCAAATTGATTCTACTTCAATCGTGGAGGTGCTCCATAATGATGGGACGGTGATGATATATGGGGGCAACCAGATTTCGGCGGCAACATTGGAGGTTGGTAAGGAAGTATTGGTTGGAGAAGTATTGGGTGTCTGTGAGGCGCAAGGGGAGTTAGAGGTGTCGCTATATCTGCTGAAACCTGATGCGCTGCTCCGTGAGGTTTCAATTTACTACTACATCGATTCGACCAAGAGTCTGCAGTATATTGACCTGCAAAAGGATGTGGTAATTAGATATCCAAAGAAAGTCTTGAATTGAAGTGGGATGATGGCATTTATCAATTGGTCGATAATTATCTAAGCGGATGCAGAACAATTGCATTGTGTTAAGTTTAGCATACACTGGTTTAGGGAATTAGTCTTTTTTGGAACTGCCCGATTTACATGGCAGTGGTTTAAAGTCCGACTAAGAAATGAATGGTGCCAGCACCTAGGAAGAATTACAGTCCGCTAAAACTCTACAGACTGTTTATGCCTGATAAATGAAAAGTGACAGGAAAATGAAATTATTTATACCAAGTCTAAAAAAACTAATTGAACAAAAGGACTTTGATGGTGTAAATAGATTGCTTACTGTGCACCCAGAACTTGCGAACGAGTCCATTGCGATTCCTTTTGATTCTTTTTGTCGATCGAGAGCACATCCATTACACAGGATTTGTGACGGTGTTTTTGCCGGAGAGATCACAGAAAACGAAGCCATTCGTCTTGCAGAAATCCTTTTAAATAATGGTGCCGATATTGATGGCGACAAAGTTAAGGGTGAAGGAACACCACTCTTAGCAGCAGCTAGTCTACACGCAGAGCAAGTGGGAATATTTTATATCGAACAAGGAGCGGATGTTCACTACACCCTTAAAAACGATGGTGCCTCGGCATTGCACTGGGCGGCTTTTTGCGGCCGAGATAAATTAGTAGAGAAATTGATCTCAGCAAGTGCATCAATTGACAAGCCTGACATCACTTACAACAGTACTCCACTTGGTTGGTCAGTTCATTGCCTACGCTCAAATGATATAAGGAACAAACACAAGCAGTTGGATTGCATTAAATTGCTGCTAAGAAGCGGTTCAGATACAAATAAACTGGATAAGGAAAAAGTCAATTATTTAATTTCATTGGCCAAAGATGACCATGAGCTAAGAAAGTTACTGAATTGAATTGGCTACCACTTCCGCCGCTGGAATCAATTAATACGCTTGATGACGAGACGAATCAAGGCGGCACATCAAAAAAATCTTGAAAACGTTTTGAAGACAGAAATTAAGGAATTGGAATATTTGTTCTCAAAGGAATGGTTTCTCGAGCATCTGGGAGGGTATTTGATGCACGAAGTATTATGTGCGAAGGTCGAACTAATTTCATCAGCCTTTCTTCCTTCCAATCAACAGCAAGGAATCGTCAGCTTCAAATTCCGCATAGGCATCAAGGACTAAAATTTCGAAATGATCACCGAAGAATTTTTCCAACGCATTTTCAGTGTGATACTTTACATACATGCCCTTGAATATTTCATCACCTTCTCCTTTCCAGAAGGAATGACAAATGATACCATTGGGGTTTAGGATTTCGTGCTGCCGTTTAATTGATGATTTTAGATCGTCCTCGTTCAGATGGTGCAGAACTTTGTTGGAGTAAATTCCGTCAAATTTTTTGTCAGTATATAAAGTGGCAGCATTTAATTTCAGAAATTGATCTTCTGGATATTTGTTTTTCAGATGACTGAGAAATATGTTGGAAAAATCTGAGCCGGTCACTTTGAAATGTGCTTGGAGTAGCTCGCAATCAGATCCCGGTCCAGAACCAAGTTCGTGTATCATAGAACCCGCAGACAGATGTCGCTGAAGGATGGTGATTAATTTGGCGCCATTGACACTTTTGGCCAGTTGAATGTATTCTGCTGCAGATTCTTTAGTGTGGTAACAGGGTTGATCCATGGAGAGAAGTGTAGTCTTTAAGCAAAAATATTTTCATGACCCGAATCCTGAATAAATAGACAGGTGGTATTAATTTCCATACACAGGTCGTAATAATGTTGCATGTCTTTGTCAGGAAAAATACCAAGTATGTTGAGGTCGGCAAGGGGGGCTTGTGAAAATTGTTCGGTGAACTTGCCTTCTAAAACCACCGTAGATTCAATGGGCAGCCTTGCTAGTTCAATTAATTCCTTTAAATACTTTCTTGCCTTTTCTTTTTCCTCACTATTTTCCACAACAGTAACTATGGTGATTTTTGCGTTCCAGTTGGCTTTGATTTTATAAGATATGAGCAAAGCCAAATCATGTGTCTCATAGCCCTCCTTAAAACGCCAATCAGGACTTTGTTCTCTTATCCAAACATTGATGTTCTGCTGTTGTCCCAGCATGGCTCTGGGGTGGGATGCGTAAATGATGACGCCCAATTCCAGTCGGCGTGCCTCCCTAATAATGGGCAGAAAATCTTTTACTGAGGATTCTTCCTCCGCCAAATTCAAGAATACAATATTGGGCTTGAAAAATGCTGCACCCAAACCCTGATTTCCAAAATTTACACCTTTGGCAAAGTTTTCAGTACGCATGATGGTCACCGAAGAAAACACATTGTCCTTCTTGAAGGATTGGGAAACATAGGACAGCTTTTCTTTGAGGTCTTGATGCTGCTCATTAGCTATGCCCATCAGCACTGCAGCCCCTTTAGGAAAGGCAATATCCTTGATCAGGCTAAATGACCCCTGTAGCGTTGATCCATTAGTGACGGGAATGAGCAAATTGGGTTTCCAGGAGCGCTCTTGTTGATGCGCAGTATCAGCGGTATGTTTGGCAGCCCATTCGGCAAAAGAAGTAAATAGTCCGCTCCTAACGTCCTCAAATTTAGTTTCTAGTTTTCGCTGACTCAGAATGCCATATACGACAAACATCATGGCTAGTGAGACCAGACTTATGGTTGGATTGATGATAAACATGATAAGGAGACTGCCAATGAGACCGGCCCAAGGCACCAGTTTGTGTACGGTAAAAAGGGGTCTAAAACTAATTAATCCCAAATTTTGCTCGATTATAACAACGACATTGAGCATGGCATAGGTGATTAAAAAGAACATGGTAACCAGTGGAGCAACCGCATTGAGATCTCGCAGCAACATGGTCAAGAATATCAACATTCCGGTGACGATCATGGCATTCCGGGGCTGACCGATTTTATCCTGATACTCCAACCACTCTCCATAGGGAAGTACTCGGTGCTGGCCCATGGCAAACAGAATCCGGGATGAACCGACCATTGATGCCAGTGCGGAGGAAAAGGTCGCTCCTAAGACTCCTGCGATCACCAACGGAGGAAAAATGGAGCGATCGATGATGATGTTGTAGTTAAATAGGAGCTCTTCTTCTGTAGCAGATCTGGCGACCCAGTAAGCCAATGCCAGATATATTACCAGACTGACGGCAATGGCCCATAATGTGCCCGCGGGAATGCTTTTGCGGGGATCCTTCAATTCTCCCGACATATTTGCCCCTGCCATAATGCCTGTGGCGGCCGGAAAAAAGACGGCAAAAACCAGCCAAAATTTCTCCCTAGATCCGCCATCAACTCCCTGGAAGGTTCCCCATTTGACCACATCTTCGGTAGCAAATTGCATGGAGCCGTAGTAGGAAGCAAGGACAATGGAAACCAGCGATAAGAAAATGACGCCCATGATAATGAACTGGGTCTTAATCGCAAGATCCGCACTTTTATAGGCTATGGCGTATAGGATGGCAAAGACGATGAAGTCCACGACAAAGGGGATGTGGGTGGGAAAAATTGACATCCATCCTTCTCGAAATCCAAAAATATACATCGTTACGGCAAGTCCTTGAGAAATATATCTGGGAATACCCAGGCTACCACCGACTTCCAATCCCAGTGCTTGGGAGATGATGGCATACGCACCCCCGGCACCGATGCGGATATTAGTGGTGATTGAAGACATGGAAAGGGCGGTACAGAGGGTAATAAAATAGGAGAGGAGTATGATGACCCAGGCGCCAAGCAAACCGGCATTACCGACGACCCAACCGAGTCGCAGATACATGATGACACCAAGTATCGTCAATAAGGTGGGGGTAAATACCCCGGCGAATGTGCCAAATTTCTTAGCTCCTTCCATATGATGCCATTGACTTAGCGTGGATCCACGATCAGTGATTTAACAACCCTTGGCTTTATCCCGTCAAAATAGAATAATTATTGCTCTGCTCAGTTTGCCAACTTAATATCAATAAGCGTAAATATATCTGGAAGGATCTTTTCATTTCTTACGTCCAAACTAATTCCTCGACCTTCGGGATACTTCCGAGCCTGCTTCAATTCATCTTTAATGTCTGCCTTGACATCACTTTGTAGAATCTGATCTGTGGCTTTTTGTCCAAAAACAAACGTCACACGGAAAAACTGCTCTCTAGGTAAAAAGTAGATGATTGCTCGTCTGTTGTATTTGATCTGGTAGCTCCAACTATATTTCTTTCCTGGGAAATTCCAATCAGACTTCCCTTTAGGATCAACCTCCATGACATAGTCATGAATATCCGACCAGAGTTGATAGGTATGACCAAGTTTTAGTACTAGATCTTTCTCATTAGGCTTAACATGCTTGTCAGGCGAAATGCTGAGACCGTCCATCATTACCGATTTGAATTATAGCTGTAAATCTCTACAATTACTTGCTGAAAAGGCATGTTTCTGAATATGACATAGATCAATGAGCGGTCTATTTGGCTATGGCAGTCTTAGGGACCACTACTTCTACTCAGCACCACCCCAGTTGGCACGAGCTCCACCGATTCAATCGTGACTAAGCGTCGCAACAGATCTTTCATGTATGCACTGCTTACTGGACCCCATCCTTCATCATCCAATCCATGCAAATTCAGGATCAACCAGCCTCCCTCTATTGCGAGAAAAGACTCAACTTGGTTTTCCACCCAACCGTCGATGTTGTCTGGACCATGGGATCGACATCCCTGCCGAAAGACATTGTTTTTCCTGGAGTCATTATCGCATATTTCGCTGGCACGTATTGCCATCACCTTCGACAAGGTAAATTCTTCCAAGGCAGGAGTGGAGGCATTGAAAGGAAAATTGAATACTGCTTCCTCAGCGCGATATCCAACCAGGTTTTCTTGAAAGTATTCAAGACATTTTAAGATCAATTCCTTAGCTTTCTCCAATGGTTGATCCGCAAGATTGAGATGCTTCCAACTGTGCGGCATTACTTCATGTCCACGCGATTTTAACGCATTCCAATCTTCGAAATTTCCCATCAGCTCAGGCAAGATCCAGGCACCTACTTTTTGGAAATCTGGAAAATGTCCAGAGGCGATGACGTTAAAACAGGCGGATAAACCCTGTTCTTCAAAGAAGTCTGCAATGCGATAGAATGATTTTTTGAAACCATCATCGAAACTCAGCGTAAGTATGTGTGATTTGGTTGAGGGATGACTCCTTCCGAGTCCATAAGCAATGGAGCTCAAGGCAGTTGACTTAATGAAGATTCTGCGATTCATATGGAAAATTAATAAACTGCGCGGCAAATGGAAATACACAAGAGTCAAGAACATTTGACAAGTTCATCTATCAAGAAAGGCTTTGCTTGAGATGCTCATGCACAGCAGTCACCTGATGACAGCAGTGCCTAAAAGCAACCAATCTTTATAATAGATGTTGACTGGTTGTTTCATGGTTTTGGGAATATCGGAGTGCGGTTGAACAAGAAACGTTCTGCGTTGTCTTAAGCCTTATTGGCAGATCTATTGACGATGGAGCTCATACAGATTGTAGTAGATAGTGGACTTTTTGTGCTTGTTTGGCTGGTACAGCTGGTGATATATCCTGGATTTCGCTATTACAGTGAGGTCGATATGAAAAGGTGGCATCAGCCTTATTCCAAAAGGATGACCATTATCGTACTACCACTGATGGTGAGCCAGCTACTTGTTTATTGTTACCTAAATATCAAGGATGTTTCAGTCCAATCGCTGTTTACTTTGCTTCTGGTGATCTCCACTTGGATCATCACTTTCAGGTTGGCTGTGCCCTTGCATCAAGAAATAGATTTGAGCGTGGACAGCAACGCTAGTATAGTGAAGTTGGTGAGAGTCAACTGGATACGTACGGCAATCTGGACATTTGTTTTCATACTTAATCTTTTGAATTATGCAGACTAAACCTTGGATGAAGTTGGTCTTGCGGCTGGCGGCCATTTACAATCTTCTATGGGGAGGTTGGGTAATTTTATTCCCAAACGCATTTTTTCAACTAGTGGGAATGGTGGAGCCGACCCATCCGATGATCTGGCAAGGTATGGGTATGGTCATTGGTGTATACGGCCTGGGCTACTGGTGGGCTTCAGCAAATCCAATCAAGCATTGGCCAATTGTAGCCGTTGGATTTTTAGGTAAGATCTTTGGCCCCTTAGGATTTATAATTAATTATTTAGGTGGTCAGGTGCCCGAAGCTTTTGCTTACACGCTCATTACCAATGACTTCATTTGGTGGGTACCCTTCGCGCTGATTCTCAATGAAGCACGAAAAAATCGCTGGGCATTGTAGTTTCTGCACGATTTGCATTTCCTGCGGTCTTCAGGTCATCAGAAGACATTCGGCCAGATCAGCTCAAAAAGCACCTCATAGAGCACGATTCCAGCAGCTAATCCTATGGCAAAAGCCATTCTTTTACTTGACTTTTTTTCTGTCATCCAATATTATCGCTAAGATATTTAGAACTGAATCATAAAGATTTTATCAAATATCCCATCACCCAGATAGGTACGCATCCAGACCATGGGTTTAGCCCATTTTCCTACTCGATATCTAGTCTTTGGATTGTCAGAGCGAACGACTTTTGAAATTAATTTTGAAATCACAGATCTTGGCGAGGAGACATTGGGTTTTTCATATGCCGCCTTGGTTGATTTGGTCAGATCTTGCGAAGTCGCTGTAGGGACCATCTCCCGAGGCCTCCATCATCGGCTATGGCATGACCACCTACATCGACTAGTTCTTGCATCTTTTTTACTCTTCTGGCCTCAGCATATACATGATGTCTTTCTTTTATTAATAGATTAATAATAGTGCTCCATCCACACCAATGCCTGAGCTTGCTCCAGTGATCAAGCTTACTTTCTTTATAGACTAGTCACCATTTAGATTTTACAAAACTAGACTAGAACGCTTTCTACCTTTTTCAAAATTGATGTTTTCAATTTCGCAGGCTGGAATGGTTCTGTTTGTGTCTAATCGAACCATAAACCACAACATATATCCTTCGGGTAGTAACGGTTCTATTAACCTACCATGTTTCTTTGACGATCATTCGTCCGCCCCAACCACCTGGGTCAACGGAAATATTAGCAGAAGGGCCGCCAATGGAACGTAGCCAAATACTCACAGTATGTGTACCTTTTCCCAATCCCTTGAAAACAGAAAAAATGGATAAAAATTCGGTAAAATTGGAAGCTCGAATGACACCTTGATTGCCTATTGTAGTTTCCTCGTCATCTATCCGTATGGCAAACCTTACTCCACGGGTATCCGTGTCGAATGTACCTCCCCGGAACCTGCTATTTAACGTGACCTCAATTTTGGTATTATCATGCTCCTTTTCAAAGGTAACATGGTCGTCATGTTTGGTCCATTGCTCGCTGGCATCACGTCCTGCTGTGTTCAGGCCGGATGATACCCAATAGTTCGACATCGTACCACCGGATTGAGCATGAAGAGCATAAGGTACAGATAGCAGTTGAGATGTGCCCAATGTGGTATAATTTGAGCCACCAGAGTCATCTAGTCCAACACGAATGAAATAATCTTCAGCTCCCCAATCTATGGTCGAAAAGTCGACAGAAGGGTTCAATCCCTCTCCAATATTCAGATTAACCAGGCCATACTCGTTAGTCACCGCGCTATGAGACTCCGTATAAGTGAGTGTCCCATCTATAGCTCCTGCCACAATACCAATTTCAAAACTTACAGACTGATTGGCTATTATGGTACCAGATGCATCACGCACGACTGCTTGATACTTCATAGCCGAGGGTCCCTGAGCCCACATAGTAGTAATAGTAAATAAGAAGATCCCTACAGTTATAACCGTATTTTTCATTTGACTAAAGTTTAATAATTCTAAAAGAAGCTAGCCATCGACCGGCGAAATCATGTACACTCAAAAAGTACATTCCGGCAACTAGGTCAGTGACATCCAATTTTGAATCTTCTACCATGATCTCTTGTCGTAGGGTTTGGCCCTGGTATGTCGAAAGCCGCACTAGATATGAAGACAGCGACGGGTGCTCAATTTGCACTTGATCACTGGTAGGGTTGGGATATACCTTAACAGAAACTGGAATAGGGCTTTTTATCGACGTTACTAACAATCGAGATTGCAGAAAGCCTTGAGTTAGGAAAATGCTGGAGGATCCTATCGTCTCAGACACAGGTTCGCCCAAGGTCCAGCTCAGCGAAATCTGCTCGTTTGCAAAATGATCTCCCGATCCGGCTATAATATCTTGAATTCCCTGGCCAAATCCATTAAGCGAAACAATACCTGAAGTAATGATAATTAGAATGTTCCTAAACATAGCTACTTATACGTTTATCCAGATGCAAGTCAGATGTTCCGAGCCGGACATCTTCATCATTGATAAATATAACCGCCTCTGAGATGTCAAGAATGTTATTAGCCTGACTAGTCTGCCCACTCCTAAATCTGGTGCCAAATCAAAAATAGCTCTTTTGTCGATCTTTTCATTTTTCTTCAATCTCCTGATGCTCAGGCCGCACCCAATTTCATAAAAGTGAATATCTATCCTGCCCGACTGTATCTTTCAGGCGGATCCAAAATAAACGCATTTTATGAAAATGCCACTTTCCAGAGTAGGCTCACTGGTACTATCTATAACGCTTGAAGATTTACGAACTAAGTTGAGTCAGAGCAAGGTTCTGCCTAAAGTCTGCAATGGGACCAAAAGACAGGATCTTATAACATGAATTCCTAACCGATAGTTAAATAGAAAAAGCTATTGAAGTCAGAAGATTGTCTGATTTATCCGTGCACAAGCAGAGGTTTTTGGCCGTGCCTGGATATGATAAAGGCTTTCTTCTAGATCGAAGTCGACTGTGTGTAAATTAGTTGTTTTTTCTGGCGAATTTCTGGTCTACAATGGGATCAGCGATGGAGACTTTTGCTCAAACCATCCGAGAAAAGGTCCTCCTAACGCCCTACGGGGCTGAGTATCGGCCCAATATTTGGGGTGCCGGATGGGGCATTCAGTCTTTTGTCTATCGTCAATATTGGCTACATCGTGCGTTCCCGGATCTATTTGATGCTGCACCGGTTTTCAGTGCCTTGCAGTTTGTCCTGGGTGTACATCCGGGCAACAATACAGCATCTTTCGTCTCCGGCGTTGGCAGTAACTCACTGACTGTGGCCTATGGGGTCAACCGAGATGAATGGTCTTATATTCCGGGTGGTTCAGCTTCCGGTACGGCACTGATCCGACCCGATCTGCCAGAGCTTAAGAATTGGCCATATTTCTGGCAGCAGACTGAATATGTCATGGGAGGAGGAGCTACGAACTTTATGTTTTTAGTGCTGGCAGCAGAAAACCTACTTGCCAGGTAGGGTGCGATCAAAAGAACAGGGTCACAATTCGAAAATGATGCAAAACACAGTGCCCATGTTGAGACATTGAGATTTTCAAATAAATCATTTGAGCCCTTCGGCCCAACTTGTCTAAATTAGTAGATGCTACTGAATGATCATCGTTAATTATGGCTACTTCTCGACCTATCCTGACATCTTCCAATGGTGCAGATACTTGTACCCTGTCCACCGGAAGATTGTCGTTGATTATGGTCACTTTTCGACCTATCCTTCATTGCATACCGATAGCTATCGGTACGCCATAGCTACGGCTATGTCTACATTTTGACGCCTCGACTAGATCGAGAATTGTCTCAGATTATTCAACATACTCCACTGGACAGAATACTAGATTTGGGTGGAATATTTACCGCGACTTAAGTTCACGAAAAATGCTTGCATTTCAAGAGCCCAAAAAATCCAAAGCGTGTCGATAGTTGACGGAATAATCATTGGGATATATATAGTCGGAATTTTGGCTGCAGGATTGTGGGTAGTGCGAAAGAAGGAAATGAATGCGGACGCGTACTTTTTAGCGAGTCATTCACTTAAATGGCCGGTAATTGGTGCTGCACTTTTTGCGTCCAATATATCAACCATTCATATAGTTGGATTAACGGCATCTGGATTTAATGATGGACTGGTCTGGGGGAATTTTGAATGGATGGCCGTATTTGTACTTATCCTCCTCGGTCTGATATTTGCGCCGTTTTATTATAAAAACAAGATTTCCACGCTTCCTGAATTTTTGGAGAGGCGTTATAATGCGACATCGCGCACGGTCTTAGCTTTTTTTGCACTGGTCGGTGTGCTATTTATGCACATAGGTGTAAGTCTATATGCCGGAGCGGTCGTATTTGAGCATTTTTTTGGGGTGAACGTATACCTTTCCATCCTGGTTATTTCCGTCATCACGACGATCTATACAGCGATCGGGGGACTTCAATCTGTGGTGATTACCGAAACAATCCAAGCGATTATACTAATCGGTGGCTCTATTGTACTTACCGTTTTCGGATTTAGGGCACTTCCGGAGCAGGGCATTGAAAGTTGGGAAGCACTGAAAGCTGCGGCCAAGCCCGAGCAACTGAGCATTATCCCTTCAGATTCAAATACCTCGGGGCTGTCTTTCTTATCCATCGTGTTAGGCTATCCCGTACTGGGAATTTGGTACTGGTGTGCGGATCAAACGATTGTGCAGAGAGTATTGGGTGCAAAATCGCTTCGAGATGCTAAGATCGGACCGCTATTTGCAGCTGGCATCAAAATTTTGCCGGTCTTCATATTGGTGTTGCCAGGAGTACTGGGTTATGTTCTCTTTAAAGACATCATTACCGATGCCAATGATACTTTTCCAGTGCTTATTACTCAGCTTCTTCCGACGGGTCTGAAAGGACTTATGGCTGCTGCGCTATTAGCGGCTCTCATGAGTTCCATTGCGGCTGCCTTGAACAGTGCTGGCACATTGGTGTCGATTGATATTGTCAAAAGGAACAGGCCGCAAATATCGGATAGGCAACAGGTACGCATTGGAAGAATAACTGCTGTAGTTGTCATGGTCATAGCGATGTCATGGTCACCAGTGGTTGCCAAATTCAATAGCATTTTTGAAGCGGTGGTTGTGCTATTATCCGTCATTTCTCCTCCGATCTCCGCAGTATTTGTTTGGGGGGTGTTTTGGAAAAGGGGAAATCATCAAGGTGCGAATGTGACATTGATGAGCGGATTCCTCCTGGGATTAATCGTTTTTTTGGCGGACTTCCCCATTGTAGGTGACGTGAAAGTCATTACTGAGGGATGGGGGCTGTCCTTTATGATGCAGGCATGGTGGTTGTTTGTTTGCAGCTCGGTTATTTTCGTAGTCGCGAGTTTGTTAAGTCCTCCACCTGATTATCAGAAGATTGATAGTTGTACCCTAAGTTCACCGCTAGCCTTTCTAAAAAATGATCCTGGCGAAAAAACCAATGTGCCACTCATTTTGTCGGGACTATTGATCTTGGTCATGCTCTTGCTCTATTTTCTATTTAGTTAAAAATTTGTGAAATGTACGCAGTATTTAGATGGTGTTTTATTTTTTGGTTACCCCTTTTTTTAATTTGCTGTGAACAACAAAGAGACGGTGATTTGGATATTCAAGCGGAAAGCAGGACGCGTGAAAATAAACCGCCAAAAAGATATGGTTCCGTAATTAGAATAAAACCGGAGATGGTTGAAAAATATAGGGAGTTACATGCTGAACCTTGGCCTGAAATTTCAGCCCAGATCTATCGAAATAACATTAGAAATTATTCGATCTTTTTGAAAGATGACTATCTATTCGCTTATTTCGAATATATCGGTAAAGACTTTGCAGCGGATATGGCTGCTATGGCCATGGATTCAATGACTCAGGAATGGTGGAAATTGACAGACCCTTGTCAAGTCCCTTTGGAGAGTAGAAAGAAGGGTGAGTGGTGGGCATCTATGGAAGAAGTGTTTCATCAACATTAGCCAGCGATTAAAAAATCAATTCGATATGAAACCAATCCTCACCCTTCTTATGATTTTGATTCAGGCGTCTTTCTCTAATTTATCTGCACAATATTCAGGCGGTGGAGAATCAAATCCGGAATTGACAACACATTCTGATGCGCTTCGGGATTTTCAAGATTTGCGCTTTGGTATGTTCATTCACTGGGGCCCAGTTACCCTCAGGGGCACGGAGATTGGTTGGTCACGGGGCAGGGAAGTTGCCATTGAGGAGTATGACCAATTATACATTGAATTTAATCCGGTTCTTTTTGATGCCACATCTTGGGTTGCAACGGCTAAGGAAGCTGGCATGAAGTATATGATTCTCACCTCAAGACACCATGATGGTTTTTCACTGTGGGATAGTCGTTATACAGATTACGACATGGGCAGCACTCCATATGGAAGGGGTGTGATCCAGGAACTTGCGGATGCTTGTAAGAAGCAGGGTATTAAATTTGGGGTTTACTATTCAATTTGTGACTGGCGACACGAAGATTATCCTGTGAAGTACCCTGATCCGAATTATCAATTTCATGTCGAAAGAGAAATTTCAGATGCAGAGTCAAAGGTCAAAATGGATCGATATATTTTATTCATAAAAAATCAGCTGAAGGAGTTAATTGATCACTATGATGTTTCATTTATCTGGTTTGACGGGGAATGGGAATGGGCATGGACCCATGAGATGGGTATGGATTTGTACAAATATGTCAGGGGTTTGAAAGATGATATCCTAATCAACAATCGAGTCGATAAAGGCCGGGAGGGTATGGCAGGAATTACTAAAAGCAAAAAGTTCGCTGGAGATTATGCAACTCCGGAACAGCAAGTGGGTGCATTTGATTTGGATAATGCCTGGGAAACCTGTATGACTATTGGAGAACAGTGGGCCTGGAAGGCCAATGATAAATTGAAGTCAGACAAGGAGTGCTTGCAAACACTTTTAAGGACTGTGGGTGGCAATGGAAATCTACTTTTTAATGTGGGTCCAATGGCGGATGGACGAATGGAGCAGCGCCAGATCAAGCTACTTTCTAGAATGGGAAATTGGTTGAAGGTAAATGGAGATGCGGTGTACGGGACCCGTGGTGGTCCTTATCAACCTACGGAATACATGGTAAGTACTAGAAAGGGAAATAAGATATTCCTGCACTTACTGCATCATCCCGGACCCACTTTGATTCTGCCTGTTCCTTTAGACACCAAGATCAATAGGGCCTATTTTCTTGATGGGAAGGATCAAATAAGAATCAAGCAGTTCGATAAATCTGTGGATATAGCCCTGCCAAATCAATTGCCAGATAATATTGCTTCTGTCATCGTCCTGGAGATTGATGGAGAAGCCCAAGATATTGACGTAGTGGAGCGGACTCGATATTAAAATATCATATGAAGATTACTTCCAAATCAGTATTGCCCACGACTACTATTCCGATTGCGCTTATAGGAGCCGGCGGGATTGTTCGAGACGCTCATTTACCGGCCTACAGAAAAGCAGGATTTAACGTACTTGGGATCTACGATCTAAATGAAGACCTAGCCAGACAGTTAGCGCAGGAATTTGGGATTCCTGAAGTATGCCGTTCCATTGAAGAACTCATCGGGGTGGCTATAGTAAGCAGAGCAGTATTTGATTTGGCAGTGCCGGCGTCCCAGATTATACAGATACTTTCTCATTTACCTGATGGGAGTGCTGTACTTATTCAGAAACCAATGGGTGAAAATTTGGTAGAAGCCCAGAGAATCCTATCCTTATGTCACCAGAAGCAACTGATCGGTGCTGTGAATTTCCAATTGCGATATGCTCCGTTCGTAAACGCCGCAAGATCCATGATCACCGCAGGGGCTATCGGGGAGATCTATGATATGGAAGTTAAGCTCTGTACCTTTACTCCTTGGCATTTATGGGAATTTTTATCTAGCATTCCACGTGTCGAAATCCTTTATCACAGCATTCATTATCTTGATTTGATCCGTTCATTCTTGGGAGATCCTCAACGGGTGATGGCAAAAACAGTAAAGCATCCAAGCACAACTGTAGCATCATCACGGAGTGCCATTCTATTGGATTATGGGGATGAACTCAGTGCAACGATCAACACCAACCATGACCACAATTTTGGTCCCAGGCACCAACAAAGCTTTATCAAGTGGGAAGGGACGAAAGGAGCTATCTATGCAAAGATGGGTCTCAACTTAAATTATCCCAAGGGTGTTCCCGATGTATTCGAATACATAGTCAGGGATGGCACAAAGACTCCCATCTGGCAATCCATTGTTTTACAGGGTTCCTGGTTTCCCGATGCTTTTATTGGTTCCATGTCCAGTTTAATGCGGTTTGTGGAGGGATCTGAAGATGTTTTAACCTCTTCGGTAGAGGATGCCTTCAAGACCATGAAAGCTGTCGAAGCAGCCTATAAATCAAGCGAAGGTAAATGACCTGATTTCCTGGACTTCGTCAATTGGAAAGGGGAAAATGATCTATCGAGTCTGAACCATTCATTAACTCGAAAAAAGTTTATTCCGTTTTAACAAGGCAATATTAGGATTTCAAAACTGGCTTCAAAGCTAATATTTCGCTTACATTGCTGGTAGTGTAGAACTGCAGATTTATCCCACAAAACACAATGCAAAATTCTAACAAAATGAGAAGAGCGCAACTCCTTTGGGTCGCATTGCTGTGTGCCCTGGTCATTTCCTGCAGGCAGACAGAAATAAATGTCTATAGCCATGTAGACAATGATCTGTACCAATTGCTATTATCGAGTGGCTACGGCGTACAGCGTTTCAATACCATAGAAGAGGCGCTCGAGCGCACTTTGGATGGCGGAATCCTAATGATCCTCTCCAAAGGTTATCCAGAACAAAAAACGGTACTCCCTGGGGGATTCTACGAAAGTGCCAGGGAAAAGAACTTAAAGGTCTATGTCGAGTTTCCCGATCGATCACCTTCAGGCTACACAGGGAGCATTACCACTACGGAGAAAGAACGCCTCGTGGTCACCTCCGAATTCTTTGGCCAGGAGTTGGATACCATGGACATCCTCGATGCCGGTCTATACAAATATGTAAAGGTGGCAGATAGACCATCCCATCTAAAAGGGTCAAAGGTAGCCGGCTTTTTGAAAGCCGTCTATGGCCTGAATGACACACCTAATTTCCCAATTTTATTCGAGGAAGACAACATCCTGGTCTCGACCACCAAGTTGAGTAGTTTTAACCTGGGTCGATATTCCCCGCACCATGCCTGGCGCAATGTGATAGGTGGTATCCTTATCCACCTGTCCATCAAAATGGGAGGAGAAGCAATAGACTGGAAACCCAGCGTCAGCCCCAGTTACAAACTGAGCGCTGCACTATCTCAAGAAGATTATCGAACTGCGGTGGATCGCGGGGCGGCATGGTACGATAAGGCTCGATTTTTGATACATCCAGATTGGAAAGCGCATTGGAAAGCAATTGATACTAAAAAACTGCCGGTTGGACCTCCGATGGATCTTTCCCTGCCCTCAGGAGATGGTTCATTGGGCGTGATGGAAGGGCATTACTCTTATATCAACCCCGATGGGAGCCAGCAATACCGATATTGGCTCAGGGCAGATTGCGTCGCTGAGACCGCGATGACCTTGGCTACGGCAAACGAGGTGCGAGGTAATGCCGAATATCTGGAAACGGCCGTTAATCTGATGGACTTTTTATACCACTCAAAAACGTTTAAAACTCCTAGCAGTGAAGATGTCACCCAATCTTCCTATGGGTTGATTGGCTGGGCAGACACTCATAAAGATCGATATTATGGTGATGACAATGCGCGGGTGATTCTCGGCTCGGTGCTGGCGGCACAGACTATGGAAAATCATACATGGAACAAGCAGATCTTAGAGCTGATCCTGGCCAATTTCCGTACCTCGGGAAAAAATGGTTTTCGCAGGAATGCATTGATGGGAGCAGATATTGATAAGACTACCTGGCAGATACTTATGGAAAGGGATCTGAAAAATATAGCCCCACACTATGAGTCATGGCTATGGGCGACCTATCTGTGGTTGTATGATAAGACAGGATACAAACCGCTATTTGACAAAGCCAAAAAGGCGATCGAGATTACGATGGCAAACTATCCCAAAAATTGGTTATGGGCCAACGGTCTCCAACAGGAAAGGGCCAGAATGATTCTACCTCTGGCATGGCTGGTGCGAGCTGAGGATAATGAACAGCACAGAGCTTGGCTAAATTTGATCTGTGATGACCTATTGAAACATCAAGTAGACTGTGGAGCACTTAGAGAAGAACTGGGCATCGGTGATAATGGCAAATACGGTGCACCCAAGTCCAACGCAGATTATGGGACAAACGAAGCACCTCTGATCCATGTCAATGGTGACCCGGTGGCCGATATGCTCTATACTACGAACTTCGCTTTTTTTGCTTTGAACGAAGCAGCCCAGGCAACCCAAGAGCCGAAATATCTGACCGCCGTCGCCAAGCTGGCCGACTTCCTTGTAAAGATCCAGAGCACCTCCTCTGAAAGGGCCGATCTGGATGGCTGTTGGTTCCGCGCATTTAATTATGAGAATTGGGAATATTATGGCTCGAATGCCGACCATGGTTGGGGCGCATGGGGAACACTGACCGGCTGGACGCAGAGTTTTATTACCACCACCCTGGCCCTCAAGCTTGAGCATACCAGCTATTGGGAAAAAACCAAACGCTCTTCGGTCGGGGACTCTATCGAAGATGTGTGGCAAGTTATGTTGCCAGGGGTACAACATTGATCAGTAGAAAAAACTAGGTCTTGTTAATGTGAAAAAAACTGTACAATAGGGATGTTCACTTGTAAGACCATTTAAATCAGAATGCAGACCTTCTAGGACTTCCCTACGCTCGTTGTACTCGGTCAGGACCATACTTCTCGTCCTATGCGGTCCAACTACGACAAAAGGCCAGGACAAGCCTGACCTTTTCTCTTGTAGACCTACTAGGACTCGAACCTAGAACGACTGGACCAAAACCAGCTGTGTTGCCAATTACACCATAGGTCTATCCCGCACCTTCTTTAGAAGGTGTGTGCAAATTTATAACAATTTTGGATTTGAAGCCAGTTGTCAGAGTAATATTGCATGCCAACTCAAGTTCACGTTTTTATCAACGCGAAAAGGGGATGGATCCTATATATGAATGCAGCCATTGGTGGAAATCAACACTATTTCCCTTTCTTGAGCTGATAGATGTCGGCAAAATTGCGGGCCTGACCATCAATGTCCAAACCGTACCCCACTACAAATGCCGGTGGAATCTCAAATCCAACATAAGGTGACTCAAATGTACACTCCAGGCAGTCTGGTTTGAGCAAGAGTGTGACCACTTCGACAGATGCGGGTTTATGTTGCAATAGATCTTCCCGTACAGCCCCTATGGTCTTACCAGTATCGACAATGTCTTCCACAATAAGTATGTGACGGTCTTCCATCTTATCGGGCAAGCCAATGAGGCGCTTCATTTCTCCTGAAGCATTTAGACCCCCATAGGAAGCCATTTTAACAAATTCTACCTCATGTGCGAAATCACAGGCACGTACTAGATCTGCGGCAAACATGAATGCACCATTGAGGACCACCAAAAACAAAGGGTTCTTGTCGTGATAATCTACCATGAGATCTACACCAAGTTCATGGACCCGTGACTTGATGGCCTCCCGTTGTAAGTACTTCTCGAATGAGTGCGTACCAATCTGTATGCGGTCTCTATCTACACGATCCATGGTCTGATTTTTAAAGCGTGAGGGAGCAAACTGCATCTCTCATGTACCCATCATCTAGTGCCGGCATAAAGTTACATGTTAATCATCTCTTTCGATGCATGCGAAAGATTTCTCGAGCCTCCAGGACGTACTTTGGACAGATTGTTGCGCTCAATGATATAGGGTTCAATGCCTATATTTGCGCCCAAAATCATGGATCTATGTGATTCTTGTGCATTGACATCGTCTTAGTGTGAGACTCATCTATTCTATCGTCAAACTTTGCATTAAAACCATTAACACAATGAAACACTTTTTTATCACAACCATCTTCTTATTGTTGATTGCATCCATTGCTTCAGCCCAGACCCTGAAAGAACTTCAGGCAATGAAAGCTGAAAAGGAGACCGCAATGACCGCCCTGCAAGCAGAAATCGCAGGCCTGAAAGCACAAATAGATGCATTGCCAGGATGGGATATTGGCGCTTTCGGAACCCTGGGTTTCAATCTTTCCAACTTTAACAATTGGATAAAAGGAGCCAATCCCAACGCCGTGTCTTCGTCTATTCGAGCTACGGTCAATGCTTTCGCCAATTACGATGAACCTAAGTATTTCTGGAGAAATAGTGGAGGGATCAACCTGGGCTGGCAAAAGCTTGATACCGATGTCGATGATGGGCCAGACACCGACTTTGAGCAAGTGGCAGATGTTCTGAAACTGAGCTCTCTATTTGGCTACAAGTTCAATGATAAATTGGCTTTATCCGCATTGGGTGAATACAACACATCCATCCTTACCAACTTCAACAATCCTGGCATCCTCGATTTAGGTGTTGGATTTACCTGGACGCCGATTAAGAATATGGTTGTTGTCGTACATCCATTAAACTATCACTGGGTATTTGGCGATAATCCCGATTTTTCGAGCGCTTTGGGCGCAAAGCTGGTTGTCGACTATACTCGTGAATTGGTGCCTGGCCTTACCTGGAAGACCAACTTAACCACCTTTCTATCCTACAAGTCAACTGACCCGAGCCTCAGTGAATGGACGTGGGTCAACAGCTTCGGCTTTAATCTCTGGAAGGGGATTGGAGTGGGCCTCGAATTTGGATTACGAAATGCTGAAGTAGAATCGCCAGACGGTCAGAGCTATTGGGTGATGGGACTATCCTATGCATTCTAAGGGGATGCCTCTGCTTGGCAATCAGCCAAATTGAAGAAACTTAAAGGAGCATTATCTCAAGAGGATAGTCGCTCCTTTTTTATTTAAATTGAGCTCGAAACATCAGTCCTTCCTCATTCCTAAATGCTAGCTCTGGATGTCTAACAAGAAACTCTTTCTGCTCGATGGTAATGCCCTTGTGTATCGCGCCCATTTTGCCTTTATTTCCCGTCCATTAATCAATTCCAAAGGCCTTAATACCTCAGCAATCACCGGTTTTGTGAGATCATTGTGGGATATTTTATCCAACCAAAAACCGTCGCACATAGCTGTTTCTTTCGATGTCCGAGGAGACACTTTTCGGCATGAGATGTATCCGGAGTACAAGGCTAATCGAGAGGCTCAACCTGAGGATATCAGCACAGCGCTACCTTATATTAGGTCTATTATTGAAGGATTTAATATTCCCATTGTAACCAAGCAAGGCTATGAGGCGGATGACATCATTGGCACCCTTTCAAAGCAGGCTGAAAAGGAAGGATTCACCGTATACATGGTCACTCCCGACAAGGACTTTGGCCAACTTGTCTCAGATAGTATTTACCTATACAAACCTTCACGCCAGGGTAATGGCGTGGATATTTTGGGGGTGAGTGAAATCCTCAAGCTATGGCAAATCAAACGAATTGATCAAGTGATCGATATGCTGGGTTTGCAAGGTGACAGCGTAGACAACATACCCGGAATCCCAGGAATCGGCCCTAAAACTGCTGCAAAACTGTTGGAGAAGTATGACACGATCGAAGGCCTCATTGCTCACAGTGATGAACTAAAGGGCAAACAACGAGAACGCGTGGAGGAATTCGGCGATCAAGCCATTTTATCGAAGGAGCTTGCTACCATAGATATCAATTCACCCGTCAACTTTGATGAACAGGCATATCGCCTCAGCGAAATGGATAGGGAAAAGCTGGGGGAAATCTTTAAAGAGCTTGAATTTCGCACATTGTCACAGGCTATTTTGGGCGCTCCTCAGGAGGGAGTGCAGCAAGATCTTTTCGGAAATGCGGTATCTGGTAGGTCTAGAAGAACTCCCACTGCACCGCCTTCACCTCCAGCCATGGCTGACCACAACATCAAGAATACCAAACATGACTATACTCTGGTAGATACACCGGAGAAGCGCGGTGCATTGGTGAGCATCTTATTAAGTGCTAAGATTTTTTGTTTTGACACGGAAACCACCGGTTTAGACGCCAATGAAGCCAAGTTGATAGGACTGTCCATCTCAGTAAAGCCCCGCACTGGATATTGGGTGCCTGTACCTGATGATGAGGAGCAAACCCGTCAAATCTTAGATGAGTTTAAGGCGATCTTTGAAAATGAAGACATCGCCAAGATTGGACAAAATCTGAAGTACGATGCCCTAATCCTCAAGTGGTACGGGATAGAGGTGCGAGGACTTTTTAAAGACACGATGCTTGCACACTATCTCCTGGAACCCGGTACCAAGCATTCACTCGACTACCTATCGGAAACATACCTGAACTACGAGCCGATGAAGATCGAAGCACTGATAGGCAAGAAAGGCATCAATCAAATCACTATGCGCCAGGCTGATCCTGAAAAGGTGAGTGAATATGCGGCAGAAGATGCAGATCTAACCATACAACTTCATGAAATACTTTTTAAAGAACTGGCAGATGAGCAACTAGATGACCTATACAAACAAATAGAAGAGCCACTGATCAAAGTATTGGTTGAGTTGGAACATGCCGGCATCAACGTTGATAAAGCATATCTCGATAATTATTCTGTTGAATTAGCAGAAGAATTACTTCAACTGGAAAGCAACATCTATAAATTGGCGGGGGTGCCATTTAATATTGCATCTCCCAGGCAGGTGGGAGAGGTACTATTCGATCGATTGAAGATTCCTTACCGCTGGCGACGCACAAAGACTGGGCAATATTCTACTGATGAAGATAAGCTCACTGAGCTGGCCAAAGATCATGAGATTGTGCAAGTAATCATGCAACATCGCATGTTTTCAAAGCTGAAGTCTACCTATGTAGATGCCCTTCCATTGCTGATCAATCCTAAGACCGGACGCATCCACAGCTCATTCAATCAAGCATTGGCCGCAACCGGTAGGTTGAGTTCTAACAATCCCAATTTGCAAAACATACCGATCCGCACACCGGAGGGCAGACGGATTCGCAAGGCTTTTATTCCCAAGGATGCAAATCATGTGCTGCTATCTGCAGATTACTCGCAGATCGAATTGCGACTGATAGCAGAGATCAGTAATGATGAAGCTATGTTGGAAGCTTTTCAAAAGGGACAAGATATTCATCGGGCCACAGCTGCCAGAGTGTATGATGTTCCCTATGAAGAGGTCTCAGATGATCAGCGTCGCAATGCAAAAACGGTGAATTTCAGCATCACTTACGGTGCTGGGTCGACCAACCTCTCACGCCAGTTGAGCATAAGCCGTAAGGAGGCCAAAGTACTGATCGAACAATACTTTAAGCAATATCAAGGGCTAAAAAGATACATGGACGAAACCGTGGAATTTGCTCGAGAGCACGGTTATGTAGAAACCCTATTGGGCAGGAAGCGTAAGTTGCGAGATATCAATTCCAGAAACGGAATGTCTCGCAGTGGTGCCGAACGAATCGCTATCAATACGCCCATTCAGGGCACTGCAGCCGATATGATTAAATTGGCTATGATCCATATTCATCAAGCAATGGTTGAAAAAAATGTGCAATCCAAAATGATCTTGCAAGTGCATGATGAGTTGGTGTTTGATATACATACTTCTGAACTGTCCATGATGCAAGAGATGATTGAGGACAAAATGAAACACGCCCTACCCAATCTCAAAGTACCGATTGTTGTGGGTATGGGCACAGGAAATGATTGGTTAGAAGCACATTAGGAGGTGCTTTTGGTTAGGTATTGGTTGTTTTGGTTTTGAGGTAATGAGGTCAAAAAGTGATGGAGGTTTTCTATTTCTAATGCAATGAGTTACTAAGGGACCGTCGAAAAATAACTTCCCCATTTGATACGACCCCTTTTGCCACCATACTTCGTTACTCAAAGCCTTGGGTAGCTGGGCTATCCGCGGTTTTAGTGCCTTGTCTGATGGCAAAATTGGCTCGCCTGAAACCAGAAACTTATCATTCGACGGCCCAAAGAGTACACTAATATTAGTGCAGTAGTAATTTCTTAGTATGGTGAATCGGACCATTGTATAGGCGAATCATAATCAACCCACGAGTGAATCCTTCGGTATCTATTAGGATTGATTTTTGTTGTTTGATCTTACGACTTTCTAGCACCGAACCATCGACATCTATAATTTCCATCCGCTCTGCCATACCTGAAGGGATATCTATTTGCACTTGATGAGTTGCGGGGTTTGGATGTAGGCGAAACAAGAGTTCTTCCGACAATGAATGTTCCGTGTTGGTGACAATGGCAGACTGGTCGATGATTTTGAAGATGGGGCCAGATAAACTGGCAGCATAGAGATTACCAGATTCGTCTTTGCCAAAAGTTGAAATGTTGCGTGCACCAAGTGTTTCTGTGATTCCCCCATTTGCTGTCCCGTCGACGTCCAAGACATAGATCTCGTTTCTTACATATTCTGCAAAAATATAGAGACCTTCATATGAGGGGTATCGGTCTCCCTCCATCAGGTAACCTCCTGTGACGGACAATCCAGGTCCAGGTCCGTAGGCATACACCGGTTCGGTGAAATCTTTTCCTTCACAATCATCATTTCGACACCCTGGACAAGCTATGTCACCTTCACGGCAATCCCACCCATAGTTGATACCGGGCACGTTGTCAGAAGCTGAAACATAATTGATCTCTTCTCTGTCCACCTGACCGACATCGCCAATCCAAAGTCCCCCAGTATTATCAAAACTAAATCTCCATGGATTACGCAACCCATATGCCCAGATCGAGCGCACAGTGTCACCCGACGAGGATGCAAAGGGATTGTCTGAAGGGATGGAATAGGGAAGTTCATCTACAGTGATCCGCAGTAATTTGCCCAATGGTAAGGAAAGATCCTGGCTGCGTTCACCTGGGTCATTTCCCGAACCGCCGTCACCAGTGGCTATGTATAAGTTGCCTTCGGGGCCAAAGTTTAGATCACCGCCGTTATGATTTCCCTGGGGTTGCTGGAAGGTAAGTAGAATCTCCTCAGAGGAAGTGTCGACCTGGTTTGCATTGAGGGGATCAACCGTATACCTAGCCAATACGCTCTCTCGATTATCAATCGTACGGGTGTAGTACACAAAAAAGTGACCATTATTGCTGAAATCTGGATGAAAAACCAACCCCAACAGTCCTTCTTCTCCTTCCTCATCATCAACAAGAGCTCGAATATCCAGGAATGGTTCCTCACTAAGAACTCCATTCCCATCTAAAATCATGATGCGACCTGCTTGTTCAACGACGAAGATTCTATTTGAACCATCGCCTGCATTGGCAATATCCACCGGCCGGCTAAGGCCAGCAGCAAATGGCTCTAAGAGGAGTTGTGATTGACCTTGCTTTGGTGCAATGATAAAAATGGTCAAGAGACTGGCAAGAATGGTTGCCCTCATGTGTATGTTCGCTATTGATGACTGACTCGCAATTTTCATAATTTTTCTTTGAAGTATGATTTCTCGATTCAATTTCTTGAATGTCTCGGTCCGTATCTCTAACGGTGACACCAATTAGGTGGTATAAAAACCGCCCAGAAATAGAATTCCAATTGGGCCAAGAGCAAGGTCTAATTCCAACTCCATATGCTCAGCAAAGCGGCAGATTCGTACAGTAACCAGGATAATTCCCCCGTTTTCCTATTTTTAGGCCTTTTTCTACCAAATCTGCGAGCTTCATGAATCCATATCATCCACCATATGTATATGATCCCGCGTATAGTAAGAGAGTTGCCTACTTCTGTATGGAGTTTGGCATTGATCAGGCGTTGAAGACATTTTCTGGAGGACTGGGATATTTAGCCGGATCGCACATGCGGAGTGCGTATGAGCTGCGTCAGAATTTGATTGGAGTAGGCATACTTTGGAAATATGGATATTACGACCAAGTACGCAAACGTGACCAAAGTATGGATGTGCTTTTCTTGGAGCGATTCTACAATTTTCTGGAGGACACGGGCATCACCTTTGAAATTTCTGTGGATAAACACCCTGTAAAGGTTAAGGCTTTATATCTGGCTCCTGAAATATTTGGGACGGTGCCCATGTATTTTCTAACCACCGATATTCCGGAGAATGATTACTTGGCTCAAACGATCTGTCATAGACTCTATGATTCAGACTCTGCTGCAAAAATTGCTCAGTACATTCTGCTGGGGCAAGGGGGCGTGAAGCTGCTGAATATTTTGAATTACGATGCTGATAAGATACATCTGAATGAGGCTCACGGCCTCCCGGCTGCATTTTATGAGTACTACAGCCATAAAAGTCTTGAAAAGTTAAGGGAAAAATTCGTTTTCACCACACATACGCCAGTACCTGCCGGCAATGAAACCCACGACATTCGGTTTCTTAAGAAAATGGGTTTCTTCCATGATACACCCCTTGATGAAATACGAAAAATCACCAAGATAGATGGAGATGGATTCAATTTGACTTTGGGAGCATTGCGCATTGCGGGGAGAGCAAACGGTGTTTCCAAGATGCATGGGGAAGTAGCCCGGCAGATGTGGTCCACTGCAACAGACATCTGCCCGATCGACCATGTGACCAACGCACAGAATGCCAACTACTGGACGGATTCCATCCTTAAGCACAAATCCGATGCACATGATTTAGAAGGACTTGCTGATCGTAAGAAGACCCTTAAGATTAAATTGTTGAAAGAAGTGGCTGACCAAACAGGAAAAATCTTTGATCCTGATGTACTGACCATGGTGTGGGCACGAAGATTTGCAGCGTACAAAAGGGCAGACCTCCTCACCTGGGATGAGGAAGCTTTTGACAAACTACTACAAAATCAAGATCAGCCCATACAAATCATTTGGGCTGGCAAACCTTACCCGATGGATTATGGGGCGATAAATACATTCAACAAATTGGTTGAACTGAGTAGAAGATATCGCAACATCGCCACAGTGGTGAAATATGAACTCTCCAATTCTAAATTACTGAAACAAGGTTGTGACGTCTGGCTCAATACCCCTAGGGTGACAAGAGAAGCCTCAGGCACGAGTGGAATGACAGCTGCTATGAACGCCACGATCAATTTCTCTACCCTAGATGGGTGGATACCCGAGTATGCCAAAGTGGGGGTCAACTCTTTCATTATTCCGAAAGCAGATCTTTCACAACCCATCGAACAACAAGATCACAATGACCTCAATGCAGCGCATAAAATATTAAGCCAAGAGATTATTCCTCGGTACTATGAACAAAAGGAAAAATGGCGCGAAATGATGCAAAGCAATATGACGCAGATCATTCCCTTTTTTGATGCAAGCCGGATGGCTCATGAGTATTATGAGAAGATATATCGATAACTGTGGCTATTTTTACGTATGCGGTTTCCTGCTCCCCTCTCAGTAGCCGAATTGGCTAAAAGGTTTAATGCAATCCTTTTGGGTGATGCTCAACGATACGCTCATGGTATCAATGAGATACATAAGGTTGAGCCCGGAGATATCACTTTTGTAGACATTGAGAAATATTACAAGGCCAGCTTGTCTTCTGCGGCGACCATTATCTTGATAGATAAGGAAGTGCCATGTCCTGATGGAAAGACATTGCTCGTCGTGGATTCTCCATTTGATGTGTACGATACCTTGGTTAGAGAACACCGTCCATTTCAGCCACTTACTCATCTAATATCTGCTACTGCGACCATTCATCCCTCCAGCACAATAGAACCACAAGTCGTCGTAGGTCATCATGTAAGTATTGGCAAGGACTGTCACATTCAGGGTAATTGTTACATTGGAAACCACACTACCATTGGCGATCGGGTGGTCATTCAAGCTGGCACGATGATCGGCACGGATGCCTTTTATTTCAAGGAACGTGAAGGGCGTTTCGATAAATGGTGCAGTGGCGGGGAAGTGATTATTGAAAACGACGTGTTCATCGGTGCATGCTGCAGTATTAATAAAGGTGTTTCTGGAGCTACGGTCATTGGAGCAGGGAGCAAGCTTGATTCTCAGGTACACATTGGTCACGGAGCGGTCTTGGGCAAACACTGTTTGCTGGCAGGTCAAGTGGGTGTAGGGGGCAAAGCTCAGATCGGCAATCATGTAAAGGTATATGGCCAAGCAGGCATAGGAAACAACATCACCATTGGTGATCGTGCCATTATCTTGGCAAAAGCAGGGGTAGTACGCAGCCTTGATGGAGATAAGAGTTACTTTGGAATGCCGGCCGAAGAAACACATCAGAAATTCAAGCAAATTGTGGCGGTTAGAAACCTCTTGAAATCTAAAGGAGACTAGGAGATGCAAAAGGGCCTATCCGCACGTATTTCAGGGAAGGTGCAAGGGGTTTGGTTTCGTGGAAGTACACAACTCAAAGCCAGAGAGCTGGGTGTGACAGGATGGGTAAAAAACGAGCCCGATGAAAGTGTTCGATTGCAAGCCTTTGGTGAGGAGAATGCCCTAGAGAGATTATTGTCTTGGTGCCATTCCGGCCCAAAACATGCCCGAGTAGAGAAGGTGGACCATTCATATATCCCCCATGAAATCCATCAAGATTTTATCATTGTAAGGGATTTGTGAGTGTTCTAGAAGGGCGCCAAAGTACCAATGGTGGTTTGGCAACTTTCCAGTACCAATAGTCTGTAAGTGAGAGAAAAACAATGCTCGATCTTGGTTCCATCGATGCTTCTATCGGCATCAACGATTTGATACGGCACAAGTCAACTATCAAAAACTGTGCATATGCTGACAATATGATACACTAAGAGCGTGCAGATCAAGTATGTGCACAATAGGTGCTAATTTGAGGGGGTTAGCATTTAGCCATCGTCTATAAGTCTACCGAGATTGTAGATGTAAAACTGAAAATATGAAATCGGAGAAAATAAGTTTTGTCAACCACGATGGGAATACCTTGGCAGCGAGAATGGAGCATCCTCCTGATCAACGTCCATTTGCGTATGCCATTTTTGCACATTGCTTTACATGCAACAAGAACTTGGCTGCGGTGCGAAACATCTCCAGGTCGCTTGCATCCCAGGGAATTGCGGTCCTCCGTTTCGATTTCCAAGGGTTGGGCGACAGTGATGGTGAGTTTGTGGAGTCCAATTTTTCGACCAACATTACAGATGTCCTTGCAGCAGCAGCCTATCTAGCTGATACTTATGAGGCTCCATCGCTGCTGGTGGGGCATTCCCTGGGTGGAGCGGCAGCCTTGGTGGCAGGAAGCAGATTAGACAGTGTCTGCGGTATTGCAACCATCGGATCTCCTGCAAATCCAGCACATGTCACCAACATGATGAAGGATGCACTAGACGAAATTGAAAATCGGGGAGCCGCCCAAGTGTCTATTGGTGGCAGGCTTTTCACCATTAGCAAGCAATTTGTTGAAGACCTACGAGATAGAGACCTGAACTACCTCATTAAGAACTTACGTAAGTCTTTACTGATTTTGCACTCACCACAGGACAAAGTGGTTGGCATCGAAAACGCTAAGTCAATTTATCAAGCCGCTCTCCATCCAAAAAGCTTTGTGTCGCTCGATGGAGCTGATCATATATTGACGGATAAGTCTGACTCAAAGTATGTCGGTGAAGTAATTGCGACCTGGGCTAAACGATATCTGCCCCATCCCGACCAGATAGATCTAAAGACGGATCAACAAGTGGTGGCCAGGTTGGAAGAAGAGGATAAATTCACCACTGCCGTTCGGGCTGGACAACACTATCTGACGGCAGATGAACCCGAGTCAATAGGTGGTAATGACTACGGCCCTTCCCCCTACGAATTGCTTTCAGCTGGCCTAGCTACGTGCACTGCGATGACCTTGCGTATGTATACCAACAGAAAAAAGTGGCCGGCGGGAGACATTCATGTGCATGTACAGCACGACAAAATCCATGCGGAAGATTGCGAGACCTGTTCAGATGAACATGCACAAGGATCAAAGATCGACCGGCTAGAACGGCAGATAGAGTGGACAGGTAATCTTGATGAAAAACAGGCACAGAGAATGCTGGAGATCGCCAATAAGTGTCCCGTACATAAAACGTTGGAAACTGCGTCAGTGATCGTGACCAAACTTAAGTAACCGTGATGAAGTCTCTAAATAAGATGTTCTGTTTTTGTCTCCATGTTCTTGGTCGCCGCCTATTCTGGCTGCTGCTGGTTTGTTGTACGTTTCAATGACCATCCATTTGTACGAGCCGGAAAAAACCGGTCCCTTGAGATACACTATGATGGCAAATCATAGATCCCGATGGCAGACCCTTTCGCATGAGGGGTATGTTGCATTATAGTGATGGTCGGCATATGCCATGGAATAGACAGGAGAAATATAGGAGTACTGAATAGTGGCGAAAGTCGGTAAAGCAGCGGCACATAGATCTGGGATTTACATACTTACCTCCTAGCATTTGCCCAGTGGCCATCGATCCATCTACGATCGGAGATAAACCCCACACTCGTGAAAATCTAGTGACTCGGGCACCCGAATGGCATGCGGAACACTACGTGTCATTGGAGTACCCTTTTACCATTTTCTTGGAAGTCCCTAAGCAATACATTGGCTGGATCTGGCATACCAGATGTGTTCAGTGATTCCTTTAAGGAGGCTGTAGACGAGCGGTGTAGAAATCAAGTGCAACCACTTCGCAATAACCGTAATCTGATCGGATATCATTTCGCCCATAATGCACCAGCCAACTATTTGCCTAAAGATGGTACTGCTAAACCTTTCTGACCAAAAGCCTGATATGGTGAAACTTTTGAGATTGATCATTCGTGTTCGGCTGAAAGGGATTAGCATAAGCAATGATCTTTAAGGCAGGTAGCTTCATCCTTTTAGTACAGCCACATATCAAAAGTGCGTCTATGCTTTTTCGTCACTACATCGTGATCTCCTAGCAATCTAAACAGAGCCACTCCAGCTCTACGGGGCAGTTCATCTTGTACCTCCTTATCCATTGATACAGCCTTGATGATGGATTGTGCTGCACCATCGAGGTCTGTTTGAGATAGCTGTTGGGCTGCCTCACGCAATGCGGTAAATACCGCGCCCTCTGCTGATTCGTCCAGACCATTTAATTCTTCAAGTGCCTTCAGATCTTGGAGTGTTGCATAGTGAGGATGTGCCATTTTGACATCCTTTAGTAACTCAATGGCCTTGGCTGTTTTTATAAAAGCCCATGATTTTGCCAATAGGTGACGCGCCTCCTCATGCGTCGGTTGCTCGCTCAAGAACGCCTCGAGTTGTGCTTTTTGCTCAGTAGCATCTAAACCTTCTAGCGCCTCTTTTAGCTCTTCCCACTGCTTAGTCTCCTCAGTGGGTAGGTACTCATTTAGCCACGCTTCGATTTGGTGCTTTGGCAGTGCTCCAGCAAACTCTGCGATCACCTTTCCATTAGAAAACAATTTGACATTGGGAATGCTGCGAATGGCATATTGCTCAGCAATCTCTGGTGATTCCTCAGTGTTCACCTTGACCAATTGCCATCGATCTATGTTTTCTTGCGCTAGTTCCTCGATGACCGGACCCAGTACCCTACAGGGCCCGCACCAAGGCGCCCAAAAGTCTACGACTACCGGCGTGACCCTACTAGCCTCAATAACCTCTTTTGAAAAATTCATTACAACAATGTTTTCTTAATGCGACGCATGTGTTGCATGTAATAGTAATATGCTCCTCCTGCGATGATAAAACCAAGAAATTCTCGGACCAACTCTACATGTGGTGATTCGGCCTTCATGGATCCGGTAATGGTCGGCATTCCTCCCTGTACCCAGCGAATGAAATCAGGAAGTAGCATAACCATACCCACAACACAAACGGCCAGACCGATCATTGGTAGGATGGGAACAGGACGGTTAATTACAAACAAAAATGCACATAGTGCCGCAGCCAAATACACAGGAACCCATAAATAGGGGTCTACGTCATTGAGTTGCCAGTAGGCAAATAAGACGAACAAGATAATAACCAATACATGAAGATATTTCATAGCACTAAAATTCAATTCGATAACTAAGGTTGGGAATAAGACCAAGTTGGTTTCGGTTCATCACCTGATCAGTAAGTGGATCAAAGAATCTATACGATACATTTTCCTGGTTAGTCATGTTAAGAAGATCTAATCCCAGTATGCTGGTATATTTTGCTTTTATGCGTTTATAATATATGCGTGCATCCGCTCTAAATAATGCGGGGAGCTGCTGAGTGTATGCATCGGCCTCCCTAAATACAGTACGCAGTTCCGATGAAGATTGTTCCTCATCTACGATTCCTGTCCAGAATCCTCCGAAATAGCTGATCCGTAGATTTACTCCAATGGTCTTAATTTTATCTGTTTTGGTCCAAGAGTATTCTTTTCCGGCCGTGAGATTGAGGCCAAACCTTCCATTGAACCTGGTATTTCTTTCGATGCCATCGGCTCCGGTATATTTTGAATCGAATACGGTTCCGTTCAGTTCATAATAAGTTGCATTGGCTAGGTAATGGTGGTAAGATACTTCTAAGCCAACATTTCTTCCGGTTCCCTCACTTTCCAACGTTTGCAAACCCACGGCATCGATGCTGTTTAATGCGGAATAACTGCTTTGCTCATCCGTGGAGATCGGTATATCATATAGGTGTTGATAATAGATTTCACTAGTTATTTTCGACACTGACGAAATGGAATAATCGTGGCTGAGTACCACATGATGTGTCTTTATCAACTTCAAGTCCGTGTTTTGCACCAATGATGGTCGATAAAACATGGATTGTATGGACGGTAGACGGCTTTGCAACCCATATGCTAGGCTCACTTGATTTTTTGCAGATAGCCGCTGTCTCAATGCCAGCCTAGGCTCGATCATACCCGTGTTGAGAAGTGAGAATACAGAACTATGCATACCTGCTTGAAGGGAAAGTCGAGAATTAAGCGTCCACTTGGAATCGATGTACGGTTGAAACAACCAACTGCTTTGCTGATCATCCACTGACTCATTACGTAAGGCGTAGGCATATTTTACATCGTAGCTGATTCGATTGACACGAGTACCGATGTCCACAAACCCCGAGGCGGTAACGAATCTTCGCTGCACATGTAGGCCTAGTCGGTTTTCTGCACTCAGATCATCTTCAAACCGCATGGAAGATCCGTCCATATCATATAGTTCGGAATAGCGTTCATGACGGTTGCCACTGTACATTAGTGTAGCAGTCCATTGACCAGTGCGTAGACTTAGGCCTAGGGCACCCATGCGGGAAGAGAATTCTATGTCTTGTCTGTCCTTAAATTCTTCCCATTCACCGGGAACCTTGGTTTCAAAAACATTGCTGCTGTTTCCTCCCATGCCAAAGAAAGAAACGGATCCAGCTTTACCGACTGGCCACTTGAGGTGGAATGATAGATCTTGAAAGCTGATGACTTCGTCGCTCAGATCAACGCCCATAGAAGAAAGCAATCCCAGGGTCGAATAGCGATAATTGACTAGATAGGAGGCGTCTTTGCTTTGACCCATCGGTCCTTCCAACGCTGCATCTATGCCCAAAAGACCAATCTGACCCGTAAAATGTAGGCCATCACGAGCGCCCTCTCGCATGCGCATATCCATAACACCGGAGAGGGCATTGCCGTAGTACGCTGGAAAAGGACCCTTGAGAAACGACGTATTATCAAGCATCTGTGCACTTAGTATATTCACTCCACCCCCACTTTGGGTGGGTCGATCGTTTACGGTGCCTGCGTTGCTAGTATGATTTGGGTTGACAATTTCCATACCCTCCAAGTACCATCCCATCGCATTGGGAGAATTGCCCCTGATCACAATATTATTGGCTTGGTCATTCATGCTGACCACACCCGCGAAATGGGTAGCTAATCTCGCTGGATCATAGAATGTGCCCGGAAATCGGAAAGTTTCTTCAATGGTTAGGGTATGGATGCTGGTTAGGGCACTATTTGCCCTGGATCGAGATTCGGCCTTTACCACCACCTGATCAACATCAATGGGTGTAGGTCGTAATCTGATGATTTCATAGCGCGGCACGCCACTGGTCACTTCCACTTCCGCTAAAATCTTGGTCTGATAACCAATGGAATTTATCTGCAGATTATAGCGACCAGCTCTTAGACCATCAAAGACAAAAGCACCACTGGTATCTGTGCCAATCTGATAGATTTGTTGTTCATCAGTGCTTAGCTGGACAGTGGCTCCTATGACAGGAAGGCCGTCGACCTCGTCCAAGATCTTACCGCTGAGACCTAAATCATCGATTTGGGCGATCACGGTGGAATGGACGATGAGAAATAGAAGTATTTCTTTGGCCTGCATATCGGTCTTTTTAAAACGCATTCTTTGGCAGACAAATATAGGCTTAGTCCCTGCGATTTTCCAGCTGAGATAACTATTTTCCAGCTGTGGTTGGCTATTATGACAGACCGATGATACTACGGTTTAGCTGCTCATCAGGATCGCCTCCGGCGAAATCATCAAAAGCCTTCTCTGTGACTTTTATCATATGGTCTTTGATGAAGGTGGCTCCTTCTTTGGCTCCTTGGTCGCCATCCTTAATGCAGCATTCCCACTCCAAAACTGCCCACCCATCATAATCATATTGAGCGAGTTTACTAAAGATCGCTTTGAAGTCAACTTGCCCATCGCCCAGTGAGCGGAATCTTCCTGCTCGATCTGCCCAATCCTGGTAGCCACCGTAGACACCTACTCTGCCGGATGGGTTGAATTCTGCATCTTTTACATGAAACATTTTTATATGCTCATGGTAGATGTCGATAAAAGCAAGATAGTCAAGCTGTTGCAATACAAAGTGACTCGGATCATAGAGTAAGTTTGCACGGGGGTGATTGTTGGTGGCCGCCTTAAACATCTCGAAGGTGACCCCATCATGTACATCTTCACCTGGATGCACTTCATAGCAAACATCTACACCCAACTCATCAAAGTGATCGAGGATTGGTACCCAGCGGTTGGCCAGCTCTTTAAAGGCCGTTTCTACCAAACCCTGGGGGCGCTGAGGCCAGGGATAAACCGTATGCCAAATTAGAGAACCAGTGAATGAAGCGTGGACATCAATACCCATATGTCTACTGGCTTGTGCAGCATATTTCAATTGCTGCACTGCCCAGTCCGTTCTGGCAGTTGGATTATTGCGTACTTCGGGCGGAGCAAAACCATCAAACATGACATCATATGCAGGGTGCACAGCCACCAACTGCCCTTGTAGGTGAGTTGATAGCTCCGTAATTTCTATGCCGCACTCCGTGGCACGGCCCTTGAAGTCGTCGCAATAGTCTTTGCTTTCGCCTGCCTTTTGCAAGTCAATGATGCGTCCGTCCCACGTAGGTATTTGCACTCCGATATAGCCGAAATCAGCCGCCCATTTACACAATCCCTCCAGGCTATTATAAGGTGCTTCATCTCCCGCAAATTGAGCCAGAAAGACGGCCGGTCCTCTGATGTTTTTCATTTGATCAAACTATTTATTTCTGATTCATTAATTTCATTACACTGGGTTTTACCGTCCACTAGTTAGTGTAAGGATGTCCAGGCTGCATTGTTTTCTCCAGATTCTATGACTGCATCAATAAATTGCATGCCACGGACTCCATCATCTACTGTGGGAAAATCTATGTGTAGGGGATCTGCTTCGCTCCCATCCAATTTAGCTTGCAGCACCTTGGCAAAGTCTCGATAGATGTTTCCAAAAGCTTCTAAATATCCTTCGGGATGACCAGCAGGTACACGAGTGTGCGCTTGGGCGGAAGCCCCCATGTATCCTTGTCCGGTTCGATACACTTGCATTGGTTTATCTAGCCATTTGACGTACATGGTATTTGGATCGTGTTGATGCCATTCGATGCCACCTTTTTCACCGTAGACCCGGATGTTCAGCGCATTTTCCTCTCCAGCAGCTATTTGACTGCAATGCAGTACGCCCTTGGCACCATTGTCAAACCGTATGAGGACATTGGCATCGTCATCTAATAGACGGCCATCCACAAAAGTGGTCACGTCAGCTGAGACTTCGGTAATCTTCAGACCGGTGATTGTTTCGGCTAGATTTTCAGCATGCGTACCGATGTCGCCAACTGCCCCAGCTTTTCCCGACTTCTTAGGATCAGTGCGCCAAGATGCTTGCTGCTGGCCTGTTTTTTCCAGCGGAGTAGAGAGCCACCCTTGCGGGTATTCCACAATGACCTTTCTTAATTTACCGAAGACACCGGTAGTCAACATTTCTCGAGCCTGCTTAATCATGGGATACCCAGTATAGGTATGGGTAAGGGCGAAAATCAGATTCTTTTGATGCACCAGATCCTGCAGTTGTTTTGCTTCGTCGAGATTAAAGGAAAGTGGCTTCTCACAGACCACATGAAATCCATTTTCCAGAGCTCTTTTCGCTGGATCGAAATGCACATGATTTGGCGTCACTATAGACACGAAGTCCATCCGTTCATCTGGATTGAGCTGACTTTCCTTTTCAAACATCTCTACATAGGTCCGATAGGTTCGTTCAGGTTTGAGAAATAAATCTTGACCAGAAAGCAGGGCAATTTCGGGATCAACATGTAGGGCCCCAGCTACAAGTTCGATTTGTCCATCTATGGCGGCAGCGATGCGGTGTACACCTCCAATAAAGGCACCCCGACCTCCACCGATCATGCCCATGCGTAATTTTCTACTCATTGTTAACGTAATCTAGCTTTTTTGATAGTAAGTTTCGATCTATTCCTGTTGTCGAAGTAAAGTTGGATACCAATTTTTCTTCCCAAGAAATTTGTTGCTAATGATAAGGATAATTTAATAATCTCCCATAGAATAGGGGATTAGAAATCAATAATTCAGTTATTTTTAGCAACCCTGTACATTGTTTTTTAATAAAAAAATATTAAAACCAACGAAGATCCATGAAGGTGATAAAAGGTGATAAAGAATACTTTCCCGGTATTGATCAAATCGAATATGAAGGACCCGAATCTGACAATCCATTAGCCTACAAATTTTACGATGCGCATCAGGTGGTCGATGGAAAAAGTATGAAAGATCACCTTCGCTTTGCTGTAGCCTACTGGCACAGCTTCTGCAATGAGTTAGGAGATCCCTTTGGCCCAGGGACAAGACCTATGCCTTGGTTAAGTGCTGACGACTCCATGCAGCGCGCTTACGATAAGATGGATGCAGCATTTGAGTTCATTTCAAAAATGGGCATACCCTACTTCTGCTTTCATGATTTTGATCTGGTTGAAGAAGGAGCCAGCATTGCAGAGAGTGAGCAGCGCCTGGAAAAAATCGTGGCTTACGGCAAAGAAAAACAAGAAGCTTCCGGCATCAAGCTATTATGGGGGACTGCCAATCTATTTTCTCATCCCAGATATATGAATGGTGCAGCTACAAATCCTGATTTTCAAGTGGTTGCTTACGCAGCCACCCAGATCAAGAATGCACTGGACGCTACCATTGCCTTGGGTGGAGAAAACTATGTCTTTTGGGGCGGTAGAGAGGGTTATATGTCCTTGCTGAATACGGACATGAAAAGAGAGCAAGAACATATGGCTCAATTCTTACACATGGCCAAAGACTACGCTCGTAAGCAGGGTTTCGAAGGGACCTTCCTTATTGAGCCCAAACCCATGGAGCCCATGAAACATCAGTATGATTTTGATGCAGCCACGGTGGTAGGCTTTTTGAGAAGTTTTGGTCTGGAGGAAGATTTCAAAATCAACGTCGAAGTCAATCATGCCACCTTGGCCAACCATACTTTTCAACACGAATTGCAAGTGGCGGCAGATGCTGGTATGCTTGGTAGTATTGATGCAAATCGAGGCGATTATCAAAATGGATGGGATACGGACCAGTTTCCAGTCAACCTATATGAGTTGAGCCAAGCGATGTTAGTGATTCTCGAAGCCGGCGGATTGGGTAGCGGAGGTGTGAATTTTGATGCCAAGTTGCGCAGAAATTCTTCGGACAATGAAGATCTGTTCTTGGCTCATATTGGAGGTATGGACACTTTTGCCCGAGCACTGCTGATTGCAGATAGAATTTTAAAGAAGTCCGACTATGTGCAGCGTCGAGAAGAACGGTACAGTTCTTTTGACCATGGCTATGGTAAGATGTTTGAAGACGATAAATTGACATTAGAAGATTTAAGTGAATTTGCCATCGAGAATGGAGAACCCGCACAGAAAAGTGGTAAGCAAGAATTGATGGAAAATTTGGTAAACAAGTATTTATAGTAAGAGTCGTTAGGCGAAAACATGTACTAGCAGAATTTCATATGAGATTTACTATTTTAGATCTGTGCTTTTCTTTTCAGTTTTTCTAAAACATTAAAACCAACAGATGAACCAAACAACTACCGTGAATGCCCCTAAGGCTCCTGATATGGGTCTCTTTTGGGGGTGCGTCATTGCCCTTGTTGCCACAGGATTTGGCTTTATTGCTAGAGTACTTACAGCAAATCAATGGGGCCCCGAATTTGGCCTCACCGAAACCCAAGTGGGTGAAATTTTTGGCGTGGGTTTTTGGCCTTTGGCTATTAGTCTTGTGCTGTTCAGCTTGATTATCGACAAGGTGGGCTATAAAGTGGCGATGTGGTTTGGCTTGATATGCCACACGTTGTCTACCATACTGATCGTTACGGCCAGTGGATATCAAGGCATGTACATCGGAACTTTTGTACTGGCTTTAGGAAGTGGATGCGTCGAAGCCTACATTAATCCTGTGGTCGCAACGATGTTTGACAAGGATAAATCTAAATGGCTAAACATCTTACATGCCGGTTGGCCAGGCGGGATGGTCTTTGCTGGACTGATCATATTGATATTGGCATCAGGCATGGCATGGCGAATCCAAATTGGACTCATTCTGATTCCAACACTTATTTACGCTGTCATGCTATTTAATAAGCGATTTCCAGTAAATGAGCGGGTAGCAGCCGGAGTTTCCTACAAGGAGATGTTGGAAGAAGTTGGAGCTATTGGTGCTTTGATCATTTTTGCCATGGTAATTCGTGAGCTTGGCAGGTTGTTTAGCATACCCGATATAGCGCAATTAGTGCTTGCCCTGGCTGCAGCCGGAGCATTTTGGTTCTACACGCGGTCACTGGGTAGACCGCTCTACATATTTTTGCTATTGCTGATGACGATCTTGGCCACTACAGAACTAGGAGTGGACAGCTGGATTACCTCATTGATGGAATCTGAAATGTCTGCCATAGGCTTACAAGCGGGTTGGGTACTTATTTACACCTCTGCCATTATGATGTTCTTGAGGCTGTTTGCATCAGGACCGCTGGTGAAGAAGTTAACCCCGCTCGGACTATTAGCGGTTTGTGCTTTACTAGCAGCCCTAGGCCTAATCTTTCTCTCGAAAGCAGCTGGCTTTGCCATTTTGTTGGCAGCAACACTTTACGGAGTGGGTAAAACCTTCTTCTGGCCCACTACGCTAGGCATCGTTGCAGAGCAATTTCCCAAAGGTGGTGCACTTACACTAAATGCAATCGCCGGTGTTGGTATGTTGGCAGTAGGTATCGTAGGAAATCCATTTTTGGGTAACTTCCAAGATAAGCAGGTGGATAAGCAACTAATGGCTTATGATCAAAGTAATAATACGAGCTATCACAGCTCTTATGTGACTGAACCCAAGCGAAGTGTCTTTGGAAAGTATTTGGGTCTGGATGTCGAGAAGGTAGAGAATGCTCCTGAGGAGGATAAGCAGGTCATCACGACCGTGCAGAACACGGCAAAGAAGAGTGCATTGTCCACAGTAGCCATTTTCCCAATCATCATGTTCGTGTGCTACATTCTCTTGATCTTCTATTTTAGGGGGAAAGGAGGTTATAAACAGGTCGAACTTGGTGGTGATGGGGGCCACTGAAATTGATCATAGAAGAAGGAGGTGACCGTATATGTACAAGTTGATGCTCATCCTTTCGTTCGTATAAAACTTATACCCGGGTGTGAAATTTAATCACGCCCGGGTTTTTCATGAATTGCGTGAACAATTAACCCTGCAGCAGGGTTCGCACAAAAAAATTGAAGTATGTCGACACTACAAGGAAAATCCGCTTTAATCACTGGAGGAAGTAAAGGTATAGGCTACGCGATTGCCGAAGCAATGGTTAGCCAAGGGATGAATGTAATGATCACGGCTCGAAGCGAAAACGATCTTATACAGGCTGCCCAAGCGTTGGCTAAGGCCGGAACGGGTAAAGTGGAATGGATGACTTCGGATGTACGCAAGCTTGAGGATGAGAAGGTAGCAGTAGGGAAAACGATTGATGCCTTTGGAAGTCTGGACGTATTGATAGCCAATGCCGGTGTAGGGCACTTTGGCTCCATTCAGGATATGTCTGTGCAGCAATGGCATGATGTGATCGACATTAATCTTACTGGTGTTTTCAATAGTGTGAAGGCGTCCTTGACTGCCCTCGAAGCCAGTAAGGGGTACATCATCACAATTGCCAGTTTAGCAGGCACCAACTTTTTTGCCGGGGGTGCCGCCTACAATGCCAGCAAGTTTGGCTTGGTAGGATTTACCCAGGCGATCATGCTCGATCTACGTAAAATTGGCATCAAGGTATCGACGATCATGCCCGGATCCGTGGCTACCTATTTTAACGGGCGCACACCGAGCGATGCGGACGCCTGGAAGATACAACCGGAGGATATCGGTCAGATGGTCATTGATCTGTTGCAAATGCCGGCACGAACCCTACCTAGCAAAGTAGAGATGCGTCCATCCATACCGAAATCAATCTAAAGTTCCTTAATCTTTATATTTCTAAAGGCTACGGCATCACCATGGTCTTGTAGGGCTATGTGTCCTTTTCGATACTTACCGAAACCAAGCATGTCTTTGAACTTGCTCTCGGCAATCATCTTTTGCCACGTTTCGTCAAACATCTGAAAGGAGACTACCTTGTGGCCATTTAGATAGAAGTCTGTGGCCCCATCTTCTACTCTGATTCGAGCCTCGTTCCACTCACCGGCAGGCCTGACCACCTCTTCTGTGCAGGCAATCATATCGTATAAATCTCCCGCTCGATGTTGTGTATTTTGGCATCTGGATGACAGGTGTTGTCTAGTACCTGCATCTCCGGCCCGGTATGGTAGGTACGTTTATATTTCTTGTCTTCATAGACATTGAAGATAATCCCGCTGTTGGCACAAGGGCTGACCTTCCACTTGATGCTAAAATCATAATTCTCGTATTCATCGATGGTCATGATGTCTCCTCCATCGGTAGCTTTTGTTTTCCCATTTTTTGCTGGCACCACTTCAAGGGTAAGAGCATCATCCTTCGCTACCCAGCTCGATCCAATACCTGTACCCCCGAAGGTTCTCCATCCCTTTGAGGTCTTGCCATCAAAAAGCAGCTGCCAACCGGCTTCTTTTTCATCAGTGGTAAGCATGTTTTGTGCCTTGGTGTCTAGTGCCATAGCTAGAAGTAGCATAAAGGTCAATATTCTTGCCTTGATCATTAATGCTTACTTTCAATCAATGTATGAAAATTCGGATCTTGTTGGCTAATGCGGATAGCCAGCGTGCTAGCCAGCCCACATACTAAGTGAGTATACAAAAGCAATTTCTTCCAAATATTGTCTTGGTCGTCGGCTTAAACCTGTTGATCAAGCCCTTCTACATATTGGGCATTGATCGTGGCGTACAAAATGAGGTTGGGGCTGAGGCCTATGGGGTTTATTTTGCCCTTCTTAATTTTGTCTATCTCTTCCAGTTTTTCAACGATCTAGGCATTCAAAACTTTCATCATAGTGTATACAGCAAATTTGAGTACTTGATCCCGAAGTACTTACCGAAAATTATCGGAGCCAAGGTGATGCTGGCCATGCTATTCTTACTGGTCACCTTAGCTGGAACCGCACTGCTTGGCTATCCGTACGTATATTTAGATTTGATAGGAATGTTGGCACTTAATCAAGTGCTCGCATCATTGGTGCTCTTTTTTCGTACGGCCCTATCTGCCAGAGGACACTACCAGCTGGACAGTCTCCTCTCGATTCTTGATAAACTTGTCATGATTCTCTTAGTGGGATACCTTTTGTGGTTTGCATCGGCGTTCGATATGACCATAAGGACCTTTGTTTATTGCCAGATGCTCTCTTTTACCGTGGCGGTATCTGTTGCCTTCTGGATGTTGCGGCGCAGAGGCATCATCAGTTTGTCGACGATCAACATTGACCTTAGTTATACCAAGTGGTTGCTAAAGAAGAGTTTGCCTTACGCCTTGGTGCTGCTCCTGATGTTGCTCTACACTCGAATGGATGGGGTTATGATAGAACGACTGTTGCCAGACGGGCAAGAGCAAGCGGGCATTTATGCCGCATCCTATCGCATCCTCGATGCCTTCAACATGTTGGGTCTCTTATTCGCCGGACTTTTGCTGCCCATGTTTGCCAAGTTGATAGCGCAGCAAGAAAGTATAGAAACCCTGGCCAGTATGGCAGGCTCCATGCTATGGACGATATCTACCACCGTAGTCGTCATATCCATTTTTTGGGCTGATGAATTGATTTTCCTGCTCTATAAATCTGCTACACCTTACTGGAGTAAGGTATATCAATTATTGATTGGATCCTTTATTGCCGTAAGCTTAGGTTACGTATATGGAACCTTGTTGACGGCTGGAGAGCAAATACAAGCTATGAATCGCTTCTTTTTCATCGGCGTACTACTCAACTTCTTCTTGAATCTAGTTTTTATCCATTATTGGAAGGCTATGGGGGCTGCGCTAGCGACCTTAATAACCCAGTCCCTCACTACAGCAGCGCTGATTTGGCTGGCTTATATTAGATATCAGTTTAAGTTAAATTGGTGGAGGATTGGAAAAAGTATGCTTTTCGTCCTGATTTTAATAATGAGCATTTGGGGTGTACTAGCGTTCCAGATTTCTTGGAAATATCAGGTCTTGATCTCAGCGGGCTGCGCATTCCTCCTTGCCCGATTCATGGGTTTGGTACCTTCCTTTGTTTTACTGAGGGGGCTCAGTATGGGTAGAATCCCCAAAGATGCTGGATAAAGCTTTGGGTCAGTGAGTGGATTTTTGCTATATGCATTCCCTTTCTTTCTTCTGGTGCCACAATGATAGTAAGGGCGGGTAGAGTTTTTTCTACATTTGCACACGATCATCCATGATTTTATGAGACAAGACAGCGTAGACTTAAGCTTGAGTGCTTTATTTAGAATCATTTGGCGCAACAAGCGATTGTTGTCGATCATCGGTATCGTCACCTTGATCGTTTCATCCATCATATCCTTGGTGCTCACGGAATATTATAAGTCTTCAGTAGTGATTTTTCCTGCCCGGATCAATTCACTCTCTTTGAATGAAAGTGTCATCAAGCGTGGCAACATTTCTGATTTTGGCCAGGAGGAGGAGGCTGAGCAATTGCTGCAAATTATAAATTCAGAAGCGTTGCAAGAGTTGGTTATCGAAAAAAACAACCTCTATGAACACTACGAAATCGATGAATCTGAGAAATATGCCCGATCAAAGATCAGGCAGGCCTATAATGGAAATGTAACTGCTAAACGCACCAAATACAACTCCATCGACATCTCAGTTATTGATGAAGATCCTGTAATGGCAGCAGAGATAGCCAATAGCATTTCCGAATTTACCGATACAGTGAAGAACAGAATGATCCAGGCCCGGGCAAAGACTTCAATGACAATGATCGACCTGGAGTATGCTCGATTGGAGCGGGAACTGGCGTCTTTGGAAGTAGAATTGGATAGTCTACAGCAATTGGGGGTGATGAGTGACGTGGAGCGCGCATCCTTATTAGAAGCTTATGGTAGCGCCCAGGGGGCTACGGCTACCAAGCTGTCAAAGCAATTGGACATAAACAAAAGATTGGGTGGTGAGTATGATGGTATTGCCAGAGCACGTGAGCTGGTGGTGGATCAGCTGTCGCGGTTCAAAAATCTACACAATCAATTCGTGGCAGACTCCGGTATTGACATTCCCCAGAAATTCGTGGTCGATCGGGCAGTTCCGGCAGATAAGAAAGCCTTCCCGATCAGATGGCTCATCGTCGCCGGATCCATTTTTTCTATGCTTATGTTTACTTTGATACTGCTCATTGTGCGGGAGAACTATCAAAGTCTATTTACAGCATGAATCGGGTGCTCTCGCAGAGGGGAATCGCAGGTGCGAGTTTGGGATTCATGTTGTTACTAATTTATGCCTTGCTCAATGAACAGTGGTTGATCCTCGCCATTCCGTTTATATTTGGCATCGTTCTTTTTGCTTTTTTTAAGCCCAAATACCTACTATTTGCGCTGGTTGCCATCACTCCCTTTTCCATCAATCTAGAAGATTTAGGTCTCGGAGATAGTGCATTGTATCTGCCAACAGAACCTCTGTTATTTGGATTAACGATATTACTCGTTTTGGCCCATCTCGCCGATCGTGTTTTTCTTGAGGAGGTCATGCACCATCCGATTTCCATTGCATTATACATCTATTTGGGATGGATGTTGGTGACGGCCTTTACCAGCACAGATGTGGTTGTATCTCTTAAATACCTCATTAGCAGGTTGTGGTTTGTCATTCCCATTTATTTTGGGGGTGCCACCCTATTTATAAAAGAGCGCAATGCCCAGCACTTCGTATTGCTTTACTTGATTTCATTTCTTGCAGTGGTGGTATTCACACTGATCAAGCATGCAGGGATGGGGTTTGAAGAAGATCCAGCACACTCTGTCATGGATCCCTTCTATCGAGATCATACGCAGTATGGTGCAGTGGTGGCCTTTTTTATTCCAATTACCTTTGGATTTTTGGTACAGACGAATCGATCGATTCAATGGAGGGTTTTCAATTTCATCGCTTTGACCATACTGTCGATCGCTTTGGTGTACACCTATGCACGTGCAGCTTGGCTGAGTGTTTTTCTGGCAGCTGGTATTGTCCTTTTGGTCAAATTGCGCATTAGATTGTGGATGCTCATTGCTGGGGGATTAAGCATCTTTGTTTTGTTTCTCTTCACCTTTGATGACATCATCATCCAACTTCAGAAAAATAAAACCGACTCTTCAGAAAATCTGCTAGAGAATGTTGAGTCGATTACCAACATCACCACCGATGCATCCAATTTAGAGCGCATCAATCGGTGGAACAGTGTGCTAGCCATGGCGAAAGAGCGACCGGTATTTGGTTTTGGTCCTGGCACATATGCCTTTGAATATGCACCCTATCAGCAATCTAAAGATTTGACCATCATCAGCACCAATTTTGGAGATGTCGGCAATGCCCATAGTGAGTATTTAGGACCTTTGGCAGAAAGTGGCATTCCTGGATTTCTTTCAATGATTTATCTGGTAGTAGTCCTTTTTTATATTTCCTATCGTTCTTATCATAGATTGCCGGAGGGTAGAAGCCGACAGATGCTCTTATACACAAGCTTGGCTCTTCTCACCTATTTTGCCCATGGTACCCTTAACAATTACCTAGATTCGGACAAGGCCAGTGTGCCTATTTTTGGCTTTATGGCAATCGTCGTTGCCCTAGATATTGTGGCTCAGAGAAGACAGCAGACCAATAAAGTTCGCAAATGATGGTCTGGTTGGTCCTCATGCTTGTGGTGATGGCCCTGGTCTGGCTGTTATGGAGACGACCGTTCGTGCTGAGAAGTCTGCGCATGGCCTATCACTCCGGGAGGCTGGGTCCAGCCATTGACGAACAACATCAGTTTGCAAACAAACAGATTGTAGCATCGGATCCCAAATCCTGGAAACTGCATCCTGCTTTTGGGACCTTGACACTACCTTCCAAGTCGGTTAAGGTCAATGAGGATCTTGGCACGACCGCATTTTTGGTTTTATATAAAAAGCAGCTACTCTTTGAGCAATACTGGCCTCCGTTTTCTGCTGATGTACCTACCAATTCATTTTCGGTGGCCAAGTCTGTAGTTAGCACACTGATCGGATTCAGTGCTAGAGAAGGAATATTGGATTTGGATGACCCGGTGGCCAACTACTTGCAGGGCTTTCGAAAGAATGGTAAGGAGCAGATTACCATCCGACATTTGCTGACCATGAGTTCTGGCCTGTCCTGGAATGAAAGTGAAGGCAATCTCTTTAGCGACAACGCAGAGGCTTACTATGGGTGGGATACAGCGGCTATGATCAATCGCTTGCGGGTCGAGCGGACACCCGGAGAAGTCTTTGAATATGCAAGCATCAATACTCAAATTCTAGCCCAACTATTGAAAGTGGTCACTGGTGAGTCGGTCGCTGAATTGGTGCAGAATTGGCTATGGCCGGTCATCGGGTCCGAGCATGATGCCTTTTGGAATTTGGATAGGCCCGGAGGTGAGGAAAAAGCTTTCTGCTGCCTGTATGCCGTACCAAGAGATTTTGCCAGATTGGGTCAATTGTATCTGAACGGTGGTTCGTGGAATGGCACCCAATTGATCGATCCTTCGTTTGTAGACGCATCCTGGACAGCTTTGCCATTATTTGACAGCTGGACCAATCAAACGAATGCGAGCTATGGTATGCATTGGTGGATGGCATCGTACCAAGGACATACATACTATTACGCCAGGGGCATTCGTGGTCAATATGTCATTTGCGACAAAGCTCGAGATCTTATTATTGTACGTATAGGGCATAGAAGAAATCCGGTAGACCGCCACCATGGGCATCCACCGGATCTATTCGACCATATCTATGCGGGTGTAGAAATCTTTACATCTATCCCGCAATAGCTCCAAGGCTGTAGGCGGCAAAAGGTGTGCCAGCAGACAGGTGTAAAACACAGATAAATTGTCATTACACTTTCCGTTTTGAGGTCCAGTATTTTATACATTCATAAGATGAAAAATGATATGTGATCGGTGAGATGCAAACTAAGATTGGTGCCGTAAAATGTGGCTACTTGGTGATGACCAGCGGTTTTGCAATCAAGTCGCTGACCTTGGATAGGTAGGTTTTTAAAGCATTGTATTCCACCTGGCTAAACTTTCTTTTCGAAAATTGGATGTTGAAATTGCTTTGAAATTGGGAGTTTGTATCACTTATCAGAAATGCCATATTAGATGGGTTGCCCTCTAGTCGTAGCTTTTGAGCCTGCGGTGCACTCACCACCTTCAGATTGGGGTCTTTGAGGATGGTCAATTCAGTATGTTCCACAATTTTTAGCGGAAACATGATCGGATTTGCCCGTAAACTATCGATGAAATAGACTTGATTGAAAAAAGAATAGGGCACGGAATTAATGACCAATTCTGCCTGATCATCTGAGGGTTCGATATGAAAGTGTACAATGTTCTCAAAAGGCCGGTTCAGGTTTTTAACATGCACATATTTTACTGAGTCTATCCTTATGCTTGGGCTGAGTGCTTCAGCGCGTTGCTTCCAATAATGTCCTGTAGGATCATCTCTAAGTTGGTTGCGTTCAGAGAAGGCATCATAACCTGTAAAAGAGGCATGAATCGTACCGGTGGCTGAGTAGTCACCTTTGACGTTCATCTTGATGTCCAAGTTGCTACTTGTTGCAGCTTCGGGGATGGTAATCCAGTTTCCCTTATAATTTTTGATTTGAATTGCCCTATCCTTGCGAATGCCTGCATCAATCCAGCCGGGAGGAAGGGTAGGTATCCCGGCATCCACATACAATTTACCGTCATCAAGATTTACCTCAATGACAAAATGATTGAATTGATTCACACTGGGAATTTCCTCATAAACTGGCCGCTGATCTGTCGTGGTCACTAAGACAGGATAGGCGTCGAAACCGGCTTCATTCAAGAGGGCCAGTAAGGCCATATTCATCGCAGATTTATTTACCGATTTCTCTGACCGCATATCAGCGATGGTGCGAGAGGGGAATAGTCCGAAAGAACCATCCCAGCTAAACCGCTGATGGATGAATTCATACAATTTCAAGACGAAGAGCCGATCGCTGTAGTTGGTGGATAGGATCTTTGAGGCTGCGTCAGAAAGCCATCGATAGGCCAGTTTTACCCGATATTGTTTTCCAAAAAAATCTCCTACGGCCAGATCAGAAAATTGCTCTGACCAAGGTGGCAAAAAGACCCCTTCTTGACCTACAAATGCCTCCGTGATGTTGAGCAGAAAAGCAGGTCTTAATTCGATCAGTGGAGGTCCAAAGATTTCAACCTTATAGGCTGGAATGTCTTTAAAAGTCATCACTAGCCCTTTCTGAGGAATCCGTGCCTTACTCAAACCTTGGCCTATGACAATGGTGCTGTCCAGGGTTCTTTCAGATTGCAGATACTGTCTATCGGTGACATGATCGGCATAAGAAAAGGCTTCTGGAATGATGAATGAAACCCTACTTTCCCTGACTGGATAGGCATACTGAAGTGTCCATTCATGGAGTGTTGTAGTGATATCCGCCTGGATCTTATATCTTACCATTAAGGTGTCTCCGACTTTCAAGTCCTCTGCTGTCAGCAGATATTCCGTCCAGATTGCATCGAAAGGTTGCATTTTGAAAGAGTCCATCGGATAATGTTTGCCGCCACCAGCACTTCTTTTAATCCAGGTATTTGCTTGGATGAGCTTCTCTTTATCTTGATTGTTGGTCTCTATGATTACGTTTTTGAGGATATCTACATCTGACGGTTGGTTGATCACCATCTCATACTGGCGTTCAAACTGCCAGCGAATGTTGGCCAGATCTGAGTAATCTAGTGAATAGTGACCATAATCTTTCAGCATGACCGTTTCACTGGCAAGTGCGTTATGGAAAACCTGAAAAAGGAACCCGAGAAGTATCAAGAAGCGGAAAGATGGTCTCACAGTAGGTACTGACAAAACGATAACTTAGATTACGTATGGTATTTATATCACCACTAAAGGTAAAATCTGCAATGGTATTAAACCAATTAAATTTTTGTTGGAACAGGGAGCTATAGATCTAAGTCGAATTTGGCGGTACGAGTTCCCCATAGCAGTCCAGTGCACTTCTAATTTGGATGTTTGGTCTACCTTTGTTACAAATCCAACCTTAGGTCACCTATGCAAATCGGGAATCGATGAGGGCTCAAGCACGGTCCGTAATTGCTTTGATTGTCATTGCACTGATTATCCTGTGGCCGCGTTTTGGTCATTTTCTAGAGCATCCCAACGGCTTCTTGTTTGCCAGCCAGGGAGATGGGTTGAAGAATTATTTTGTATTTGGCTATTATTTAAAATGGGACAAAGGGTTGCATTTCTCCGGTCTGAACTATCCCTATGGCGATCACCTTCTGTTTACAGATAGTCATCCCATCATGGCATGGCTGCTCAATCTGGTAGATGATCATGTTTTTTCCATAGCCGATCATTCCGTGGCCTTGATCAACCTAGCCATGATCGGAGGAATCCTTTTAGGCGCAGTTGTCATTTTTTTCATTTTGCGACACTATAGCTTACCACCTTGGTATGCCGGTGTAATGGCTTTAGGTATCACTTTTCTTTCACCGCAGATCGATCGGATTCATGGGCACCTAAGTCTATCCTATGTGTTTGCCATACCCCTATTCTGGTTGCTGCTGGTAAAGGCAGAATCTAAGCAGGAAGGGTGGCGGTGGTTCATGGCCCTCTTTATATATATGCTTTTTATCGGGGGAATACATGTCTATTATCTGGGCATTATGAGCGTCTTTCTATTAGCGTATGCACTGATAAAGCTTCTGTTTCGCAATGAGGCTCTCAAGAATTTTGTTCTAGAAAATGGCCTGCTACTGTTATGCACGATTGTGCCCATTCTCCTGTTTCAGCTGTTTTCAGTACTGACCGACCCCTTTGCTGATCGTCCGCAGTCACCTTATGGGTTTTATGCGTATTTCGCTACTCCAGGCAGCGTATTCTTGCCACACTTCTCATCGCTCACCTATTTTATTCAACAGCTGTTTGAGCCAAAGATAACTTGGGAAGGACGCTCTTTCATTGGTACTGTACCTTTAATTTTCCTACTTGTGCTCGTAGCAGCTCTGACTTTTCGGAAAAGCAGGACGCTTCTTCGCGAGGGCTTGACTCCTTTTCGGCTGTACCTGTTGGCAGGAGTATTGGTGCTTTTGTATGCCATGTGCATCCCATTTCGTTTCAACTTGCAATTCCTGACCGATTGGATTCCACAATTGAAGCAATTTCGGGCATTGGGTCGATTTGCATGGATGTTTTATTATGTGATCGGTGTTGCTGCAGCCTACTATCTTTATCAATTGCAAGGTTGGATCTCCAGCCATTTTAGTAAACATCTGGGGAATGTCATCTTGGCTTTGGGGATAGGTATCTGGGCAGTCGATGCAGGAGCCTTTTATCTTGCCCATACCCGAGATATTGAACAGGTCAATTGGGCATTTGAGAATACCAGTTCCGAATACCTTAAAAAACTTGAACAGGTGGGTGTAACTCCAACTGACTTTCAAGCCATCATGGTGCTTCCTATTGTCTCCATTCGTACAGATAAAGTGGCATTCGATCGATATTATGGTCCGTATCAGATGGGAATGCGATCTGCCTGGCACACCGGATTACCCATTATTCAAGCCAGCACATCGCGACCATCATTCTCGCAGTCTTTTAGCAACATTCAACTAGTGGGCCATCCAATGATGACCAAGACAAGAATGGCTGATATGGACCAACGCCCTCTGTTATTGATTACCAGAAAAGATGGATCACACACCCTAGCCGAGAGACGTCTAGTGGACCAGTCTGAGGTGCTTTGGGAAGATGGCGAAATGCAGTTTGGCCGCTTACCAGTGGCGGCCTTTAGACCTGAGCTTCCCAATGTTGAATTTGAGGATGAGCCGCAAGAGGTAGTGGGATCTACTCAATTGTTTTACACAGATTCTGTATCTATTCTCTACGATGGGTTTGAAACCTCAGACAGTAAGATTGCTTTCCGTGGGAAGGGTGCTGGGACTAGCCCTACCTCGGTGGACGTGTTCAAGAGTGCCTTGGATGAATTGGATGGTCACGAAGCCAGTTTTTGGGTATACATAGATCCAGACTACTCAGGCATGCCAGTGGTCTTTTATCACTATGGAGCGCAAGGCGGCACTCAGGAACGACAGCAGATTGACATCAACCGGATTCCAGACATTGCCGATGGATGGGTACGCGTGGCGATCGACATGTCTGCCAGTAAGTGGCATCGCATCGAGCTGGTGGGCCATGACATAACCTTTGATGAGTTACTGATTAAGCCCAAAAATGTTTTTGTGAAGACCTTGTATGCCGACGGACAATGCGCACTAAACAACTATCCAGTAATGGGGTGTCCTTGAGTGGTGAAGAGGGTTTGCAAGTCATAGTTTTTAATCTCAATCTCAAAACTGCACTAAGACTCAACATCTATTCGATGATTTCCGAGAAGATATCATATTGAACTGATTTCTTTATCTAATCATTTTTCCAGCTATGGAATTTGGCGGGTAACTCCCTACTAACATCGCCCCGAGTCAATAAAAAAGAAGGAGTAGTAGACAAATCTTCTGCTAGATGTACATAAGGATCAAAAAATCCACTTACCATGTCGCAAAGCAATACATTAGCTCCCGGTGTCTCGAGAAGAGACCTGCTCCCCATATGATCGAAACTTGTACTTTGGATCATTATCCTTACAAGTATCGCCGCACTATTTTTTCAAGCAGTCCTGATGCTAGCCCTAGGGATCGGCTTGCACTTTTTCTGGCATCGACATCTTTGATGGATCTTTTGAAAGCTGTGGGTATGGTAGCTCTGGGAATGGCTACATACTATATATGGACCGAGAAATCTTGGGCCATTGATTTCTTCCTATCGGTGGTAATTTGCCAGCTATTTGATATGGCTATTGATATGTTTGAACAATCATCTACATCTGCCTCCATATACGATTATAACTTTGCGTTTTAATCCCAGTTTTTCTCCGGCTGATAATGCTGGGAAAAAAATGGTTGGCGAAATCTCAATCTTCGGCCAAAATCATTTAATCTGGAACAGCGAACCTCTAGATACGAATGGTTAAGAACCAGGTATTTATTGTGTTACCGTTCACTTGCTTTCTTGACATATTTCTCCAGCCATTCGTCCATTTCCCAGAGCATGTGCATCACAGACTCTCGGGCTCGATATCCATGACTTTCGTGGGGCAGCATTACCAATCGGGTGGTCGCACCATGGCCTTTCAGGGCGGCATAAAAGCGCTCACTTTGCATCGGGTAAGTGCCTGCATTGTTGTCGGCGTCACCATGTAACAACAATAGGGGTTCCTTAATCTTGTCGGCATGCATAAAAGGTGACATCCCAAAATAGATATCGGGCACTTCCCAAAAGGTTCGTTCTTCAGACTGAAAGCCAAATGGAGTAAGGGTTCGATTATAAGCACCACTGCGCGCTATTCCAGCCGCAAAGAGATCCGTATGTGCCAGCAGGTTGGCTGCCATAAAAGCGCCATAGGAATGGCCACCTACTGCTATTCGATCAGGATCGGCGACGCCCATCTTCACGAGTTTATCCACGGCTGCCTCTGCCCCCTCCACGAGCTGAGGCACAAAGGTTTCATTGGGTTCATCTTGACCTTCCCCGACAATGGGCATAGAAAAATTATCTAACACAGCATAGCCTCGCAAGGCCCAAAATACAGGCGATCCAGGATATAGACGTAGGAATTCATACGGTGAGTTCCGCACCTGACTGGCGGCAGATTTGCTCTTAAACTCTCGGGGATATGCCCACATTAGCACCGGTAGCCGATCGTCTTCACCTGGTGTAAAACCGGCCGGCAGGTATAGGGTGCCTGTCAATTCAATTCCATCCTTGCGTTGGTACTTGATGAGGTCCTTCTTGATGCCCCTCATGGCTTGATAAGGATCTTCAAAGTCGGTAAGGGCGCGCAATGTTTGATCATCCAGGTCGCGAACAAAATAGTTTGGCGGATCTTCTTTAGACTCTCGTCGTGTGATCACCAGGCCTTTTTCTTTGTCAAGGATGTTCATGGGCACTTCGTAGTATGGAGCTTCAGACCGCCAAAGTCTTGTCGTCTTCTTACTACTGGGATCAAACGTATCGATAAAGGGACGATTTCCAGCTTCTGAGGCACCCATTCCAAAGAGATATAGTAGACCTGACGGTGAGCGCATGAGCTTCGATCTGCCATATTCATTGCGTTCGATTTGAAAAAATCCGGGATCCGAATATCGATCTTCGTAGGAGCGATCAAATAAGGTTTCTTTGTCTGGGTCTTTCCCATCTGGTTGCCACACACTGGTGATCTCTCGCCTATTGCGCCACCAAGATTCTCTAATGATGGCCAGCTGTCCATCTCCCCAGATGACATTGCGATATCTTAAGGAGCAGTAAACTGAAGGTCTAGGGGCTTCAACAAAGGGCGCAGATAATGTGAAAAGCTGGTCGCGAATGGCTGCTTTTTTTGCGGGATCACCGCCATCCTGCGCTTCCACCCAGCACAAAGTGGCACCATGATCTGACCGCCAAGTAAATTGTCGCGGACCTTCCACCACTGCATTAAAGCCCTTGGGTAAATGCTCAGCCGCAGGTAAATCAGCGATGGTACGAATGTACTCACCAGCGCGATTATAGATCGTCGATTTCTTGGCAAATCGATAGTACGGAACACTATAACTAAAGGGACGCTTCAATTCATGCACCAGTAAATAATTGCCATCGGGAGAAATCTGGACACCAGTTATAATGCCACCCACCTGAAAATCGGCCAACCGGTCATCACCTACCGAATATATCTGAAGATCACTATAGGTATAGTAGGCAAACAATGCCTCGTCGTGCGGGCTCTTGATCAAATCCTGAAAAGTGCGATTTGGAGCTGCGCCTTTTACATTCTCTTGGACGATCGGTCCGCTTTGCGTGTTCACCTGCCTTGGTCTCTGCCCACGCTCTTTATCAATGGTTTGCAGAAGGAGATGTTTGCTATCTGAAAACCAACGATAGGGCATCATGGCCATCGCATCGTTTATGCTTATACCTGGTATTTTCCTGGCGGTTGCGGTAGACACATCTACAATCCACAATTCGATACCCTCCGAACGGGTTTGGGTAAAAGCTAACTTAGAACCGTCAGGAGACCAGCTGATGTTTTCCAACTTGGGACTAGCGGGTATATTCTTGATCGCCACAGGTTTTCCACCGTCCAATGATTGCAAAGTCAGATCATGATAATAATGAGTCCGGCTGCCACCATTAGTCAGTGGATCAATGCGCAATCCACCAAGTCGAAGTTCTTCTGCTGCCACCTCTGAGATGGAGGGTAGTCCAGGGCGATGTAACAAAATGAAGGTTTTCTTGTCAGGGCTGAGCGCTACGTCAGGTGTAAGGATTCCATCAGCGAGACTAGCTATGATGGAAGGTGGATTTTGGTAGGTCAGTTCTTGTGCTTGAATATTCGACATAACTAGCGAAAGAAGGGCTAAGATGCAATAAAATACTTTCGTCATAGATGCCTATATAATGTAACCGTCTCAAGAGGTTTTGAGCAGGTCTGTCAATAAATAGTAGGCAGCCAACTAGTGAATCCACTCAGAAAGGTGACCAAATCAAAAATGGCTCTTTTGGCAATCTTTCCATTTTTCTCAATCGGCTGATACTCAGGCATCACCCAACCTCGAAAAAGTGCAAATCTTAACCAAAATAGACTCATTTTATGAAGTTGGCACTTTCCGGAGTACATTCACTGGTGAATCCACTCAGAAAAGGTGACCAAATCAAAAATGGCACCTTCTGGATTGCGCTCACAACGGTAAAGTACCGGACTGCAATCTCTATGACTAGATAAGCAAACTTCATGCAAAAATTTACTCAACAAGAATCAAACATGATTTCTGGCCCATCTCGTCCCTAGTCACGATACAAGGTAAATTGAGTGCACATTGTAATGCTGATTGGTGATCCAGCTTACCAGATGGTCAGGCCAATCGTGCCAGGGTCTCTGGATAATCCGCGCGAATTTTATTGACAAAAGACAGGTAATCATGTGTGCCATCCATATTACTATGGTCGGGTCCAAATTCTGCTAGTGGAGATCATGCTCGGAAGAAGGCGATTTTCATATCGATGCCCTGGGGGTCACATAGCGGAGGAGATTGAAGAAAGGAAAAACCGGCCCTCGCAGCTAGTGTATTGACTAGACAAAGACAGAGTGCATCCAATATGTCGTCAGACTTGACGTGTTTTCGACGGGTATTTCGTAAGATGGTCTCATATGCTGTGGTTATGGACTGATCATGGCTTGCAAGCAAGTCCAGTCGCAATTGCCTACCGGCCTGGTCATGTTTAGATACGGATATGGTCTTGTGGTCTGAGCTGAGGTGCGTAAAGCAAAGTTCGGGGTGACTTTCCCAGATGTCAATTGGATCATTATTAGTTCTGAGGTATTCATCGATTTCCTTGATTTTAGGACACAGCGAAAGGGATTGTATCGATAAACTTTTCCCTTCAAGCTGTAAATTCTCTTTTTTTGCCTGCTCTTGATTTTCTGCATAGACTGCAGCACGACAAGGAGTATTAAAGACGGTAGATGTTCTTCCTTTGAGGTGTCTTCTTAGTTCTTGATCCAAGGTTCTGATACATCCTTTCTCACTCAGTCCCACTGGCATATCTATCAATAGCCGATCTATATCGGGATTGTCTCTGGTGAGATGGGCAAAGTGTCTGTAGAGTCCATATGTATAGATCTCTTCTATAGCTTTCACCATAATCCATCCTGCAGGACATCCGTCTACACCTGCAAGAGTCATTGCTGAGGCAGGGCGTAAGCTATGTACGCATCACCAGATTTGGTACCCAATTTTCCACCCCCACAAGCAATGACCAGGTATTGCCGTCCATTAACTGCATAGGTGGCTGGGGTAGCGTAGCCAGCTGCTGGTAGTGAGGCTTCCCAGAGTAGCGAGCCGTCCCTTTGATCAAAACCGCGAATTTTTTCGTCCAACGTGCCTGCCATAAAAAGGATGCCTCCAGCTGTGGCCACAGGTCCACCGTAACTCTGACTGCCTGTTGTTTTATCTGTTAGCTCGGGGTACGAACCTAAAGGAACCTGCCATTTGATATCACCTTGTTTGAGATCGATTGCAGAGAGGGTGCCCCAGGGGGGATTGATGGCCGGATATCCCTCATGGTCGGCAAAGCGTACATAGCCACTCATAAAATAAGGGTATTTCCATCCTGCCTTACCGAGTCGATTGGCTTTTTCATCATCGATTCTTTCCTTGGAATTGAAGAGGAAAGCGATGATGGCATCGATGGCATCATCATGGAGATTGGAGAAGGAAGGCATCAGACCACCGCCATTGCGAATGATCTGGGTAATTTCTTCTGCTGACTTTCTTGTTTTGATATTCTCTAACGAAGGAACGGTATAGATGCTTGCTCCCTTGCCGTCTTCTCCATGGCAAAGTTGACAGTGTGTCCCATAGATATTTTTTCCAACGGTAGCCAAGTAGCCATCACGTTGATCGGTATGTTTGATCATTTTGATGATCCATGGTTGTTCACTGGCATTAACATACATTATCCCCTCAGGATTTACAGAAGCTCCACCCCATTCTCCGCCGCCATCAAATCCTGGGAATATAATGGTTCCTTCCTCACTCGGTGGGATGAATTCCTCACCTTTGCGCAGACTTTGCCAAATGGCTCTGACATAGGCATGTGCTTCCAATGTGCGCTCTGTAAGATCTTCTTCCGCAAAACGGCCTCGTGAAAACCTGGGAGGCTTTGTGGGTACGGGCTGTGTAGGCCATGCGGATTCACCGGATAGTGTCGATTTAGGAACGGGCCTTTCTTCAATGGGGAAGATTGACTCTCCGGTCTCTCGATCGAACATAAAAACGTAGCCCGCCTTTGATATCTGGGCTACGGCATCGATCTTCTTTCCGTTCACATTGAGCGTGACCAGATTGGGAGGAGCTGGCAGATCTCGATCCCAGAGGTCGTGATGGATCGTTTGAAAGTGCCAAATGCGTTTTCCCGACGAGGCATCCAAAGCCAGGAGGCAGTTGGCAAAGAGATTCTCGCCGTGCCGATCACCACCGAAAAAATCATATGCTGCTGAACCTGTTGGCACAAATAGAATACCCCGCTCATGATCGATGCTCATACCACTCCAGGCATTGGCACCACCCATTTCTTGCCAGGCTCCTTCAGGCCAAGTATCAGCACCGAAGTCACCCGACCCTGGAATGGTCCGAAAGGTCCATTTGAGGCTCCCGTCATGAACATCAAAAGCTCGCACGTAGCCTGGTGCAGCACCCATCGATTCGGAAACTCGCGTTCCGACAATAAGCAGATCTTTAAAAATGATACCTGGGCTGTTGGAGCCAACATAAAGATCCTGTGCATGAGCACCGAGACCTGTATGCAGGTCCACAGTACCTTTTTCACCAAATGCCGTGAGCTGTTCTCCTGTTTTGGCATCAACTCCATAGATAAAAGATCCCGCTGCATAATAAATGTGCTGCGATTCGCCATCCGTCCAAAAGGCCAAGCCACGGTTCACTCCCATTCCTGAACGATCGTCATCATGGCCGCCCGGGGTGAAAGTCCATAATGGAGCACCTGTTGCTGCGTCTAAGGCAAATAGATCTAGGACAGGTGAGGTGCCATACAGTATTCCATCGATGACAAGCGGGTTGCATTGGATCTGACTGCGTCCCGTGCTGTCAGCGCCCCCGCTATGGTATGTCCAAGCTACTTCCAGATCCTTTACATTGGCTACATTGACCTGAGTCAAAGGACTATACTGGTTGGAACTTGGGCTCCCTTGATAATGAGCCCAGTCAAAGTCTGTAGGTTGCTGGTCTGAAGGCGAACAACCAGCTAATAAGCCGATATAGATCAATGAAACCCAGACAAAGGAGAAAGCATGCATGGTAAAATGATAATTTAGGATAGAAATTTGTAAATTTTCGCTTACAACAAGCTATGTTGTTAAGTATTCTTTATAAAGATTAAAAAACAAACTAAGCCAGATGACTGCACGAAGAAGATTTCTGAAAAATGGGCTAGCCGCGCTCGGAAGCATTGCAATCGTTCCCCGACACGTGTTGGGCGGAAATGGATATGTAGCACCGAGTGATCAAATCACATTGGCATTCATCGGCACTGGTAAACAAGCACGCGGACTTGCAGGTCGTTTTAGCAATGAAGCGCAGGCAAGAATATTGGCTGGATGTGATATTGATAAACAAAAACTGGATCTTTTTCATCAGACCGTAGCGAAGGTGACTCGGGAAAATGCGAGCCAAGAAGTCAATTGCGACACTACCCATGATTATCATGCATTGCTCGATTCAGATAATATTGATGCAGTGGTTATTGCGACACCGGATCATTGGCACGCAAAGATGTCCATTGATGCTATGAAAGCTGGTAAGGATGTTTTTTGTGAAAAACCCCTAGCCCATACTGTAGATGAAGGAAGGCGTATGGTAAAAGCAGCCGAAAAGTACGGCCGAGTTTTACAAACTGGTAGCATGCAACGATCACGGGAGGGCTTTAGACATGCAGTGGAGTTGGTTAGAAATGGGTATGTAGGGGATATCACCAAGGTATTAGTTAATGTAGGTGATCCAGCTATCATCTGCGATCTTGAGTCGCAACCAACGCCCAGTTATCTCGATTGGCAAGCATGGATCGGTCCATCAACCTATGCAGGTGGCTACCATCCAATGATCGCCCCACCTGTTGCTGAAAATGTTTGGGCCATGTGGAGACAGTTTGGCGAGTTCGGGGGCGGTATTCTCAGTGATTGGGGAGCACACATGTTTGACATTGCTCAGTGGGGTCTGGATATGGATCATAGTGGTCCGGTACTGTTCATCCCACCCAGTGACCCTATGGCCAAACGCGGATTAAAGATGATTTATGATAGTGGCATTGAGATGGTTCATGAAGATTTCGATAGGGGATGGGCCGTACGATTTATCGGCAGTAAAGGCACCCTTGATGTAAGTAGAAGCTTTTTGGATAGTAAACCAGCCAACATCGCAACTGTCGAAATTGGGGACCAGGAAAAGCATGTCTATCACAGCGATAATCATTACCTGGATTGGTTAGATGCCATCAAGAAGAGGTCAAAACCAATCTGTGATGTTGAAACGGGCCATCGATCTTCGAGCCTGTGCAATCTGGCCAATATTGCGTATCTAATTAGAAAACCTTTGCGTTGGGATCCGGTCAAAGAAAAGTTTGCTGACAATAAGCCTGCGAATGCATTGCTTTCTAAGAAGTACAAGAAGCCGTACAAATTGGCAAGGTGAGTAGAGCCATTGTCAGCTTTCATCGAATTATTTGCTTGGATCTGATTCGGCAACTTCTTTGATCAGTGAGTATATAGGTAGTCAAGCTATTTATTGCTCAGGTTGTATTTAAACCTTTAGCTCTACGCCTAGTCCAAGCCTTTGACAAAAACGAGCAAGCATGCATGTCAAATGGGCCCTTTGGATTATTATAATGAGCATATGTCAGTTGATGATGGCCCAAAAGGTCATGTGGGACGGCAATTCTGATGGTGATGGAGACAATGTGAGTTGGCATGATCCATTGAATTGGGATGTAGATCAGGTGCCTACATTCGGCGACTCAGCCATTATTGAGATGGCTAATGCTAACACAGCAGTGATCGATGGATTTATTGCAGAAGCCAGTTTTCTCCAGGTGGATAATGGGGCCATGTTGCACCTGCAAGACAATGCCCTTTTTTTTGTTGATGGCGAAATGATGGGCATCTCCAATGCCATTGTGACCATCGGTGCTGGTTCAACCTTGACAAACGATGGCTTTCTCTACGTAGAAAATGCAAAGCTTAATGCGGTCTATTTGTATGGAACACTGGAAAACTATGGCACGCTAAACATCTCCAATACTGTTCAACAGGCCGTACTTTCCACAGGATCGATGTATGACTACGGGATTATCACTATTGACAGTTCGGGCAATGGGTATCTAAATAGCGACGATGCATTATTACTTGTGCATGATACCGCTGAGCTAGTCATTAAGAAAGTGGATGAATCACCAGCACTCTTCAATAGTGGTGAAATACGAAATGCTGGCCAGATCCTGATCGACAGTTGTGAGATGGGCTTTACGAATTATGACTCATTTACGAATAATGGTCTGGTATCGGTGAGCAACGATCAAGACACCTCCAGCTCTAGCGGGATGCTACATGGTCACGGTACATTTCAACTTTTGGACTTCATCAATGATGGGGTGATTACTCCAGGTATAGTCATAGACACTATGCATATTGCAGGTAATCTGTACATGGAAGATGGTTCAAGGTATCAGGTGGAACTTTCGGGTACTGCCGGTGCGGGAAACAATGATGGTCATGATCTACTCGTCGTGAGTGATGTCCATTTAAATGGTGTACTGGAGGTACAACTCAATCCTGCATTTAGTCCGGATAGCAGCGATCACTTCGAGGTGTTGTCGTACTATGGCACATTGAGTGGAACCTTTGACCAGCTCATCTTACCTTCACCCGAGATGGATGGCTGGGTGGTGGACTATGGTGTAATCAGTGTGGGTCGAGTGATCTTAAGGTATGGTGGTTGTATTCGTTCGATTGAGAAGGATTGTATGCCAGATCGGTGCATCGTCCGTTCTGGACTATATCAGGTGCAGGACTCTATCCAATATACAGGAGACCTGCTCATTCCCGCGAATGAAGATGTGATTTTTGACGCTGGACTGGGTGTAGATGTCATGTCCACGCTCGAGGTAGTGCTCGGTGCGAGTTTTGAGATTGAGACAGATGGATGCGGTCCGTGATGGGAGCTAATTTCTTGTCGTGGATAATAATCTTACTTCGAAAGGGTCTCGGACATTCCAACGACATATGTTAGCACCTGTGCCGACCAAGGGCCATTAGTAAACCATCTCAGACTCCTTGAAAAGTCGGCAGTATATTTTCTGTTAAATCCAAAATCAGCAAGCAGCTTGCAGTCGTGTTATTTGCTTTCGTATTCCTCCTTGGTTCTTTCGTAGCAAGAATGCGTTTCGTATTCAGAATGATTCATCATTTCTGGATGATTGAATTCACATATTTTAGTCATCCCGATTTTCTTCATCACATTCTTGGATTTATTGTTCTTTATCGTGCAGACAGATATTATTTTGTTTATACCTAATTCACTAAATGCATAGTCAAGACACCTCTTTGCGCCTTCGGTTGCATATCCTTTCCCCCAAGCACTTCTTTTTAATCTCCACCCAATATCTATTGCGGGAGTAAAGTTTGTTTTGTGTTCTTGAAATGCAAGTCCGATCATTCCAATAAATTCTTTCGTTTCTAATATTTCTGTTGCGTAGTATGTGAATCCATTTTTAGCAAAATGTTTTTTGAGCCTATCAATGAATTTTTCAACTTACTTTTTTGATAGTGTTTTAAGAAAGTGTTGCATTACTTCTTCATCTGCATTTAGTTTTGCAAATTCTTCCAAATCCTCAATTACCCAATTGCGAAATGCCAGTCTCTCCGATTTGAAAATGTATTTGTCTTCTCTCATCTTTTCTTCATTGAAAGCTAACGGACATCTTTGCAATAGCATCGACATAGCCGAACTTTAAAGCCCTGTGAGCTCCTATAAGCAACTGATAAAAGGTGTTCCAACGGATCTAAGGTTTGTCTTGTGATGTTCTACAAAGAATGTCCAGACGAAGATAGCGATGGCATTATTTTTCAGCCGATTTTCAAGCCACTTTCTTTTTTCCTTAATAACCTCATCAGGATGTAAGTGAAGATCCCTAGATTTATTTCTGTTGCGACCATGGGTCTGATGAGATTCTTGAGTTGTCGAAGTGCCATTTAGTCTATCGTGCTCGAGGCCCTTCCGGTGTAAGAATTGGACAATCGCTGCATCGATATCTCATGGTCTGTCGGCTTCTTCTGTCCAAGATCGTAGTGATGCAAATGCTATTGTCAGATCCTTATGAACTCATGCTGAAGTGCTGCAATTTAATGTTGAACTTCAATCTGTTAAGTTCAGATTCGTTTCTCCATCTCGTTAAGGATTTAGAACTTCTACATCAGGATATTAAGGTGCTAACATAGATAAATAGTATCATGTACGCGATCATCTGAAATTGATTATATTCATGATGAAAGTCTGGGGACAATTTTGCACTGCTCACCTAAAACATTTTGCCGGGAGACCGAGCAGTGCAATTTGACTTGAATTTTGATCCATTGAATATTGGATTATGCAAATTAATCAATACTATGAAAAGCATAATTAGGATTACATACCTCTTACTTATAGTTGCATCATTGACCATGCCAGGCCAGGCTCAAAAAGAGTCTGAACTGGACGAAAATGGAAATCCTCCTGGATTCCAGACGCTTGAACTGGGTGCACCTGCTCCTGACTTTGATCTGCCAGGAATTGATGGTCGGAATTATACACTGGCAGAATTTGAAAAATTTGACGTGTTGATGGTACTCTTCACTTCAAATCATTGTCCTACTTCACATTCCATTGAAAAGCGTATACAGAAATTGATTTCAGATTATAGTGATCAGAATTTTGGAGTTGTGGCCATAAACCCCAATCACCCCGATGGTTTACGGATAGACGAACTGGGATTTGGAGAATTCGATGACTCGTTTGAGGATATGAAGCCCTATGCTGAAATGAATGGTTGGGAATTCCCCTACATTTACGATGGGGAAACACAAGAAGTTGCAAGGGCTTATGGTTGTCTGGCAACACCACATGTTTTTCTATTTGACCGGGAACGCCGATTGAGATATGCAGGTAGATTTGATGATTCGCGGTATGCGCCCGAGCATACTGTTACCTCGCCCGACGCCCGAAATGCGCTGGAGGAAATGCTGGCCGGCAAGGAAGTCTCGGCACCTCGTACTAAACCTCACGGCTGCTCCACAAAATGGCGAGAAAAACGAGCGAAGAATGTCGTCATCATGGAATCCTGGAAAAAACTTCCCGTTTTCATCGAGCAAATCGATGTAGACGGAGTGCGAGTCTTAAGAGCTAATCAAACGGAAAATTATCGTCTCTTTAATATCTGGGCTACCTGGTGTGTTCCCTGCGTAGATGAATTTCCCGAATTGGTTTCCATCTCCCGGCAATTTGATATGCGGGGATTTGATTTTGTTACCATAAGTCTGGATGAAGCCAAACATGAAGCCAAGGCGCTAGAGTTTCTAAGGAACTATGGCGCCGGACCGACAGAGCGGGCACTGAAGCGTATCCATGAGGATAACCGAAGGACCAATCACTATCTATATACTGGAAGTAATCAAGATGCCTTAGGCACTGTACTGGATCCGGAATGGCCAGGGCCGATACCACACACGATTTTGGTAGCACCGGGTGGTCAAATTATCTGGCGGCACAATGGAATGATCGATGGGGATATAGCTCGTTCACAAGTAGCCGATGCATTGAATCGATACTGGGAATTACCTACTAAATAAAACCACTGCGATTTAATTGGCCTATTGCGGCACGGATTTAAGAAGGAAATTTGTCGGATTGGTTTTTTATGCTAAATGACACTCAACTCTCCACTATTCGTGCGATCGTTCTCTTCACAAGTGAGTAATTCTAGATTACCATCCCCATCCATCAATTATATCTCTTTTGCAATTTGATACCGTAGCAGGCGATGCAAGTGCACCAAACAGGAAATTAGATGTGGAGTAAAAAAATCGTCTGTGTTTTCCTTACATAGAATAAGACGACTCATTTCGAATAATTAGGGAAGCAGATTATGAGGGGTAAATGTGGGGCAATGTGCAACCCATCTCTTTGACTAGAATCAAAGTTTTATTTTATTGACGATCGATGTTGTAATTACTAGATAATACCAAGCGTGGCATCTACACCATTTCTCCTTTCAGCTTTTCGGCATTTTCTGCGACTTGCAAGGCTTCGAGGATTTCATCCAGATCTCCTTCGATGATTTTATCGAGGCTGTAGAGGGTCAAATTGATCCGATGATCGGTGACTCTATTTTGCGGATAATTGTAAGTACGGATTTTGTCTGAGCGATCGCCACTACCCACGAGTGACCTGCGCTTTTCAGCTTGTTCGTTATGATGTGCGGCCTTTTTCGCTTCAAATATTTTAATGTACAGTCGCTGCAGCGCTATTTCTCGGTTTTTAATTTGTGATCGGCCATCGGTACTCTCCGACACCACACCAGTAGGTAGGTGGGTAAACCTAACACCGGATTCTGTCTTGTTCACATGCTGTCCACCGGCACCACTCGATCGGAAGGTATCTACTTTTAGATCCGATTTCTTAATATCGACATCTTCCATTTCTAATTTTGGCATCACTACGACCGTCGCTGCGGAGGTGTGTACCCGTCCCTGCGTTTCGGTTTGAGGAACTCGTTGTACCCGATGGGCGCCCGACTCAAATTTGAGCTTGCCATATACTTGTTGGCCAGAAATTTCAAATACAATTTTACTATATCCACCGACGGTTCCTTCGTTGATGGTGATGATCTCTACTTTCCAGCCTTGTTTTTCAAAGTACTTGCTGTACATACGATATAGGTCACCTGCGAAAATGGCAGCCTCATCACCTCCTGTGCCTGACCTAATCTCGAAAATGACATCTTTGGCGTCTTCCGGATCCTTAGGAATCAAGAGGTACTTGAGGTCTTCCTCCAGTTCTGTTTTCTTGCGTTGATTCTCTTCTAATTCAGCACGGGCCATCTGCTGCATCTCCTCATCGGGTTCTTTGAGCATCTCTTGCGCAGAATCCATGCTCTCCAGTACATATTTATAATCCTGATAGCGATGAATGATTTCCTGCAGGTCTTTATATTCCTTATTGATTTTGGTGTAGCGATCCATATCTGACAAGATCTCTGGATCTGTCATTTGCTCTTCCAACCTTTTAAAGTGAGATTCGATTTCTTTGAGCTTATCTAGCATAATTGTCAATTAGAGTGGTGGGGGAGAAGTATGGTTGCGTTATTGAGAAAGCTGGAAAATGGGTTAGGTTAGTGCTGCCTATCTTGATGCAAGACGGTTAGATTCATCGGATCTTTGTCCAAGGAAGGGGAAAAATCTAGGTACCTAATGATGGATACGCACCTTATCTTTGATGCTTTGGATAAATTCAGGTGTGACTTTGGGTCTTACAACCTGACCGCGGACGAACGCCCTAAAATCGCGTTCGTTTTTCAGCAGTTGCTCGTATTCGGGGTTGTTTTCGACACTTTTCAGCACTTGCTCTTCAGCTTCTTTAGTCAGTGCTTTGTCAAGCATCATATCTACTTTTTTTCTAAAGTCTTCGTAATCGTTCAGAATACGCATTACACAGGTTTTTAATAGATTTAAAAATCAAGTCTTTAGAGGGTGTTGATCACATATCGTAAGATAAACATTCAAATCATTCGCTTTCACGATCAAGGCGATTTTTCTTGCGCTTATCATGGAACCCTTGAGATACAGCATACTTGCGTAGCTTTTCCTTCAACATGTTCCTGGCACGGTGCAACCTAGATCTTACAGTGCCAATGGGAATATCAATGATTTTGGCGATTTCTTCGTACGTAAATCCTTCTACGTCGCAAAGCAAAATAACTGTCCTGAAATCTATCGGTAAGGCATTGATGGCGACGGTCACTTCATCTCCCAGGAGGTTCTCGAATATCTCCGTGCGGAGATCCTGGTATTCAGCTATGTCGCTCTCGTCTTTGTCCTGATAGCCAATAAATTCCTCAAAATCAACCTTTGTCGGACGTCTGCTTTTCTTCCGATATTGGTTGATGTAAGCATTTTTCAAGATCTTAAACAACCACGCCTTAGCATTCGTTCCCTCAACATAAGAATGTATGGCACGATAGGCTTTTAGGAAGGTCTCTTGTACCAGATCTTTGGCGTCCTCTTCATTGTAGGTCAAGTGATAGGCGAAGGTGGTCAGTGCGTCTATGTTGGGCAACAGTTCTCGCTCAAAGAGCTCATCATGGTGCGGCTCGATCTTCTTTCCTGACATGGTCGGCTAAAATAGACTTTTTTGGTGGGTCATAATATTCTATTGCACTTGTGCCAACTGTTCTTCAGATATCACCACAACCTGATCACCTGCTACAGGTTTGATGATGGAGATGCCCGTGAACGAACCGAAAGCTGGTAGAAGGCCGCGGTCACGGCCAAAATAGAAACACGGCAACTTTAAGCTGAGGCGACTTTCTCCAATGAGGTGTACCCCTGGATGCAAATGACCAGCCAAGTTGTAGTAGCCAGGATCGGGGTCACAAGGATAGTGCGTAAACTGGAAGCAGTCTATGGTATGTGTATTGTCATAAACGACCATATCGTTTTTTGCAAAGATCGATGTGTCCATGATATCGTGATTGCCTTTGACCAACTGAAAGTCGATGTGTGAAAAGGTGTGCCGAAGCTCACAAAACAGCTGCCAATCTGCATTGTACACACTGTGAAACAAATCACCCAACATGAGGAGGTTTTGAGGCGCAAACTCAACCAGCAGAGAGCTCAGTCGTTCATAGTTGTCCATGGCAGCAGGCTTAGGAAGGTAAATTCCCGCTTCGCGAAAATGTTGGATCTTGCCCAGATGCAAATCTGTGACAATCAGCGTTGATATTTCGGGCCAGAAAAGTACCTTATGCGGATGCAGTATGAAATCATGGCCAGCCACCTCAAGGTGCAGGGTGTCCAGGGAAGTCATCGGGCCTTTCGAGATCATATGAGCGAAAATAAGTATTTATTGCCGTAGGTTGCCAGGTTGATCCTCCATACGAAATGCAATATCGATAATGCCTTCTGAGGATTGACAGGCACTGGGTTGTATCTTTTGGTTAGGTTTGCCAACCTGCGTACACATCTAATGGCTCGCTCATCACATCCATAACCCAATTTTCTAATCAATTGGATGCCTGCGATTTGACAATTGGCCCGCATCGTGACATGTACTTTGACGACTCCTTCAATGGCCCGTTTTTTTGCCTTGGGCGGATACGTGGCTTTTACTTCAATCATGGGCGATAGCGCTACTTCGTGATCATAGTCATACCTGAGAATCACGTCTCCCCGCTCGATGTGCTGCTGCCAGATGCCTATCTTACTTCCCTCACGAAATCTATGTACTTCGGTCACTCTTCCTCTCTGATCATAGAGGGTCCAGATACTGTCCTTTTGGTTGTTCTTGAAAAAGCCTTCGATTAGTATTTCTCCTTTTCGGTTACGTTGCTGATAGATGCCATATCTTATTGCGGGATTTGATTTTAGTACTTGATAAGACTCATTAGTCCTGCCTTTTGATCTCACCCAGGCCAATTGCTGACCCATCGATGCAAATGGTGCAAGCGCAAACAAAAGAATCAGAGGGTGTTGCCAGTTCATCCTCAGCAAACATCAAACTAATTAGGTGACCTGTCAAGTAGTGAGTGGGAGTTTTGAACAAGAGGAGAAATATTGCTCGTATTCTACCCTTGTACTCACAAATTCTATCAAATGTTACTTTTGAAGCTAGTGGAATGTGTGGATGCAAATCGCTATACCACTCTTTTGTTCACCTAGCGTGCTTTCAGTTCACCAGCCGGAGGGACCATCTCTTTATGTGGAATGAGTAAGTTGGCGTAATCCTGATACCGGATCATCCATTCGTGCAACTCTCCCTTCAGGTTATACTCTATGGCTTCATATGATGATTGGCCGGCCAAATTATGCAGTTCGGCAGGGTCAGCCTTGCGGTCATACAATTCGAACATCGGCCTGGGGTGAGAAAACAGTTGATCTTCAAAACGCTTAGGAAGTTCCCGATTTTGGTAGCGCTGTTCCAGATCTCGCTCCATGCTGCGGTTATTAAAATCCACTGGCTCATAAGGGAGCGGCCATAAGATGTTGTGGATTAATTTATAGTCACGATCGAATACGGTTCGGGTCAAATCAAAATAGACGGTATTTATGGGGATACCCGATCCATGTGATACACGAGTGGAAAAAATATATACATGACCTAGTTAAGCCTCTCCCCTCAACGATGCGGCAAAACTCTGTCCTGTCATGGCATCCGGAATTTCTGTCGAGGCCATTTCTAAAATCGTGGGAGCTAAATCGGTACCCGAAATCTGGGCATCTGAAATCGCTCCCTTTACTACTCCTGGTCCAGCTACCACTAGTGGCACATGGATGCCCAAATCATAGAGTGTGCCTTTGCCCCGAAGAAGGTCAGCTCCATTGTCACCCATAAAAAGGATGATCGTATTTTCTGTCAGGCCTCGCTCGTCCAATTCCAACAATACTTGTCCGATGTATGCATCCAATCGATTAACTTCTCCAATGTGTTGAGCCAAATCTTTGCGCACTTCTTCGGTATCCGGCATGGCCTCTGGAATGGTCAGCTGAGTGGGATCTGGTGTATATTCCTGAGCCGTAAAGGGCAGATGCGGATCGCTGTAGTTCATCCACATGAAAAATGGTTGCCCTGGGGGCGTTTGATCCAAAAATGTTTGAAATTGCCCCAATACCGCTTCATCCTTCCCAATTTCTAAATAGTCGGCACGGTCTGGAAAAGGTGACTAGGTCATATTTGGCAAAGGCACTGTCGGTAGCTGCAGCTCGCCGACCCGACCCGTCTAAGTGATAATGCCGGCCGCAGATGCCAGTGTAATATCCCACCTTGCCAAGTAAATCTGGCAGGGCCGGAATATCTCGCGATAAAGGTGCAGAAAAGCGACTCATCCGAATGTCAATCACGTTGCGGCCCATGAGGATGAAAGCACACGAAGGAACACACTGAGGTGCAGCTGCATAGGCTTGATAAAAACGTACACCTCGTCGTGCAAGTCCATCCTATGTTAGGCGTATTCACGTCGAGGTGTCCATAACAACTTAAATATGGATAACTATGATCATCGGAAAGAATGAGTAAAATATTGGATGCTGCATCATCTGTCTTTGCAGAGCCCTCCAGAAAAGTAATGCAGCAAATACAAAGTATGAATAGACAGCAATGGCCAGGAGCTAATTATGTATGTGAGGGGGTGGTATCTTAAGGCTTTTTATACGTTATCCCAACTCTGTATGTTGTGGACCGATTCGACTATCAAGAATCTAATTTCAGTTTCATCCGTTTGATCCTGGCCAAGATTTTTTCGGTACTCATTCGCTCTCTGAGCCGGTCGACAATAATCGGAAATGAAAAGGGTGTGGCCACTGTTGGTTTTTCGAGGAGGATTTCCTGGCTAGAAATGCGATTTAATGCAGATCGTAAACGTGCTTCTTCCAATTGGAAAGTTAGGATTTCGTCATAGGCCTGCAGGAACAACAGATTTTGTGGATCGTAGTCTTTAAATACCTCGAACAAAAGCCCGGTAGATGATTGCAGATGGCGCTCCTTTTTGTATTTCCCGGGAAAGCCTTTGAATACTAGCCCGGCAATGGCCGCGATGTCGCGAAATCTCTTGCGTGCCATTTCAGCAGTATTTACACTGGCCCAAATGTCCTTCTGTAATTGGTTGGTATTAAACAAGTCATTGTGTGACAATGCTTCTTCGATGGGAATCTGCCTATCTGAAAGCAATTCAAAACCATAATCGTTCATGGCTATGCTTACGGTCAAGGGTTTGATGTGCGAGAGGCGGTAGGCGATCAATGCTGCCATACCCTCATGTACATAACGACCTTCAAAGGGATATAAAACCAAATGATATCCTTCTCGATCATGGAAGTACTCAATCAGCAACTGGTCTTGACGTGGGATCTTTGAACGAGACTGTTGAATATCAAAGAGTGGTTTCAATGCTAAGATGTCCTCATCGGTTTCACTTCCATGGGCATAGGTATCCAGTTTGTAGCGGATCATGTCTGATAGTTGAGACGACAACGGCATCCTACCCCCTTGCCACGATGGGGTCTTACCATCCTTTGCCTTCGTTCGTCGCACATAGGCGATATTCTCCTTGATGCGCACCAAGGCCAAACTCTTGCCGGCAAACCAGAAATGGTCACCAGGATTCAACTTTGTGATGAAGCTCTCCTCAATGTTGCCCAACTTGCGCCCACTAAGATATTTGACAATCAATGCGTTATCTCCAACGATGGTCCCAATAGATAGTCGATGGCGCATGGCCACACGTTTCTGCGTGACGCGATAAAGTCCCTGCTTGTCTCGGCCTAATTTGCGAAACTCATCGTAAGCCTCTAGACTTCCTCCTGAAACGGTGAATTGCAAGACGAGTATCCATTCCTCAGGCGACATGCTGTTAAAGCAAAAAGTGGATTTGACTTCTTCATAGATCTGATCAGAATCGAATCCCTCTGAGACAGCTAGAGTCACTAAGTACTGCATCAATACATCGAAACTGCGCAAGAATGGTATGCGCTCTTCGACAATGTCTCGCCTGATGGCCTCCTTGAGTGCTGCACCTTCGACAATTTCGAGGGAGTGTGTGGGAAGAAAATAAATCTTGCTCGTGGCCCCCGGTTGATGACCACTCCGACCTGCTCGTTGTACAAACCTAGCTACACCTTTGGGACTACCTACCTGTACGATCGTTTCGACTGGCCTGAAGTCCACACCTAGATCGAGGCTGGAGGTACAAACCACGGCTTTGATTTTCTCTAGGTGCAAGGCATCTTCGACCCAGTCCCTCAGCTCGCGACTCATGGATCCATGATGCATCGCTATTTGGCCCGAAAGATCGGGCATCTCTTCCAGTAACTTTTGGTACCAAAGTTCGCATTGACTTCTGGTATTGGTAAAAATTAGTGTCGACCCACTCTGGAGGATGATGGGGATCACTTTTGCGACTAGTTTCACGCCTAAATGCCCGGTCCAAGGGTAAGTCTCGATCTCGTCAGGAAAAATGGTCTCGATGGATATGACTTTCTTGATTTCGGAATGGACTACCGTAATTTTAGTCGGGCGTTCACTGTGCCAATTGCCAAAAAGTACAGCTTGTGCTTCCTCCATATTACCGATGGTGGCAGAAATGCCCCAGATCCTGAGCTCGGGGCTAATTGATTTTAGCCTACTTAGCGCAAGCTCCATCAGTACCCCGCGTTTAGATCCTACTAACTCGTGCCATTCATCGGCAACAACTACTTGTACCTTTTTGAAGAAATTTTCATAGCCACGAGTGGCCATTAATAGATGTACGCTTTCCGGAGTAGTGATTAAAATTTGCGGTGCATTTTCCCATTGTTTTTTCCGATCGGCAGTCTGTGTATCACCTGTACGAATACCAATTTTCCAGGGACTGCCCAGTCCTTTGATCACTTCTTCTCCTGCCTTCTTTATTTCTTTGGCTAGGGCCCGTATGGGCGTGATCCAAAGTGCTTGTAGATGTTCGGTCTGCTCCCTCTGCAAGCCCTGTAAGACAATCGGAACCATAAGAGAAAAAGTTTTCCCGCTTCCGGTAGGAGCATTGACCATACCTGAATGGCCAGCTAGGTATGCAGACCATGCGGACTCCTGAAAGGCGAATGGCTCTTGCCCACACTCTCTAAACCAGGTATATATAGGATGTAATGCGCTACTGTCTTTCATCTCTTGCTTTGGAAGACCACATATTAATGGTAGTAGGGCCTCAATTGTTTCGGAGTGTCATCTAAGCTTGGATGCGGCACAAAATCGCTGCCTGACTGACTAGATACTATCTTTTTTTGAACCACAATAGGTACATAGGTCACATAGTTTTCTTGTCTGTCAGTTATACCTACCTGCACCAGTGTCTTACTGTCCTGAATACCACCCTTCTTTGCTGATCCAACCATCTGTGAGTCCCTATTCTGCCTATGCGGTTCCCTTCCGGCAATTGGACGTTAGTTTTTTGAACTACAATAGGTACATAGGCCACATATTTTTCTAGTCTGTCATGTAGCCCACCTGTACCACTGCCTTAATGTCCTGAATACTACCTTTCTTTGCTGGTCTCAACACCGATGTGTCCCTATTGTGCCAGTGTGGTTCCCTTCTAACATTGGACCTTTTTTTTTGAACCACCATAGATGCATAGGCACATAGTTTTCTAGCCTGTCATGTACCCCACCTGTACCCAGTGTATTGCTGTCCTGAATTGTACCTTTCTTTGCAGTTCTAACCACCGATGTGTCCCTATTGTGCCTAAGTGGTTCCCTTTCAACAATTGGACGTTAGTTTTTTGAACCACAATAGGTACATAGGCCACATAATTTTCTAGTCTGTCATGTACCTCACCTGTACCAATGTTTTAATGTCCTGAATACTACCTTTCTTTGCTGGTCTGACTACATATGTGTCCCCATTGGGCCTATGTGGTTCCCGTTCCCATGTCCTACAAAAATGATTAAGTTTATTAACCGCGGTTTGTACATCTGAAATTACTCAGTCCATTATGAAAAGCACAATCCTATTATTGCCAGCATTGCTTAGCCTACTTTTTGTGTCTCACATTTTCGGCACCAATAATCCTAAAGAACTGGGTAAGGTGCAATGGCAGAGAAATATGGATGATGCACTTACACTCGCTGAAGCAGGTAACAAGCCCGTATTGATCCTTTTTCAGGAAGTGCCAGGTTGCATGACTTGCCAGCGCTATGGGAATGTAGTGCTAAGTCATCCACTCATTGTAGAAGCCATTGAGACTTATTTCGTTCCTCTGGCAATTCATAATAATAAAGGAGGTAAGGATAAAGCCGTTTTGGATTATTATAAGGAACCGAGTTGGAACAATCCAGTGGTACGTATGGTGGGGGCCGACAAGAAAGATTTGCTTCCTAGGTTGAGTGCCAACTATTCTCCCAGTGGCCTGGTCGCCTATATGATTCAAGGCTTAGAAAAACTTAACAGCACCGTGCCGACATATCTGCGACTATTGGAGGAAGAACTCCTGGCACAGGAAGGATCTTTGGAAAAAGCGACCCTCAGTATGTACTGTTTCTGGACGGGGGAGAAAGAACTGGGAAAAATAGAGGGTGTGGTGGCCACGGAGCCTGGTTTTATGGATCGTCGTGAGGTTGTCAATGTATATTTCAATCCCTCCTTGGTAGGTTTGGAGGATATTGTGACTCATGGCAGTGAAGTGGGATGTGGTGATGTTGTCTACACCTATAATGATGCACAGAGAAAGAAAGCCACGAGAAAACTCGGTGCGGGCAAAGTCAAAGAAAGCAAATCTTTTCGCATAGATGCCGAACCAAAATACTATCTGTCAAAGACCATCTATCAATTCATACCGATGACACCTATGCAGGCAATGAAGGCCAATGCGCTGGTGGGATTGGGGAAAAAACCTGAATCTGTGCTGTCACCACGCCAAATCATTATGCTACGGCATATCAAAAAGGGTAAGCACAAATGGCGTTCGGCTATACATGCTGATGATTGGCAGTTTGAGTTCTATAAGCGGTGGCAGGAAGTTGCTAAGGCGGTCTAAGATGGATTACTGAGAGGCAGTGGGTGTAGTGCGCTCTAAAATGAACTCGATCTTTTTGGCCTGTTCTCCGCGTTCTTTGCCGAACCTCAAAGTCACATGGGCGCCTTCCATCCAGTCGACGGTAAAGAGTACAGGTTCAATCAGCTTGTACACTTCTTCAGCATTTATACCATAGAGGTAGTAAGTTCCGTGTGAATCGTCATCCGCAAGTTCGTGGCCATCATAATATCCTTTGCCTGTATGATCAACTTTGTAAGCCATACGGTCACCGAGTTGATGCATAGGAGCAATGGACTCTATCCCATAATTGAAGGCAATGATAACAGCATCTGTGAACTTGGGATCCATGACTGCAAAGTTGCAGTTTTTGATCATACACTGCAAGGTAGTTGCAGAAGCGGGCAGTAATAGCAGTGCGTGGGATTTGCGTACAGACTCCATGCGGTGTTTTTCAGTCAACTCTAGCTCGCTAACCATAGAGATCCAGCATACCTTTAAGATCAACCAAGGAGTTGGCCTCGCTGGCTTTCTTGTCCTTTCGCCAACGCAACATTCGCGGAAACCTTAGTGCTACTCCAGACTTATGACGCGTACTTCGTTGAATTCCTTCAAAGGCCAGTTCAAAAACCAATTGAGGCTTTACCGCCCTCACTGGACCATAGCGATCAAGTGTATGTTGGCGCACGAAGCGCGTGATTTCTTTAAATTCTCCATCCGTTAGCCCCGAATAGGCCTTTGCAAATGGGACTAGGTTATCCCCGTCCCAAACGGCAAAAGTGTAGTCGGTGAAGAGGTTGGCTCTCCGTCCATGACCTTGTTGGGCATACAGCATGACCGCATCAATGGTAAGTGGATCAATTTTCCATTTCCACCAATCTCCTTTCTTTCGACCTTGCTTGTAGATGCTGTCTTTTCGTTTGAGCATAAATCCTTCACAATGGTGTGCTCTTGATTTCTTACGCTCCTCATTTAGTGCTAGCCAGTCCTCCGTCTTTACCAGCGGTGATAATTTAAGTGCATCGCAGTTTACTTCATTAACCACAGCAACCAGTTTTTCCCTTCTTGTTTCCAGGGGATGAGACCGGTAATCGTCGCCATCATACTCCAGCAAGTCGTAGGCCATGAGGATCACCGGAGCCGTCTCAAGTGCTTTTTTGGACAGTTTTTTTCTGCCTATTCTAGTTTGTAGAAGCTGGAAGGGGAGGGGGTTTCCCTCTTTCCATGGCAAGATCTCACCGTCAATGACGACTCCCTTAGGAAAACTTTCGGCCAGCATCTCAAATTCTGGAAATCTATCTGTGACTAGTTCTTCACCGCGCGACCATACAAATAGGTGACTTTCACGAATGATCACCTGTCCCCTGATGCCATCCCACTTTCTTTCTACTTGCCAGTCAGCCACGGGACCAAGAGATGTTGGATCCAGATCCAGTGCATAGGCCAGATAGAAGGGATAAGGACGAGATAATTTGTCTTCTGGCTTTTCTTCAAATAGCAGTCGCTCAAAGGTGGTTTCATCCGGTGTCCAATTGCCCATGAGTCGTTGGGCTATGATGTTCTCATCCAAACCAGTGGCCTGGGCGAGTGCCCTGGTCATCAGTTTTTGAGAGACGCCGATCCGGAAGCCTCCGGTGATCAATTTGTTGAATACAAATCGCTCTTGGTGATTAAGTACGGACCAAGCCTTGGTGATGGTTTCTCTTTTGACTTCATCGGTTTCGTCTTTTAAAGACCGAATGATGTTTATCCATTCACTTAGTGATTTTGTAGATTGTCCCTCAGGTTTGGGTAAGACAAGAGCGATGGCTTCAGCCAGATCACCGACAATGTGGTAAGATTCTTCAAAGAGCCACAAGGGCAGATTGGCTTCTTCTGCAGCCCAGGTGCGCAGTAGGGTGGTGGTGACAGTTCGCCGAGGTCTCTTGTGGGAAAGCAGGGCCATGGTCCAGAGGCGATCTTCGGTTGTGGCACGGGCAAAGTAGCCAGCCAAAGCGCCAACTTTAGCGGTGGTTTTTGTGGTCTGGTCTAAGGCTTCAAATAGATCGGCAAAATGTTTCATTCGTCACTTGGCAATTTATCTGATTGGCTCGATTCTACCGAATTCTCTTCTGATAACTCCCCTTCAAATTTTGTCTGGACCACCCTTGCATCCAAACCCCTGCTGTCAAGCCACTGCTTAAAAACATTCGTATATCCATGAGTGGCATAGACGGTCTCTGCACCAGTCGCAGTTATGGCATCATTGAGTCCTTGCCAATCGGCATGATCAGACAATACGAAACCGCGGTCTGCCCCACCCCTGCGTCGGGCTCCTCGCAATTGCATCCATCCCGAAGCATTGGCGAGTGAAACTTGTCCGAATCTTTTCATCCAGGTTGATCTCGTGGCTCCCTGTGGGGTGATGACTAGGCTGCCGGCCAATTCTTTCTCGGTCACTTCTTTGTTGAGGTACTTGGTAGGTGGCAAAGGAATACCTGCCGTCTTTATGACGGCATTCATCTGCTCCACTGCTCCATGTGTGTAGATCGGCCCAATACTGGCATCAATTCCTGCCAGCAGCCTTTGTGCTTTTCCCAGGCTATACCCCATCAATATGCTGGTCACTCCATTCGCTTGATTTGTAGACCACCAGTGGTTGATTTTATCAAAGACTTGTTGCTGGGGAACCCAGGTGTAGATGGGTAAGCCAAAGGTACATTCGGTAATGAACGTATGACATTTGATCGGGGAAAAAGTACCGCTGATGCCATCATCTTCAGTCTTGTAGTCTCCAGAGACCACCCATACCTCACCTTGATGCTCGACCCTGATTTGAGCGGATCCAACAATGTGTCCGGCCGGAAAGAAGGTGAATTTCACCCCATTGACGGACAGCTCCTCACCATAAGCTACACCATGCACATTGATGTCTCCGAGCCGATGTTTGATGATCGGTTTGCTATGATGGGAACAGATGTATTGCTGGTGACCCCAACGAGCATGATCTGAGTGGCCGTGGGTGATCAAAGCCTTACGTACACGCCTCCAGGGGTCAATGTAGACGTCGGCGGCAGGTACATACAGTCCTTCCTTCTTAAATTCGATCAGTGGCATGAATGGTGCTTACTCCCAAGAACTCTAACTAAGTCGATTGCCACTTTGTTTAGGGTATTGCGTATTGTCGTATTGGGATGTTGATGAAATGGCTTATTGGCGTGTTGGTCAATCTGCGGAATATATCCGCCGTTGCAACTTTTGACCCCTTTCACCCTCTTCTACCCTTTTTCCTTTTTCTACCCTTTATAAGCTACAGCAGTCTGTTTGGAGACTCCCAATCCATCTATGCCCAATTCCATAACGTCGCCGGGCTTCAAGTATCGCGGCGGATCAAATCCCAGACCAACCCCAGATGGCGTGCCCGTAGATATGATGTCACCTGGCAATAAGGACATGTATTGACTCAGATAAGATACGAGGTGCTGTGTATTAAATACAAAGTCAGCGGTCGTACTGTCTTGCAGCATTTCACCATTGATCTTTAACCAAAGTCTCAAATCATTGGGATCTTTGATCTCATCTTTGGTGGCCACCCAAGGGCCTAAGGGCGCAAAGGTGTCGCAGCTTTTTCCTTTTACCCACTGGCCACCATGTTCGAGTTGGAATGCACGCTCACTGACATCGTTGTGCAGTACATATCCGGCCACATGATCCAAGGCGTTTTCCTCACTGACATACGATGCTTTTTTTCCTATGACGATGGCCAATTCCACTTCCCAATCCGTTTTGGTGCTGTTTTTTGGTATGATCACATCATCGTAAGGTCCACAAATAGCGGAGGTCGCCTTGGCAAAGATGATTGGGGTTGTTGGAATATCAAGCCCACTCTCGCGTGCATGTGCAGCGTAGTTTAGGCCTATACAAATGATCTTACTGGGTGAGGCGATCGGCGCACCCAGTCTGGCCTCATCGGAGACAATGGGACATGCTGACTCATGAGCTTCTAGCCACTGAGCCAGACGAGCCGGTCCGTCGGTGCCATAGAAGTGCTGATCAAAATCTTCACCAAATTCTGAGGTATCGAGGCGCTTTCCATCTTTAAGAACTCCGGGCTGTTCATTACCCTGATCACCAAATCTTATTAGCTTCATCTTTGTGTTTGTTTAGGGATGTGAAGGTATTACTTCTAGAAGGTTCGGCCAAGTCGAATCCGAAATCCAGATGTCGAACTTAAAGCATCACTGAATCTGGTCACATCTTCCGATCAGGAGGTAATACTTCTCATAGGAACCTGAGGTCACTGCTTTTGCAGTAGGTCATGATTGATAGGTCGAGAACAGACTAGCCTGGCTTAACCAGTTTTGTAAATCCACCATCTATGGGGTGGTTGCTACCGGTAATGAATGCTGATTCATCTGAGCAGAGAAAAAGTGCCAGGTCGGCGATTTCCGATGGTTGGGCCATGCGTCCGATGGGATGGTCGCTAGACAGTTTATGCAGCATCTCCTGTTCCCTCCCTGGATAATTCTTAGCAATGTATCCATCAACAAAGGCAGTGTGAACGCGACCGGGTGATATGGCGTTGCAACGAATGTGGTCTTCAATATAATCCAATGCCACTGAATAAGTCATGGTCAATACTGCTCCCTTGCTTGCTCCATAAGCAAACCTACGTGGTATGGCTACCGATGATAGGGTAGAGGCAATATTCAGGATCACACCACCACCATCTTTTTGCATGTAGGGAAGGACGGCGTGCAAACAATGGTACACTCCATAAACGTTGACCTGCAAGACCTGATCAAAGGCTTTGGGATCCGTTTCCGAAGCACTACCTATGTGTGCAATGCCAGCATTATTTACCAGGATATCTATGGGACCGTCGGATCTAATTGTTGCCATGGTGGCATCGACCTCTTGCTGAATGGAAACGTCGCAGGCACAAAATGTAGCTGCTCCTCCAGATTGCCTGATGCGATCAGCTACACCTGTGCTGTCGTTTATATCAAGCAGATAAACAAAAGCACCAGCTTGGGCAAAATTTACGCCGATCGCTTCACCGATGCCGCTCCCTGCCCCGGTTACGATCGCGCGTTTTCCTTCCAGTGAAAATTTCTTCTCCATTATGGTCTAAATTTAGTGATTCATACATCGATTGTGAATGACAGAAGGAAAAAGTATCCATCTTTGCCCCATTCCTTTTACATAGGGACAAGATCTATGGAAGAAAAAGAAAAGAGAACAGAAATCGGAGAGCTCGGTGAATTCGGTCTCATTGACAAACTTACTGCCCAATTTGAAAGCTATCAACCTGGCACCGTCAAAGGTGTAGGAGATGATGCCGCGGTTATAAAAGGGGGAGGCCTTTACACGGTTGTTTCCACCGATCTTCTGCTCGAAGGCATTCATTTTGATCTGATGTACACGCCATTGAAGCACCTCGGATATAAGGCTGTGGTCGTAAATCTCTCCGACATTTATGCCATGAATGCGACACCAGGTCAAGTGACGGTGAGCATTGGCCTATCCAGTCGTTTTTCATTGGAGGCAGTGGAAGAACTCTATGCAGGAATAAAAGCAGCTTGCGATTACTATAAGGTTGACCTAGTTGGGGGCGATACCGCTTCATCCCAACAGGGGTTGGTGATTTCTGTGACGGCTGTGGGACAAGTTGCACCTGCAAAAATCACTTATCGATCTGGAGCGAAGGTCGGTGACATTATCTGCGTAACGGGCAATCTGGGCGCTGCATATCTGGGATTACAGATCTTAGAGCGAGAAAAGCAAGTGTATCTTTCCGAGCCCGACACCCAGCCTGATCTTGAAGACCAACAATACATCATTGGCCGGCAACTCAAACCAGAGGCACGCAATGATATGGTCAAGTACCTGGCAAAATCTAAGGTGGTCCCTACGGCTATGATTGACGTGTCAGATGGATTGGCATCTGACCTGATGCACATTTGCAAGCAATCAAATGTTGGTGCATTTGTCGAAGAAAGTGGGGTGCCTATTCATCCTGAAGCCCAGCAAATGGCGCTGAAATTTCAGCTTGATCCAATCACTTGTGCCCTCAGTGGCGGTGAGGATTATGAGTTGCTTTTTACAATCGATCCCAAAGACCTACCCGAAGTTCGGCTGTTGCCAGATATTTACATCATGGGAGAACTTACGGACAGAGATCAAGGCATTAAGCTCCATACCAAAGGCGGCAATATCCACGACATCAAAGCACAAGGCTGGCGACATTTCTGACAGTGTCTCCTAGGAGCGGAAGCGGAATTGTATGTGTTTAATGGTCTTTCCTTCGGCCAGGTGCATTTTCTCATAGAAAGTCTGTATGGCCAATTCAGGTTGGGTAAGTGTTTTACTATAGATGTCATGATCGGCGCAAATGACTTCACAAGAGCGGTGTTCTTGTAAGGAGTCCAAAGTAAATGCAAACAATTCGGGAGAGTCGGTCTTTAGATGTACTTCGCCATCTTTTTTTAGCAATGTCCAATAAGTGTCTAGAAAATGTGGCGAGGTCAGTCTTCTGTTGGCTTTACTTTTTCGCAGGAAAGGGTCGGGAAAAGTGATCCATATTTCATCAATTTCATCAGGGGCAAAAAAATGCATGAGTTGTTCGATGCGTGTGCGCAGGAAAGCAACATTTCGCAGGTCGGCTTCGAGGGCTTTTCGTGCCCCTTTCCAAATGCGATTGCCTTTGATGTCTACACCAACGAAATTTTTCATGGGGTACTGTTCCGCAAGAGCCAGGGTGTACTCTCCTCCGCCACATGCCAACTCTACCACCAGCGGTGCATCATTCTTGAAATGTTCGGAACACCACCGACCCTTAAGGTCGACTTCCTGCCCATGAGTACCTTGCAGACGAGGATTTTTGTAGTGGTAGTTTTGATAAACGTTGGGAAAAGTAAGTAACTCCGCAAATTTCTCTAATTTGTTCCTGCGACTCATGTATGTTATTTTCGCGCCACAAATTTATGATTCTGTCGTTTAGTGAATATTGCCCGATAAAATTGAAAGAACATGGTCATGCGAGCACTCCGAGTTCTGTCATTCCTGATCGTCTCTACTTGTTTTTTGATTCCGTCATCAACTTGGGCTCAAAGCCGGCTGAGTTACGGTTTTAAGGCAGGTCTCAATTCCTCCAAGATCCAGGGTGCTTTCGAAAATGGGCGCTATGAAAGTACATCGGGCTTCCACCTGGGCATTATTTTATCCTATTCCATTACCGATCTCTTTGGCGTAAAGGGGGAGTTCATGTATTCGCAGAAAGGTGGGGACTTTTTCTACGATGGCCCGTCTTTTTTCCATTTGCAAGATCAATCAACCAACATTTTGGCTAAAGGAACGCGAATAATGAATGTGAGCATTTCCAATGATTACTTAGATTTCCCCTTTCTGCTTTATGGCAAGTTTGGTCCCTTGGAACTGCAGGGGGGCATTAATATTGGCCTATTGGCAGGCTCTACGGGAGTAGGTCAATTGAGGTTTACTGGCAGCGAGCCCCTGTTTGATGAGTTTACCCTCAATCTAGATCATCAATATTATCGGGACGAGGCTGGCGAGGCGAACTTTGATAACGAAGAAATAGTGCGCATTGGCGCATCACAGCTCTCTCTTCCCAAGGAGATCGGAGCCTACTACGAATATGATGAGAAGGATGGTAGCCTCTTCCATTTTTTGGACTTCGGGCTCAATGTAGGTGCGCTGTTCTATTTCAATGAAGGCTTATACATTGGGGGTAGAGCAAACTTTGGTATGCTTGATGTGAAGCGAGCCTCCACTGAGATTGTCTACGATACTTTCGATGGTACTGTTCCAGCCAAAGGAGATGCTACAGATAAGCAAGTAAGTTATCAGTTTTCGTTAGGGTTTAGTTTCTAACCTAACCCTGACTTAGACTTTTTTGGGCAACTTGATGGTAAAAGTTGTGCCCACATTAGGTTCAGATTTCTTGATAAAGATCTTGCCTTGGTGATAGTTCTCAATGATTCGTTTTGCCAAGGACAATCCCAGCCCCCAACCCCTCTTTTTTGTGGTGAAACCTGGTTGAAAGACCATTTTCTGTTTTGAAGAGGCAATACCTTTGCCCGTATCTGAAATATCGATGACGACATATCCATTTTGATCTTCAACTTCCGCTTTGATGAGGCCCTCACCATCCATGGCATCGAGTGCATTGCGGATCAAGTTTTCGATCACCCAATTGAAAAGATGAGAGTTTATATTCACATACAATGGGGTGCCATTGCTTTCAGGAAATTCAAATTGCACCCTGCGGGAAGCCCTGCGCTGCATATAATTCATTGCGTCAAGCAACTCATCGTAAATGTCAATCTGCTCCAATTTAGGTGCGGAGCCGATCTTAGAAAATCGGTCGGCAATGAGCTCCAACCGACCCACATCATCGGTTAGTTCATCCAGGACTTCTAGGGTGTCAGTTTTACCTACAGCCATCGCACGCAAGTGTTCGATCCAAGCCACAATGGCACTGATGGGCGTACCCAGCTGGTGAGCAGTCTCCTTAGCCATACCTACCCAGACCTGATTTTGCTCAGCTTTGCGACTGGTGCTCAACATGAAATACCCGAATGTCATAAAGACGGCGAGAAGCAGCAACATCACAATGGGAAAATAGGTGAGCATCTGTAGAGACCGGGGAGATTTGAAGTAGATCAGCTGCTCGAAACCGATACCGGTGTACACTACGGGCTCCATGCCTGAATTTTTCAACTTTTCTAGATCCTTGCGGATGTCTTCTTCCGTAGACCCTTCGGGAAAATTCCGCCAATCCAGGTCGTTATTATCGTTGAGTACGATAATGGGAATGGTATTGTTCGCTTGGATAATCTCGAGGGACATCGTCAAGTCGCGGTCCATATTACCCGGATCTTTGGCGACGTCCTCCTGAGCTTTGGCCAGGAGATTAACACTGTTGCGCACACCTTGCTCGAGTTGCTCAGCAAGATAAGTAGTATAGATGACTACCACCACCATGATCAGAAGTCCTGCCACCATCATGGCTATCTTCCAAGCACTTCTTTTCTGGTATATGTTCATAGATTTTTGGTGCGCTCCAACTTATCTAACGAAGATAAGGTAAAGCTAGTGGGTAGAAGCATGGAAAACTCGCTTCGCAGTGGCCAAGCCTTAGTGCACCTGGCAGAAAGGCTATCTTTGTGCGCATGGATAAAGTGACGGTACAGAATGACATTCGGACCCTATCGAAGGAAGATCTGGAAACTTTTGTAGTGCAAGAATGCCGGCAGCCCCGCTATCGAGCAGCTCAAGTGTGGCAGTGGCTCTGGCAGAAAGGGGCAAAGGATTTTGACGATATGAGTAATCTTCCCAAGTCTTTCAGAGGAGAATTGGTAAAACACTTTGAGTTGCGATCTATCAGAGTCGATAAGATGCAGAAGAGTAGCGATGGAACCATTAAATTTCGCTTTAGATTATTCGATGATCAACTGATCGAGTCTGTTCTTATTCCAATGCCTTCAGAGAAGCGCTACACGGTATGTGTGAGTTCGCAAGTGGGATGCTCCTTATCGTGCAAATTTTGCGCTACTGGCCAAATGGATCGAGTTCGAAATCTAACCGCTGCCGAGATCTACGATCAGGTATTTCAAGTGAACCAACAAAGCCAGGAGAATTATGGCCGCCCCATAACGAATATTGTCTATATGGGCATGGGCGAGCCACTGCTGGCCTATAGACCAGTTATGGAATCCATCGCCAAGATTACCTCACCGGAAGGGTTGGGCATGTCGCCGCGCCGCATTACCGTTAGTACGGCAGGCATAGCTAAAATGATTTACAAATTGGCGGAAGATAAAGTACGCTTTAATCTGGCTCTATCGCTGCATGCTGCAGATGACCAGAAGCGAAATGAAATTATGCCCATCAACGAGCAGAACAACCTGTCTTCATTAAAGAGTGCATTGCTAGAATTTTATCTGAAGACCAGAAATAAAATCACCCTTGAATACATAGCCTTTCAAAACTTTAATGATGGTGAAGCGGATGCTAAGACACTGGCAGAATTTTGTGGTGGACTGCCAGTGATGGTAAATATCATCGAATACAATCGGGTCGAGGGTGTGCAATTCGCCAAATCTAATGAGGACCGCTTGGATCGATTTGCCACCACATTATCTAAACTTGGTGTGGCCGTCACAGTACGACGTAGCCGCGGAAAGGATATTGATGCGGCTTGCGGACAACTTGCCAATAAGGATTGACTTTTGAGCATCCACTCACTTTGCCAAAATATTTGGCTTGGTTTGTGATCTTCTGTACCATTGGCAACTTATCAAACGACTTTTGAAACAATAGGAGCTATCATTTGCCGTTGAATAGTAGCTTTTGGCAACGCACACATGAAGAATTTTCGAAATATTTTTCTCTCTAGCGTTTTGGCATCCATACTATCTGTGGGAGTTTACGGACAACAAGGATATGAATTGGGCGCTTGGATCGGTGGTGCATTTTATACTGGCGACCTAAATACCCAGTTTGACATCACCCATCCGGGACAAGCGGCAGGTTTGATTGCACGCTATAACTTTAATCATCGCATTTGTTTTAAGGTATCTGGCAATTATGGCTTTGTCAGAGCAGACGATGCTTGGTCGGATAATGCTTTTGAACAGCGCCGCAACATCAACTTTCGTTCACACATAGGTGATCTGAGTGGTCAGTTGGAATTTAATTTCTTCCCCTACTTTCATGGTAGCCGAGATCATTTCTATACGCCTTATCTCTTTGCAGGATTTTCCATTTTCACCTACAATCCATACGCCATTTACAACGATGAAAAGACACCTCCTTTGAGGGACTTGGGTACGGAGGGACAATTCATTGGTGAAGAATATTCCACGTTTCAAAGAGGCATTAATTTTGGCGCGGGCTTAAAGTTTGATCTGACTGATGAATGGAGTCTGAATGTCGAATTGAGTTTTAGAAAATTATTCACCGACTATCTGGATGATGTCAGTACCACCTATCCCAACAAGGGAGAATTGCGTGGTGTTCGTGGTGACATTGCAGTGTTGGCATCTGACCCATCAGTGCCAGATGTTGAGGGTAATCTATTTGGCATGGAAGGCCGTCAACGTGGAGACTCGAATAATAAGGATGCTTACCATTTCTTGCAGATCGGCATCGTACGCTATTTTGGCAACATAAAATGCCCAGATATTAGCACTCCGTAAAGGGTAGTGAGTATTTTTTTAGGATCTTAAGAAAGTATTCAAGAACTACCTTGCAACCCATAATTTCTTACTGATTGAGTGCCCACAGTGAAAATCAGTAGCAGTACAAGCTTACCATAATTCATAAGTCAATCTTACTAAGATTCTAGTATCGATTTTTCTATTACATTTTGTGAAGCATATTTTGCGGCTCATAAAATGGGAGTCAGAAGTAGCTAGGTGCAATGGGCGATAAATCATCCTACCTAATCGTTACCTTTGTGGCTCAATCAAACGACAATATTGCACTCCTTATGGTCACCCACCAACTCATTCGATTGACACCTAAATCGCGAGGTTTTCACCTCATCACTCAAGAGGTGAATCACGCTGTGGAAAACTGGCCTATAGATGGTGTCATGCACTTATTCATCAGGCATACTTCAGCTGGTTTATGTTTGAATGAAAATGCGGACCCCACGGTGCGAGTAGATTTTGAAAGCATCTTCAACATGCTCGTTCCTGAGAACCTGCCCTTTATCCAGCACGATTATGAAGGACCGGATGACATGCCTGCACATATTAAGGCAGCCTTGGTAGGTAGTTCGATCAGTATGCCCATCCGGAATGGCAGGTTGGACCTTGGCACCTGGCAAGGCATCTACTTGTGCGAATTTCGCAATCATGCGGGCAGTCGTTCGCTTACAGCTACGATTATTTCTTAGGTCAAGATCCTGATGGAAGATACTGGACACCCCAGCTTCTCCAAGACGATCGTTTTTTTTAGACAATTTTTCAACCTATTAATCAGCCAGTGGTTCTTGTTTATTAAAGTAGTAGGTAAAGAGTCAATCCTTATATTTGCTGCTTCAAAACAAATAGTCGAAATAAACATGTCTGAAACGTCTTCAAAGGCCTCCATAAAACTGGATGGAGAACAGGTAGAAATTGAAATTAAGGACCAGACCATTTTGCAAACCCTTATAGATGAGGGATATGATCCTCCCTTTTCTTGTACCAGTGGTGTATGCACTACATGTATGGCCAAATTGACTAAAGGCAAGGTGGATATGGAGGTAAACTATGGATTGGACGAAGATGAAGTAGCAGAAGGGTATATCCTAACATGCCAGTCTCATCCCACAACAGAGGAGGTGGAACTGTCCTATGATGTCTAGAAACAATTGATTTAGAAAGACAGCTTCAGACGCAAGAAGCCTGCAATGACCGCGGTCTTATACTTCCCCTGCACATCACTAAAAGCCAACTGACCAACTAGGTCCAGATCCCAATTTTGGCCCACTGAATAGGTGAATGTTGGATTAAGGAACAGTGGCTGGCTAGAAACCGGACTATAGATCCATGTCATTGCGGCGTTAAGCAGTGGTGTGATGGGGTATCCCACGCTCAAGAAAGTAGCATGACGGAATGGATATAAGTTTTTGGCAGATAGTTCAAAGTTGAACAGCTCGGCTAGTGAACCACCGGTCTTTCCGTTGTCGTTAAACAGATAACCTAGGTTCAAGTATAGACTGTTGCTGAAGGTGTAGTCGATTCCTAGGGTCAGGGCAAAACTATTGGAAAGATCTGAGTTAAAGGGAATAAAGTAGGACCATTCACCCTTGAAACCTGCTGTCTTTAGATGTCCTGCCCATCCACCCCCGAATACGAGTTCTTGATTGGCCACTCCCAGAAGAGCCTGAAAGTCATAGCGTGCAATATTCCATTTGTAGAGGGCCGCTACCACTCGATCAGACCAAGTCTTGGAGGCTTTGACGGCTAGTTCTACACTGGAGGCTACACCGGTATAGTATTTTACACGCAATGCATCAGAGCCCGGTCTTTCTTCGTAGTCGAAATCTGTAAATGCAAAGGCATTGAATACATCGTTTGGATTCCATACCGTATTGATGCCCCAATTAATGCGCTGCCGGCCAAGAGATGCTTCAAAACTTCCTTTCACATACTGCACGTAGGCACGATCTATGGTGGAGTTGAGTAGCCAGCCGTTCTTATTGATGGTATGGAATGATAGATCGAAAAAGTCATTATTGGCCAGCTCTACCTGTGTGGCGTAGGCTGGATTTGCCTTTACTAGGTCTCCGTAGAAAAGGCGATTTCGCATTTCGACACGCACATTGAGTTGGTCGGTGGGATACCAGCGAAAGTTAAGTCTATTGTGAAAGAGATTGTCCAGTAGATACGCATCCAAACCATCAAATTTCAAAGCAGTTTGCAATTGTTTGACGTATCCATTTAGGGTCCAGTTAGGAGGTTTTTCTTCCTGGGCCTTTGCTGTCAGCAGGAGGCAGCATAGGCAGAAACTCAAGATGGATTTTACTGTACCCATTCGTCCTTCAGTACTTTACCGTCTTCTATGGTGATGATTCTCCTGGCACGATCTATGACTCGCTGATCATGTGTAGAAAACACAAAGGTGATGTGTTCATCTGCATTCAGCTTGGCCATCATATCCAATAGGTCAGCTGTGCTTTTTGAGTCAAGATTGGCGGTAGGCTCATCAGCCAGTATAAATGTTGGTTTTGGTGCAAGGGCTCTTGCCACAGCGACCCGTTGCTGCTGGCCCCCTGAGAGCTCGGATGGCCGGTTATCCATTCGGTCTGCCAAACCAACAGCTGCCATTAGTTCTGCCGTGCGCGCATCTCTCTTTGCTTTTGGTTGCTTTTGCAGTAACATTACAAACTCCACATTTTCTTTAGCCGTCAGGACCGGAATCAGGTTGTAGGATTGAAAAACAAAACCAATGTGCTCTTTTCGAAAATCGATCAGCTGATTATCACTAAGGGTGGCGATATCGGTGTCACCTACTACGATGCTTCCTTTCGTAGGCCGATCTAGCCCTCCGATCAGGTTCAGTAAAGTCGTTTTACCAGAACCCGAAGGGCCCACTATGGCGGTAAATTCACCCTGATGAATATCGATTGACACCCCGCGCAAAGCTTTTACGGGCACTTTGGTCTCGTGGTAGGTCTTGTACACATCTTTGACTATAATGACTTTTTTTCTTTCCATGGCGACTAGATTTTACGTAAGGCTTGCACTGGTTTTAAGCGGATGGCTTTAAAGGCAGGATAGATAGATGCCAGCACGGCGGTGATCACTACCGCTATACTGATGATGAAAAATGTGTCGGCTGTCACAAAAGGACGAATGATGTTGGCCATTCCAAACTCTTCGAGCGCTTCACTCCAGGTCGAGAGATCGATGCCAGTTTCATTCAGATATTGGGTGGTCAGGTAACCCAGCAGCATTCCGATAGGTGCGCCGATCAGTGCAATAAGGAGCGTCTCCAGAACCACCATAAAGAATACCCGGAGCTTATTCATACCGACTGCCATCAACATGCCGAGTTCTTTCATGCGTTCAAGTACGGCCATGAGCATGGTATTGATGATGCCGAAGATCAGGGCCAACATGAAGATAGTTGTCATAATGATCATGTTGAGTTTGATCTGTGAGTTAAATAGCTCTAGATCGGGTGATATCTCTTTGTACGTCTCTACCTTTAGGAGTTGATGTTGATTGGATATCTCGGCGGCCAATGTATCTGTCGCATCAAAATCGTTAACTAATAGCGCAATCTGATGGGCACTTCCCTGCGGCATCTCTGCCAGGCGCTGAAGATCCGCGATGTCGGCAAATGCATAGAGCTCGTCGTTGCGCTTACTGGTTGTTTTATAGATTCCAACCACACGGAAGGCAGCAGTTGTGATGTCGGATGAAATATTCTGAAAAGTCAGAACCACCTTGGAGCGTAGTTTGACCTTGAGTTTTTCAGCCATGCGCTGGCTCAGCATGATCTCGTTCTTTCTACCAGAGCCGATCGGCTGACCCGAAATAATCTTTTCTTGAAGATGGGAGACTGGCTGCTCTAGGCGGAGGTCGATGCCTTTAACCATAACCCCCCGTGCTGCAGCAGATGAGGATAACATTCCGTTGAGTAAAATCCGTCCTGTTGCCGCATGGATGTCTGCTGACTTGCCAAGTTCTGCTACTAGTTGATCTGCATTTGGAATCAGCTGATCCACTTCAAAATCTTCTTTGAATTGCGGAGTGTGGATTTGGATATGCGAGGTCTCATTCTCTATGATGCTCGATATGTAATTATTTACCTGGCCATTCATGAAAGCCAGGAGGAAAACTAGCGACCAAATTCCAATAATAATCGAGCTGATCACAACCAAACTCCGAGTGCGACTTCTCCAAATATTTAACCAAGCTATTTTTGCAATCATAGTCTAGAGATTAATCACGCATTGCTTCGACGGGTTTGAGTTTGGCGAGCTTGAACATGGGATAAATCGACAGAACGGTTATCATGAGAAATACGACCAATGCTTGCTTGAGAAATATGCTGATGTCGGTGGAAGCGGGGAGTAGGGCCTGGACGCCAAATTTTTCATATGCTTCTGCCATCGCGCCAGACAACTCAATGGGATTTTGGTGGAAATAGAAGACGATTGGCAGTGATACCAAGATGCCAGCCAGACACCCGATAATGCCTAAGAATATAATCTCCAGCCATAGCATAATATTGAGTTTGACGGTCCCCATACCGATTGCCTTGAGTATTCCAAACTCATATTCACGCTCCTTTAACATCATCAGAATGGTTCCAAAAATGCCGAAACCGATGATGAAGTATAGTACCAACAGTATGATGTCACTGCTGGCAGTATCTACTTCTCGGGCTTGCATTAGGTCTGGCATCATCTCTTTATAATCCATCACTTCGTAAAGAGAAGTATCTAATGATGCCCTGAGTGTAGAGATCACGGCTGGCAACTCATCGGCATCTTCTACATCCACAACAATGGTCGTGATCTGTCCTTCCGTACCATAAAACCATTTGGCCTGTTCTAGTCCCAGGTAAATGAGTTGCTTATTAAGATCTGGAGATCCGAAATGTACCAATCCGCGAATGGGAAATTTTCCGGCAGCATTGATGCCATGGTAGCCTTGACTAATCAGTACCAATGTATCTCCCACAGATGCGCTTAGATACGTGGCCAATCCTTCGGCGACCAGGACACCATCATCTTTGGGCTCTAGATAGTCACCCTCTGTAATTCGGGTGTCTGGCCGTGTTAAATGTGCTTCCTTTTCAGGATCAATTCCAATGATCAGGGCTCCTTTAGTGGCTTGTTCGAACGAGGATAAGGCGAAACTTTCGATGCGTGGCACCAATTGACTGGCCAAGGCTTGATCATTCACGAGTGCGGCTACCGAAGTTGGGTCAAAGACATTGTCTATTGTTTTATCATCCCAATAGCCTTTTTTATGGATCTGTATGTAACCGAAGTGATAGTGAACTACACTATCGATCATATGATCCCAAGTACCTTTAGAGATAGACGAAATGGCTACAGCAAAAAGCACCGCAAAGAGAATGGAGGCAGCAGTGATTAGGGTCCGGCGCCTATTTCGCCAAATATTCCGTGTTGCCAGTTTTAGGATCTGTCTCATTTGCTAGCTGCTTTAGCGAACACGCTTCATGTTCTGCAGTGAAAAGAATTGGTTGTCGATGGGCACATCAAAAGCGATACTTTTCTGCTCAATCACCGTTTTCTTACCTTCTTCATCAGCGGGTATCATCTCCAGCCTGGATGGAAGAAGGCGTCCTCCCAGCTCTTTGATATCTTTCCCCAGCATAATGTTAACCAGATATCCGTCTTCATCATAAAATTCACTCTTTAACTGGAGATAGTGCTTCTTACCCACCCAGGAGATAACTTTACCCCAGACTACTGGTGCATCTTCCTTAGGTATGAGTTCAATCTTGTAAGCTTCCCTGCCATTAATTACTTCTTCACCCAATAACATATGTGTGTAATCCACGACTACAGAAGACTCTCGTACCAAGTCGTCATTTTTAAAATCTGATCCCATCCAGGATTGCATCATCATTGACGGAGGTAGTTTGATGGCTCGATCGATCGATGGTTGCCAGTTCCAAATTTCCTTTTGACGTTTGAGAAAAGCGGTCCCCTTATCGCGGGGAGGATCAGTGATCAACATGAGGCTGTACTCTGTTCCCTTGCTCCATGATTTGATACTTATCTCCCTTGACCAATTGGGTCTGACTATGGTCATTTTCATTTCTCCCTGACTGGATTTGATACCACGAGCTCGCTGATCGGCAATTGTAATAATTTCGGTAGCATCCTGTGCACCCACAGTAAGAGTGCCGAGTAGAAGGTAGAGTATCCAACATATTCTAGTCATCTGTCATCGATTTTCTGCCGTAATAAACTGGCAATGCTCCGCTTAAGAAAGTCTTTCATGTCTGAAAGTGGGTAGAGATCTTGTGCGTAGATGTAGTGCAAGAAGATGCCATCCAGCGCAGCAGCATATAACATTGCATGATTGGTGGGTTCAGGAATCTGCAATTGCCTAAAATAATTGGTTAGATAGGCCAGATTTTTTTGAGCTTGTTGCTTCAGCTGATCCTTAAAGCGAAGCATGATATCTTCTTTTAAGGATAGAGATATGATCAGCTTCCAGTACGTAGGATTTTGTTCAAGCATGGAGAATAAGTCATCGATCGTCTGGTGTACACTTTGTACAGGATCCTGGTCATCCAGCTCAAGGTGCCCGGCGAAGTCATCACCAATCTGCATGGCTGTCTCTACGATTTGTCTCAGCAGGTCGTCCTTGCTTTCAAAGTAATTGTAGACGAGGCCCTTGGAAATATTGGCTTCTTTGGCAATGGTACTGATGGATGTATTATGAAAGCCATTTTGTGCAAAAAGCAATAGGGCGGCATCCAATATTTGCTGCCTGCTTTCCCTGCGAATTTGGGCGATTTGCTCTTTCGTTCTTGGCGACATGATCTATTGACCGAACGTTTAGTCAAAAATAAGCAGATTTTGACTTTGATGCACGGAAAGACGGCGAATCAGCAGGATTGTTCGACAAATGGTATGCTGAAACTGGGAAAAGCGTTGTGACTAAGGTCTAAGGAAATGAACGATTGCTTGAATGTCACCTGTCTAGACTACCTTTTAATAAGGTATGACGACTGCCTTATAAGTCAAATAGACCCTGATTGAGCAGTTGCAGGGCCTCCTTCTTGTATGGGCTCTTGACCAGAATGGAGACATTGAACCGACTACCACCGTACGAAATCATGCGCACGGGAATGTTTGCTAGCGATGAAAATATGCGGGTAGCATATCCCGATTGATCGCTCCCAAAGTGCCCTACAATGCAGATGATGGTTTGGTCCTCATCTACCTCAACCTCCCCAAATTCTCGCAAGTCGTGTAAAATATTGTCGAGATGACTGCAGTCATCGATGGTCAAGGAAACAGCCACTTCTGAAGTCGTGATCATATCAATGGGTGTTTCGTAGTGCTCAAATACCTCGAACACTTTTTTGAGAAATCCATAGGCCATGAGCATTCTGCCTGACTTAATCTTAATGGCAGTTATGCCATCCTTGGCAGCGACTGCAGTGATGTCTGTATTCGAGTCATTGGACGAAATGATGGTACCCCTTGCATCGGGATCCATGGTATTTTTTAACATAATCGGGACTCCACCTTTTTGAGCAGGCAGCACACATGAAGGATGGAGAATTTTTGCACCAAAATAAGCCAGTTCTGCTGCCTCTCCATAGGAAAGCTTCTTGATGGGGTAAGTATTGTCTACTACCCTTGGATCGTTGTTATGCATGCCATCGATATCTGTCCATATCTGAATTTCTTCAGCCTTAACAGCTTGCCCTAATAAGGTAGCTGTATAATCACTACCACCCCGCTTGAGGTTGTCAACTTTACCAAATGCATCGCGACATATGTATCCTTGCGTGATATAAATGGGATAGTCGCCGGTAAGTGCCAATTCTTTTTGCACCATTGATGCGATATAATAATCATCAGGCTCATACATCTTATCAATTCGCATATAATTGAGGGCAGGTAACAATTTTGCCGAAATGCCATCTTCTTCAAGTAACCAGCTGAATAAATGAGTGGACATAAGCTCCCCTTGAGCCAAAACCAGCTTTTCTTCGGTCTCAGTCACCACCTGGTTGGACAGTGCACTCAAGAAATCAAATCGTTCATCTATGTACTGCTGAGCTTTCTCAAGGATTTCTTGCTCCTTATATAAGGTATCGAGAAATTCACGATAATCTTCTTGTAGTTTTTTCAAACCTGCTTGCGCCTCGTCTTTATCGCCCTTGAGCAAATCTCGGGCATAGTTTTCCAATGCATTGGTGGTTCCTGAAATGGCGGATAACACCACTATTTTCTGATCTTCATCTCTGGTGATGATTTCAGCCACCTCGCGCATACGATCTGGTGAACCAACCGATGTACCGCCAAATTTTAAAACTTTCATGCTCAAGCTTGTTTAGGGCTGGCAAAGGTAATGTCAAACGGCAGAAAAAACCTTGGATGCTGCATTATAGCACAGATTTTTAATTTTGTGTGAATTATTTAACAATAATGACAGTTACTGCAGCTGTGCAGGCCTATTTGGGTGCACATCCTTTCATCGAAGAAGCCTTAACAGATGGCATTATCAATTATGCTGGATTGGCAAGACACATGCACAATGACATACAGCAGATTACAGATCGGGATGTTAAATCCGGCGCCATCATTATGGCCCTGAAGCGACTATCTCCCAGTTATTATTATCGGGTGCAGTCGGGCATCAAGCAGTTCTTCGAGCGTATAGGTCCATTCACTGTAAGATCTGACATCAGTGATTATACATTTCAGAACACCAGCTCATTGCTGCAACAACAAAAGATAATCATGGACAGGGTTGCACATGATTCCTCAAGTTTTTATTCCTTTTCAATGGGATTGCATGAGAGCACCATTGTTGCCAGCAACAATCTTGATCAAACCATTGCCAATGTACTGGGTGAAGAAAAGATGATTTCAAAGCGGACTGCGCTTGCTACCTTGACGACCCTTTTGCCCAAGGAAAATACTGAACTGTCTGGAATCTATTATTTCATATTCAAACAGCTAGCCTGTCAGGACATTAACGTGGTGGAAGTGATCAGTACGACTAACGAATTTACCGTCGTTGTAGGGGAGAAAGACATCGATCGTAGTTTTAGGCTTTTGCGTCAATTGAAACGGCCTTCCGCAAAACTTGACTGATCATCATCTTGACCTCCAAATCAAGAGGGACATTTGACAATCCTAAAGGCTTTGTATACCCAATGCTCAGCGCCACAGATGTCTACTATCTTGGCTTTTGCCCTGTGCATCCCCGGATATAGTTTATTGGATTTGGGATTGATCGTCCAGGAGAAGGGAAAACTACTGTCCTTCCCTAAGGATTTATTTCCTAGAAATAATTCTATAGACTTGATCGCTTTCTTCGATCTCGGTTTAATCGTGACCGTATGATCATTTCTGTAGCAAATCTTATCCAAATTAACATATGAAGCCTGCCATATACAACTTATATTTCTTGGTTGATGGACTCCAATATGTGCTCTTTGGGCAGTCAAATCTAGTGAGAAAAGACAGATGGCACCACCTACTAGTACTAGACTTTTCAGAAGGCTTAAGTTGCTGGTTTGGAAAATGCTCAATTTCATGCGACAATGTTTATAAATGAAGGATATTGAAACTCTAAGAGGTTCACTAATAAGTATATCTAGGAGCCTCGATGTCCTTTTATGTGGAGAGTTCTTATCAAATGCCACCACTTGTAAATGTCTTTTTGAACGGCAAGCTGACATTGATGAAATCGAATTCTAGGCTAATTGTATGTACCTTCTATAGAAATGTCCAAGGTCGCAAGGTCTTGATGGTCAAGCTTGAGGTAGCCGATAAGGTAGAAGTCGGTCCCAGCATGGCTCCTAGTATTTGCTTTGCATCTGTATCCGGGTCGTGGTGAGGCTGGTTTAGATGCTTCAGGTTCTAACATGAAGGGTTGGCAGTGTTCGTGCCAAGAAGAGGTTTGTTTTTGACACTACAAATGTTACAGATGCATCACGATCAAGAACTCGGTGAACTCCAGACATTTGAGCGAATGGCCCTAGTGATAGAGTTCATCAATAACTGGGGCGTACTTGGCAAGTAACACCCGCCGCTTCAACTTTAAGGTCGGTGTGAGCTCTCCCGGTGTTCCATCAGCTTTGGTCATGGTCCAACTATCTACCACCAGTTGGTAACGCTTGATTTGTTCGTGTCTGGCGAAATGTTGATTGACTGAACTTATGATTTCATCAAACTTGTTCAGTACAGTTTTATGTTGGATACGCTCGTCGTGAGCCATATGTTTCAATCCCGCCCCTGCGCAAAACCTCGCCAAGGCTTCCGGTGCAGGAGTAATAATGGCCGATGCATATTTTTGACCATCGCCAACGACCATGGCTTGCTCCACAAGAATATGCTCTTTCATCTTGCTCTCGATGGGTGCTGGAGCAACATACTTACCTGCAGAGGTCTTAAGTAGCTCTTTTTTACGATCTGTAATTTTTAAGAATTTCCTGCCTGTGGGAGATGTAACCATTTTGCCAATGTCTCCTGTCAGCAGCCAACGTTTGCCATTGATTTCCTTGATCACTGCATCTGTTTCGCTCGGCTTCTTATAGTATCCGAGCATGATATTCGGACCGGCGGCTAAAATCTCTCCTTCGTCTGCAGCGTAGGAGCCATCACTCTTGTCGATGCTGATCTCCACATTACTCAATGGAGGTCCGACGGTACCCAACATGGCCATACCTGGTGCAAGGCCATTAATTGAGAGGCCAGGAGATGATTCTGTCAGACCATAGGCTTCCCGAATGGGGATGCCGGCAGCAGAAAATACGCGAGCTATTTTGATCGGACAGGGTGCCGAAGCTGTTAATATACCTTCCACTCGCCCCCCAAATGCCGCACGCCATTTGCTGAAAATTAATTTATCAGCTATGTACCATTTCAAGCGGGTAACTCCCCTAAATTGCACGTCATACCTGTATTCATCGGTGAGTGACAAAGCCCAAAAGAAGAGTTTTTTCTTCAAACCTGTCAACATCAGTCCTTTTTGATAAATACGCTCATATATTTTCTCCAGAAGCCGGGGAACACAGGTCAGGAATTGCGGTTGTACCCGCTGAAGGTCACCCTCTTCCCCACCCAAATTATCTATACCCGTGTAAGTAACCTGAACGCCCTGCAGCAGATATGCAAAAGATGCGGTCCGTTCAAATATGTGACACAGTGGTAAAAAGCTCATGATCTGAGCGCCCACCGACAAGGGTACGATCTCAACAACAGCATAGATGTTTTCGAGGACATTTGTATGGCTAAGCATCACGCCCTTTGGATGACCAGTAGTACCTGAAGTGTAGATAATCGTGAATACCTCAGATGGATCAATTGCACTGACATCAAGAGGTTCCTGCAACGCATTCTTCCAGATGCTTTCCCAAAAAATTCCCTCTCCATCTGCATCCAAAGCAAATAGAAACTCAAGGTCGGGAAGAGCTGTTTGCGCTTCTTTAATCTTCTCGGCCAAATCTCCGCCGCCAAAGAATACGCATTTGCACTCGGATTCGGCTAAGATATAGGTGTATTCTTTAGGGCTGATCGATGCGTAAAGCGGCACACTGATCATGCCACATTTTTGAATGGCCAGGTCGAGTAGAGTAAACTCAACCCTATTGCGATATACAACGATGGCAATCTTGTCGCCAGGTTTTAACCCTAATTTCTGCAGCCCGTGGGCTATTTGATTGGAAAGCTTTTCTAATTCCTCAATGCTGTATGATCGGAGGTTGCCTTCGAAAAGATCGCTAAGTGCAAGGTCTTGAGGGTAATGTTCTGCCTGGTAGGAAAGAATATCAAATAGTTTGCCCGATTGAATCATGAAGACCAAAATTGTGAGCGGATCTGCTCGATATATCTTAAAAATACTCAAATTATCTGGCCATTATCCTTTCGGATCAACACCATGGAGCTGGAACCAATTATAGGAAGTCGTGGTTTTAATTGCCTTACGTATATTGCCCGTCCGATAAAAATTGAATCTGCTAAATAACCTAAGATGAAATTGATTTGGTTACTGATGGTAGGCCTACTTCTACCTTCAAATTTGCTATTGGCTCAAGAACAATTCGTCAATTGGCTGGATAAAGAATGCTTTGTTGTCCAGCGGACCACCGCAGAAGGTGAGCAGGCCGTCAAGATCTGTCTACCCAGTGGTAAGGAAAGCATCTATCGAGCAAACGAGGCAGACCTGAAGCGGAATAATGTGGGATCTGTGACCCTTGACAATGGAAAAATGGTTCATGCCTTTGACCAAGACCTTTACCTAATCTCGCCAAATGGAGATGAAATACAACTAACAAATGACCCAGCCCCCGAACTTAATTTTACCTTATCACCCGACCAGTCGAAGCTTGCATATACTAAGAATCGGGACCTCCATGTAGTCAATCTTTCTTCAGGCAATGAAACACGATTAACCACCGATGCTAGTAGTACCCTCTACAATGGATGGTCTTCGTGGGTCTATTACGAGGAGATTTTGGGAAGACCATCAAATTATAAGGCATTTTGGTGGAACCCCCTTGGTACTGCGATCGCATTCTTACAGTTTGATGATACTCCAGTTCCTTCCTTTCCTATCTATCATGCCAAAGGGGTTCGGGGTGATCTGGAAGTGATGCGGTATCCGAAAGCTGGGGACGAGAATCCACGCGTGCGTATGGGGGTGGTAGACTTGACCAGTGGACAAATGACATGGATGCAGGAAGATTCAGAAAAAGACCAGTACACGGCATGGCCAAATTGGACACCAGATGGCAGGCACCTGATCTACCAAGAATTAAATCGTGACCAGGATACCCTTTGTTTTATCAAAGCCGATCCCAACACAGGGATCAGGACGGTCCTTAATCACATATGCAGACCTACCTGGGTAGAATTTATCGAAGAAGTACACTTCATCAATGACCATACCTTTCTGTTCCTCAGTGACCATGAGGGATGGAACAACATCTATCAGGTGGATATCAACACAGGCATGCTCAACGCCATTACCAGGCTGTCTTATAATATTTTGACCATTGATAATGTGAATCCAATAAGTGGCGAAGTCTTTTTCTACGCCCATGGTGAAGATCCCAGAGATCGACACTATTACCGGATGCAGTTGACTACTGGAAAAGTTCAAGTCTTAACCAAAAGACCTGGCTGGCACCAGGCCATTCGATCAGCAGACAACGCCTATCTCTTGGATCGGTATACACTGGTTGATCAAGCGGCAAAGGAACAGATCTTGGACATGTCATCAGGATCGGTGGTATACGAACTTGATCAAGATGAAGAAACTCAAAGTCTTTCCATTGAACCTTTTACTATATCGACCGATGATGGCTTTAATCTCCCAGGTTATTTGGTTTTTCCTAAGGGCTTTAGTTTATCTAAACAATATCCGGTTGTGTTTACCTTGTACGGGGGGCCGGATCGGCAAGAAGTTACCCACCAATACCGAGACCTATCGCATGGCTTTTACACCAACAATGAGATCATACAAGTGAAGGTAGATCATCGAGGCAGTGGAATCTTTGGGAGGAGAGGTCTCGATTATCTGTATAGATCTCTTGGACAATGGGAGATCAAGGATCTGACGAAAGTGGTGGAGTGGCTTCGTGCAAAACCTTTTGTAGATCCAAAGAAGATTGGGATCACTGGAGGAAGCTATGGCGGATATTTAACAAGTTTAGCGCTGACCTTAGGTTCCGACTATTTCACCCATGGAGTTTCTTTGTACCCAGTGACAGATTGGACACTTTATGATAATGTTTATACAGAACGGTATATGGATGAGCCCAGGGATAATCCCAATGGCTATAAGGCAGGCTCAGCGATCACCCATAGCCATTTGTACAAAGGCAGTTTGCTGATCGTGCATGGATCTGTAGACGATAATGTACACTTGCAAAATACATTGCAGTTCGTAAGTGTGATGCAAGACCTGGGCAAATCTTTTGAGATGATGATATATCCTGGAGAGCGTCATGGCTGGGTTGGTCCTAAACGATCACACCTGGTTAACCTGACCCAGAAATTCTGGAAAAAGTATTTCTAACAGTTAGTACACTAAGCCTAGAATAAGACATATCCCGCCCAAGAAGCCACATCAAATTTCTTGCGCATCTTTTTTTGCGTCAGGTAGAACGCATCTTTGACGGTTTTTCCTTTGGATAGATTTTTATAAAATAGCTGGAAATAACTGTCGCGATCCCTAGCTGGCCAGAGTGATACTAGCACATGTTTACTTCCAGCCATCTGGAGTGTTCGTACGAGCCTCAGCAAAGCTGCACCATCGGCATTTTGAGCTTGTTGCAGGTTCAAACCATCGAGAATGGTTAGATCAACCTTGTCCAGGTCTAGCGTAGCTAACTCCAAAGAGGTAAGGATGCCATCGTCTATTATGTCGGTAATCATACTGTCGCTTTCCCAGGTTTGATTAGCTCCTGTCAGGGTAAGTGCGGATTTTAACCAGGGGCTTGTGAGCGTAGCTAAGTTTGTGGTGGTATCTATGGAAACATCGTCTTCACTCATCAGTAAACCTGATGTGATTAGATGTATCATAGACGTGTTTGCAGTAGCCAGAGCATTGACATTGCTTTTACTGGCTTGATCATTTTGTAAGATGGTAAGTTCCTTCTTCTTACCTAAGGTTTTAGTAGCTATGGCTATCACCTGGTCAGCGTTGACTGTAGTCATTTTGAGGGGCATGTTCTTGCGCACTCTTTCTGGTGCGATCACTCTTGCCGGCACTTGAACTTTTGAGGGTGATGTACCGTCAGCTAAGGTGGGATTTCCACGCAGGTCTACGTTGGTCACCAATGCCACCTTGTCTTGAATACTTGTGTTTGCGGATCTATTGAATAGGGCAAAAGGGCTACTGAGGCGATCGATTTTAAACTCATCCCATACTAAACTTCCATCTTTGGTCGCGAGCGCTCCAAAAGCAACCAAATTCATTCGTTTTGCAGGAACGATCAAAAGACGCTGATGACTGGAGAGTACATCTTCAAGAGGCGACCAGATTTGCTGGGAATATGCTGACTGACCACGTGATTGCTCGACATCAAGTACATTTTGAGTTAAGCCAATCTCTATCAGATCGATCTTGGTACTAGTTGGGCCCAGGACGAAGGTCAAGTATGCCTCCTGATCATTGAATTGTTGGGATTGCATATTGAACCAATGCATGGGAAAGAAATTGACCAACACCTCACCACTTTGCAACCTAGCTTTGAGGGAGCTGATGAAGCCATCTGATTCACGGCCAACATGATTGTTGAGATAAGCCGGAAACATTGTTTTCTCGATTGCTTGAATATCAGTAAAGAGTTCATTCAAGTCTACGTTCATTTCAGTCCGTTCAGCCACGGTCTTTTCCGTCGCAATAATGATTTGCGACCGGAGCGCTTTCCACTGATTGTAGGACTTTCTCAAATCAGCAGTGGGTTCTTTAGTTAGTGCTAGAGTGGTTGGGATGTCTAGTGCTTCTCTAGCATGTTGGTAGGCCAGTGCCGTGTTATACATTTTTGACCCAACGGTAGGATTTTCGCTATGGTGTTGATAGCCGAAAGAGAAGTATTTGTCAATAAATTTCTTGTAGCGTTCTAAGCTCGACAGTCGCTCTGCCGTCGGTAACAAGGGAAGAACATTGAGAAAATGGTAGTCGACAAAATCAGCAGCCCTTCCATAGTAATCTAGGGCGAGTTTTACATCTCTTTCAGCATAGTAGTCTGCCAAACTATGGGCGGCTGTAAATACCCTGGCGTGTCGGGGACCGTATAGCTGATCCAACTTCACATAGGCCGTTGTCAGAAAATCGCTCGCCAGTGAATCCTGGCCTAGTGCAAGATAAGCTTCCCCAATATTCAGGGTAGATACTGCGTATTCTGGATGATTGGGTCCAAGGTTCACTTCAATGATTTTATTGGCAAGTCTCCGTTGCTCGAGGGCTTCTTTGGGCTTGTCCATCGCGGCATACATGGTCGCTAGATTGTCTCTGATGTATCCTTCGGTCCAACTGTTTTCGTCAAAAGCATCGCCAGCATAGCGCAATGCTGCCAAATAGTATAATTCTGCTTCCACATATTTGCCCTGCTGTTGGAGTATCCGAGCCACATTGGCCTGTGACTGAATATACCTGGGATCGGTATTATCTGTACGGAGTTCAAAGAGGATATTTGCTCGGTTGTAGTAGTCATAAGCCAGATCTAGATCTCCCCTGGTGGAATAGAAATCTCCAAGTTGATTCAGAAGAACGGGATAGGAAATATCATCTTGATATTGGCTGTACTTATCATAGAATGCCAGCTGCTCCTTATATACTTCTTCTGCAGCAGTAGATCTTCCATTTCGCTCTAGGTCTTCAATCGCCAAGTTGGCATAATATACTTTGTTGGGATCATCATCTGGCAGGTGTGTTTTTGCCATGTCGTAGGCCTGTAAAATGAGGTTTGAGGCACGCCTCAATTGTCCTTGGGCCCGGTAGATCAGACCGAGTCGCGTCAAGGACTGAAAGTACTCATTGGATCGATTGGTGAATTCAGTTTGACTGAGGCTTAGCGCTTTCTTACCATAGGACTCAGCTTCGTTATATTCACCGGCCTGCAACGCCAGGTCACTGGCATGTTGATAGCTAGAGTGCATCATGCTGGCTTGGACCATGGTATCTACATCCAGCAAGTCTAATGCTTTTGCAAAAGATCGAAAAGCAAGTAGGGCATCACCTCGTTCTCGATAGATATCCGAAAGGTTGATCAGCGCATCTTGGTATCGCAGTCGATCTATGGCTGGTTTTTGCTCATATATTTCTACCGCTGTTTGCAATGTGTTTTGTGCTTCTACCAGGTTACTTTCTGATAGTTCCTTGATGCCTTTCCAGACGGTTAATGCAGCCAAGGCCTCGAGATCCTGGGAAACCTTTGTCCTTTCAGCCTCGTAGGCTTGATCGATAATGACATTCACCACATTCTTGGCCCCACCATGATATAGTGTCTCGATGATGCTGTCCTTCTGCTGCCAACTATACTGATTAAAATTTTCTATCAGTTGAGCTGAACTTGTCAGGTAGCCAAGACAAAGAAAAAGCGTCAGCAAGTTCGTCGTTAAATTCATGTGATGCACATTTTTCGCAAAAGTAATAAACGATGGTTGAGGCTGAAACGTTGATTTATTCAGATCAGAATTAGCCAATGGTTTCTGAACTCACCTGGTAGATTTGTCTCACCCGGTAAGGTCGTTTATTCTGGCTCTCATAGTAAGTACGCATTTGGAGTTCTACAAAAATCCCAAAGGTGATCAGTTGGATACCAGTCATGATGAAAAGTATGCCCACCAACATGAGGGGTTTGCCCCAAATGTCTTGACCCTGAATTTTAAGCCAGATCATGTATATGTTTATCATTACCCCAAGCATGAAAATCACCACACCCCAATTACCGAAGAGGTGCATCGGCTTTTGCAGGTATTTCTTAAAGAAGATCATAAGGACGAGGTCGCTCATCACCTTGATGGTTCTACCCATCCCATACTTGGATACGCCGTGTGTTCTTTCATGATGCTTAACTTCCATTTGAGTGATGGTAGCACCTTCCAGGTTTGCTAAGACTGGAATAAATCGGTGCAGTTCTCCATATAGTCCCAGGTCTTTGGCAATTTCTTTTTTAAAGAGTTTAAGTGTGCAGCCATAGTCCTCGATCTCCACACCAGAACTACGGCGGATGATGAAGTTTGCAATCTTGCTCGGAATCTTGCGGAACAACATATTGTCTTGCCGATTACTGCGGATACCGGCTACCAGATCCCAATTATGGGTTTTGCTGGTTTGCATCATGGCTGGAATATCTGAGGGATCGTTTTGAAGATCGCCATCCATAGTCACGATGTAGCGTCCTTTGGCAGAGTCGATGCCCGCCATGAGCGCTAGACTTTGCCCATAATTTCTACGTAAGGCCAACACCTTCAGGTGGTCATCAAGACAATCCTGAAGTTCCTCTAAGGTACGGTCAGTGGAACCATCATCCACATATATGATCTCATAGGAGACACCAGTTAGGGCAGTATGAATCTGATCAATCAAAGGTTTAATGTTGTCCTCTTCATTGTAGACACACACTACTATTGATATCTCAATGGCATCCTTTTCTATCATTACTGGGGAATATGGATGAGGTAGGCTTTGTCTTCTGGTCGACTGATCTTGAGAGAGTCGATTTTCTGGTGTTGACTTATTAGTATGGGGTACCTTAGGGGATTCACCAAATGATAAGCACCAGGAATCAACTCAGGCGTGTGATGCAGGATCTGCTTTCTGGTGGCAGTAAGGTAAAAACTAGCTTCGTACTTCATGCTGTCGTAGCGGTAAAGATACAACTGTTCATCGTGCCATTTTTCACCTATACGTACCGCATCCGCTCTAGTCTGTACCAGCTCACTGTGTACACCTCGTGAAGGCAGCACGATTAGGTCGAAACCCAGGCGGGCTGCAACTAGGAAAGCCACAAAGGCTAGGATGCGATAATTTGGTTGCTTGAACATGATGAAAAGAAAGCAAAGCATAATGGAAAATGGTACCCCCCATTTCCACCAAAGCCCAGCCATGGACTTCGTAGGCTCTACAAAAAGTACAATGGCTGAACCAAAACATACGATACACCCCAGCAGCAACATAGAAATGTCAAAGCACCTCTTGAAGAATTTGCTTAAGCCATCTTGATAAAGATAGATACCTACTCCAAAATATAGTGGAGTCAGCATAAAGAGATAGCGAGGAAACACCTCCGGCGATGTCCAGTATATCCAGATGTTAGCTGCGAAAGTCAAGGCCAAGAAACTGACAAATGCCTGCTGTTTGATCCGTTTGAAAGCATGTTTACTAAAGAACAGCAGGCAAATGAGTGACCAAGGAAGAAAGTGATAAATCATTTCTACAGGAAAAGTGAAGACCTGCATCAATGAATTGAGAAAACCATATTCGATGGCTGTGCGCTGAGTGGACTCATCCACAAAAACAGAAAGTAAATTTTCTATTGGAAAATACTGATTATACAGCAGTAAGTAGCCTGATAGGGCCGACACAAACAAACCAATGCCTGCGAAATGCTGCCAGGAAAATAGCTTCTTCCATGTGCCCGCGTTGATTTGTACAGCCAGGAGCGTGAATCCCAAAAATACTAGTGCGGGAAGCGCCTTGAGCATAAAGGCAATGGTGGCGATGGCATATGCACCAAGATAGAGACTGAGATAGCGACTTCGTCTATGTTGTTCATAGATCCAAATGAATAGCATGAAAATGACCCAGGAAAAGCAAAGATCAATCAATGCCAGTAGCGAATCCCAAAACAAAATTCGACCACAAGTCAGAAAAAGTAAGGCATTGAGGATTGCCTGCTTTTCAGGCAGATGTCTTTTAAAGGTGATGTAAATGGAGAGACCAAATAGATATAGGAAGAGCAGTGTCGCCAGTCTGGCTGAGAATTCATTGGTGTCACCCGTGAGGTTAAAGAAGCCGATTAAAATCCAATTCCAAAGGGGTGGTTTTTTAAAATAATATTCTCCATTTAGAGTCGGAGCGATAAAATTTCCGGATAGCTCCATCTCTAGGGCTACCAATCCCCTGATGCTTTCATCCTCGATGAATGCAGGTGAACCGAGATTTAACAGGAATACTGGAATGCTGAACAGTATGATGAGCACAAAATAAATGCGTTCTTTAGGCCAGTCTCGGATCACAACATTCATGAATGAAGTTCTTGGATCACAAGTTTAGGCATTTAACGCCAACTACTGATAACTTCACTGCAGCACAAAAGTGCTATAGACTAATCGGTAATTTGAAATGTCTCCCAAATTAAACTTGTTATTGGCTATAGTCATTCAGGTTGGTATTCGATCGTATCTTTCAGCTCAAGACACGCTGGAAGCCCACCAACTCTGGTCGGAAGGAATGCATGCTTTCTCGAGTGGATTATATACGCCAGCAGCTCAATCATTTGAGAAGGCAGCCCAATTATTTACTGAGGAGCACCCATTTCGTCATGTGCAATGCAATATCTGGCGATTGCATTGTCTAATTGATTCTGTTGATGTTGCCAAAGAGATTGATGACCTGCTAGATCGATACGACAATGGTGAGCATGGCTTTTCTGATCGTGAGCATGTGACCCTCTTGGCTCATCTATGGTTACTAAAAGGATCTTCCTTTCCAGACGATGTCGAAGAGCGACAAAGTCTGCACAATGCCGCCAACTTGGTCGAGCCCTTTGCCGAACAGGCAGCCCAGATCGCTGCGATGATCTATTTAAGGACAGGTATCTATCATTATCAAAATGAAACCCACGATTCAGCCATCCATTATTTTGAAAAAGCAATTCCGTTGGCTTCAGGTCGGGAGCTGGTGCTGATTGAAGGTGAGATATATCTGCAGTGGGCACAAGCGCTGCGTCGTATAGGAGACTTGCAAAAAGCTAAGCAACTGGTCCAATCTGGTGTACAAGTAATTGGTACCCGTTTTGGGGAAATGCATCCCGAGTTGGCCACCGGATATAACAATCTGGCAATCATCGAAAAAGCATTGGGCAATGAAGAAGCGGCCAGCTTCAGCTTTCAACGAGCGCTGAGAATTCGGGAAGCATTGTACGGTAGAACTAGCAATGAATATGGCATTGTATTGAATAATGCGGCACTTCAATTCTTAGATGATGGTCAGGTCGATGTTGCAGAACAGTATGCGAAACAGACCATCGAGATTTTTGAAAAATTGGCGGCACCCAATGGTCGCTTTCATGTGGCAAGCTATAATACGCTTGCAAAAGTCTACTCCAGAAGAGGAGCTCATGATAGAGCCTTTCCTTTCTATCAGAAGGCCGTTGATCTGCACCTTAGATATTTTCCTGATAATTCCAGGGTGAGGTTCTATTACTTAGACCTGGGTCGCAATGCTCAGGCCAGAGGTCGAGTAAGTGAGACCCTGCACCATTTCCATCAAGCAATGTGTGCCACCATCGAAGGACTTGATGAAGAGAACATTCATGATAACCCAGGCCGAGATCACCTTGCCAATTATCAAACACTGAAGCATCTTTGCTTGCTAAAGGCCAGTGCTTGGATGGATCATTATGCGTCTTCATCAGATACAAGCGACCTGATGGAAGCAATTGGACTATATGATTTAGCGGACCATTTTGCCACTAAAAATCGGACCGAAGTTTCTTTTCAGAAGTCTAAGATGTTGTTCTCAAGACAAAACCTACCCATATACGAAGGGGCGATCAAAGCCTACATCACCCTGGCAGAATTAACAGGAGATCCTGCATACTATGGCAAGGCGTTCTTAAAGAATGAAAAAAGTAAATCGTTGACATTGCTGGAATCACTACTGGAAGCTTCTGCATTGCAACATAGTGCGATAGATCAGGAAGTGCTGGCAAGGGAAGCTGCATTACAGGATAGTCTTGCACGGGTAAGGCAGCTGGTGATGCAAAGTACTGGATCACTGCGAGAAGAATTGATGTTGAAAAAAACGGATTTGGAGCTGGCCTATGAACATTTCAAATCATCTTTGGAGGAGAAATACCCCAGATATCATCAGGCGAAGTATAACTTCAATTTTGTCGATTTGGAAGAACTTTCAAGTTCATGTGCGTCGGACGAAACAATGTTGGAGTACTTCGTGGGGAGGGAGCACATCTACCTTTTTCTTATCAGTAAAAAAGGCAGTACTGTACAATACATACCTAGGCCTGTTGATCTGGAAAGTCGAGTTCAACATTTTTTGGAGGCTTTGGGTGCGTTCAACCCACAAATGCCAATCACGGATCAAGCAAATGTCGACCATTTGAAACAATACGTCGACCAGGCCTACGGCTTGTATGAGTTACTTTTAAAACCCGTTGAACAGCAAGTGAGCCGTAGATTGAAAATCGTACCTGATGGTGTGCTGAATCTCTTGCCTTTTGGAGCACTGTTGCCAGAAAGGCCGGAGGACCTGATGGACATGCGATCGTATCTATTTGTAGAAAAAACCAAGGCCATTTCGTACAATTATTCGGCAACTTTATACCATACTATGCAAGGCCAAATTGCACTGAGGTCTGACATGATGGCGGTGGCACCATCCTTTGCGGTTGAGGCCGGCACCGAGGCTAGGCAATTTGGCCCACTGCTATTTAATGAAATCGAAGCCACCCAGGTATCTTCCATATTCCCGGGAAAGCTTCTTACAGGTGCGTCTGCCACGAAGTCTGCGGTACTACAAGATATGGACCGATTTGGTATTCTGCACTTTGCTACTCATGCCAAGGTGGACGATCAGAATTCAGACCTCTCTTTCCTAGCATTTCATGGAGGTGACCGACTCTTCCTACATGAGTTGTACAATCTACAGCTGCCTATACAACTGGTGACCCTCAGTGCTTGCGAGACCAATGTCGGGCCGGTGCAAACTGGTGAAGGGCTAGCAAGTTTGGCACGGGGTTTTTCTTATGCTGGCGCCAAAAGTATTGTCACCTCGTTATGGGATGTTCAAGATAAGGCAGCAACCGACATTATGCAATACTTCTATACCAACCTAGCGGAGGATCTGCCCAAGGATCAGGCATTGCAACGGGCCAAGATGAGCTATTTAGAAAAGTCGACGGGCAACTTGATGCATCCATTCTTTTGGGCTACTTTCATACTTATTGGATCAGAAGAACCCATCTTTATGTCAAATCATTGGCAGAGCAGGCTATGGTGGTCGCTAATTATCGGGTCTGTGCTGGTGATCTTTTTTTTCATAAGAAAGCAAATACATGAATTGCAATCTAAACGAGGTTAGCATTTTAGCCGATGCCAATTATAAAACGGTTAATGAGACCGATTATAAATTAGCAGTACTGCCTTGGGGTGCTACGGAAGCACATAATTATCACTTGCCTTATGCTACTGATAATTATCAAGTGGAATATGTGGCTAAGCAGGCGTCAATGCAGGCCCTATCGCTTGGTACAAAGTCATTGGTTCTTCCATGTGTACCTTTTGGCGTCAATACAGGTCAGCTGGATATTAAATTCTGTATGAATATTTTACCCTCCACACAACTGGCTATCCTTAAGGATTTGGTCGATGTGCTAAAACGTCACAACATTGAGAAATTGGTGATCCTTAATGGCCATGGAGGCAATAACTTTAAAAACATGATACGGGAGTTATCTTTCCTTTATCCCGAAATCTTTATTTGTTGGGTAGACTGGTTCCGCCTGGTTGATTGGAATAAATACTTTGACAATGCTGGGGACCATGCAGGTGAAATGGAGACCAGTGTGATGCTGCACATTAGACCTGATTTGGTCAGACCTCTATCTGAAGCTGGTGATGGATATGCCAAAAAAATTCCTTTATCTGGATTTAGAGAAGGTTGGGCTGTTACGCAAAGGCAGTGGACCAAAGTGACTGCAGATACGGGTGTGGGCGATCCAAAACTGGCTACTGCTGAAAAGGGCAAAAAATATTTGGCCGATTGTGCACAAAAACTAGCCCACTTCCTGACAGAACTGCACCAAACATCGAACGAGGATCTTTACATGTAGCTGGAAATGTTACAGCTCTTGAAACCTCCTAGGAGTAATCCTTGTAAGCGAGATGAACGAAGGATTTATCTCATCAGAGTGACGGTGCCACTGCGGTGGACGGTATTGCCACTCCTTTGGTGAAAGCCGGAAATCACATACACATAGACACCAGTTGCAGCCTGGTGGGAGGATCCATCAACATCACCATTCCAGAATTGATGTTGGGCAGCTGAGCTTGTGCCACGATTCCAGCGATAGTACATCTGCCCCCAGCGATTAAAAATCTGCACTTGATCTATGTCTACATCAGGTGCGAAGATTTCGAAGTAGTCGTTGAGGTTGTCTCCATCGGGACTAAAGGCATTAGGCACAAAGATGGCGGCGTCAACAAATACGTGGGTGCGGTACGCAGAAGTACATCCTAGTACATCATCTATGTACAAGGTATAAACTGTTTCTTCATTAGGAGAGAACTCCGGATCAAAACAATCACTACATGAAAGGCCTTCGGTTGGTTCCCAGCGAAATTGCGCCTGATCAAGATTGCCGGATAGTACCACTGCATCCAGACTGCCCACTTCTCCAGCTTTAATACTGATCACGGAATCCTGTTGTAGTTGTACTCCTCCAACTTCGATGCTTAAAACGGTGTCCACCAGGCAACCAGCTGGATTAGTGGCCTGGAGAATGACCTCCTTTCTTCCTGGCTCTTGCCATGACAGCATCAGGGAGTCTGCAGCATCGGTTAGGAATGTGTCCTGCCCAAAGATCCATTGTAGTGATTCCAGACTTTCATCACTGTGGTATTGTATGGATGTACGGGTTCCTATGCAGGCTGGAGAGATTTCAACGTCGGGCTGTGGCCACTTGTATACTTCCACATCCAAATATGCGGTGTCTCTGCAACCATTGTTATTGTCAAAGCCAATTACGCCATAAGTCGTAGTCTCATCAGGTGCTGTGGACACAGTATCTTCAAGGCTACCTAGTACATCTCGATGACCAAACCATTCATAGTTGTCACTACCACTCACAGCCAGACGCACTTCACCACCCAGGCAAATTCTGGAAGCATCTGCCAAAAGGTTGAGTGACCTAAAATCTGAGAAATAGGCATAGCGAGTACCACTAAAATCGCCACCATTGATGATGCCCAGGTGAAAGCTGCCACTGCGATTGGAAATGCTATAATTGGTCTGATCTCGGTCTGTCAAGTTCACTTGTGTGGCCACATATCTGCCGTTTGTACCTGGCACTGGACTAAATTGATCGATCTCTGCCGCAGCTTGCAGGTTATTGAAGGTGAAGTCATTCTGAAAATCTACTTCGGTAATGAGGATTATGCCAAAGTTTTCATCTGTAGACCTGGTAAAACTAACCGTCTGAGAACCAGTACATGTAATTTTGGGAAGAATGGCGAGGCCAATCTCGCAGCCAAATCCGGTGGCGTGCACCACATAAACAGGGGCACTAGCGCGAATATAGGTCGAAGCATCGTTGAGCAGAAAACCATGCATTTCGCCAGTGTTCAGGGTCGCTGCATTCTCTTGATCACCAATTTGAAGCTGGGTAGCATCTTTCGTAGCCATCACGAATACACGATCTCCACCTTGTAAAAATCCTTTCACGACGATATATTCTGTTCCCAATACACGGATCGGTACCAGTTGGTCGCCACCGAGATCGTGACACGGATCGTAATGGTTGCTGTCATCTTTGAGCGTGATCGCGATCGGGTGATTGGCAGTCACCCTAGATCCGGTTAATTGATCAGCGGCACCAAAACCTGCGGCGGTCACTGAGTAGGACTCCCCACGGTCTAGTCTTACCGTCCAAGTATTTCCAGCGGAATGCCCTGGAACATCAACTGTTGTGATGATGGTCACTTCGGTGCCATCTTGAGTAGCTACCAGGTCAAAGGAAGAAAAGGGTTGCGGGTCGTAATATTCAAAGTTTCCCCAATAATTCTGAGCTGGAATTAAGAAGTCGGTACCCAAGGCGTTGTTGCCTTTTAAGGAAAATATATCTGGATTGAACTCATGATTGACTTCATAGTAAGCGGTGATCGGCTGATCGGATTGTATATGCAACCCGTGACGTAATACTCGGAATGCAGGAAAATTTTCCAGCATATTGATGCGGAACGTCAAATCAATACTTCGACTGGCATTGGCTCCGATGTCAAATTCGATTGGTCGCCATGATGGATTGGCCGGTTGGCTGATGGTGACGTGAGCTGCCTCATCAAAGGAGGTAAAACGCAAGACGATGGGTCGGTCCCCGTGATCTTCTGTGACACTGGGGGCAGCAAACCAAAACTCAGTGTCTATTTGAGCATAAATGGATTGCGCCACCAGAAGCACAAGAATACAGAGGAATGAAGATAGGTGCGGTATCAATTGAGACTCTTTTATCTTGACCATTGTAATCTATAGCAAGAACTGTAATTATCTACTGCCTTGTTCTTGCAGCATTAATATAAGCAAGATTGAGTCATTCGTTGATATGATAGAGATACCATGCCCCTATGATTTGTTGCCCGGAGAGTTTACTTTCATGAAGATTGGATTCAGGTCTCTCAGGTGATTTATGGACTCTCTATGCTGAATTACGTTTACGGTCACCACATGTTGTGCCATTCCCTTCTGGCTTTACCACACTGACAGAAATGAGTCTGGTTCAAGATAGAAAGCACTGATGGCATCTAGTTCGACCTAAACCACAGAGATCAATAGCCAGATAATCAGCCTGCTGTTCGAACCTATGTAGATTCTTTACAACTATTGGGTCGGTTCTATGGAAATGTCTATCGGCCTATCACAGCCGAACAAATCAAGGAATACAGGTAAACCAAGTCTTAATTTAGAGGGATCTTTTTATGATCTGCAGTATAACTCAAATTATCTTTGATCAATTGGCACGTAAGTCAGATCCTTCTTGCCACTGTACTGGGTACGAGGGCGTATCAGAATATTATTTTCATACTGTTCTAGTACCTGTGCCGCCCAACCGGGAATTCGTCCTATAGCGAAGATGGGTACAAAAACATCTTCTGGAATCCCTAGCAGATAGTAGATGACACCGGCATAGAAATCGACGTTGACGTTGATTCCATGGCGGGCATACGGCTTCATTGCTTCCGACACAGCTTCGAGTACATTATACCAATGTGGTTGTCCCATTTGCTCGGATAATCTTTTGACACCGGCTCGAATATGGCGAGCACGTGGATCCTCAGTCCGGTAAACGCGGTGACCAAAACCCATGATTGCCTTTCGTTGGCTGCGTAACATTTTTACGTACTCTTCAGCACGTTCGGGTTCACCGATTTCTTGTGCCATTCGCATAACATTTTCTGCTGCACCGCCGTGGGAAGATCCAGACAAAGCGCCGATTGCCGCAGTGAGTGCTGCATGTAGATTTGCTTGTGTGCCAGCTACAACCCTAGCCGTAAAGGACGAGGCGTTAGAGCCATGTTCTGCGTGAAGTATGAAGTCCGTGTCTACCAGAGAAGCGGCATCCGCGCTAGGGGATTCGCCATGAAGCATTAAGAGGAAGTTTGCAGCGTGGTTTAGAGATGTATCTGGCGCTACTGGATCCAGGTCGTTGCGGATTCGGTGATGGGCAGCAATAATAGAAGGCACTTGCGCAATCAGCCGGATACTTTTTCTCTGGGTTGCTTCCCGGGTATTATCTGCGACATCGGGGTCGAATGCAGCAAGTGCCGATACAGCAGTGCGTAACACCTCCATGGGATGGGCATGATGGATGCCCCGGATAATTTTGATCACCGGTGGGGGCAGCGTACGCGCCATCTTTAAATCATTGATAAAGGTTACCAGTGCTTCTTTGGTGGGGAGATCTCCGAAAAGCAGCAAGTACGAAGTCTCTTCAAAAGTCGAGTATTTTGCCAGATCATGGATCGAATATCCTCTATAGAGGAGTTTTCCAATACGTCCATCAATAAAACAAGCCTCACTGCGATCGAAATACACATTATTTAGACCGCGATGAATTTGGATTTCGCCTTTAATTTCTGTCATGAAATTTATTTTTAATGAATCAATCTGCGACAATATCGATTAGTCATCTTCCAAGGTGGAGGTGTCACCCTCAGGTAGACCTAACTCACGCGCCTTTAACAAACGTCGCATGATCTTACCAGAACGGGTTTTCGGTAAGATGTCGACAATATCAATTTCTCTCGGGGCCACACCCGGACCAAGTCGCTGTCGGCAATGTTGCTTTAACGAGCGCAGTAATTCGGGAGTATCCTCAATACCTTCGTGCAGTGTCACAAATGCCTTGACCACCTCCATTGCTATAGCGTCTGGTTTACCAATTACGCCAGCTTCCGCTATTGCTTCATGCTCAATCAGCGCACTCTCAACCTCAAATGGGCTTACCAAATGGCCTGCGGTGTTGATCACATCGTCGTTACGGCCTACAAACCAAAAATATCCATCTGCATCCCGTTTGGCCTTATCACCAGTCAAATACCATCCTTGTCTAAAGCAGGAATCATAGCGCTCCGGGTCATTCCAGTAAGTGCGAAACATGGAAGGCCAGGGCGGCCGAATCGCTAGTTGACCTTCCGCCATGGGTTGTACAAGTTCGTTTCCGCCGCTGTCAATAATGGCGGCTTGGATACCTGGGAAGGGCCTGCCCATGGACCCGGGCCGAATCGGCATCGAGCTATAATTAGCAATCATAATAGCACCAGTTTCAGACTGCCACCAGTTGTCATGAAAAGGGAGATCGAAAGCCTCGATACCCCAGACCACTGCTTCTGGATTCAGGGGTTCTCCCACTGACATCGCGTGGCGTAAAGATGAGAGGTCATATTTTTTGGCTGTTTGGACCCCGGCTTTCATTAGTAAGCGTATTGCAGTTGGTGCCGTGTACCAAATGTTAATCTTGAATTTTTCAATATTCTCATACCAACGCCTTGCAGAGAACCCTCCTTCGTCGATTACTTGGGTTACTCCATTAGACCAAGGTGCAAACATGCCATAACTGGTGCCAGTTACCCAACCGGGATCGGCAGTACACCAATAGATATCATCCTCTTGAAGGTCGAGTACGTATTTACCGGTGGCATAATGTCCAACCACTGCACCGTGTACATGGGTGGCCCCTTTTGGCAGTCCGGTGGTGCCACTGGTAAAATGTATGATAGACCAGTCCTCCTCACCCGTGCGCTCCATCTCAAAATCGGTGGACGCACCATTAACTAATTGAGCATATCCCAGGTTCTCCTTTTCAACCTCGGCCCCTTCCCGGTGTGCAATCACAATTACATACTTGAGAGAAGGGAGTTCGTGACGAATTGCATCTACTTTGGGTAGCAGTTGGGGTGTAGTGATAATTACCGAGCCCGAAGCCCTGTTGAAACGTTCCTTGACAGGTTGAGGTCCAAAGGCAGAAAATAGTGGTGCAACAATAGCACCGATCTTAAAGGTCCCGAAGATGGCAAAGTATAGTTCAGGAATTCGATCACATAAGAAGAATATCCGTTCTCCTTTAGTAATATCAAGGGACCGTAGAGCATTTGCAAAGCGGTTGGATTGGGCTTTCATATCAGCATAACTATGGATCTCTAAGTCACCTCCTGCACTTTGCCACAACATGGCGGTTTTCTCAGCATTGTCGCCATCTGCATGGCGGTCGATGCATTCATAGGCGAGGTTAACAAATCCGCCGTCCCGATGGAGTTCTTCCCTCACTTTGTTCCATGACCAATTTGCATACTGATCTTCCCAATCTTCTAGGTTAGGTCTTTTTCTCAAGAGACTAATGTCTTTTGCTATTTCACCATATGAGTTTATCATGCTCATGAACTTGTTTGGATTCGAAAGTGAACTGTTTTTGCTAGTAGTAAGTAAATTGGAAAATGTACACCAAATTGTTTTACAAGAGACACATGAGTCAACGACTTTGTAGCTCCTGACGCCCTTACTAAAATATATGTGAATTTTAGTCCTAATGCGGCGATTTAGAAATGACTTGGATCAGCGGCGACGGTGATATTTGTTCGTCAAGTTCTTGACGGTTCCGACGATACGTCATACTTACTGCTTTTATTGACATCAATTGTTGATCAGCAGAATCCAGATGGAGGCATGCCCTATGAGTTTGGGACAGGTTAATTTTCCAATTTGGATGACATCCCATAGGGTGTACTCCCACTAGTCCAAGCAAATCTTCAGCTTCCCCATAAGTGCTCCCTTGCGATAATTATAAAAATCGAATGGATTTGGGAGCATGAAAAGATCTACATTCACAGAGACACAAGTGGTAAAGGCGCTGAAGCCAAATGAAACCGGACCTAAGGTTGTAGGCATTAGTCTGAAGTAGTTAATAAGCCCTGAATCTATGTGAAGATATATCTTGAAATTTTACAAGATGGATGACCATCAAAATCGGATGAAATGGAGTTAAAAGTAGGAAGACTTCGGGCTAAGTGGTATTGAGATGCGTTCATTTACCTCCATCACTGGGAGCCCATTTGCGTGTTTGATTGCTCCCTTTTGTGAAGCTGGTAGGCTTTCAGACTTTTTCCTAACTGGTTGATAGTTTTCAAATCCTTTCCTGCTGGTTTTTACCTCCTGATCAAAAGAATAATTGCTCATGCTACCTTTTAACTCATACACGATAAAGCCGTCTTTACCTTGGTAATTACCTTTGGTAACCATGGCCAAACCATAGGAATCCGACGAATGTTGCGTTACCTGGACATCATAGCATTAGTGTTGGCAATCGCCTGATAGTGAGCGGGGAAGCAATCGAGGCACTGCCTTGGCTCAGCGTTGATGTGCCGCTGAGGATGCTCCAGCTTCCGGATCCTCAAGAGATGCATAGACGATTCCTTCGATGGATCTGAGGGATGGGCACTGAAAAAATTCTTTTACGTCTGCAAAGATGTTGCCCTGGCCATAGCATCGACATAGATGCCCGCTTTTAGTACATCGGTATTATCGTAAACGCCCATGTAGCCATGGTCTGTATTGCCAGCTAGATGGGCTGTGTATGTATTTCGCGAATGGGCCCAAAAGTGGGTAGTCCACCAGCTCCAGCGGTACCGGCATAGAGCTGGGCATAAATTTATTCGTCACTGTCTACATAGATATTGAGGATGGCATTGTTTGGAAATCCCTGAATACTATTGAGTGTGGCTGTCTTGAATCCAGCATTGGATCGGACACCCATGTATCCACTATCTTCATTATTGGTGTCAAACCAACCCACCAGATTGTAGGCAGCATTAAAGAATTGCAATGTTCCACGATTGCCATTGCCAAATAGCTTGACATATGCATTGTCTAAACTGCTATTGTTGTAGATGGCAAAGAAGTCATTGCGCAATGCAGATTCCACCTGACAGATAGTGGTCTGCATGCAAAAAAGAGATAGAAAGTAGATGAAGAGAAAGCGCATGATACGCTATTTTTTTGATGGATAAATCACGTTGGTGAGTTCGCCAGGAAAATAGAGGAGCTGTTTGTTAGTAAACGCTTGACACCTTTTGATCCTGTCTAGTATACCAGACAATGGACTTGAGTTTTAATAGCGGTCAACACTTAGAATAGGGTTGATCTATAGACCATTGTAAAGCCTTATATTTGGACTCCTAAATTTGTATCCATGTCTGTGATCAATAATCGAAGAAAATTTCTCAAAAACTTGGGTGTTGCGGCTAGTGCCTTCAGCATAGTTCCGAGCTATGTACTTGGTGGAACTAAGCATATTGCACCCAGTGATAAACTTACCAAGGCAATCATAGGTGTGGGTGGCATGGGCCGCGGACACATAGGCTACGAGGGAGAGCTGCTAGCTATATGTGATGTTGATACAAAACATTTAGCCAAAGCTCAATCCATGCTTGATCGCAAGGTCGATACTTATGCTGATTATCGCGAACTTCTAGAAAGGAAAGACATTGATGTCGTTCACATTGCAACCCCTCCCCACTGGCATGCTTTAATGGCCATTGCTGCTGCGAAATCTGGTAAGGACATCTGGTGTGAGAAACCAATGACCCGAACGGTTGGAGAGGGAATGGCAGTACAAAAAGCTGTAGCGCAATATGACTGCATGTTTAGATTGAATACTTGGTTTAGGTTTGATAGTAATTTCTATGGCATGGGGGTTCCCGTAAAACCCATTAAGAAATTAGTACAGAACCGCGTCTTTGGATGGCCTTTAAAGATCACTTTGAGTGCCACGACCGGCTTCGATTGGAAATTTTATTGGAGTGGCCGAACAGATCTAGATGCCCAAGTAGTGCCTGAAAGCTTAGACTATAATATGTGGCTAGGTCCTGCACCTTTTAAGCCCTATAATGAAGATCGAGTTCATGCGAAGTTTCGGGGTTATTGGGATTATGACGGTGGAGGGTTAGGTGATATGGGTCAACACTATATGGATCCAGCTCAATATCTGCTTGAAAAGGATGATACCAGTCCGACACATATAGCTGTAGATACTCCACAGCAGCACCCTGATGCCGCAGGTTCATGGAGAAGGATAGAGTATACCTATCAAGATGGGTGTAAAATCGTGTTAGATGGTGCCAATCGCGATAAGGATGCTGCCTTCATTGAAGGTCCGATGGGAAAACTGTATAAAGGTATGGGCAGCGACATACCCAATCTTCAGGGACTAATTGCTGCGTTGCCGGATCCAGCCCCACAGTTGACCTCTTTCCGTGAAGCTGTGAAAACTCGGCAAAAATTTGCCCTAAATGAGATGAATGGACACAGATCCTGTACCCTTATCAACTTAGGAGTAATTGCACTTAGATTAGGTCGTAGTTTAGAGTTTGACCCTGAAAGCCAGCAGTTTACAGACCTGGCAGCCAATAGAATGATTCATCAACCCATGCGTGGAGAATGGTCAATTTAGATTATTACCAAAAGAGTATAGAAAATAGAGATCACATGTATATAAGGATTTTTTCATGTTTGGCAACGATTATACTTTGTTGTGCTACAACTTTATCGGCTCAAAATGATGTGGATAGTCTCCTCGCCTCCTTTCCGGCAAATAATACTCAAGATCTCGAAAGACTTGCTGGAGAAATCGTGGAGCTTGGTCCATCAGCCATCGTGTCGTTGGCCAAGAAAATCAGACCAAATGGTGCCGGTAGAGATGCGGACGTCCTATATGCGTTGAGTGCATTGGCCAAAGGACCTGAAAAATATCGACCACAAGTGGAAGCCGGCTTGATTCAGGCCTTGGGTGAAGACATAGCTTTAGAAGCTCAAGTATTTCTGATAGAACAATTACAATTTATCGCTTCAGATGCCAGTTTGGATGTCCTTTCCAGCAAAATTCGAACATTGTGTGAACCAGCATTGCAAGCCATTGGTGCGATTCAATCGCCAAAATCACTCGGCACCCTCCTTGATGCGGTTGATCAAGTAAATGGATATTGTAAACAGTTGTTGGCAAAGACTTTATCACAATACCAAGGTCCAGAAGTTGAGCAGGTACTCCTTGACCTGGCTAATGATAAGAATGCTCTATATGCTGCCGAAGCGCTGTTGGGAATGGCTAGATCTGGCAGTGAGAAAGCTAAACCTCTAATCGTGGACTATGGGTCAGAAGATCCTGCAGAAGGGAACAATCTGCTCATGATCCTCGCCCAGGCACAAGCGGCAAGTGGAAATACGTCATCAGCGATAGAAACGGTACATCAGGTACTTAGTGCAAACCCCAGTAGTGCTAATCAGACCGCTGCCTACCAATTGATCGTTGAACATGGTTCAGAAGACCAGCTTGATGAACTTCTTAAGACATGCAAGAAAGGAGATCCCCAGATGCAGTCTGTCCTAACATCAGCCATGGTAAATGCTCCTGCTAAGTACCTGCCAGAACTGTTTAAACTCTTCGATAGACTGGATGCCAGTGCGCAAATGAATTTATTGCGTGCCGCGCACAAACATCAATATACCGCCGCGATTCCTCTAGCGCAAGACCTAATCGGATCCACTGACCCGTCCCTGGCAAGGGTTGCTTTGAGCACTTATTCGACGTTGGCTGGAAAGGCCGGTTTGCCAACATTGCGAAAGATCTTGCTCGATAGTAGTAAGCCTTCATTGATGATGGCTGCTAGACATGAAGCTTCGCAGTGGATTGACAGCAGCAACCTTAATTTTCTGGAGGAAACACTGGGCCAAAGTGGAGGTGCGGCCAAGGTCAATTTGTTTAAACTCATAGGTGAGCGTGGACTGGCCAGCTTCTGGGATCAAATCAAAGAGAACCTAACTGCTGACAACCCTGAAGTTCGTAAAGCTGCTTTTGCCACTTTGCCAGCAATAGCACATGGAGTGCCAGTACGCCACTTAACAACCGTCTCGCCACTAATTAATGATGCAAGCGAAAGGACGCAGTTGCGC